>NZ_JASBRN010000058.1 GCF_030149505.1 Nocardioides sp.
ACGCCGGCCGGTCCTTCACACCCGATGCCGGCAAAACGCATGCTCATCAACCCGAAGGCGACAATGAACCTATGAGCCAGACACCGGGTGCTCAGGATCCAACCAGCCGCTGATCGCGGCGAGCCTCACCCTGACACTGAGGTGGAACCTAGCGGGCCGGCCCCACCCCGGCGCCGCGTGCCGGCTTCAGCGGCCAGCCGATGGAATGTCCTCGTGCGGCCGCCCCGCAGCCCGCGTGACGTGGCGACGTGGGTCAGTCGACGAGCGCCTCGGCGTAGGCACGGGTACGCCGGGCGGCGGCCCCCTCCTCGCGCTCCAGCGCCTCGGTGAGCAACGAGACCAGGGCCTCGAGCTGCACGTCGGAGCTGGCGCCGATCTCCTCGTCGGAGCCATCGAGCGCCCGCGCCGCGAGCCCGGCCTTGGAGTCGATCAGCTCGGCGATGCGGGTGTCGATGGTGTGCGCGGCGATGACGCGCCACGCGGTGACCGGGAGCTCCTGGCCGATGCGGTGGATGCGGTCGATCGCCTGGGTCTGCTCGGCGTCGGTCCACGACAGCTCGGCCAGCACCAGGTTGGAGGCCACCTGGAGGTTGAGACCCACGCCGGCGGCCATGAGCGAGCAGACGACGATCGAGACCTCCGGGTCGTTGACGAAGGCGTCGATCGCGGCCTCTCGGGCCTTGGGCGTCTGGTCGCCGCGGATGGAGGTGTACTTCAGGCCGCGCTCGGCGAAGAGGGCTTCGGCGGTGTCCATGACATCGACGTGCTTGGCGAAGAAGACGACCTTGCCGACGTTGCGCGCCAGCTGGGCGGCGTAGTCCGCGGCGAGCCCGGCCTTGGCCTGGCCGATGCGGCGGACCATGGAGAAGACGTTCTCCCCGTCCTTCTTGTTGGAGGAGTCCTCCAGCTCCCAGCCCGCGACCCGGCGGACCAGCTCGTGGTCGATGCCGTCGACGACGCGTCCGGAGACCCGGGTCTCCAGGGCCGTGTGGTACCTCGCGACCATCCGGCGGGCCAGCTCGGTCTCGGCGGCGCGGATGGAGCGGCCGACCGCGTCGTCGAGCTCGACCGGCAGGTCGGCCACGCGACGCGCCGGGATGTCGGCGGCGACGTCGACCTTGCGGCGCCGCACGATGCCCTGCTGGACGACGGCGTTGCGGGCGGCGGCGTAGAAGGAGGGGCCGTCGGCCGGGGTCAGCCCGGTCTCCTCCAGAGCCTCCATCAGCGGGCCGAGCGGCATGGTGTCGTCGATCCAGCCCAGGAACTGCCAGATCGCGCGGAAGTCCTCGATGTCGTTGATCAGCGGCGTGCCGGTCAGCGCCATCATCAGCGGTCGGGCGTAGCGGGCGCGGATGCGGTCGGCGAGGTGCAGGACGTGCTGGGAGCGCTGGGAGGTCTTGTTCTTGATGAAGTGCGCCTCGTCGACGACCATCCCCTTGAACCCGAAGTCGCCCAGCCAGCCCACGTGCCGGTCGAGGATCTCGTAGTTCACGACGACGATGTCGGCCCAGCCGTCGACGTCCCAGCCGTCGCCGTGGATGACCGTCGCGGTGCGCTGCGGCGTCCAGGTGCCGACCTCGCGAGCCCAGCTGGTCTTCACGACGTTGGGCACGACGACGAGCAGGGGGTAGGCGTCGGCGGCCTGCGCGGCCAGCAGCGCCTGGGCGGTCTTGCCGAGGCCGGGCTCGTCGGCCAGGAGGAAGGTGCGGTGGCCCTGGGCGGCGGCCTCGACCACCTGCGACTGGTGCTTCATCAGCTCGCGCCCGCCCGGGGCGACCAGCGAGCCGGGCTCGGGCAGCGGCATGCACGCAGCGTTGCCGCCGTACTCGAAGGAGCGGAAGAGCGGGCCGAGCAGCTCCCAGCCGGCGAGCCGGCGGGGGCGGGCCTTGAGGGCGGCGCCGGAGAAGTCGGGGGTGAGGAAGGGGTTGGCGAGGCGGCGGGAGACCACGCTCTGCGGGACGATCCGCTTCTCGACCGTGCCCTCGCCGTCGACCTCCTCCTCGGGCTCGGGCTCCTCGACCTCGAGGCCGGCCCGGCGCTGCATGTCGCGGCGCAGGTCCTCAGCGGCCTCGCCGATCTCGGCGTCCTCGGCCAGCAGGTGCAGCAGGGTCGTGTCGCGGGTGGCGGTCTTGGCGAGGATGGTGGCGATGCCGTCGAGGCGCTTGAGCTGCTCGGCGCGCTGGGAGTCCGAGACCTCGGTGTCGGCCTTGATCCGGGCCCGCTCCTCGCGGACGAGCAGGGCCACGACCTGGAACTTCGTGCGCGCGCTCGGCGGCACGGCGCCCCGCTGGGCCGAGCCCTCGACCTCGCGCACGGCGCGGGCCAGCACGGGGATGATCCCCTCGTTGTCGAGGTCGCGCACCCGTCGCTGGGGTCGCTGACCGTTGGTACGACGCTGGGCTCGTCGAGCCACTCGCTCCTCCTCCGTGGGCCCGGATGGCGAGGTGCGGCCGGGCTGGGTTCGGCTGTCCGGGACCGATCGCAGGTCCTCGGCGGGGCCGGTGTCCGCACCGGGTGTCCTCTCGCTGCCTCTGGTGCGCTGCTGGGCGCTGCCGGGAGCGGGGTGCCACGGTGGGGCGGACTCCTCGATCGTCTCACACGACCCGCGGCGCCGCGGCATCCCCCACGACTCGCGTCACAGGCACCCGCGTCCGCTGCCACGTGAGCGGGAACACCTCGCGCGGTCCCCGGTCCCCGGTCCCCTGTCGCTCCACCCTGCTGGGTGTGATTGGGCACCGCGTCGGCGACGCAGGCTTGTCGATGTCGCCGATCGCCGAATCACCACATCCGGGTGGTGCTTCCACCCGTAGGGGTGATGGCCGGATGACAGCCGCGGCCGGGGGCCGGAATCCTCCCCGGTCGCGGCCCCTGGGAGCAGGGGTCCGAGACCGCCGCGCCCGGACGGGACGAGCGTGCGCCGGGGGGCTCCCACGCCCGGCCCGTGGGCGCGTCCGGGATCCCGGCGCCGTCGGGGCGCGACCGGGCCGATGACGACACAGGGGCGCCGGACCTCGTGGCCCGACGCCCCTGCGGAGGAGCTGGTGCGGCTCAGGAGCCGGTGCTGCCCGCCCCGTGCGCGACCGCCTCGAGCAGCGCGTTGTTGAACGACGGGATGTCGTCGGGGTTGCGGCTGGTGATCAGGTTGCCGTCGGTGACGACCGGCTCGTCGACCCAGGTGCCGCCGGCGTTGCGGATGTCGGTCTGCAGGCTGGGCCAGGAGGTGAGGGTGCGGCCGTCGAGCACGCCGGCCTCGACGAGGGTCCAGGGCGCGTGGCAGATCGCCGCGACGGGCTTGCCCGAGGCGACGAAGTCGCGGATGAAGGCCACCGCGGCCTCGTCCATCCGCAGCGCGTCGGGGTTGGCGACCCCGCCGGGCAGCACGAGGGCGGCGTAGTCGTCGATCGAGGCGCTGCCGACCTCCTTGTCCACGGGTCGGGTCTCGGCCTTGTCGAGGTGCTCGAAGAGCTGGACCTCACCGGACTCCGGGGAGAGCAGCACCGCCTCGTGGCCGGCGTCGGTCACCGCCTGCCAGGGCTCCACCAGCTCGGCCTTCTCGATGCCTTCGGACGCAGTCAGGAATGCGATCGTGGTCATCCCTCGACGGTAAAGGGGCACCCGGATCCCACCACCGCCCTCAGGGGTGGCCACCCGTCCGGGTACGCACGCGTCGGCTGGGCAGCGGGTACGTGGCGCGCATGGCACACGACGCGCTGCTGCTCATCGACCTGCAGTCCGACTGGTTCTCCGACGCCGAGCTCGACCGCTGTCGCGAGGACCTCGTCGCGACGTGCAACCGGCTGGTCGTGGCCGCGCACCGCAGCGGCGTACCGGTGCTGGAGGTGCGCACCGTCCACGAGCCCGACCGGAGCACCTGGACGCTGACGATGCTCGAGGACGACCAGGGTGTCACCGTCCGGGGCACGCCCGGGGCCGAGCGGGTCGCTGGCCTCGAGCCCGGACCGGCGACCGTGGTCGAGAAGACCCGCGACAGCGTCTTCTTCGGCACCACGCTCGAGCAGGTCCTGCGCGCCCAGGACGTACGCCGGGTCGTGCTGTGCGGGGTGAGCACCGAGTCCTGCATCGCCGCCTCGGCGCGCGACGCCTTCGCCCGGGACCTCGCGGTCGTGCTCGTCTCGGACGCGACGGCGTCGGTCAGCTGGGAGGAGCACGACCACACGCTGGTCATGCTGCACGACCAGCACCGCCAGGAGGTGCTGACCGCCGACGAGGTGGTGGCCCGGTGGGCGGGCGCGACGCAGGGACCGGGACGGTGACGGTCTACCTCGCCTGGTCGCCGGAGCCCTTCGACCCCGGTCTGTCGGGCGTGGTCGACGGGCCGTGGCGCGAGGTCCTGCGGGCCGAGGACCACCTGCTGCTGGTCGACAGCGACGACACGCTCTCGCGCGTCTACCACCACCTGAAGTGGTCCTTCGAGGGCTCGCCGCCGCTGTTGGTGACCGCCTGCGACGGCGCTCCGAAGCTCAAGGGGCTGCCCGCCGGCACGACCACCTGGGTGCGGGCGAGGGCCGGGGCAGCGGGCGACCGGGCCTGAACAGCTCGGTCCGCGGACGGGGAGGACCGGGCCGCGCTGCTGGACCCGGCCCTCGTCCGTGGGGGTCAGGGGCTGGAGATGCCCGCGACCAGCTCGCCGACCTGCTGGGCCGGGAGCGCCCGCGCCACGTCGGCCTGGCTGAGGATGCCCACCAGGTCGTGGCCGTCGATGACCGGCAGCCGGCGTACGTCGTGCTCGAGCATGGTGCGCAGCGCCTCCGCGACGTCGTCGTCGGCGCCGATCGTGACCGGCTTGCCGTCGGCGTAGTCCGCCACGGTCATCTGCGTGGTGTCGTGGCCCTGCGCGACGCAGCGCAGCACGATGTCGCGGTCGGTGATCATCCCGGCGAGCCGGTCGTCCTCGCCGCAGATCGGCAGGGCTCCGACGCCGAGGTCGCGCATCTTCTGCGCCGCCTGCGACACCGTCTCGTCGGTGCGCGCGCACTCGGCGCCCGCGGTCATGAGGTCTCGTGCGGTCGTCATGTCTCTCCTCCTCGTGGATGGGTGACGGGCCCACGACTGGTAACCGCTGCTCCGACGCTCATGCCGCTCCATCGGGTGACCTGCCGGAGCGACCCGGTCAGCCGCGGCGGCGACGCAGGAGGGGTCGGGTCGCCGGCCCCTCCAGCACCTCGCCGTCCGGGCCGAACCGGGACCCGTGGAGGGGGCAGTCGTAGCTGCCCTCCAGGTCGTTCCAGCGCAGCGGCCCGCCGAGGTGGGTGCACACGGGCGCCACGGCGCACTCCCCCGAGACGGCACGCTGCGGCGTGCGCGTGCGGGGGTCGACAGCGCGGACGAGCGCCTCCGCCCCGCCGCGGACCACACCGGCCTGGACCGCCGCCAGGGCCGGTGCGTCGCGCCACCGCCAGGGTCGGTCGTAGAGCGGGTCGGCCCAACCGACGGGCTCGCCGGTGAGGGTGCCGCGCAGGGCCAGCGCGGCCGCGATGCCGCTGCTGATGCCCCACTTGTTGAAGCCGGTGGCGAGGTGGACGTCCGGGGACGCCCCGCCGAGGCTGCCGACGAGCGGGAGGTGGTCGGTGGTGCTGTAGTCCTGCGCCGACCAGCGACCCAGCTCACGGGCGCCACTCCAGTGCTCGTCGACCCAGGCACGGACCGCGTCGGCCTGTCCCGGCTCCCGGCCGTCGCGGGCCGTGGGGTGGCCCGAGCCGCCGGCCAGCAGCACCGGGCGTCCACCGATCCTCGCGCCGCGAAAGCTGCGGGAGGGGCCGCTGGCGGCCAGCGCCATCTCGACCGGCTCCTCCCCCACCTCGAAGGCCAGGAGGTAGCTGCGCTGGGCGGTCACCCGCGCGAAGTGCAGGCGCCGGTCGACGGTCGGTGCGCCCGTCGCGAGCACCACGTGCCGGGCGCTCACCTCGGTCGCTGCTCCCCCGTCGGTCGGGTGCAGCTGGACGCGCACCCGGTCCTTGCGCTGGCGCACGCGTCGCATCCGCCAGCCAGCGACCAGGTGCCCGCCGGCGGCGGTGTACGCCGCTGCCAGGCCGGTCACGAGGTCGACCGGGTCCAGCTGCAGCTGGTCGCGCAGCACGACGGCCCGGTCCGCTGGGACCGGCAGGTCCGGGTCCTCGACCAGCTCCACGGGCAGGCCCAGGTCGAGGGCGACCCGGTGCTCCCGCTCGACCGCCTCCACCCCGTCGGGGCCCTCGCCCCAGGTGAGCGCGGGCCGCTCCTGGAGCGCGAGCCCGAGGTCACCGGCCCGCCGGCGCAGCCACTCCTGTGCGGCGAGCGTGCTGCCGACGTACGCCTGGACCGACTCCCAGCGCGCGGAGCGGGCCGCGCTGGAGAGCAGCGTGCCCTGGAGCGCGGAGACCTTGCCCGTGGTGCGACCCGACGTGACCGCGCCCGTGTGCCGGGCCTCGACGACCAGCACCGAGAGCCCGGCTTCGGCCAGCAGCAGCGCGGTCGTCAGGCCGGTGAGTCCGGCCCCGACCACGACGACGTCGTGGTGCGCCGCGGTGAGGAGGTCCGCGCCGTGGCCCGGGCCGGAACCCGCCCCGGCACCACCACGCTGCTTCCACCAGATGCTCTCCGCCATGTCTTCTTCCCGTCCGCTGCGTGCGTGCTCGTGAGGTTCCTGGGCGCGTGTGCGCGGCTGGGTGGTGCCCCGCGCGGAGCCCGGCAGCCCCACCCCCTCGGCCGGTCCAGGGTCGGCGAGGTCACCCGAGCGAGTGCGCTTGACCGCCGTGGGGCGGGGAACCCCGTGGAGCATGAGCACCAACCGACGCGTCATCGACACCACGCCCGAACGGGTCTGGGACGTCCTCACCGACGGCTGGCTCTACCCGCTGTGGGTGGTCGGCGCCTCCCGGATGCGCGAGGTCGACCCCGGCTGGCCCGCCAGCGGGACCCGGCTGCACCACTCGGTCGGCACCTGGCCGCTGCTGCTCGACGACACCACGGAGTCCGTGGAGTGCCGGAGCGGGTCGCTGCTGCGCCTGCACGCCCGTGCCTGGCCCGCGGGCGAGGCGGAGGTCGAGATCACACTGGAGCCCGAGGGCGCCGGTACCCTGGTCACGATCCGCGAGGACGCGCGCACCGGTCCGGGCAAGCTCGTGCCCTCCCCGCTGCGCCAGCCGCCGCTGACCTGGCGCAACACCGAGACGTTGCGCCGGTTGGCCTTCGTGGCCGAGCGCCGCGCGGGCTGAGGCCCGTCCCGCGAGCACCCCTGTCGGGGGTCAGGGGGGTCGCGGCCGCCGCGCAGGGGGTGTTGCGGCGGCCGCGACCGTTCGTGGGGGCCGGAGTCAGTCCGGCCGGCGCGCGGCCTCCTCGGCGTCCTTGACCACCTGGGCCGCGACGTCGGCCAGCCGCTCGTTGCGCGTGCTGGAGTAGCGCTGCAGCACCGCGAACGCCCCGGCGGTCGTGAGCCGGTGCCGCTCCATCAGCACCCCCTGGGCGACACCGATCTGGTGCCGGGTCCCGAGCGCGCTCTCCAGGCCGGTGATCACCTTGGCGGCGTCCAGGGCGGCGGCCGCATGCGTGGCGTAGAGCAGCGCGACGTCGTAAGCCGGTCCCGACCAGGCTCCCGCCTCGGCGCCGAGCAGCGTGATCACCGCCTGGGTGCGGTCGCCGGAGACCATGGGCAGGGCGAGCACCGAGGCGACCCCCTGCTGCACGGCCAGGTCGCGCCACTGCGTCCACCGCCGCTCCTCGCCGAGGTCGAGACCGACCACCGGCTCGGCCGAGGCGAAGGCGTCGATCGTGGGGCCGTCGCCACCGCTGAGCTGGTGCTCCTCGAGCCGCTCGGCCACGGGGGAGGTGGCGCCCGCGGGGACCAGGCGGCCGCGCCGACCGCGGACGGTGAGGGTGGCGTGCTCGCACCCGTCGACGACCTCGACCGCGAGCGCGCAGATGCGGCTGGCGGTCTGGGACTCGTCGCGCTCGGCGGCGAGGTCGTGGGAGACCTGGGCGAGCAGGGACGCGAGATCCTCGCGCGACATTCGGGACCACCTAGGAGAAAGGCTCTGCAGCTGCGCCCGTCTTCTCCAGGCAGGGCGCATCATGCCCTGCCGCACCGAACGTGCGCACATCACGACACGCCTCGGACCGTGTCGGGACGGAACCCGTCGCCCCACCCGGTCGTCCGGCCCGATCGCCGGGCCGATCGTCGGGCCGATCGTCGGGGCGGGGCGTGCCGGTGTCGACGGCACCTCGCTCCGCCTGCAGGTGCTGCGGTGGGCCGGTAGGAGTGGATCCGTAGGAGTGGATCCGTGCGACGTGGGTACCAGCAGTCCACCCCCACCAGAGGAGGCCAGCACCATGCCCCGCAGCACCACCCCCCCTGCCCCGGCGACCCGGGTCGCCGCCACCCCTGCCGGCACCGTCGGCGCCGGCCCCACCGAGCCCCCGACCGCAGGACCAGGCACCGTCCTGGTCTCGCTGCCCGAGTGGCAGAGCCCTCTTTCCGTGGGGCTCGTCGCCCTGCTCTCCGACCAGCCCGGCGTGCACCTGGTGCCGAGCGCCACCATCGGCAGCGCCCCGCAGCGCGGCGTGCTGCTGCACGACGCGGGCGCCCCGCCTGCGTCGTACGCCGCCGCGGTGACCGCCGCCCGCGCCGCCGGCTGGACCTGCCTGGCGCTCGCGTGGCCCGAGGAGCAGCGTCGCCTGCTCAAGACCCCCGCCGCCGGTCCCGACCCCGACGGCTGGCTGCCCAAGAGCGCCGACGGGCCGATGCTGGCCGCGGCCATCCGGCACGCGTTCCGCAAGCCCGCGCCCGAGGTGAGCGGCCCCGGCACGGGCGCCCGCGGGTCCGCGGCCCAGAGCCTGAGCCAGCGCGAGCGGCAGATGCTCGTGCTCATCGCCGCCGGGCTGAGCAACGACGAGATCGCGGCGCGCTGCTACCTCAGCATCAACTCGGTCAAGACCTTCGTGCGTGCGGCCTACCGCAAGATCGGCGTCGAGCGTCGCGTCGACGCCGCCATGTGGGTGGCCGAGCACCTGGAGACCAGCGAAGTCCCCGCGCTGCCGGACGACGAGGTCGCGATCGATCCCGGCAGCCGGCTGGCCGCGGTCTGACCGCTCGCCCACCCGACCTCCCACCACCGGGTCGCGGCCCGGCTGACCGACCGCCCCCCCTCGGCAGCCGGGCCGTCCCGTGCCCGGACCAGGTGACGGCTCCTAGCGGGCCATCTCCTCGGGGATGCCGACCACCTCGACGATGCGGGCAGCCACCTGCCGCAGCGGCAGGTTGTGGTCGTTGGAGAGCCGGCGCAGCACCTCGAAGGCCTGGTCGGTGCGCAGAGCGTAGCGGGCCATGAGGATGCCCTGCGCGACCCCGATCTGGTGCCGGGAGTCCACGGCGGTCCGCAGGCCCTCGACCAGCTTGGCCTGGCTCAGCGCCGAGGCCGCGAGGCTCGCGTAGACCTCGGCGACGTTGACGGCGTCGTCGTCGAAGGCGTGCGGGTCCGCGGCGTACAGGTTGATCGCCCCGATCTCCTCCCGCTCGGTGTGCAGGCGGATGGAGAGCACGGACCGGAAGCCGATCTCGACGGCCCGCGGCGACCAGCGCGACCAGCGGCTGTCCGCCGCGAGGTCGTGGCTGCGGAAGCTGCCCGCTCCCTCGGCCGACTCCAGGCAGGGTCCTTCGTCGAGGTCGTACTGCGCGTGGTCGGCCTGCGACACCTGCTCCGAGGTCGAGGCCGCCGTGCCGAGGACCCCCCGTCGCCCACGCAGCGTCAGTCCGCACCCGTCGGCCTTGGGGATGACCTCGAGCGCCCGCTGGACGACCAGGTCGGTGGTCAGCCCGGCGTTGCCGTCGGGCAGCAGGTGCTGGGAGACCTCCGCCAGCCAGGCGGCGAGACCGGTGTCGGCGGCTGGGGCCTCCAGGTGCGCGGCGGCGTCGTCAGGGGTGGCGAGGGAGTCGGTGGTCATCGTGCGGCACCTCCGGCCGAGTCGGGGGATGGCGTGCGCCGGGACCCTCGGAGCTCGTCGGCGGCCGCGGACGGCTCCCCGTCGCGGGCGAGCCGCGACGGGGCCAAGCGTTCGATGATCCGGGCTGGGACAGCCTCCACCAGACATATCACCCTTTCGGTCACCCTCTCACCTAGCCGGGAGCCACGTCGACGCCTACGGTGGAGGGATCTAGGGAGCTGCAGAACAGCCGGTTCCCTGCGCAGCCACCTTTTCAGCGTGGCACCACCCAGGAGCCGCCCCATGGCGATCCATCTCCCGCCCTCTCCGGTTCTGCCCGTCGCGGCAGACGACGAGCACACCCCCGACCCCACCCGCCCGTTCCTGCCCGTGCCCGGCGACGCCGAGCCCGCGACGCGCCCCGCGCGGGCCGGCCACCCGGGCGACGACGCCCGACGACGTACGACGACCGCGCTCGTCGCGTTCGCCCACGGGCTCCCGGCCGACCGGCCGGCCCGTCAGCTGGTGCTCACCAGCGTCGTGCGGCTCAACACCGGCGTGGCCGAGGCCGTCGCCGCGCGCTACCGCCGTCGTGGTGTCGACGGCGACGACCTGACCCAGGCCGCCTACGAGGGCCTGGTCAAGGCCGTGAGGCGCTTCGACCCGACCAAGGCCGAGGACCTGCTGAGCTTCGCCGTGCCCACGATCCGCGGGGAGGTGCAGCGGCACTTCCGCGACCGCTCGTGGTCGGTGCGTCCGCCCCGGGCACTGCAGGAGCTCGAGGCCCGCGCCCGCAAGGAGTCCGACCGGCTCCTGCAGCTGCTCGGGCGCGAGCCCACCCTCGAGGAGCTCGCCGAGGCCCTGGCCGTCACGGTGGCCGAGTGCGCCCAGGCGCTCAACGTGCACCACGCGTGGAGCGCCCTCTCCCTCGACAAGCCGCTCGACGGCGGCGACGGCAAGACCGGCCCGACCCTGGTCGGCCGGTTGAGCGAGGACGCCGGGTTCGACCGGATCGACGACCTGCTCTCCCTGCGCCCGGCGCTGGCCAGCCTCGGCGAGCGGGACCGGCTCGTGGTGCAGCTGCGCTTCGTCGAGGAGCTCACCCAGGGCCAGATCGCCGAGCGGCTCGGGGTCACGCAGACCCACGTGTCACGGCTGCTGCACCGGATCCTGCGGCGCCTGCGCGACCAGCTGGACGGACCCGCACTGCGGGGACGGACCGGCCCCGGACACGCCGCCTGAGACGCCGAGCGGGCAGGACTGTCGCGAAGACCTGCCCGCTCGTCACCAGGGCAGTCGGGTCGGGCGGGCAGGACCGTGCGAGGACCTGCCCGCTCGACCGTCCGGCAGGAGCGCCGGCGCGGCATCACCCTCCGAGGTGGGTGCCGCGACCGGCCCAGCGGGAACCCTCCCGGCATGCCTGAGCACCCGCACGATGACGTACCCGCTCCCGAGCACACGCGCCCCGACGGCGTCAGCGACGCCACCGTCGAGGCGATCGGGCGGCTGAGCAAGGCCCTGGACCTCTGCGAGGAGTCCCGGGGTCACCTCTACGCCTTCCACCGCCGCACCGGCGACACCGAGCGCTGCTTGCGCGAGGCCGTGGACCTCTTCCGCGAGGCCGGCCACAACGAGCTGGCGCAGCGCCTGGACGACGAGCTGGTCGGCCGCAACGTCATCGCCGGCCGGTGGACCTTCCAGATCGTCGAGGACTACGACGACCACTACTACTCGGCCTTCACCGGGCTCGAGCGCGAGGTGCGCGAGCAGCTCGTGCAGGGTCGCCGCCACGTGCACGAGGCGGAGATGAAGGAGTCCCACCGCACCCAGGGCCGCCGCCACCACGAGGCCCGCCCCGACCTGGCCCCCAGCCCGGAAGGAGCGTCGTCGTGAACGACCGCACCAAGGCGATCGTCGCCATCGTCGTCGGGTTCTTCGTGATCGGCCTGGCGATCATGCTCGTCGTCGGGCTCGTCTCCGGCGACGACGTGGACCGCGAGGAGAATCCCGTCATCGGTGGCCTCGCTGCCGGTTCCGCGCCTGCCGCCCTGCTCTGACCTTCCCCGCCGCAACCGTCATCTCCTCGGGCCGACGCATCGTTCCGGGCAGCTCGTACGGGACGATGCGCCGGTCCGGCGTCCGGCGGTTGCTCAGCGCAGGAGCACCAGGACCCCGCCGAGGCAGGGGCGGACCTCGTCGACGGTGAGCCCGTGGGCTGCGGCAGCGTCGGCGACGGCGCCGGTCGCCTGCTCGCCGGTGCCGAGCTGGAGCACCAGCGCCCCGCCGGGCAGCAGCACCCGGGCAGCGGTGCGCACGCAGGCCACCGCGAGGTCGGTGCCGTCGGGGCCGCCGTCGATGGCGCCCGGCGGGTCCTCGGGGAAGCGGTCGACCCCGGCCGACGGCACCCACGGCGGGTCGGCGATCACCAGCGCGTAGCGGGTCGGCTCCTCGGCCACCTGCTCGATCGTGGCCGTCCGGGCGTGCACCTGCTGGCCGATGCCGTTGCGTGCGGCGTTGTCGGCGGCGTACGCCGTCGCGACGGGCTCGCGGTCGACGCAGACGAGCTCGCGGCGGGTGCCGGCGACGGCCAGCAGGCCGATGTGCCCGGCCCCGCTGCACAGCTCCAGCACCGGTCCCGGGGGCAGGGTCGTCAGCAGACGGGCCGCCCAGCGGGACTGCTCGGCGGTCCAGGGCCGCGGCTCGAGGATGCGCGGGTCCCACGCGATCTCGAGCCGGCCGACGAAGGCGGTGCGCCGGTCACCGGGATCGACGTCGAGGAGGTCGTGGCTGCCCCCTGCCGGATTCGGGACGGAGGGGAGGACGGTCTGGTCAGCGGTCGCGGTGGGGGCCGAGGTCTGCATCTGCCCAGTCCATCCCGGGTGCCGTCGCCGCGACTTCGATCATGCGGGTGAGTCCGATGTCGAGCAGACGTGAGCCGCGCCCCACCGGGGGTCTGGACCAGGCTGCGCCCGCGCCGCGATCCGCCCCTCCCGGGCTCGCGCCGCCCTAGCCTGCCGACATGACCCGTGCGCGTGCACGGCGGCTCGGCGCCGGCTCCCTCCTCCGCTCCACACACCGCTCCACGACCCGCACCACGACTCGCACCGCGCGACTGTCCTCCGCACGCCCACTGGCAGCACTCGCCCTGCTCGCGCTCCTCGCCACCCCGGCCCTGGCCGGCTGCGGGTCCGGCGGCGACAGCGGCGGGGGCGGGGCGCAGGCCCCGGCCGCCGACGTGGAGCAGCCCGGCGAGACCTGGACGGTGCTCATCTACTCGATGGCCGACACCGACCTCGAGCCCTTCATGGTCACCGACATCAACGAGGCCGGCGAGGTCGGCTCGACCGACGAGCTGAAGGTGCGCGCCTTCGTCGACCGCAACGTCGGGTACGGCGAGGAGCCGCTGCTCGACCAGGGCGACTGGGTGGGCGGGCGGGTGCTGGACCTCACCGAGCCGGGCCGCACCGAGCTGGTGGTCGACCTGGGTGACGTGAACTCCGCCGACCCCGCGACGCTGGCCGACTTCATCGCCCAGGGCATCGCGGACCACCCCGCCGACAAGTACGCCCTGATCATCTCCGACCACGGTGCCGGGTGGCCGGGCATCGGACCCGACGAGGGCTCCGACTACGACGTGCTGGACCTCATCGACATCGGCGACGGGATCAGCGCCGGCCTCGAGGAGGCCGGCGTGGACAAGCTGGACCTGCTCGGCTTCGACGCCTGCCTCATGGCCAGCTACGAGGTCGCCAGCGCGATGGCGCCCGTGGCCCGGCGGATGGTCGCCTCCCAGGAGCTCGAGCCCGGCCACGGCTGGGACTACCGCAGCCTCTCGGTGCTGGCCGAGGACCCGACCACCGACACCGAGACCTTCGGTTCGGCCATCCTCGACGGCTTCGAGCAGCAGGCGATCGAGTCCGGCACGGAGGCCGACATCACCCTCTCGATGATCGACCTGACCCGGATGCCGGCGCTCGACGAGGCGGTCGAGGCCTTCAGCGACGAGCTCGGCCAGACCCCGGAGGTCGCGCCGGCCGTGGGCCGTGCGGAGAGCACGGTGCTGGCCTTCGGCAAGAGCCCCGACCCGATGCAGGACAGCAACCACTCCGACCTCGGCCTGCTGGTCGAGGCCATCGGCGCGGACGCCGAGGAGGTCTCGGCCCCGGCCGAGGCGATCACCACCGCCCTCGACGACGTGGTCGTCGACGCGGTGAACGGACCCGCGACCGCGGCCGCGACCGGGTTGTCGGTCTACCTCCCGCCCTCGGCGGACCTCGCCGACCCGGCGTACCAGGAGGTGGCCGAGGCGGACCCCTGGGAGGAGCTGCTCCTGGAGTACTACGAGGCCGGGGACGCGATCCCCGAGGACGAGCTGCCGGAGTTCGACGTCGCCGGCAGCGGACCCACGCTGAACTTCGCCGAGGACGGCACGCTGGAGCTGAAGGCGAGCTTCGCCGACGCCGCGCTCGGCAACCTCACCGACGCCACCATCTCCTACGGGCTGGTCAACGGCGACGGGTCGATCACCTACCTCGGCGAGGAGATCGCCGACGTCGACCCCGACACCGCCGAGGTCTACGGCACCTACGACCTGACGGTGCTGGTCCTCGACGACCAGGTCGACACCGCCTACGGCTACCTCGCCCTGGACCTCAGCGACGACCTGGCCTACGGCTACCTCGACATCCCGCTGACCTACTACCCCTCCTACGACCCGGAGACGCCGCAGGAGGCCCTGCTCTCCGCGGTGCTCGACGTGGAGGGCGGCGGCTTCGTCAGCGAGACGCTCTACGGCTACGACCCCGACAGCCAGGGGTACGGCGAGCTCCCGCCCGACCCCGAGGGCATCATCGTGCCCGACGTGCTGACCTACACCGCCGACGGCGAGGGGATCTGGGAGCCGACGACCGACGTCGGGCTCTACGCCGACATCCCGAACCTGCTCTACGACTTCGAGCCGCTGGAGTCCGGCACCGAGATCTGGGTCGAGCTGACCGCCACCGACTACGGCGGGAACTCCGCGACCACCGGCACGCAGGTCACCGTGCCTTAGCCGGGCTCGCTCCCGGAGGGCGGAGCCACCGGAAAGGTCGGTGCGGCGAGCGTGCCGGGTCCGTGAGGATCACGCGCATGGCCTCCCGCACCGCGAACTTCTGCATCGACTCCGCCGACCCGCTGGCCCAGGTGAGGTGGTGGGCCCAGGTGCTGGAGGACTTCCGCCTCCCCGACGTCGAGCTCGGTCCGGACGACGACGAGTGCTGGCTGGTCGGCCCCGGGGGCCGGGAGATCATCTTCATCCGGGTGCCGGAGCCCAAGACGGTCAAGAACCGCATGCACATGTGCCTGCGCCCCACCGACCGGTCCCGCGACAAGGAGGTCGAGCGCGTCCTCGGCCTCGGCGCCTCGCTCGTCGACGACCTGCGCAAGGGTGACAAGGGCTGGGCCGTGCTCGCCGACCCCGAGGGCAACGAGTTCTGCGTGCTCACGCCTGCCGCGCCCGCGGACTGAGCCGACTACCGACACCCTCCTGGCCTGGTGACCAGGTGCAACCCACCAGCTACCCGCTGACCGGCGCACGACGCGGCATCAGCGGATGCTCGTCACAAGGCGTACCGAAGTCGTCGGGACCGCCGCGCCGAGCGCGTGGCCAGGCGGGCGGGCGTGCGGGCGGGCGTCAGTTGAGCACTTCGGTCCGTTCTTTGACGACGTCCTGGGCGATGACCCCCCGCGCACCTGATCGCGGCATGACCGGGCTGCGGCAAAGATTGTCCACAGGCTGCTTGTCGGCGTACGGGGTTTCGAGACGGCGCTGGCGCGCCTCCTCAACCGCCGAACCCACGGCGCTGGCGCGCCTCCTCAACCGCCGAACCCGGACCGGCCCTGGAGAAGCGGGGTCAGTAGTCCTCGAGCGGCCGTTCGGAGCCGCTGCGCCGGGGGCGCGGGACGGCGCGGGGGCCGGCGTCGCGGCGTACGAGCTTGTGCGAGCCGTCGCACCACGGCGCGCTGCCGGTGGCGCCGCAGCGGCAGACCGCGACGACCGGCCGCTCGGAGTGGTGCTTGACGCCGTCCTCGTCCTCGACGGTGACCGGGCCCGGCAGCAGGATCGGGCCGTCGGCGCACAGCATGACCTCGCGCTCGTCGGTCGCTCGTCCGGTCCGGCTGCTCATGCGACCGCCGACTCCTGCTCGGCACCGACGTGGGCGAGCACGGCGGTGGCGGTGGCCTGCTCGGCGAGCAGGCAGACCGCGCCGCCCCACAGCACGTCGGGAAGCGTGTCGGGGTCGTGCGCGACCAGCGAGCCGAGCATCCGGCGCACGGCCAGCTGCTCGTGCACCGCGTCGGCCACCATGTGCTCGCGGTAGTAGTCGACCATCTCCTCCGGCGCACCCACGCGCTCCAGCCCGCGCGCGACCCGGCGCGACGGCACCGCGCTGGTCACCTCGAAGGCCGCCAGGTGACCCAGCGCCGCCGGCACCAGCCGCCGGTGCAGCCCCAGCATCGACATCAGGTTGACCTGCTCCAGCACCTCGGGCAGCGCCTGGTCGACGTACGCCGCGTAGCCGCCGTCGAGGCCGCACGCCTCCACCCCCCGCCGCCACATGCGGGCGTGCAGGCGCGTGGGGTCGCCGTTGCCGTACTCGTCGGCGGCGATCGCCACCAGGTGCGCCTTGGTCTCGTCGTCGAGCCGGGGCAGGGTCCACATCGAGGGGTCCTGCTCGCGCACGTGGTAGATCGAGCGCTGCCGCAGCACCGCCAGCGCCTGGTCGAGGTCGGCCTCGCGCTGCAGGAACGAGGCGATCGACCCACCGCCTGTGTCGGTCTCGCAGAGGTCGAAGAAGACGGGGGCGAGCTCCTCGCCCGCCTCGCACCGCTGCTGCGCGGGCGTGACCACCGCACGGGCGCGGCGGCGCCAGCGCGCCTCGAGGTCGTGCTCGAGGTGGGCCCGACACACGAGCAGCGCGGGATCCCACTCCAGGGCGTCGTCGACGCCCTCGAAGCCCCGGTGGTGCAGCTCGTAGAGGATCCACAGCGAGAGCGCCTCGTCCGCGGCGGAGTCCGGCTCCAGGCAGCGCGTCACGCCGCGGCCGCCCAGGGCGGCGACGAGGGCCTCGGACAGCTCCCCGCGTGGCGTCGGCAGCGGCGGGGCGCCCCTCACGAGGCGTCCTCCCAGGCGTGCCACTCCCCGCGGCAGTCGGTGAAACCGGCGGGGCGCGCGGACGTGGTGGCATCGGGAGTGGTGCGAGGTGCAGGCGCGATCAGCCGCGCGACGGCGATGCGGGGCGAGCTGTCACGCCGGTGACGCCCGGCGGTCGTGCGGAGGGAGGTGCGCTCGAGTGCGTGCTCGAGGCGGTCCAGCAGGCGGGTCATGCTCGACGAGGTGCCCCGGTTCGCTCGGGGCAGTCCCACCCCGAGGGATGACCGGCACCCGGCTGTGGCAGCTCCACCCCGATGAGTGAGGCCGCCCGCGACTGGACACCCGTCCGGGCGAGTCTGGTCCGCCCGCCACTGGGCACCGTCCGTCTGGCACCGGCAGCCCGCCGGAGAACTCACGCAGCCGATCCCGCGGGCAGCCGGTGCCGATGCGTGCCGGGGCGTCCTTCCCTCACGAGGTCTCGAGGCTCGTCGCCGGCGCACCTCGCACCTCGACCACCGACGGGTGCGCCGTCAGAGGACCGGGCGACCGCCGGTGACGGCGACCCGGGCACCGGAGACGTAGCTGGCCTCGTCGGAGGCGAGCAGGACGTACACCGGCGCCAGCTCGACGGGCTCCCCGGCCCGGCCAAGCGGGGTGTTCGCCCCGAACTCCGCGACCATCTCGGCCGGCATCGTCGAGGGGATCAGCGGCGTCCACACCGGTCCGGGCGCCACGCTGTTGACCCGGATCCCGCGCTCGCCCCACAGCTGGGCCAGGCTCGCGCAGAGGTTGGCGATCGCGGCCTTCGTGGCGGCGTACGGCGCCAGGGTGGGGTTGGGGCTGTCGGAGTTCACCGACGAGCTGCCGATCACCGAGGCCCCCGGGCGCAGGTGCGGCTCGGCGGCCTTGCAGAGGTGGAACATCGCCGAGAGGTTCGTGCCGATCGTGCGGTCCCACTCCTCGTCCGGCACGTCCTGGAGGGACTCGCGCGTCATCTGGTACGCCGCGTTGACCACCAGCACGTCCAGGGCGCCGAGCTCCTCGACGCAGCGGCGCACCAGCTCGCGGCAGTGCGCGGGGTCGGACACGTCGCCGGGGGCCAGCACGACGCGGCGACCGGCCGCCTCGACGTACCGCGCGACGTCCTCGGCGTCCTCGTGCTCGTCGAGGTAGGAGACGAGCACGTCGGCGCCCTCGCGGGCGTAGGCGATCGCGACCGCGCGGCCGATGCCGCTGTCACCGCCGGTGATGAGGGCGACCTTGCCGGCCAGCCGGTCGTGGCCGCGGTAGGACGACTCGCCGCAGTCGGGCCGGGGGTCCATGCGCGACTGGAGCCCCGGCGGGTCCTGGGTCTGCGGCGGGCGCAGCGCCTCCTCGCTCATGACTGGACCCCGGAGCCGTCAGCAGCCGTGGCGGCGGCACCGAGGGCGTCGAGCCGCTCCTGCATGCTCGCCGCCACCTTGTCGCCGAGGATCTTCAGCCCCGGCGGGAGCAGCGGCTCGGCGAGCTTGGCCGCGCCGTGGGCGCGGAACTCGGCGCGGTAGGTCACCCGGGTCCCGCCCTCGGGCAGCCGCTCGAAGGTGATGGTGTCGTGCAGGTCCATCGACTTCCCGGCGTCGCCGCGGAGCTCGAAGCGCTCCAGCGGCTCCACGGCGGTGACGACGTAGTCGACCTCGCTCTGCGAACCGAGGAAGGAGGACACGTTGTGGTATGTCGTGCCGACCCCGCCGTCACCCGAGGTCCGCTCGGTGCTCACGGTCGGCGGGTCCCACTCCTCCGTGGTGCGGAAGTCGGTGAGGTAGTCCCACACCGTGTGGATGTCGGTCGTGGTGGTGAGCGTGCGCTCGACGTGGGCCATGGGCACGGTTCCTCTCTCGCGACGTGACCCTGGGCGGGCCGGTGTGCTCAGACCGGTGCCCGGGTGACGGCCTCCCAGCCCTCACCCACCCGGCGGACCAGCCCGAGCGCCTCGAACGCCTCGAACCAGCCGCGCGCCGGCCACTCACCCCAGCGGCCGTGGAAGGTCCGGGCGTTGCGCAGCAGGGCGCCGAGGTGCTCGACCGGCGGGTCACTGACCGGGTGGTGCTGGTGGTAGGCCCGGGCGTCGCCGGTCCATCCCAGACCGAGCCCCCGGGCCACCACGGTGCGCCCCAGGTCGGTGTCCTCGCAGCCGTAGCCGACGTACTCCTCGTGGTAGCCGCCGAGCTCGCGCCACGCGGACGCGGAGACGGCGTACGACAGGGACCAGAAGAGGTCCGGGTCGCCGCCCGCGGAGCGCTCACCGGCGGCGGGAGCGGGGCGCGCCGGGTGGGGCGCGTCGAGCGCGACCATCGCCTCCGCGTCGAGCGGCAGGACCCCGGCGGGCAGGTAGGTGACCGGCCCCGACCAGACGGTGCGGGGGTCGGCGCGGACGGCGTCGGCGTACCCCGTGACCAGGTGGGGTCCGGCGAGGCAGTCGACGTCGAGCCCGACGAGCACGTCGCAGCCCTCGGCGGCGGCCCGGGCCATGCCGGTGTTGCGGGCCCGCGCCAGCGGGAGGCCACGTCCGTCGCTGTCGACGGTGACGACCAGCGTCGGCAACGGCTCCTCGGCGACCACCCGGGCCAGGTCGGGGTCGTCCATGGCGACCACCAGGTGCAGGTCGGGAGGACGTGCGCCGGCGGCGAGCGAGCGCCGCTGCCGACGCAGGTGCTCGTGCCGACCGTGGGCCGTCGTCACCACGGCGACCCGGGGCGCGCCGCTCATCCGACGTCCCGCAACAGGCCCGCGAACCGGCCGGCCGCGCCACCGTCGACCCAGCGGCTCCAGCCCGCGCCGTCCCGGCCGGCGGTGCGCTCGAGCAGGTCGGGCCAGCCCTCCTCGGGCAGTGCGGGCAGCACCGTGACCGGCCAGTCGCCCGCGGCGAGCGCGGCCGCGGAGGTCAGCTGCTCCTCGTGTGGCCTGGCCTGGGGCACCACCACGGCGGGGCGGCGGGCGGCTGCGACCTCGGCGAGGGCGTTCTGCCCGGCGTGGGTGACCACCACCGCGGAGCGCTCGAGCAGGCCGGCCACGTCGTCGTGCCAGCGCCCGGGGCCGGCGACCTCCCAGCTCCACGTCGGGGTGGAGACGCGGGCGCGGGACAGGAGGTCCTCGAGGGCCTCGGGGGCGAGGTCGTGGCCACCGGCACCGCCGAGGAACGTGACGGTCCGGGCGTGCGGTGACCGCTGTGCGACGGGGTGCCGCGAGAGCGCGCCGACCGCGTGGACGCGCTCGTGGACCTCCGTGGGCAGGCCCGGCAGCATCGCGACGGTCGCCTCCTCCGGCCAGGCGCCGACCAGGACGTCGGAGACGTCGAGCGCCAACCGGTGCGCGGCGTCGTCGCGCCGGCCGGGCAGCACGACCCCGACGACGGGGACGCCGTGCAGGCGCACCAGGAGGGTCACCTCGACCGAGACGTCCACGACCACCGCGCGCGGCCGGGCCGCGTCCAACCACGTGGAGAGCTGGTGGGAGCGCCGCGCGAGGCCCGGGTGGTGCGGCGGCACCCAGTGCAGCCTCCCCCTTGCGGTCGGGTCCCCCGCTGTCGACGGCGGGTCGTCGGGCGCGAGGTGCACCCAGTCCCCCGCCCAGCCGTCGGGACGCGGCAACGACGACAGCCCGGTCACGGGTTCCTCCAGCTCCCGGGCGACAGCGAGGGCACGGTGCAGGTGGCCACGGCCGTGGTGGTGCACGTACCAACCCAGGCCGCCGGTCCGGCTCACGCGGCGCGCTCCTGGGGCACCAGCCCGGCGTAGACCGCCTCGTACTCGCGGACCATCCGCTCGGCCGACAGCGACCGCTCGGCGTGGGCGCGCACCTCGCCGCGGTCGCAGCGGGACGCGACCTCGATCGCGCCGGCCAGCGCCGCCACGTCGTCGGCGGGCGCCAGCGCCCCGGTGCCCGGCACGACGACCTCGCGCAGCGCACCCCGGTCGAAGGCCGCGACCGGTGTGCCGCAGGCCATCGCCTCGGCCGCGACGAGGCCGTAGGGCTCCTCCCACACCGGCGTCACCAGCGCCACGCTGGCCCGGGCGAGCAGGCCGGCCAGCGAAGCGTGGTCGAGGTGCCCGAGCAGCCGGGCGTCCGGACCCAGCCGGGGGGCCAGCTCCTCGGCGACGTACGTCGCATCCTGCACCGGTCCGGCCAGCACGATCTCCCGTCCGGCGGCCCGCGCAGCTTCGACGGCCAGGTGCGGCGCCTTCTCCGGCACCAACCGGCCGGTCCAGACGACCGGGCCGCCCCCCGGGCCCGGTCGCCAGGCGTGCACGTCGACACCGTTGAGCACCGGCGTCGCCGTGAGGGTGCCCGACCAGGCGTCGGCCGTCGCGCGGCTGACCGCGGTCCACGACGAGGCTCCGGGGGCCACCGCTGCCGCGGACTCGATCCACGGCAGCGGCGGCGTGTGGAGGGTGGTCAGGACGGGGACCGGGACGGCACCCGCCATGGCCACCGGCAGGTGGTGGAGGCTGTGGTTGTGCACGACGTCGAAGCGCTCGGCACCGTCGCGGGCCAGCCCCAGCATCAGGTCGAGGTACGCGTGGTGCTCGCTCATCCATTCCAGCGACGGGGCGTTGACGTCCCGCATCGACATGGGTGTCGGCACGAACGGGTCCGGCCGCAGGTGCCGGACCGGCAGGTGCGGGTCGCAGCCGGCCGCGAAGAGCGTCACGTCGTGACCACGCGCGGCGAGCAACCGGGCCAGCTGGTGGGTCAACGACTCCAGTCCGCCGGCGAAGGGCTCCCGCACGGGGTAGCGGCTGGAGGCGACGAGGCAGACGCGCACCGGCCTCAGCCGGCCTGTCGGGCGGCGATCGCGGCGGCGTACACCTCGTCGTGGACGTCGGCGACGAGCGAGCGCTGGGCCCGGCGCTCGTCGATGGTCGCCCCCAGCACCGGGCGCTCCAGGACGGCCGTGCGCACGGCGTCGGCGAGGGAGCCGGGGTCCAGCCCGTCCTCGTCGTGGCCGTAGGTGAGCACCGGGCCCTGCTCGGCGAAGTACCCGCACGTGGGCGCCACGACCGTGGTCCCGAGGTCCCGGCAGGCCTCCAACCAGCCGGAGTGCGTGCCGAAGCGGTAGGGCAGCACCGAGACGTCCAGCGAGCCGAGGTAGGCGAAGAAGGCGTCGTCGCCGAGGAAGTCGTGGACGCGCAGGTCGATCCGGCCCGCGGCGGACTCGGCCCGCAGCAGGGCGGCGAGGTCGGCGTCGTGGTGCGCACCGTCGGCGTCGAGCAGCTCGCGGTGCCCGTTGACCTGCAGCACGGCGCCCGGCAGCTCCGCGACCGTGCGGGCGAGCACCGGCAGCACCGCGGCGGGGTCCATCGACGCGCGCAGGCTCTTCACGTGCAGGCCGACGCGCACGTCCCCGACCCGGCGACGGGCCCGGCAGTCCTGGGCCACGGCCATCGTGCGGAACGGCACGACGTGCGGGTGCGGCACCACGGTCGCCTCCCGACCCCACCGCCGGCGGACCTCGGCAGCCGCACCCGGGGTGAGCGTCAGCAAGGCGTCGGCGGCCGGGACGAGCACGTCGAGCTGCGCGTCGTGGGTCGAGCGGTCCTCGTGGTGGGGGTTGCGCAGGTCGTGGACGGTCAGCACGAGCGGTATGCCGCGGCCGTGAAGGGTCCGCACGACCTCGCGCAGCGTCTCGGGCTCGCACCCGTCGAAGCCGAAGTGCACGTGCATGAGGTCGATGTCGGCCTCGCGGACCCACGCCGGGTCCAGCATCACCGGCGGCCACCACGCCGCGCCGGCGTACCGGTTCGCGCCCGGCGGCTCGGGGTCGGGCAGGCGGTGTGGGGCCGGGCCGACCTCCCGCGAGAGGTGGCGGACGTAGACGTGGCCGGCGGGCACCGAGGCGATCCGGAGCGGCTCGGCAGCGGTGCGGCGGGGCGCCGGGACGCGGAGCCCCGCGGGCGGGTCGGTGGGGTGCGCGGGGGTCGCGGCGGGGGTGGGCGTCGACACGCAGTGGAGGTGCCCCGGGCCCGGACCCGCAGCCCTCGCCTCTTGGGGTGGTGGTCGAGGATGGCGCCCGTGACCACATCGAGCACCGACCGGTCCCCCGTCCCGACCCTGGCCGACACCCTCGCCCTCGAGCACGGCCCGGCGTGGCGCAACCGCTTCGCGCTGGCCCCGCTGACCAACACCCAGAGCAACCCCGACGGCACGCTCACCAACGACGAGCACGAGTGGCTGGCCGCGCGCGGGCGCGGCGGCTTCGGCCTGGTGATGACCGCGGCGGCGTACGCCGCCCCGGCCGGCCAGGCGTGGGGCGGCCAGCTGGGCATCGCCTCCGAGGCGCACCTGCCCGGTCTGGCCCGGCTCGCCGAGGCGCTGCGGGCCAGCGGCGCGACGTCCTCGGTGCAGCTGCACCACGGCGGCCAGCGGGCCGACGCCGCGCTGCACGGCGGGCCCAACCAGTGCCCCTGGGACGCCCCGGAGAAGGACGCGGTCGCGATGACGACCGACGACGTGCACCGGATGGTCGAGGACTTCGTGGCCGCGGCCGTGCTCGCCGAGCGCGCCGGCTTCGACGGGGTCCAGCTGCACGGCGCCCACGGCTACCTGCTGGGCCAGTTCCTCGACGGCCGGCACAACCACCGCGCCGACGGGTACGGCGGGTCGCTGGCCGACCGGCAACGAGCCCTCACCGAGGTGCTCGAGGGCGTGCGCGCGGCGACCGGGCCCGACTTCCAGCTGGGGCTGCGGCTGACCCCCGAGGGCTTCGGCATCCCGCTCGAGGAGGGCGTCGAGACCACGCGGACCCTCCTGGCCTCGGGGCTGCTGGACCACCTCGACCTGTCCCTGTGGGACGTGCGGATGCGCCCGCGCGGCGGTGCCGACGGCCTGTTGATCGAGCACTTCACCGACCTGCCGCGCGGCGCGACCCGGCTCGGAGTGGCCGGCGGCGTGGTCTCCACCGAGGACGCCCAGTGGTGCCTGGAGCAGGGCGCGGACTTCGTGACCGTCGGGGTCGGCGCGATCCTGCACCACGACTTCGCGACCCGTGCCCTGGCCGACCCGGCCTTCCGGGTCCGCGAGCGTCCGGTCACCCGCGACGAGCTGCGCGCGGAGTCGGTGGGCGAGCGGTTCCTGGACTACCTCGCCGCGGGCTGGGACGACCTGGTCGCCTGAGCCACGGTCACGGCCGCTCCGACGCACAGGACCGGCTCCCCGAGGGCTGGGGGGCAACCCCCGGGGAGACGGACCGGTGCGTCGGAGCGGGACGCCCGGCCTGCGTGTCGGGTCAGCGTGCGACCGAGGTGCGCACGAGCTTCCCGCAGTCGTAGCCGTCGCCGGAGATCTGGCGCCACTCCCCGCGCTGGAGCTGGACGACGGTGGAGCAGGTGAAGGACTGCTTGCCGCCGACGTTCATCTCCGAGTGCAGTCCGCCGGCGGTCCACTTCTGCACCCCGCGCAACGACTCGACCAGGCTCTCGCGGGTCAGCGTGCCGCCGAGGGCCACGGCCTGCTCGACGAAGAGCCGGGTCGCCGACCACGCGAACAGGCCGAAGGTCGTCGGCGAGGCACCGGGCTTCACCCGCTGCAGCCACTGGGTGTAGAGCGCGACCTGCTGGTTGTCGCCCGTGAAGGCCGGGTGCGGGACCGGGGCCAGCGCACCGTCGACGTTGGCGCCGCCCTGCGCGGCGAGCTCGGGTCCGTACTGGGTCTGGGTCACCACGAACTGGTCGGGCTTGTACCCCTGCTGGGCCATCGCGTCGGCCAGCCGGACCGCCTGCTGGGTGGCGCCGGTGAAGGAGACGAACGTGATGCCCTCGTCCTTGAGCTCCTGCACGAAGGGCGCGTAGTTGAACTCCGAGGACTCGATGCCCTTGTAGATCT
The DNA here is from genome assembly GCF_030149505.1 of Nocardioides sp. Classification (GTDB taxonomy): domain Bacteria; phylum Actinomycetota; class Actinomycetes; order Propionibacteriales; family Nocardioidaceae; genus Nocardioides. Next base: position 24,908 of record NZ_JASBRN010000058.1, read on the forward strand.
TGACGCCGAAGCCGGCCGACTCCGCCGCGTCGGCGAAGCTGCGCGCGAGCGCCGGGGACCCGCCGAGGTTGAGGTAGAGGAAGGCCGCGGACTGGGTCGCCTGCTTGTCCTGCTCGGCGTAGAACTGGTAGGCCGCGTCAGTGATCACACCGGGCTCCAGGGCCTGCGCGGCGAAGCAGGTCGCGCAGTCGTAGCGCTCGTTGGTGAGGATGCTGACCCGCAGGTCGGGCAGGCCGCACTCCTCGGTGGTCCGCGCACCGCCCGAGTCGAAGATCGAGACCGACCCGACCGCGGCAAGGACTCGGCGCAGGCCCGGAGGTAGGCGGCCTGGTCGGCAGCGGAGTCGGTCTTGCTGTCCAGCTCCAGCATGGTCAGCCTGCGCCCGCAGATGTCGGACTGGCTGTTGAAGAACGCGAGGTACGCCGCGGTGCCGAGCCGCGCGGACTCGAAGAGTCCCGGCACCGGGCCGCTGACGTCGGAGGAGTTGGCCAGGACGATCTCGTCGTCGGTGATCCCGGTCTGGTTCTCGAAGCCGTCGCACGAGCCGGCCCGGGCCCCGCCCGTCGCGTCGCCCTCCCCTGCCGCGCCCGTGGGTACGCCCGCGGAGCCACCGGCGCCGGTGCTGCCTGCGCCACCCGTCGTACCTCCCGCGGTGGAGGTGGTGCCACCGGCGCCGCTGCCCGACGTGCCGCCGAGACCACCCGGGTCGGAGCCGGGGACGAGCGGGTCGCCGCCGGCGGCTGCGCGACCACCGGCCACGCCGCCCTGCGCGGAGAGCATCTGCTCGGGGGCGATCCGGGAGCCGCACGCCGAGGTGAGCGCGGCGAGGGCGAGCGCGAGGGACAGCACGACGTAGCGCACCAGGGCCTCCGGGAGCACGAAGGGGACGGGGGATGACCGTCTGTGACGGTGCTCACCCGACGAGCGACGAGCGCACGGGTCACGCCGGGCACGGCAGGACGGGCCCGGCGGGAATGACCGGGCCCGGCGGGCCCGCCGGCTCAGCGGTGGCCCGGGGCCAGCAGGCGCTCCGGCTCGGCAGCCAGGGTCCGCAGCGCCGCGACCACGTCGGCGACCTCGAGGCGGGACGGCTCCCGGTCGACCCGCCGCGGGAGGGGCACGACCGTCCCGGCGAGCCGGCCCACGGTCGCGGCGTCGGTCCGGTGGCCGAGCTGGACGAGGTAGGTCGTCTCCGTCGCCGAGAACTCCAGCCGGTCCACCGCGGCGAAGCGCAGCCCTCCGTCGCGGTCGCGCACCACCAGCACCTGGCCGGCGTCCAGCGGTGCCGCCCCGTCGAGGCGGGCGTGGTCGACCCGCACGTGGGTGGCACGGTCCAGATGGTGGGTCCCGGCGGGGACGTCGACGATCTGCATGCCTGCTCCTGGGTTGCGGCGCCGGGGCAGCGGGGTGGTGCGTCCCGGTCGGACCTCCCCACCTTCGGCCGGAGCGTCGCCGCGTCCAAGGTGTGTGGACGGATCTTCACACGATCTTCGCAACCGTTTTCCGGTCCTTTTCCGCAGTTGCGCGTCACTCTTTCCACGCATTTCGTTCTCTGCGGCCGGGCGGTAGGACCAAGGTCCCCGACCGGGCCTTCTCGGTGAAGATCACGTGAACCCACCCCGGCGCCACCGCGATGCCGCCACCCTGGGTCCGTGACCAGGACACCGTGGGGGGACGCGCTGCCCCGTCTGCGCACCCCGGTCGTGCTGGTCCCACTCGCCTTCGTGGCGATCGTCCTGGCGAGCACGAGCGCCGTGGCGTTGAGACCGCCCGGGTCCGCGCTGTCCTCGTGGTGGCCGGCGGCCGGGCTCGGGACGGCGCTCCTGGTCTTCAGCCCGGTACGCCGGTGGGCACCGCTGTTCGTGGGGCTGGTCCTGACCACGGCGCTCTCCAACTTCCTCGGGGGACGCACGGTCGCGGTCTCCGGGCTCTTCGGGGTGGCCAACGCCCTGGAGGCCCTCACGGCTGCTGTGGTGCTGGGCGCCCACCGCGGCCGTCCGGTGCTCCGCGGCGGAGCCGACTTCCTGCGCCTGGTCCTGGCCGCCCTCGCGGGTGCCGTCGTCATCGCCGTGATCGGCAGCATGACCGTGGCGGTCTTCATGGGCGGCTCGCTGACCGACTCCGCGTGGCACCTGGTGGCCGTCCACCTGACCTCGCAGCTGCTCATCCTGCCGCTGGTGCTCTCCCTGGCCGGCGACGAGCGTGCCCGCTTCGGGGCGTTCGACCGCCCCCCGCTGGTGCGTGCGGCAGCCGCCGCGGCGACCCTCGCCGTGTTCGCGGTCGCCTTCATGGCAGGCGACACCGTGGCCGCCAGCGCCTTCGTGCCGCTGCCCGCCATGGTCCTGGCCTCCCTGCTGCTCCCGCGGCGCGAGGTCGCGGCGCTCATGCTCGCGGTCGGCTTCGTCACCACCGCCGCGACGGCCCAGGGGCGCGGGCCGCTGGCCCTGCAGGCCGCACTGACCGACGGCCCCGCCAGCACCCTGGCCCAGCTGTACCTCGCCATCCTGTTCCTGGTGACGATCCCGCTGGTGGTCCTCGTCGAGCAGCGGACCTCGGCGCTGACCACCGCGGAGTCGGTGCTCTCCTCGACCACCGAGAGCGCGATCATTGGCACCGACCGCGACTGCGCCATCCAGTTCTTCAACGTCGGTGCGGAGCGGATGCTCGGCTGGTCGGCGAGCGAGGTCGTCGGCCTCCACCCCGCCGAGGTCTACCTCGAGGACGGGGGGCCCAGCACGTGCGGCGCCCTCATGGGCGTAGCCGGCCCCGACCCCGACCTGCTCGTCGCACCCGTCATCAGCGCCGGCGCGATGAAGGCCGACCGCACCTGGCGCCGCAAGGACGGCTCCACCCTGGTGGTCTCGGTCAACGTCACCGAGGTCCGCTCCCCCGCCGGCGAGCTCGAGGGCTACCTCGCCGTCGCCGCCGACGTCACCGACCGGCTCGAGGTCAAGCAGCGGCTGCGCGACGCCCTGGCCCGGGAGCAGGCCTCCGTGGCCGAGCTGGAACGGGTCAGCCGGATGGAGAACGACTTCGTCTCCGCGGTCAGCCACGAGCTGCGCACCCCGCTCACGACCATCCTCGGCAACACCCAGCTGCTGGCCGCGCACATCCCCGGCCCCCTCACCGAGGACCAGGAGCGGGTCGTGGACCGGCTGCACCGCAGCGGGCGCCGGCTGCTGATGCTGGTGGAGGACCTGCTGACGTTGACGGCGGTGGAGTCGCGCGCGGCCACCCGCCACGTCGCGGTGCGGACCGGCGACGTGGTGGAGCTCGTGGTCCACCAGGCCGTCGACCTCGCGGAGGGACGCGACCTCGACGTGACCTACGACGACCGGGCCGCGGACGCCGCCGTGCTCGGAGACGTCGACGAGCTCGAGCGGGCCCTGTTCAACCTGGTCAGCAACGCCGTCAAGTTCACGCCCGAGGGCGGGGCCGTGCGTGTCACCTCGCGCCACGACGGGGACTGCCTGGTCTGGTCGGTCTCCGACACCGGGCTCGGCGTGAGCGAGAGCGACCGGGATCATCTCTTCGAACGCTTCTTCCGAGCACGTACCGTCACCGACATGGCCATCCCGGGCACCGGCCTCGGGCTGCCGATCGTGGAGCTGATCGCGCAGGCGCACGGCGGGTCGGTGCGGTACGTCCCCCACGAGGGCGCGGGCTCGACGTTCGAGATCCGCCTCCCGGTCGCGCCCGTCCCGGCCCAGGCCCCGGCGGAGCCGTCGGGCGAGGCACCGGACGACGTACGCCGTGACGGCGTCCGGCTCGGGGAGCAGGCATGACGACGACCACCCCCCTCGAGCCGACCTCGGTCCGCGTGCTGGTCGTCGACGACGACCAGCTCCTCGGGGACGCCCTCTCCTCGGCGCTGGAGTCGCTGGGCCACCGGGTGCGGCTGGCTCGCACCGCAGCCACCGGGCGGGAGCTGGCTCGCGAGACCGACCCCGACGTGGTCGTGGTGGACCTCGGCCTCCCTGACGCCGACGGTCTGGAGCTGCTCGGCGAGATCCGCGACCAGTCCGCGGTGCCCGTGCTGGTGCTGACCGGCTCCACGGACCCCGCGCGGCGGGTCGAGGCGCTGGACGCCGGCGCCGACGACTTCCTGGGCAAGCCGTTCCGGCTGGCCGAGCTCGAGGCCCGGCTGCGGGCCCTGGCCCGCCGGCCCGAGCTGCGCTCCTCGAGCGTCACCGTGCACGGAGCCGTGACCGTCGACCGGGTGGCGCGGACCGTCACCGTCGAGGGCCGCCCGGTCCACCTGACCCCCATCGAGTGGCGGCTGCTGGACGCCCTGGTGGCACGCGCCGGCCTCGTGGTCAGCCACCGCGCGCTCATCGACGCCGGCTGGTCGGACCGCCACGGCGCGGAGACCGTCGAGTCGCTGCGCGTCCACATCCGCTCCTTGCGCAGCAAGCTCGCCGACGCCGAGGGCAGCACCCCGCTGCGGACCGAGGCGGGCGTGGGCTACCGCTGGCAGGTCCCCCACACGCCTGTCGCGACCACCCTCGCCGCCCCGAGCGGGTCCGCCGCCTCCGCGGCCGGTCCCGCCCCGCACGCCGCGACCGCCGTCGGAGGCGGCGCCCGGCGCACCGAGGCCGAGCGGGCCGCCCACGACCTGCACAACGCCCTCACCGCGCTCGAGGTCGCCACGTTCATGGTCGGTGCCGAGGGCGCCCAGGCCGGGGTCTCCGCGGCGGCCCGGGAGTCGGCGCTGCAGCGGCTGCCCGCCCTCACCGTCCGCATCCGCGAGCTCGCCGACCGCCTGGTCACGACGACGACGACCGCAGAGCCCGACCCGGGCCCGACCCACTCCCCGCAGGAGGACACCGGATGACCACCGTGCTCATCGTCGAGGACGACCCCGACATCCGTGACCTGGTCACCACGCTGCTCAGCACCGCCGTGGACGAGGTGCTGAGTGCGGGCGACGGCGAGGAGGCGCTGGCGCTCGCCGAGCGCCGCGACATCGACGTCGTGGTCCTCGACCTCGCCCTGCCCGGGGACCGCAACGGGCTCGACGTCCTGGCCGAGCTGCGGGCCGGCGGCCACCCGGCCCGGACCATGCTGCTGACGGCGTACGCCGGAGCGGAGGACCGGGCCACCGCGCTGCGCGCGGGCGCCGACGTCTTCGTGCCCAAGCCGTTCAAGATCATGGAGCTGGTCGCCCAGGTGCTGGAGCTGGCCCAGCGCCCGGCGCACGCGCCGCCCGCGGCACCGACCACTGAGCCCGCCTGAGCCCCTGGGCCGACCGCGCCCCGCCGGGGAACAATTGAACGGTCATCTACCTTGAGGTGAGTGACAGCCGCACGGCCACCCCAGGAGCACCGATGACCATCCAGCTCACCCCCGAGATCGACGTCCGCCGAGCGGAGGACCGGTTCTCCTCGCAGTTCGGGTGGCTGGACTCCAAGCACTCCTTCTCCTTCGGCCGCCACCACGACCCGCGCAACACCCACCACGGGCTGCTGCTGGTCAACAACGACGACGTCGTGGACCCCGGCACCGGCTTCGACACCCACCCGCACCGGGACATGGAGATCGTGACCTGGGTGCTGCGCGGCTCGCTGGTCCACCAGGACTCCCAGGGCCACAACGGCGTCATCTACCCCGGCCTGGCCCAGCGGATGAGCGCCGGCACCGGCATCCTGCACTCGGAGAAGAACGACGCCTGGCGCCTCCAGGGCGAGCGGCACGAGGACCGGGTGCACTTCGTGCAGATGTGGGTCGTGCCCGACGAGCCCGGGATCGACCCCGGCTACGAGCAGCTCGAGGTCGCCGACGAGCTGCTCTCGGGCGGCCTGGTCCCGGTCGCCTCCGGCATGGCCAAGCACCGTGACGTCTCCGCGATCCGCATCCGCAACCGGTACGCCGCGCTGCACGTCGCCCGGCTCCAGCCGGGACAGAGCGTGGAGCTGCCGGACGCGCCGTACCTCCACCTGTTCGTGCCGGTCGGCTCGGTCGTCCTCGAGGGCGCCGGTCCGCTCGCCACCGGCGACGCGGTGCGGTTCACGGCGACCGGCGGCCAGCGGGTCACCGCGACCGAGGCGGCCGAGGTGCTGGTCTGGGAGATGCACGCGGGCATCGCCGCCTGACCTCCGACGGCGACGCCGAGGTCCGGGCTCAGTGCCCGGAGAGCTGCCCGGTGAGCCGGTCGTGCATGTGGGTGCTGTGCTCGTCGAGCCCGCGGATCTCCACGCTCTTGCCCTTGCGCTCGTACTTGGTGACGATCGCGTCGAGCGAGGCGACCGTCGAGGCGTCCCACACGTGGGATGCGGAGAGGTCGATGACCACGCGCTCGGGGTCCTCGGCGTACTCGAACTGGGTGTAGAGGTCGTTGGACGAGGCGAAGAAGAGCTCGCCGGTCACGGTGTAGCGGGCGTGGACCTCGCCGTCGGCGTCCTCGACCAGCTCGCGGTGGGTGGTGGCGAGGTGGGCGACCCGGCGGGCGAAGAGGGTCATGGCGACCAGCACGCCGACGGCCACGCCGATGGCGAGGTTGTGGGTGGCCACGACGACCACGACGGTCGAGACCATGACCGTGGTCTCCGACCTGGGCATCCGGCGCAGCGTGGCGGGGGCGACCGAGTGCCAGTCGAAGGTGCCGACCGCGACCATGATCATCACGGCGACCAGGGCGGCCATCGGGATGCGGGCCACGACGTCGCCGAAGCCGACGACGAGCACCAGGAGCAGGACACCGGCGGAGAAGGTCGAGATCCTCGTGCGGGCTCCGGAGACCTTCACGTTGATCATCGTCTGGCCGATCATCGCGCAGCCGCCCATGCCGCCGAAGAATCCGGTGATGATGTTGGCGCCGCCCTGGCCCCACGCCTCGCGGGTCTTGTCGGAGTGGGTGTCGGTGATGTCGTCGACGAGCTTGGCGGTGAGCAGCGACTCCAGGAGGCCCACCAGCGCCATCGCCAGGGCGTAGGGGGCGATGATCTGCAGCGTCTCGAGCGTGAGCGGCACGTCGGGCAGCAGCAGGAACGGCAGGGTGTCGGGCAGGTCGCCCTCGTCACCGACGTCGGGCAGCTCCCAGCCGGCGAGCAGCGCCGCACCGGTGAGCACGACGATCGCGACGAGCGGGCCCGGAACGGCGGTGGTGATGCGCGGCAGCCAGACCATGACCAGGATGCCGACGGCGACCATCGGGTAGACCAGGAACGGCACGTCGACGAGGTAGGGCAGCTGGGCCAGGAAGATCAGGATGGCCAGGGCGTTGACGAAGCCGACCATGACCGAGCGCGGGATGAAGCGCATCATCCTGGCCACCCCCGCCAGGCCCAGGGCGACCTGGATGAGGCCGCCGAGGACGACGGTGGCGAGCAGGTACTCCAGGCCGTGGTCCCGCATCACCGGGGCGATCACCAACGCGACGGCGCCGGTCGCGGCCGAGATCATCGCGGGGCGACCACCCAGGAAGGCGATCGAGACCGCCATCGTGAACGAGGCGAAGAGCCCGACGCGCGGGTCGACGCCGGCGATGATCGAGAACGAGATCGCCTCGGGGATGAGGGCCAGCGCGACGACGAGGCCGGCGACGACCTCACGGCGCAGCACCGCGGGGCGCCGCAGCGCACCGCGGACGGTGTGGTCCTCCGACGGCGTGGCGGGCGGCGTGGCGGGCGGGACGGGGGCGCCCGAGGGCGCAGGAACGGGCGTGGTGCTCAGGACGGTCTCCAGGTGACGGCCCGGCACGGCACGCGCGGTGCGGCGTCGCACGGCGCGGCGGCCGGGAAGCGGGAACGGCGTCCGCCGAGGGACGCGGGCCAGCGCGGATGCCTGGCCGAGGGCTCGTGGTGGTGCCGTGTGCTGAGCCTGCACTCTGTGGAGCTGAGGGGATTCGAACCCCTGGCCTTCTCATTGCGAACGAGACGCGCTACCAACTGCGCCACAGCCCCAGATGTGTTGCTTCCACGCCTCACGGCGCGGAGGCTCACGTTAGCACCGGCCTCAGCGGCCGGACGAATCGACCCCGCAGGTCAGACCCCTCCTCGCGGAGGGGTCGCGCAGGTCAGGAACCGACGGCGCGACCGGGGGCCTCGCCCTCGGCGCGGCGGGCTCGCTCCTCGGCGTCGCGGACCAGCGCGGAGTCGGCGTCGCTGCGGCCCGAGGTCCACACGCCGGTGGCGTCGAGGTCGATGGTGCGCACCGAGCGGCGCTCCGCCGCGGGCTTGGAGACGTACGTCGGCAGCGTGACCGGCACCGGCTCCCAGAGCCCCGCGGCCGCTGCCGGGGCGCGCGGCGTGGGCACGTCGACGGGCTCCTGGTGCCCCTCGGCGGCGGGCGCGGGCAGGACGCCCGAGACGGCCTCCTCTGCCAGGGGCGCGGACACGACGGCCACCTCCTGGGTCTCCTCGCCGGTGGCGCCGGCCGCGAAGGCCGGTGCGGCCTCGGGCAGGACGGTGGCGGGGATGCGGGCCAGCGGTCCGGAGATCCCGCGCTCGCGGCGGACCATGAGGCGGCAGGCGACCAGCCAGGCCACGAGCAGGGAGACGGGGAGCAGCAGCACCGGCCAGGCCAGCAGCCGGGCGGCGACCAGGCCGCCGGTGAGGGCCAGGAGCAGCAGGAGGACCGAGAGCACCCGCCGGCGCCGTCGGGCGGCGCGGCGGGCCGCCTCTCGGCGTACGGGCGCGGGGACAGGAGGGACCTCGGCGGCGGCAGCGGTGGCGTCGACCGTGGGAGCGGCCGAGGCCTTCGTCGTCACCACCGGGGCGGAGGGGACCCGCCCGGGGGTGACGACGAGACGGGAGGAGGAGCGGCTGACCGGCTCACGACGGGCGAGCACGCGCATCGTGTGGGAGAACCGGTCGACCGAGCGGCTGCGCACCACCTCGTCGTGGTGCCGCAAGGCCTGGGGGACGAGGTAGACGGCCCAGGCGACGGCGAGTGCCACGAAGATGAGGGGGCTGAGGTCCACGCACGGAAGGCTAGGGGCGATAGCGCAGGGTGGGGCGGATGTCTACCCGTGTGTCGCAAATTGCTGGTGTGACTGGTGTGGCTGAGGCGCCGTCGGGATCCCCGGAGACCCCCGGCGCCGCGTCGACCGGTGGGGACGGGTCCTGCGGCGGCGGCCGGGGCGGACTGTCGTCCGGTCCGTGCCGCCCCGGCAGGAGCGGCTCAGCCCTCGAGGACCCGGGCGACCAGTCCGCGCGGCCCGGTCTCCTCGACGGTCACGGCGTAGAGCCGGTGGTCGCGCCACTCGCCGTCGATGTGGAGGTACTTGGGGGCGTAGCCGATCTCGCGGATGCCCAGCTTCTCCACGACCCGCAGCGAGTTGCTGTTCTCGGGACGGATGGCGATCTCGACCCGGTGCAGCTTGACGGTCCAGAAGAGGTGGTCGAGGACGAGCGCGACCGCCAGTGGCACGATCCCGCGCCCGGCGTGCCGCTGGTCGATCCAGTAGCCGACCGAGGCGAAGCGCGCGGACCCGCCGACGATGTTGTTGACCGTGACCTGGCCGGCGAACTCGCCGTCGACCTCGATGACGAAGGGGTACGTCGAGCCCTGCCGCGCCTGGTGTCGAAGTCGTCGCACGAGGGCGGTGAAGGTGGTGGCGCGCTCCGTGGAGCCCGGCGGGACGGTCGCGTCCCACGGCACCAGCCAGGTGGCGTTGCGCTGCCGGGTCTCCCGCCACGCCTTGGCGTCGGTGAGGCGCAGCGGCCGCAGCAGCACGTCGGGACGCGAGGGGTCGGCCAGCCGCACCGGCCACGAGCCGCGGGGCGCGCGCGGCGGGCTGGTCAGTGGTCGCTCCCGACGACCTGCTCCACCGCGTGGCGCAGCACCGGCTGGAGCACGGCGAGCCCGTCCTTGACCCCGCCGCGCGAGCCCGGGAGGTTCACGACCAGGCAGTGTCCGGCGACGCCGGCCAGCCCGCGGGACAGCACGGCGGTCGGGACGCCCTTGGCGGCGCCGTGGGCGCGGATCGCCTCGGCGAGGCCGGGGACCTCACGGTCCAGCAGCGGGCGGGTCGCCTCGGGGGTGCGGTCGGTGGGTGTGAGCCCGGTGCCGCCGGTGGTGAGCACGACCCGGGCGCCGGCGGCGACCGCTGAAGCGATCGCCTCGCCGACGGGGTCGCCGTCCGGGACGACCGCGGGGGCCTCGACCGCGAAGCCCCAGCCGCGGAGCGCCTCGACGATCAGGGGGCCGGTCTCGTCGGCGTACACCCCGGCCGCGGCGCGGTTGGAGGCCACGACGACGGCGGCGGGCAGCACCTCGCGTGCCGGCTGCGCTTCACTCACGAGCGGGTCCACTCCCCCGAGCGGCCGCCGGACTTGGTCTCGACCCGCACGTCGGTGATGACCGCGGCCTTGTCGACGGCCTTGACCATGTCGACGACGGTGAGCGCGGCGACCGACACCGCGGTCAGGGCCTCCATCTCGACGCCGGTGCGGTCGGTGGTGCGCACGGTGGCGCTGATCTCGACGGCGTCGTCGGCGACCTCGAGGTCGACCACGACGCCCGAGATCGCGAGCGGGTGGCACAGCGGCACGAGGTCAGGAGTGCGCTTGGCGCCCATGATGCCGGCGAGCCTTGCGACCGCGAGCGCGTCGCCCTTGGGCACGCCCTCGCCGCGCAGCAGCGCCACGACCTGCGGGCTCACCAGCACCCGGCCCGACGCCGTGGCCGAGCGGGCGGTGACCGCCTTCTCCGAGACGTCGACCATGCGGGCGGCGCCGTGCTCGTCGACGTGCGTGAGGCGATCGGACTCGGCCATCTCAGTGCCCTCCCTCGAGGCCGGAGTCCATCGGCAGCACGCTCACGACCGCGCCCGCCTCGAGCGCGGTGACGTCCTCGGGCACGACGACCAGCGCGTCGGCGTCGGCCAGGCCGCCCACGAGGTGCGATCCGGGGCCGCCGACCGGGCTGACCGTGCCGTCGGCGGGGTCGAAGTGCGCGCGCAGCAGCTGGCGGCGGCCGGGCGGGGAGGTGACGGCGTGGGTGAGCCGCGCGCTGACCGCGGGCCGCGACCACGGGGTCAGGCCCATCATCTTGCGCAGCGCCGGCAGCACGAACAGCTCGAAGGAGAGGTACGCCGAGACAGGGTTGCCCGGGAGCGTGAAGATCGGCACCCGGTCCTCACCGACGTGGCCGAAGCCCTGCGGCTTGCCGGGCTGCATCGCCACCGGCCCGAACCAGACCGTGCCCAGCGGACGCAGCGCCGCCTTGACGACGTCGTAGTCGCCCATCGAGACGCCGCCGGAGGTGACGACGACGTCGGCGCGGACCAGCTGCTCCTCCAGCGCCGCGAGGAACGCCTCGGGCTGGTCGGGAACGATCCCGACCCGGTAGGCGACCGCGCCGGCGCGGCGGGCCGCGGCGGCCAGGAGGTAGGAGTTCCCGTCGTGGATCGAGTCGTGGCCCAGCGGCTGGCCCGGCTCGCGCAACTCGGAGCCGGTGGAGAGCACCACGACCCGGGGGCGGTGCCGCACGGCGACCCGGGCGTGGCCGAGCGAGGCGAGCAGGCCGAGCTGGCGCGGGCCGAGGACGGTGCCGGCCTCGATCACCAGGTCGCCCTCGGTGACGTCCTCACCGGCGGCGCGGACGTGCTGGCGCAGCTCGGGGGCCCGGTCGATCCGGACGTGCTCGGCGCCGGCGTCGGTCCACTCGTAGGGCACGACGGCGTCGCAGCCCTCGGGCACCGGCGCGCCGGTCATGATCTTCGCGGCGGTGCCCTCGGGGAGCACGCGCAGGTCGGCCGCACCGGCCCCGATCGCGCCGACGACGGGAAGGTGCACCGGCGACTCGGGCGTCGCGGTGACCACGTCGGCCAGCCGGACGGCGTACCCGTCCATCGCGGAGTTGTCGAAGGCCGGCAGCGAGTGCGGCGCGGTCACCGGCTCGGCGGCGGCCAGGCCGAGGGCGTCCATCAGCGGCTGCGCGGCCGCGGGGAGCGGCTCGACGGCGTCGAGGATCCGCTCGAGGTGCTGCTCGACGGTGATCGGCGCGGGAGCCGCGTGGTCGGCCACGTGCTCAGGCGCCCGTCGCGCCGGTGAGGACGGAGCCGGCGTCGACCCGGGTGCCCTTGCCGCCCTCGACGGTCACGTCGCCGACCACCTGCACGCCGTGGCCGAAGGTGACGTCACCGGCGACCTTCAACGAGGTGGCGGCCCTGAGCGAGGGGGCGCCCTCGGGGAAGCGCTTGTCGAACTCGGTCACCAGCTTGAACACCGCGTCGTCGAGATCGACGAAGGGCACCTGGTCGGCAGCCTGGTCGAGGACGAAGTCGCGGCCGATGTCGTAGACGTCCGAGCGCAGGACGAGCAGGTCGTTGGTGGTCTTCACCGGCACGAACCGGTCGCGACCGACCTCGATGAGGGTGGCGCCCTCGAAGACCTCGATCGCCGCACCCATGGCGGTCTCGACCTGGATGACCTCGGGGCTGCTCTTGTCGCCCGGGTCGACGTTCTTGGTGTTGCGGATCAGCGGCAGCCCGAGGATGTTGCCGCGCTGGTCCATCACCTCGCGCAGCGCGCGGAGGTCGACCCACAGGTTGTTGGTCGAGCAGAAGCGGTGGCGGTCGAGGTCGGCCAGCGCCGCCTTGTCCTCCTCCAGGGTCTGCGCGGTCTCGCGCAGCACCAGCCGGCCATCGGACTTCCGGCGGGCGAAGTGGCCGCCCTTGCGGTCCGAGGCCGTGCGTCGCACCGCCTCGATCGCGAAAGGGGCTCCGGACTGGGCGAACCAGCCGGCCAGCCGCGGGTCGGGGACCGCGCCGAGGTTGTCGGAGTTGGAGACGAAGACGCGCTCGTAGCCGGCGTCGAGCAGCTGGTCGAGCAGCCCGGTGCCGACCAGCGCGGTGTAGATGTCACCGTGGCCCGGCGGGCACCACTCGAGGTCGGGGTCCTTGGGCCAGCTGACCGGGGTGAGGTCCGTGGCCAGGAGCTTGGGCTCCTTGTTCTGCAGGAACTCCAGCGGCAGTCCCGACACCGGGAGCGCGTCGTAGCGCGCGACCGCGGCCATGGTGTCCTCGGAGGTGCGGAAGCTGTTCATGAAGATCAGCGGCAGCGGGGCACCGTGCTCGGAGCGCAGGTGCAGCACCTGGCGGCAGATGATGTCGAGGAAGCTCATCCCCTTGCGCACGCACAGCAGGGACTTGGCGCGGTCCATGCCCATCGAGGTGCCGAGCCCGCCGTTGAGCTTGATCACCGCCGTCGTGCGGATGGCCGCGGCGGCGGCCTCTGGGTCGACCTCGACGTCGGCCAGCGACTCCATGTCGATCGGCTCGATGCTCGCCTCGGGGATCATCCCGGTCTCACCGTGCTCGAGGAGCCGGTAGTAGTGGGCGAACGTCTCGATCGCCACCTCGTCGACGCCCTCGGCGACCATCTTCTCGCGAGCGGCCTTCAAGCCAGGTGAACCCATGGCCACGATCGTAGGGTCGGGCCGTGCCCTCCGCGCAAACCCCTCCGGAACCCGGTCGTCCGCCGCACCCGGCCGACCCGGTCGCCGCGAGCAAGACGGCCCTCCGCGACCGGGTGGTCACCGCCCGTCGCCGCCGGCCGCTGCTCGAGCGTCGGCAGGTCGCCGAGGACCTGGCCGCGGTGCTGCTGGGCACGCCCGAGCTGCGCCGGGCCGCCACCGTGGCGGCGTACGTCGGGGTCGGCGGCGAGCCCGCGACCGGCCCGCTGCTGGCCGGACTGCGTGCGGCCGAGCGGCGGGTGCTGCTGCCCGTGCTGCTGCCCGACCTCGACCTGGACTGGGCCGTGCACACGAGCGACGCCGACCTGGCCCCCGCCCCGCGCGGGCTGCTCGAGCCGCAGGGCCCGCGGCTGGGCCCCGACGCCGTCGCCACCGCCGACGTCGTGCTCGTCCCCGGCCTGGCCGTCTCCCCCGCCGGGCTGCGGCTGGGCCGCGGCGGCGGCTCCTACGACCGGGCGCTGCTCCGGGTCCCGGTCGGTACGCCGACCTGGGTGCTGCTGCACGACGACGAGGTCGGCCTCGACGTCCCCGGCGCCCCCCACGACCGGCACGTCACCGGCGCAGCCACCCCCACCCGGGTCGTCCGCTTCTGACCGGGACCGCCGAACCGTCAGCTCCGAACCCTCGAGCCGGCGGCGGTCTCAGGGAGCCGGCAGGAGGGTGAGCTCGTCCTCGGCGGCCGCGGCGACGGCCTCGGGGGTGAAGGGGAACGGCAGGGACTCCCCGCGCACCAGCAGGTCGGTCTGGTCGGTGTAGTGCTCGGAGGCGGGGTGCCCTGAGACGCCGGTGAGCGCGACCCAGCGCGAGTCGTCCCAGTCCGCCAGCGACAGCACCATCCGCATCGACGGGCCGGTCGTGACCTCGAAGCCCAGCACCGGGTCCCAGGAGGTGGTGTCGACCGAGCCCGGCCCACCGCCGACCGGCCACGGGTCGGGCTCGACGACCCGCCGCGCCAGACCCACCGCCGCGCCGTCGCCGAGCAGCCCGGGCGAGGTGAGCCGCAGCAGGTGCTGGTGGCCCCAGGTCCACCGCTCGGCGTCCTGGGCCTGGCGGCGCACCAGCTCGTCGCGCGCCTCGAGCATCGCGGCCCTGAGCACGTCGTCGCGCCGCTCGACCCGGTCGGTCGCGGTGTCGTCCCACCAGGGGTCGTCCGGCTCCTCGAGCAGCCCGCCCACCACCTGGATCCAGCGGGGTCCCCCGTCGGGCCAGGTGCTCGGCGGGAGCTCGTCGTGGAAGGTCGCGGCCAGCAGCTCGCGCCAGGTCGCGTTGAGGTACGCCGCGGCGGCCGAGCCCGGGCCGTCGGCCGGCTGGTCGAGGTCCCAGCCGCGCAGCAGCTGCTGCCCGTCGTCGGCGTACCCCTCGTCGAGGTCGATGCGCAGGAGTGCCGGGACGAGCACGGGTGCCAGCGTCGAGACCTCGTCGCGCTGCACCTCCTCCACGCTCGCCACCGACTGCTCGCCGGCGACCAGCAGGTCGCGGAGCCGGGAGGCGCGCTGGCCGGGGTCGAAGCCCTGGCCGAGGAGGTAGGGGTAGTCCTGGTCGACGGGGACCTGGTTGGCCGCGACCGCCACGCCGTCGAGCGGGTCGGTGGTGAACGGCAGGGCGGTGGCCGGCAGGACCTCGCCCGTCCAGTCGTCCTCGGGGCGCCAGCCGGCGGCGGGCAGGGTGCCGTCGCGGCCGGACTTGCGCACGGGCACGGCCCCCGCGACCTGGACGCCGACCGTGCCGGCGCGGTCGGCGAGCACGACGTCGAGGGCGGGTACGGCGAGGGCGGCCGTCGCGCGGCGCGCCCCCTCCACGTCGTCGGCGAGCGCGAGCCCGAGCAGGCCGTCGAGGGAGGGCGCCGGCCGCAGGCCGACCCACTGCACCGCGACCGCCAGCTCCTCGTCGAGGTCCGCACCCCGGCCGACGGTGGCGGCCTCCCCCGCGGCGGAGGTGTCGGGATCGACGTCGGAGAGCAGCGGCCCGTGCCGGGTGCTGCGCACCTCGAGCCGGACGTCCTCGGCCCCGGCGACCTCGATGGTCTCGGTGCGGGTGCGCACCGGGCGCCAGCGACCACCGACCAGCACCTCGTCGCCGCCGGCGCCCTCGCGCAACCGCTCGACCACGAGGTCGGTGGTGTCGGGTCCGGCGGCGGCCGCGCCCCAGGCGACCTCGGCGTTGTGGCCCTGCACCACCCCGGGGACGCCGGGCAGGGAGAAGCCGGCGACGTCGTAGGGGCAGGCGGGTCCGACCTCGCGGCAGTGCAGCCCCACCTGCATCCAGGGACCGGGGACCTCGGTGGCGAGGTGGGGGTCGGCGGCCAGCAGCGGGGCGCCGGTGGAGGTGCGCTCCCCGGAGACGACCACGGCGTTGCTGCCGGCGCCGGGACCGCGCCCGGCCCACGTCGGGAGGGCGTCGAGGGCAGCTCCGGCCGCGGCGAGAGCGGCCGCTCCGGGAGGACCCGGCGCGGGACGCAGCGGGTTGCGGGTCGTGGTCTCGGTGGCGTCGGGCTCGAAGCGAGCGTCCACGACGGCCCCTCCCGGGACCACGGGCACCACGTCGTCGGGCGGGGTCGGCCACAGCGTCGCCGCGCGCGTCGAGCCGACCGCGTCGGCGGTCAGGACCCGGGCGACCTCGTCCTCGGCCGCGGCCGCGCCCCCGAGGTCCCAGCCCCAGGCCTTGAGCCAGGTCAGGGTGTCGACCGCCGACCAGTCGGCCGGGGCCAGGTCGGCACCGTCGAGGTCGAGCAGGGTGTACTCCACGGCCAGCTGCGAGGGCGCCGACTGCGCGAGGTAGGCGTTCACGCCGTCGGCGTACGCCTCCAGGAACGCGCGGGCGTCGGGGCTGAGCAGCGCCAGCTCGCGCTCGGCGACCCGGCGCAGGCCGAGGGTGCGGGCAGCGCGGTCGCCGGGCAGCGCGCCCTCGCCGACCAGCGCGGCGAGGGTGCCGGACGCGCTGCGGCGGCGCACGTCCATCTGGAAGAACCGCTCCTGCGCGGTGACGTAGCCCTGGGCCAGCGCGAGGTCGGTGCTCGTGTCGGCGTACACGTGCGGCACGCCGGCGCCGTCGCGCAGCACCGTCACCGACCCCGACAGCCCGGGGACCTCGACCTCCCCGGAGACCTGGGGCAGCGGCCGCCGCACCAGCGCGGTGGCGAACAGGCCCGTCACCACCAGCGCCAGGACCAGGCCGACGGCGACGTACGTCGTCACGCGCAGCCCGTCAGGCAGCCCGCGGAACGCGCGCCACCAGCGCAGGGGGACGGCCGCGCGCGTGTCCTCGCTCATGGTGCGGGCCATTCTGCCGTGCCGTACCATTGGCACTCGCCAGGGCAGAGTGCCAGCCGACCTCGGCCCACACCTCCCGGCCACCCGCCTGCACCGAAGGGGACCCGATGCCGACCTACCAGTACGCCTGCACCGAGTGCGACCACGCCTTCGAGCAGGTCCAGAGCTTCTCCGACGCCTCCCTGACCGTGTGCCCGCAGTGCCAGGGCCGGCTGCGCAAGGTCTACAACGCCGTCGGCGTCGTCTTCAAGGGCTCCGGCTTCTACCGCACCGACAGCCGCTCCAGCTCGAGCAGCTCCACGGCCGGCAGCTCCGGCTCGACGGACGCCGGCTCGTCGGACTCCGGCTCGTCGAGCTCCGGCAGCTCCGGCTCGGGCGAGAAGGCGACCGCCGCTGCGTCGTCCTCCAGCAGCACCAGCTCGTCGAGCAGCTCGAGCACCAGCGGCGCCGCCGCCTCCTGACCCCCGCTGGTCGAGGTGCGAGGAGCGCCAGCGACGAGCCTCGAGACCCCGCGGCCAGCGACCGGTCTCGTGGCTCGCTGCGCTCGCACCTCGACCACCGGCGTCGGAGACCGCGCCTGTGGAGAGCCGGGCGCACCGGTCGCCCGATCGGCCTAGCGTCCGGGTCATGCCCCTCGACGCACCCGAGACCCATCCGGGCTCCGCCCCCTCCGATGTACGCCGCCGCCTGGCCCTCGCCCGGCGGCGGGTGCGCCGTGCCGTGCTGGGGCGACGCCGGCTGCTGGCCGCGGTGTGCGCCGCCCTCGCGGTGGTCGCGGGCGTGCGGGCCGTGGCCGCCCCTCCCCCGGAGGTGGTCGCGGTGACGGTGGCGGCGCGCGACCTGCCGGCCGGGGCCGTGCTGGCGTCGACCGACCTGACCACCGTCGAGCTGCCCTCGGAGGCGCGGCCGGACGGCCTGCTCACCGACCCGACGGGCCGCACGCTCGCCGGGCCGGTCACTCAGGGGGAAGCGCTGACCGAGGTACGCGTCGTGGGCGCGCCGATGGCCCGGGAGGCGCTGGCCGGCACCGACCGGCTCGCGCTGCCGGTGCGGCTGCCCGACGCCGGGACGGTCGGGCTGCTCCGGCTGGGCGACCGCATCGACCTGGTCGCCACCGACCCGCAGGGCGCGACGTCGGAGGTGGTGGCCCAGGGGGTGCCGGTCCTCGCGCTGCCCGGCCCCGACTCCTCCACCGGTGCGGCCGGACCGGCTGGTCCGGCGGGTGGGCGGCTGGTCGTCCTGGGCGTGGCCGCGGCCGAGCTGCCGCGCGTGTCCACCGCCGCCGCGGCGACCTTCCTGACCTACGCCTGGTCCCGCTAGCCTGCGGCCGGACGCGGCCACTCGGGCCGCCGCACAGAGAGGGCGCCACACATGAGCGGCTTCAAGAACTTCCTGCTCCGCGGGAACCTCGTCGACCTCGCGGTCGCGGTCATCATCGGCACCGCCTTCGGCCTGGTCGTCACCACCTTCACCAACTGGCTGACCGCCCAGCTGCCCTCGTCGGTCGACGACATCTTCAGCAACGAGGCGAACTCCTTCGGCGCCTTCATGAACGCGGTGATCTCGTTCGTGATCCTCGCCGCGGTCGTCTACTTCCTCATCGTCATGCCCTACACCAAGGCCAAGGAGAAGTACTTCCCCTCGGCCCCTCCGGGCACCCCCGAGGACACTCTGCTGCTCCGCGAGATCCGCGACGCCCTGCGCGCCGGCCAGGCCGGCCCCACCGCCTGACCGTCTCGACGCACGGGACGTCATACGGGCAGGACGGCCTGCTCCTCGGCTCGTATGACGTCCCACCGTCCCCGGCGCGGGACGTCATACGGGCAGGACGGTCCCTGACGCGGGGCGCATGACGTCCGCGGGTGGCGGGTCGGTGGGTCTTCCTCAGCCGCCGTGGTGCGGCGGCACCTGCTCGATGAGCCAGGTGTCACCGTCCCGGGGACCACGCGAACCTCCGGTGTCGCGCTCGTCCGAGGTCGTCTCCGGCAGGCTCTCGCCGAAGACCTCGGCCCGCCGCCGGGCCCGCTCCCACTCCGACGTACGCCGCTGGGCAGGGGCGTCCGCCTCGTCGCAACCACCGGGGCCGTCCGTGCCCCCGGGGCCCTCGCCGCTCACGTGCAGAGCCCGGCCGCGGCCAGCGCCTCGTCGGAGGCGGTCGGCACGCCGGGTCCGTCGCCCGAGCCGGACCCGCTCCCCTGGGAGCCGGTGTCCGACCCGCCGGCGGAAGGCTCCTCCGAGCCCGAGGCGCCCGGGACGCTGCCGGCGGTGATCACGTCGGTGGCCAGGCGCCGACTGAGCGGCTCGTCGTTCTTGAGCTTGTTCCAGACGTCGTCGGCGTCCTCGGTCCACACCAGCCGGTTGGGGTCGTTGGGGTCGACCTCGATCGGGATGGTCAGGAACTGCACCTGGTCCAGCCCGATGCCCCGGAACTCGTAGCCGAGCTTGGCGATCTTCCACAGGTCTCCGAGGCCCTCGTCGAGGGTGAGGGACTCGGTCGCGGCCTGGAGGAAGTTGAGCAGCCGGTCCGGCCGGGCGAGCGTGCCGGAGGACAGCACCGTGTTGACCATGGAGGCGATGAACGCCTGCTGGCGCTTCATCCGGCCGACGTCGGAGCCGCCGGAGAGCGCGTAGCGCTGCCGGACGTAGTTGAGCGCCTGGATGCCCTCGAGCTTGCGGGTGCCGGCCTCGAGGTACATGCCGTGCTCGCGGTCGTCGATGGTCTCGGGGATGCAGACCTCGACCCCGCCGACGGCGTCGACCATGTCCTGGAACCCGGTGAAGTCGACGACGACGAAGTGGTCGAGGCGGATGCCGGTCAGCGACTCGAACTGCTGGATCGTGCAGGCCGGACCGCCGACCTGGTAGGCGACGTTCCACATCTGGTAGTCCGCTGCCGGGATGATCTCGCCGTCCTCGTTCTTGCACTGCGGCCGGTTGACCATGGCGTCGCGCGGGATGCTCACGCCGTACGCCCGCTCGCGGTCGGCGGAGAAGTGCAGCAGCAGCGTGGTGTCCGAGCGCTCGCCGTCGCCGGTCAGCCCGTCGATGTTGTTCTCGCCCTCGCGGGTGTCCGAGCCCATGACCAGGACGTTGAGCGGCTCCTGCGGACCGGCGACCTCGACCTTCTCCGGCCGCTCACCCACGAGGCTGTCCTCGATGTCGAGGACCGTCAGGTTGCCGCTGAGGCTGCGGTAGAGGTAGGTCACCGACAGCCCGGTCACCAGGCCGAGCACCACCAGCGTCGCGACCAGCACCTTGGCCACGGTGTGACGACGACGTCGCCGCGCGCGTCGCTTGCCCCGCGTGGTCACCCGGGGAGCCGGGGTCGCGACCTCGCCCTCGGGGGGCGGGACGGGCGTGCTCACGTGGTCGTTCTCCTGCGGGTGCGGGCTGTGGGGTGGCGGCCCCCGGACACGTCGTACGACGCGGCGGGTGGCCACCCGGTCGGCCACCCGGTCGGGGGCCGGCGCGGCGCTGCGCCTGCTCGACGGTACGAGGCTCCCCCAAGTGGATGATTGTGCGTCTGTGCACCCTTGGGATCCAAGTCCGGGGTCGCCGTGAGGGTCTGACAAGATGGCCCGCGCCGCCCCAGTAGCTCAGTGGATAGAGCAGCCGCCTCCTAAGCGAAAGGTCGCAAGTTCGACTCTTGCCTGGGGCACCCAGCAGTCCTCGCGACCGCCGGTGGACGCCGAGCTCGACTTCCTGCCTCACGCCCAACCGTGCTCCCCACCGCCGGCGCTGGGCTGCCCGAGTCGTCCGGAAGGACGGGCAGCTTGCCGGAGGTCCACCCGACAGCGTGGCGCTCAGGCAGGACCGAGGTCGTCGAGGATGACGAGCCCTCCGCCCTGCTCGCCGACGGCCAGCCGCCGGGTCTCGGACTCGGCCCCGTCGTAGACCAGGTCGACCGTGACGACCCCGTCCTCGACCGAGGTGCCCTCGACCGACACGGACTCGACGGTCTCCCAGAAGCCGGTGTACCCGCCGTACCCGCCCGCGTCCGAGCGCGCCTCCCCGCCGAGGTAGCCCCACGCGGTGCGCGTGTCGTCGGGGAGGAGGCCGTAGTACTCGGAGACCAGCGCCTCGGCCTCGCCGGACCCCGCCTCGGCCTCGGCCGCCGGCGCGGTCGTCGCAGCCTCCTCGCTCGGCTCGGCGTCCTCTGCCTCCTGCGAGGGCTCCTCCAACGGCTCCTCGGACGGCTCCGACGTCCCGCTGGGCCGGGGGTCCTGGGGCGCGGTGCTGCTGGGCCCGTCCGGCGCGGCGGCGGGCTCCTCGTCCTCGCCCGGCAGCAGCGCGACCGCGACCGCACCCCCGAGCAGCAGGAGCAGCAGGGCGACGACGAGCACCGGCGTACGCCGCCTCGACCGCTCCGCACTCGGGGCGGCCGGCGGCGCCGCCACGACCGGTGTCGACTCCGTTCCGGGCGTCGGCTCGGGGTCCACCGGCGCGGACGGGACGGACGCCGCAGCGGCCAGGGGTGCGGTCGCGGTCACCGGTGTCTCCAGCATCTGCGTCGGGTGCTCGTCGGCGAGCCGGGCCAGCTCGGCCGCGGCCTCGGCCATGGTGCAGCGCGCCCCGGGGTCCGGGTCGAGCATCCGGGCGAGCACCGGGGTCAGCGGGCCAGCCTGCTCGGGCCGCGGCACCGACGCGGAGGCGATGGCGGCCAGGGTCGCGATCGGGTTGCCGCGGTCCTCGACGGGCAGCCGGCCCTCGACGGCCGCGTACAACGTGGCGCCCAGCGCCCACACGTCCGCGGCGGGCGTCGGCTCCTCCCCGCGCGCGAGCTCGGGGGAGAAGTAGAGCGGCGTCCCGATGAGCAGGCCCGAGCGGGTCAGCGCGGCGTCGCCCTCGGTGCGGGCGATCCCGAAGTCGCTGATCTTCGCCGTGTCCCCGTCGACCAGCACGTTGCTGGGCTTGACGTCGCGGTGCACCGTCCCGCGCGCGTGGGCCGCTGCGAGCCCGCCCGCGACCTGGGCGCCGATCGCCGCGACCCGCCGCGGCTCGAGGCGCCCCTCCCGCTCGACCAGCTGCGAGAGCGTGCTGCCGTCCACGTGCTCCATCACCAGCCAGGACCTGCCCTGCTCGTCCTCGACGGCGTCGAAGACCGAGACGACGTTCGGGTGGTTCAGCGCCGCCGAGGAGCGGGCCTCGCGCAGGGCGCGCGCCAGGTCCGGTGCGGACTCCCCCGGCAGCAGCCCGACCTGCTTGACCGCCACCTCCCGGCCGAGCACCTCGTCGGTGCACAGCCAGACCGTGCCCATGCCGCCACGCCCGATCGCCCGCTCGACGCGGTAGCGGCCGGCGATCACCTCTGGTGCCTCCATGCCCCCACTACTACCCACGTGGCAGTCAGCCAGCCGTCACCCGCGCGTGGGGTGCGAGTGCCGACACCTGCCGTCGTACGTCGTCAACGCGGCCGCTCCCCGATCCCTGCCCGCCCTCGGCACCCTTCCGTCCACGCTCGCGGGCACATCCTGGGACGGTGTGTTTGGGCGCGGCGCCGGAGGGCCACCATGGCCCCAGGCCGTCGGGAGGCCGACATGCTCCAACAGGAAGAGGTACGACCGTCGCATCGCCGAGCACTGCCTGCAGGTCTCCAGCGGTTTCCGGCTCACCGACGATCAGGTCGAGACCGGGCTGGACCGCTCGCGTCCAGGCTGCACGGATGAGGCGCAGCCAGAAGGCGGCCG
>NZ_JASBRN010000020.1 GCF_030149505.1 Nocardioides sp.
CGGGACACGAAGAACGGCGTCAGCCCGGCGATCACCGAGTTGAACGGCGTCTGCCGGCTCATCAGATAGTTCTCGTGCGTGCCGTACGACGCGCCCTTGCCGTCGACGTTGTTCTTGTACAGCTGCAGCCTGGCCGCGCCCGGGACGCTGGCGACGTAGCGGGCCGCGGCCTCCATGACGCGTTCGCCGGCCTTGTCCCAGATGACCGCGTCCATCGGGTCGGTGACCTCGGGAGCGGAGTACTCCGGGTGGGCGTGGTCGACGTACAGGCGGGCGCCGTTGGTGAGGATGACGTTGGCCAGGCCGAGGTCCTCGTCGGTCAGCTGGCTGGGGTCGGCGACCTCGCGAGCCATGTCGAAGCCGCGCGCGTCCCGCAGCGGCGACTCCTCCTCGAAGTCCCACCGCGCCCGGCGCACGTGCAGCTCGGCGCTCGCGTAGGCGTTGACCAGCCGGGTGCTCGCCACCATCGGGTTCGCATGCGGCTGGCCCACCACCGAGATCCCGAACTCGGTCTCGGTGCCCATGATGCGACGCACGGTCATGCAGTGAACCCTAGTGGGGACGGGTTTGCGCGCACGTCACCCTCCGTCTCGACAGGCTCGACGACCGCCTGATCAAGGCCGCAGAGCGGCCGTGATCACAGGTACTGACCCGTGTTCGACACCGTGTCGATGGAGCGGCCGGGCTCGGTGCCCTGCTTGCCGGTGACGAGCGTGCGGATGAACACGATCCGCTCGCCCTTCTTGCCGGAGATGCGGGCCCAGTCGTCGGGGTTGGTCGTGTTGGGCAGGTCCTCGTTCTCCTTGAACTCGTCCACGCACGCCTGCAGCAGGTGGCTGACCCGCAGACCCTTCTGCTGGTGGTCCAGCCAGTCCTTGATCGCCATCTTCTTCGCGCGGTCGACGATGTTCTGCAGCATCGCGCCGGAGTTGAAGTCCTTGAAGTAGAGGACCTCCTTGTCGCCGTTGGCGTAGGTGACCTCGAGGAAGCGGTTCTCGTCGGTCTCGGCGTACATCCGCTCGACGGTGGCCCGGATCATGCCCTCGACGCAGGCCTGCCGGTCGTCGCCGAACTCGGCGAGGTCCTCGGCGTGCAGCGGCAGGTCGGGGGTGAGGTACTTGCTGAAGATGTCGCGGGCGGCCTCGGCGTCGGGGCGCTCGATCTTGATCTTCACGTCCAGGCGACCGGGACGCAGGATGGCGGGGTCGATCATGTCCTCGCGGTTGGAGGCGCCGATGACCAGCACGTTCTCGAGCAGCTCCACGCCGTCGATCTCGCTCAGCAGCTGCGGGACGATGGTGTTCTCCACGTCGGAGGAGACACCGGTGCCGCGGGTGCGGAACAGCGAGTCCATCTCGTCGAAGAACACGATGACCGGCGTGCCGGCCGAGGCCTTCTCGCGGGCCCGCTGGAAGACGAGCCGGATGTGGCGCTCGGTCTCGCCGACGTACTTGTTGAGCAGCTCGGGGCCCTTGATGTTGAGGAAGTAGGCCCTGCTCTCAGGACCCAGCCCCTCCTGGCCCGTCTTGGCCGCCACCTTCTTGGCGAGGCTGTTGGCGACCGCCTTGGCGATCAGCGTCTTGCCGCAGCCCGGAGGGCCGTAGAGCAGCACGCCCTTGGGCGGCTTGAGCTGGTGCTCCTTGAAGAGCTCGGGGTAGAGGTAGGGCAGCTCGACGGCGTCCTGGATCGCCTCGATCTGGCCACCGAGGCCACCGATCGACTCGTAGGCGATGTCCGGGACCTCCTCGAGGACGAGCTCCTCGACCTCGGACTTCGGGACCTTCTCGTAGACGTAGCCCGCGCGGGAGTCGAGCAGCAGGGAGTCACCGGCGCGGATCGTCTCCTCGCGCAGCGGCTGGGCCAGCCGGACGACCTTCTCCTCGTCGGCGTTGGCGATGACCAGGGCCCGCTCGCCGTCGGCGAGCAGCTCCTTGAACATCACGACCTCTCCGACCTGCTCGAACTCCATGGCCGCGACCACGTTGAGGGCCTCGTTGAGCATGACCTCCTGGCCACGGCGCAGGGTGTCGAGGTCGACCTCGGGACTCACGTTGACCCGCAGCTTGCGGCCTCCGGTGAACACGTCGACCGAGTCGTCGTCGTTGCGTTGCAGGAAGGTGCCGAAGCCGGCCGGGGGCTGGGCGAGCCGGTCGACCTCCTCCTTGAGCTTGGTGATCTGGTCGCGCGCCTCGCGCAGGGTCTGGGCGAGCCGCTCGTTCTGGCTGGTGACGGCCGCCAGCGAGCGCTGGGCGTCGGCGAGCCGGAGCTCGACGGTGCGGTGGGAGCCGGGCGCGTCGCTCAGGCGGCGCCGCAGGTCGGTGACCTCGGCCTCCAGGAAGCGCACCTGGTTCATCAGCTCCTCGGCGCTGCGCCCAGCGTCCTCGGGGGAACCTTCACGTGACCTGCCATCGGATGTCGACATCAGAGCACCTCCTCGTTGCGACCCTACTCACTCCGACCACGCACGGTAGGGGTGAGCGGACGATGTCGGTCACGATTCGGTCACCGGCGCGTCGCTGCCGGTCGAAGGCCGGGTCAGTGGCCCGTCGGCCCTGCGGACCCCTCCGGTCTACTGATCGGCAGCGTCGGCCGGATCCTGCGGTGCGCCGGCCGGACGGGGGCCCGTGTAGTCGGGGCCGTAGGCGCCCGGTGCGGGTCGGCGGGTCTTGCGCGGGGGCTTCTCCCCCGGCGCCATCCGGCGCGCGGTGACGAGGAACGCGGTGTGGCCGATCATCTTGTGGTCCGGGCGCACGGCGAGCCCCTCCACGTGCCAGTCGCGCACCAGGGACTCCCAGGCGTGCGGCTCGGTGAAACCGCCGTGCACCCGCACGGTCTCGACGAAACGCGAGAGCTGCGTGGTGGTCGCGACGTAGGCGCAGACGATCCCGCCGGGCACGAGGGCGTCGGCCGCCGCGTCCAGGCACTCCCAGGGCGCGAGCATGTCGAGGATGATCCGGTCGCAGCGCTCGCCGGAGGCGGGCAGTGCCTCCGCGAGGTCGCCCAGGGTCAGGGTCCACGCCGGGTGGGTCGTGCCCTCGGGCGCGGAGAAGAACTGGTCGACGTTCTTGCGCGCGACCTCGGCGAACTCCTCGCGCCGCTCGTACGACGACACCCGGCCGTGCGGGCCGACGGCGCGCAGCAGCGAGCAGGTCAGCGCACCGGAGCCCACGCCGGCCTCGACGACCCGCGCGCCGGGGAAGATGTCGGCCATCGCGACGATCTGGGCGGCGTCCTTGGGGTAGATCACCGCGGCGCCGCGCGGCATCGAGACCACGAACTCCGAGAGCAGCGGGCGGAAGACGAGGTAGTCCCCGCCGCCGGAGGTGGTGACGGTGAAGCCCTCCTCGCGTCCGATCAGCTCGTCGTGGTCGAGGTGGCCGCGGTTGGAGAAGAACTTCTTGCCGGCCTCGAGCGCGAAGTTGTGCTTGCGTCCCTTGCCGTCGAGCAGCCGGACCCACTCGCCCGCGCGCAGCGGACCACGGTGGACGCCGGACCAGGCCTCCTGGGGTACGTCGGGCAGGGGCTCGTTCTCAGGCACGGCGGAACCCTAGACCGGCGGCGCCACGGGCGGCGAGTCGGCGCTCGCGCGGTGCTGGCCCACCGGACCGGGCGGCCGGCCCAGCGCGTCGCGCGGAACGCTCAGCGGGTGGCGCGGAACCCTCAGCGCGTAGCGCGGAACGCGCGGTCGACGTCCTCGGTGGTGAGCACGCCGTAGACCGACCCGTCCGGCTCGACGAGGAGGTACTCCGCGGCCGGGGTGCGGGTCAGGGCCCGCACGAGGTCCTCGCCGCGGATGTCGACCGGCAGCCGCAGCCCGTGCTCGAGGGTGCGGGCGACGCTGGAGGTCGGCACCCACGGGCGACGGTCCTCCGGGGTCGCCAGCAGTGCGGCCTCGCTGACCAGCCCGGCCGGCGACCCGTCGTGCTGGGTGGTGACGATCCCGCCCGCCTGGGCGTCCTGGGCCCGGCGTACGGCCTCGGCGAGGGGGAGGTCGCCGGGGACGGCGAGGGTGCGGCGGGCGAGGTCGCGCGCCACGAGCTGCGGGAGGCGACTGCGCAGCCGCGCCGAGGCCATCGCCGCGGTGGCGCCGGCCCACAGGAACGCGGCGATGACGAGGGCGAGGAGGAAGTCGATGACGTCCGGCCGCGTGCCGAGCACCGACTCCTGGAGCAGCGGCCAGCAGAGCACGGCCACCGCCGCCAGACGTCCGCCCCACCCGGCGACGACGGTGCCGCGCACGACGCTGCCGGTGACACCCCAGACGCCGGCCTTGAGCACGCGGCCGCCGTCCAGCGGCAGGCCGGGCACGAGGTTGAGGACGCCGACGAGCAGGTTGGCGCCGGCCAGGCCCTCCACCGCCAGCTGGAGCAGCCCGTCGGGGGTGACCGGGAGGAGTGCGAGCGCGGCCAGCCCGACCGCGATCGAGGTCAGCGGACCCACGACGGCGATCACGAACTCCTCGCGCGGGCGCTTGGCCTCACCCTCGATGGAGGTCATGCCGCCCAGGAAGTGCAGCGTGATCGAGGTGACGGGGTAGCCCAGGCGCTTGGCCGCGACCGCGTGCGAGGCCTCGTGCAGCAGCACCGAGCCGTAGAGCAGCACGGCGAAGGCCAGACCCGCGACGTAGCGCAGCGCACCCAGGCCGGGCTCGACCTGCTCGACCAGCGGAGCCATGATCACCGCGATCAGCGCGGCCACGACGAACCACGAGCCGCTCACGAGCACGTCGCTGCCGGCGACGGTGCCGACCTTGAAGGTGCCGGGCGGGCGCGGGGCCGCGGGCGGTCTCTCGTCCACGCGGCGAGGCTATCCGAGGCCTGGTCCCGGCCGCCGTCCCAGGTGTGGTGACCGTTGGCTGTCGGCACGGTCGCCTACCGTTCGGGGCATGAGCACGGCCCCCTCGCTGGAGACCCCCGTCCCGGGCACCCTCGCCGCGGGCGCCAGCCCCGCGGAGCGGCACTCGACCCCGGTCGACGGCGTCGAGGTCGTGGGTGCGCTCTCCCCCAGCCGGGCCGGGGACTTCATGACCTGCCCCCTGCTCTACCGCTTCCGCACCATCGACAAGCTCCCCGAGCCGTTGTCGCCCGACGCCGTGCGCGGCACCGTCGTGCACAAGGTGCTGGAGGACCTCTTCGACCTGCCTGCCGTCGAGCGCACCGCCGTGCGCGCCGAGCAGATGCTGGAGCCGGCGTGGCGCCGGCTGGTGGAGGCCGAGCCCGGGCTGGGCGCGCTGCTGGAGGAGGAGTCCGGCGTCGACGCCGAGCGCTGGTGGGCCTCGTGCCGCACGGTGCTGGAGCGCTACTTCACCCTCGAGGACCCCACCCGGCTCGAGCCGGCCGAGCGCGAGCTCTACGTCGAGTGGCTGTTGGAGAGCCGACTGCTCCTGCGCGGCTTCGTCGACCGGGTGGACGTCGCGCCCGACGGCGCGATCCGGGTCGTGGACTACAAGACCGGGCGCGCACCCGGACCGCAGTTCGAGGCCAAGGCACTGTTCCAGATGAAGTTCTACGGGCTGGTGCTCTGGCGCACGCGGGGCGTGGTGCCGGCGATGTTGCAGCTGGTCTACCTCGGCAGTGGCGAGGTGCTGCGCTACGTCCCCGACGAGCACGACCTGCTGGCGACCGAGCGCAAGGTGCAGGCAGTCTGGGAGGCGATCAACCGGGCGACCGTCGAGCAGGACTGGCGGCCCAGCCGGGGTCCGCTGTGCTCGTGGTGCGCCCACCAGGCGCTCTGCCCGGCGTGGGGCGGCACTCCCCCGCCGCTGCCGGAGCCCTCCGCGACCTGAGGCTCCGGTCAGAGACCGTTGCGCTGCGCCCAGAGCGCTGCCTGCGTCCGGTCGGAGACACCGATCCGCGAGAAGGCGCTGGTCAGGTGCGCCTTGACGGTCCGCTCGCTGATCTCCAGCCGCTTGGCGATCTGCTTGTTGGCCAGCCCGTCGCGCACCAGGGTCAGCACCTCGACCTCGCGGGCGGTGAGCTGCGGGCGCCCACCGGCCGAGCGCGCACCCAGCAGGGCGCGGGCGGCCTTCGGGTGGATCGGGGACTCCCCGCGCGAGACCGCGCGGATGCCGGTCAGCACGTCGTCGGGGTCGGCGTCCTTGAGCAGGTAGCCCACCGCGCCGGCGTCCAGCGCGTCGAGGATCCGCTCGTTGTCGGAGTACGACGTCAGCACCAGCACGTCGACGCCCAGCCCGGCCGCGACGATCTCGCGGGTCGCGCTCACGCCGTCGACGCCGGGCATCTGCAGGTCCATCAGCACCACGTCGGGCTTGAGCGCCCTCGCCTGCTCAACGGCGGTCGCTCCGTCGGCTGCCTGCCCCACGACCTCGATGTCGTCGGCGGTGGCGATCAGCTGGGCCAGACCGGCCCGGATCACCGCGTGGTCGTCGACGAGGACGACCCGGGTCGTGCCCGAGTGCTCGCTCATCGTCGTACCGCCATCCGCACCGACGTACCTTCACCCACCGCGGACGTGACGTCCAACTCACCACCGACGTCGCGCACCAGGCTGCGGAGCCCGCGCAGCCCGAACCGGTCGGGCTCGCTGGGTGCTGTGGTGTCGAAGCCGACCCCGTCGTCGACCACCTCGAGCAGCAGCTGCTCCTCGTCACCGCGGACGGTGACGGCCAGGGTGGAGGCGCCGGAGTGCCGGGTGGCGTTGCGGACCGCCTCCTGGGCGACCCGCCACACCAGGGCGACCTCGGGATCCGAGGCGTTCTCGACCCCTGAGACGCTCACCGAGGCGTGGATGCCGGCGGCGGCCGCCGGGGCGATCAGGTCCTCGAGCGCGGTCTCGAGCCCGCGGCCGTGCAGCTCGGGCGGGTGGATCTCCGCCAGCAGCGAGCGCATCTGCTTGAGGCTGTCACGCAGCGAGGCACCCACCGAGTCCAGGACCTGCGCGGTCGCCGGGGTCGTGCTCGGGTCCCGCGCAGCCCCCGACAGCGCGAAGCCCGACCCGGCGAGGTCCTGGACAACGCCGTCGTGCAGGTCGCGCGCGATCCGTCGTCGCTCGGCGTCGGAGGCGTCGATCGCCGTCTGGAGCAGGCGCTCACGCTCGCGGCTGCCGCGGCGGACCTGGGCGTTGAGCACGCCCAGCATCAGGGTGGAGACGGCAACCAGGAGCAATAGTGGCAGCAGTGTGATGGTTTGGAGAGACGACAACAGCGCTTGCTGGCGTGCCTCCACACCCTCGAGTCGCCAATACGCAACAAAGAGAGCTGGCTCGGTCGTCGGGAGTCCACGCGTGTCTCGGATATCACGCTGATTGAGAGGGTAGGAGGCATCGACGTACGTGGAGATCTTGACCAGGCCCGCCTCGTCGCCCGGTCGGTCCTCGCTGCGGCGCGAGTCCGGGTCGGCGAAGGACGAGACGGTTCCGGCACCCGAGCGCAGCACCTCTTGCTCTGCAGTGGTCAAGGGATAGATCTCCTGACGACCGGCAACGCCTGGATCCGTGCTGTCGAAGGCCAGGAAGCCGTCCGATCGCAGGATGTCGAAGGACTCGATCGCCTCGCCCTTGAAGGTCCGCACAGAGAAGTTCTGCGTGAATCGGTCGATTGCACTGGTCTTCCCCCGCAGAACGGCTGTCGGGATGCGGTCGTCGAAGACTGTCTGTGCGAGCACCGTCGTGTTGGACTCGGCTTGGTCGAGGATGACCTCACGTGCGGTCCGATCGGCCAAGGCGCTGGTAGATACGAAGATGATCACCACCACCGCGACGCTGACAGCGAGAAACAATGTCAACGGGCTGCGCAGCAGGCGGCTCATCATCAGTCGACCGGGCGTCACCGGATCAGTGTGAGTTATCAGTAGTTCACAGCGAGAGAGCAGACCTCGCCGGTCGCGTTGTTCTGTGCGCGGAAGACGATCTCGTCGAGGCCTGAGAAGTCGGCCATCTCCTTAACGATCCGAAAGGAACGGTCTGCGTCCTTCGCCTTGACGGTCCCCTTGTAGGAAACGTCGCCGTTGTGCTTGAGCTTCCAGTCCCAGGTGTCGTCGTCCTCGCTGAAGACCGAAGCGGAAACCTGGATCACCCCGCTTCCGGCGTCCTCGGCCCTCAGTTTCACGTCACTGGTCTTTCTGCAGGGCTCCTTCGCGACCTCAAAGTCATCCTTGGCTACGGCGCTAGGTCCGACAAGGACCATTGAGGTGGCCACCAGGAGTCCGGCCAGGATGCGCGGCGCACGGCTGTGGACCACTCGGGTGGTGCTGCGGTGGTCCATGGTGCCCTTCTGGAGGTCCTGCTGCCGGTCGGTCGGTCGATGCCCCCAGGGTCTCACGGAAGTCGCCGCGCACCCAAGGAAACAGCCGTGCCCGGCCTCGCCATCACCTCCGGTGACCGGAGGCCGCTTGTGGTGACGAGGTCGGGCCTGGCCAGGGCGCCCGGTCCGCCGCTGTGGACCGGGTGGTCCGCCCTGTGTGGTCCCATCCTGCGTCAAGGTAAAGGGCGAGTGCCAGTACCCGGTGGTCGTAGCACCGGTGACTACGTCCCGGGGTCCCCGGCGTAGTCATTCCCGCCGCCGCGACGGGCCGTCAGGACGCGGCGACGCCGCGGCGTACGTCAGCGAGGACCGCCGCCAGGTCGGCGGGACCGAGCCCGGCGAGGGTGTCGCGGAATACCCGGCGCGGCCCGTCGGGCACCGGGACGTGGTTCTCCACGACCAGCACGGCGCAGCCGGCGGCCTCGGCCGAGGTGGCACCGGTGCCGGAGTCCTCGATGGCCACACAGTCGGCGGGGTCCAGGCCGAGTGCCGCCGCCGCTGTCAGGTAGGGGTCGGGGTGCGGCTTGCCGCGGGAGACCTTCTCCCCCGTCACGACGACCGGGAAGGTGCCGGCCGGCAGCTGGCGCAGGATCGGGGTGACGAACCGCTCGTAGGACATCGTCACCAGCGCGCACGGGACCTCGGCCTCGCCGAGCGCCGCGAGCAGCTCGACCGCGCCGGGTCGCCACGGGACCGCCTCCTCGACCCGGGCGACGACGCCGTCGAGCAGCTCCTCGACGACCTCGGCCGGTGACTGAGACAGCCCCATGGCCCCCTTG
The DNA here is from genome assembly GCF_030149505.1 of Nocardioides sp. Lineage (GTDB taxonomy): Bacteria > Actinomycetota > Actinomycetes > Propionibacteriales > Nocardioidaceae > Nocardioides. Next base: position 9,040 of record NZ_JASBRN010000020.1, read on the forward strand.
ATCACCCGGCCGGACTCCAGCAGGTCGTTGCCGACGAGCTGCAGTGCCTGCTCGTGGGTCCACGTGGCGCCGTACTTCTGCGCCATCGCCATCTCGGTGGCGATCCAGTAGGGCTCGGTGTCGACGAGGGTCCCGTCCATGTCCCACAGGACGGCCGCCGGCACGCCGTTGCCCTTCTGCTGGAGCGCCGGCTCAGTCATCGGGGTCGTAGCCGAGGTTGGGCGAGAGCCACTTCTCGGCCTCGGCGAGCGTCCAGCCCTTGCGCTCGGCGTACGCCGCCACCTGGTCGCGCCCGAGCCGGCCGACGACGAAGTACTGGCTCTCGGGGTGGCTGTAGTAGACCCCCGAGACCGACGCGCCGGGCCACATCGCCATCGACTCGGTGAGTCGGATGCCCGTGCTCGACTCGACGTCCATGAGGTCCCACAGGGTGAGCTTCTCGGTGTGGTCGGGGCAGGCGGGGTAGCCCGGCGCGGGCCGGATGCCGGCGTACTTCTCGGCGATGAGGTCCTCGTTGGAGAGCGTCTCCGCGGCGTCGTGGCCCCAGAACTCGGTGCGCACCCGCTGGTGCAGCCGCTCGGCGAAGGCCTCGGCGAGCCGGTCCGCGAGCGCCTCGACGAGGATCGCGTTGTAGTCGTCGAGGTCGTCACGGAAGGCCTTGACCCGCTCGGGGAGCCCGATGCCGGCGGTCACCGCGAAGCCGCCGACGTGGTCGGCCAGGCCGGTGGAGACCGGCGCGACGTAGTCGGCCAGCGAGCGGTTGGGGATGCCGCCGCGGTGCTGGCCCTGCTGGCGCAGCTGGTGGAGGACCGCGCGCCTGTCGGTGCGGGAGTCGTCGGCCCACACGACGACGTCGTCGCCGTCAGCGTTGGCGGGCCAGAGCCCGTAGACCCCGTTCGCGCGCACCCACTTCTCGGCGATCATCGTGTCGAGCATCTGCTGGGCGTCGTCGTAGAGCCTGCGCGCGGCCTCGCCGTGGCTCGGGCTGTTGAGGATGTCGGGGAACTTGCCCTTCATCTCCCAGGCGTTGAAGAACGGCTGCCAGTCGATGTACTCCCGCAGCTCGGCCAGGTCGTAGTCCTCGAGCAGGTGCACCCCGGGCGTCTTGGGTGCCGGAGGGACGTAGCCGGTCCAGTCGACGGGCGTGGCGTTGGCGACCGCGTCGGCGTAGGAGAGCTGCGGGCGGTCGCTCTTGGCCGCGTGCCGGGCCCTCAGCGCGTCGTAGTCCTCCTGGACGGTCGCCAGGAGCGCCTTGCGGCGCTCGGGGTTCAGCAGCGCGGAGACCGTCGGCACCGAACGTGAGGCGTCCTTGACCCAGACGACGGGACCGTCGTACTTGCGGTCGACCTTGACCGCGGTGTGGGCGCGCGAGGTGGTGGCCCCGCCGATCAGCAGCGGGATGTCCATGCCGAGCCGCTGCATCTCGGTGGCGAAGGCGACCATCTCGTCCAGCGAGGGCGTGATGAGGCCGGAGAGGCCGATGACGTCGGCGCCGACCTCCTGGGCGGCGTCGAGGATCTTCTGGGCCGGCACCATGACGCCGAGGTCGACGACCTCGTAGTTGTTGCAGGCCAGCACGACCCCGACGATGTTCTTGCCGATGTCGTGGACGTCGCCCTTGACCGTGGCCAGCACGACCGTGCCGTTGGTGTCCTTCTGCGAGGCGAGGGCGGGGTTGGTCCGCTTCTCCTCCTCGATGTAGGGGATGAGGTAGGCGACGGCCTTCTTCATGACCCGTGCCGACTTCACGACCTGCGGGAGGAACATCTTCCCGGAGCCGAAGAGGTCGCCGACGACGTCCATCCCGTCCATGAGCGGGCCCTCGATGACTTCGATCGGGCGGCCGCCGCGGGCGTCGATCTCCCGGCGCAGCTCCTCGGTGTCGACCTCGACGAAGGCGTCGATGCCCTTGACCAGGGCGTGGGTGACCCGCTCGGCCACGGGCAGCTCGCGCCAGGCCTCGGTGACGGCCTCGGCCTGCTCGCCCGCCTGGTTGTGCGCCTCCGCGATCTCCAGCAGCCGCTCGGCCGCGTCGGGGCGCCGGTTGAGGACGACGTCCTCGATCCGCTCCCGGAGCTCGGGCGCGACCTCGTCGTAGACCACCAGGGCGCCGGCGTTCACGATGCCCATGTCCAGGCCTGCGCGGATCGCGTGGAACAGGAAGACGGCGTGGATCGCCTCGCGCACGGGGTTGTTGCCGCGGAAGGAGAAGGAGACGTTCGAGATGCCGCCGGAGACCTTGGCACCCGGCAGGTTCTGCTTGATCCAGCGGGTCGCCTCGATGAAGTCCAGGCCGTAGGACGCGTGCTCCTCGATGCCCGTGGCGACCGCGAACACGTTGGGGTCGAAGACGATGTCCTCGGGCGGGAAGTCCGCCTCGTCCACGAGCAGCCGGTAGGCGCGCTCGCAGATCGCCTTGCGGCGCTCGAGGTTGTCGGCCTGGCCGTCCTCGTCGAAGGCCATGACGACCGCGGCTGCGCCGTACTTGCGGCACAGGCGCGCCTGGGCGAGGAACGCCTCCTCGCCCTCCTTCATCGAGATCGAGTTGACGATCGGCTTGCCCTGGACGGTCTTGAGACCGGCCTCGATGACCTCCCACTTGGAGGAGTCGACCATCAGCGGGACCCGGGAGATGTCGGGCTCGGAGGCGACCAGGCGCAGGAAGCGGTCCATGGCCGCGACGCCGTCGATCATGCCCTCGTCCATGTTGACGTCGATGACCTGCGCGCCGTTCTCCACCTGCTGCGCGGCCACCGACAGGGCGGTGTCGTAGTCACCGGCCTTGATCAGGTTGCGGAAGCGCGCGGACCCGGTGATGTTGGTGCGCTCGCCGACGTTGACGAAGAGGCTGTCGGCGTCGATGGTGAACGGCTCGAGGCCGGACAGGCGCATCGCGGGCGTGACGGTCGGGACCTCGCGGGGAGCCAGGCCCTCCACGGTGCGGGCGATCGCCGCGACGTGCTCGGGCGTGGTGCCGCAGCAGCCACCGACCAGGTTGACCAGGCCGGACTCGGCGAACTCGCGGATGATGCCCGCGGTCTGCTCGGCGACCTCGTCGTACTCGCCGAAGGCGTTGGGCAGTCCGGCGTTGGGGTAGGCCGAGACGAATGTGTCGGCGATCCGGGAGAGCTCGGCGACGTAGGGCCGCATCTCGCGGGCCCCCAGCGCGCAGTTGAGGCCGATCGCCAGCGGTCGGGCGTGGCGCACGGAGTTCCAGAAGGCCTCGGTGGTCTGGCCCGACAGGGTCCGGCCGGAGGCGTCGGTGATCGTGCCGGAGATCACGACCGGCCAGCGGCGCCCGGCCTGCTCGAAGAAGGTCTCCAGGGCGAAGATCGCGGCCTTGGCGTTGAGGGTGTCGAAGATGGTCTCGACGAAGAGCAGGTCCGCTCCCCCGTCGACCAGGCCCCGGATCGCGTCGGTGTACGCCGGCACGAGGTCGTCCCAGGTGACGTTGCGCGCCGCGGGGTCGTTGACGTCGGGGCTGATCGAGGCGGTGCGGGTCGTGGGACCGAGCGCGCCGGCGACGTACCGCGGCTTCTCCGGCGTGGCGACCCCGTCGGCCACCCGACGCGCCAGCCGGGCGGACTCGAGGTTGAGCTCGTAGGCGAGCTCCTCGAGGCCGTAGTCGGCCAGCGAGATCGCGTTGGCGTTGAAGGTGTTGGTCTCGATGACGTCGGCGCCGGCGAGGAGGTACTCGCGGTGGATGCCCTCGATGATCGCCGGCTGGGTGATCGTCAGCAGGTCGTTGTTGCCCTGGAGGTCCTCGCCGGTCCAGTCCTTGAACCGCTCGCCGCGGTAGCCGGCCTCGTCCGGACGGTCGCGCTGGATCGCGGTGCCCATGGCGCCGTCGATCACCAGGATCCGCTCCGCCAGCACACGGCGCAGCTCGTCGGTGACATCAGGGCGCCAGTCGGTGCTCACGCGGGTCCTCTCGCGGTCGGGATCTCCAGCGTAGGAAGGGTGTCCGGAGGCTGGACGGCCTTCCCAGATCGTGACACCGCGAGCAAGCACGCCGAAATCGCCGCGGTCATCGCACCAGCCCGGCCTAGGGTGGACGGGTGATCGAGATCGACGACGCCCCGGAGCTGGTGGACCCCATCGTCATCGCGGCCTTCGAGGGCTGGAACGACGCCGCGGACGCCGCTTCCTCCGTGGTGGACCACCTCATGCGCGTCTGGGACGCCCGGGTCGTCGGTGCCGTGGATCCCGAGGACTTCTACGACTTCCAGGTCAACCGACCGGTCGTGGGCACCGACCACCACGGCCACCGGAGGCTGACCTGGCCGACCACGCAGATCGCCGTGGCCTCCCCGCCCGACCTGGGGCGCGACGTGATCCTGATCCGCGGCATCGAGCCCAACATGCGCTGGCGGCAGTTCTGCGCCGAGCTGCTCGCCGCCACCGACGAGCTCGGCGGCGAGATGGTCGTCACGCTCGGGGCGCTGCTCGCCGACACCCCCCACACCCGCCCCATCCCGGTCACCGGCACTGCCACCGAGCCCGAGCTGGTCGACCGGCTCAAGCTCGAGCAGTCCACCTACGAAGGACCCACCGGCATCGTCGGGGTCTTCCAGGACGCCTGCGTCCGCGTGGACATGCCGGCCGTGTCCTACTGGGCCGCGGTCCCCCACTACGTCGCCCAGCCCCCCTGCCCCAAGGCCACGCTGGCGCTCGTCGGGCAGCTCGAGGACCTGCTGGAGACCTCCATCCCGCTCGGTGACCTCCCCGAGGAGGCACGGGCGTGGGAGCGCGGCGTGGACGAGCTGGCCGAGGAGGACGAGGACGTCGCCGACTACGTCCGCTCCCTGGAGCAGACCCGTGACACCGCCGACCTGCCGGAGGCCTCCGGCGAGGCGATCGCGCGGGAGTTCGAGCGCTACCTCAAGCGACGCGAGGACGACGACTGACGGGCCGCGTGGCTCGCTGACGCTCCACGCACCTCGACCAGCGGAGGGGTCAGAGCGAGAGGCCCAGGGCGGCGTCGAGCAGCAGGTGGACCCGGACTGCGGCGTGCGGGTCGGAGGTGTCGGCCAGGCCGCCGGTGCCCAGCGTCGCGTCGGCCCAGGCGTCCACGAGCGCGACCGCGCGGGGTGCGTCGAGGTCGTCGGCCAGGGCGGCCAGCACCCCGGTGACCACCGGCTCGGAGGGCGCGCCCGCACCCAGTGCCAGCGCCCGGCGCCAGCGGGCCAGGCGGTCGACCTCGTCGAAGAGCTCGGCGTCGGTCCACTCCCAGTCGCTGCGGTAGTGGTGCTGCAGCAGGGTCAGCCGGATCGCCATCGGGTCGACGTCGGAGTTGCGCAGGGCCGAGACGAAGACCAGGTTGCCGCGCGACTTCGACATCTTCTCGCCGTCGTAGGCGACCATCCCGGCGTGCGCGTAGGCGCGGGCGAAGGGGGTGCCGCCGGTGGCGACGTGGGCGTGCCCCGCGCACATCTCGTGGTGGGGGAAGACCAGGTCCGAGCCGCCACCCTGCACGTCGAGGGTGCCGCCGAGGTGCTCCCACGCGATGGCGGTGCACTCCACGTGCCAGCCGGGGCGACCCGGGCCGAAGGGGCTCTCCCACGAGGGCTCCCCCGGTCGCTCGCCCCGCCAGACGACGCAGTCGAGCGGATCCTTCTTGCCGGGTCGGTCGGGGTCCCCGCCGCGCTCGGGGAAGATCTCGAGCATGGCCGCGCGGTCGAGACCGGACTCGGCGCCGAAGGCCGGGTCCGCGGTGACGGAGAAGTAGAGGTCGTCGTCGACGCGGTAGACCGCGCCGGCCGCCTCCATCCGCTGGATCAGGTCGATGACCAGCGGGATCGACTCGACTGCGCCGACGTAGTGCTGCGGCGGCAGGACGCGCAGTGCGGTCATGTCCTGGCGGAACAGCTCGGTCTCGCGCTCGGCCAGCTCGACCCAGTCCACCTTGACCTTGGTGGCGCGCTCCAGCAGCGGGTCGTCGACGTCGGTGACGTTCTGCACGTAGGTGACAGGGTGGCCGGCGTTGATCCAGGCGCGGTGGAGCAGGTCGAAGCCGACGTACGTCGCCGCGTGGCCCATGTGCGTGGCGTCGTAGGGCGTGATGCCGCAGACGTAGAGCCGGGCCGAGGAGGCACCCTCCTGCGGCTCGAGCACCATCCGGCCCCCGGTGGCGGTGTCGTGGACGGACACCGGCGGGGCCGTGACCCCGAGGTCCGGGACGGCAGGAGCAGACCAGGCGCGCATGGGGCGAGCCTAGACGGGGACCCTCCCCGGAGGATCAGAAGGGCGGCCAGGGGATCGCCGGCCCGCCACCACCGGGGAACGGCAGCGCCCCGGCGGACAGCAGCCGGTCGCAGCGGCGGCGCACGCAGTCGATCTCGAGGTCGGTGAGCAGCGGGGCGAGCGCGTCGCCGAGAGCCCCGGCGAGGGCCTCGCGGACCCGGGAGACCGCGGCGGTCTCGACGTCGGTCAGCCGCTCCCCGGCCCAGCCCCACAGCACGGTGCGCAGCTTGTGCTCGTGGTGGAAGGCGATCCCGTGGTCGATGCCGAAGCGGTGGCCGTCGGGCATCTCCAGGACGTGACCGCCCTTGCGGTCGGCGTTGTTGAGGACCACGTCCAGCACCGCGACCCGCCGCAGGGCGTCGGTGTCCTCGTGGACCAGCGAGATGGGGCGGTCGTGGGCGTCGTACCCGTCGAAGACGTGGAGGTAGCCCTCGGGCAGCTCGTCCTCGGGGACCAGCGTCACGGCCGCCTGGGACTCGTCGGGCTCCTGCCACTCCTGGAACATCCCCGGGCCGTGCGGGCCCTCACCGAGCCAGGTGAGGGGCACCGGGCAGCGGAAGGCGTCGCCGGCGAAGACCTCGGCGACCAGGTGGGCGGCCACCTCGCGGTCGGCGAGCACGGCGCCCGGGAAGTCCCACAGGGGGCGCTCCCCCGCCGCGGGCTTGTAGACCACGCGCACGTCGCCGTCGGGGGTGCGCACCGCGCCCACGAAGGTCGCGTTGGAGGCGGGCATGACCCGCCCGTGCAGGACCAGCTCGCCCTCGAGCACGGGGCCCTGCCTCAGACGGGGTCGCGGCGGCGGAAGCCGTTGGCCCGGACGCACAGGTGGCCCTCCGGGTCGATCGGCTCGCCGCAGAACGGGCAGGTGGGTCGGCCGGCGCCCAGCACGCTCTCGCTGCGCTGGACGAAGGCCCGGGCGACCCCGGCCGGTACCCGGACCAGCAGCACCTCCTCGGGCTCGGGCTCCTCGAAGTCGTGGTCCTGCCCGAGCTGGTCGGGGCTCACCACGGCGGCCTCCGTGAACGGGAAGACCTCGATGACCACGCGCTCGTCGCCGGGGTCCCAGGACAGGGTCATGGTGCCGGCGCGGAACTCCTCCTCGATCGGCTGCTCGAGGGGGTCGTTGTCCTGCAGGGCCAGCGGTGCGACCGCAGGGATGACGGCCTCGGTGCCGCTGGCCATGACCTCGTCGAGCAGCTCGTCGATCCGCTCGGCCAGCGCGGCGACCTGCTGCTTCTCCAGCGCCACGCTCACGAGGCGGTTGCCGGTGCGGGCCTGCAGGAAGAAGGTGCGGGAGCCGGGCGGGCCGACGGTGCCCGCGACGAAGCGCTCGGGCGGGTCGAATCCGTGGACCAGGGGCATGGCGGCAACCTTAGGGGCGGGCCCCAGCAGGGGCCTCCCCCGGACCGGCGCCCCCGCCGACCGCGGCGTCGGCCGAAGCGCTGGCCTTGCGGGAGCGTCCCTTCTTCGCCGGGGGCCTGAGCCAGGACAGGTCGCCCTCGTGGGTGTTGCTCGCCAGGACGTAGGGCCGGTGCTCGGTGTAGCGCACGATCGACAGCGAGGCGGGGTCGACGGAGATGCGCTGGAAGAGGTCCAGGTGCATGCCGAGCGCGTCGGCCAGCACCGACTTGATGATGTCGCCGTGGCTGACCGCGACCCAGACCGCGTGCGGGCCGTGCTCGGCCTCCACGAGGGCGTCGTGGCGGCGTACGGCCTCGACGGCGCGGGCCTGCATCGTGGCCATCGACTCCCCGCCGGGGAACGCCGCGGCCGACGGGTGGGCCTGGACGGTGCGCCACAGCGGCTCCTTGGCCAGCTCCTTGAGCGTGCGGCCCTGCCAGTCGCCGTAGTCGCACTCGGTGATCCCGCGCTCGGTCACGACCGCCGGCTCGCCCTGCTGGGCGGCCAGCACGAGCCTGGAGGTCTGCTTGCAGCGCTCCAGCGGGCTGGTGACCAGCTTGACGACGGGCACGCCCGCGAGCCGGGCTCCGGCCCGCTCGGCCTGGCCCCTCCCGTGGTCGTCGAGGCGGACCCCGGGGGTGCGACCGGCCAGCACGCCCGAGGCGTTGGCGGTGGTGCGGCCGTGGCGGACGAGCACGACGGTGGCCATGTCCTGGACTCTAGCCAGGGGGTCGCGGCGCTAGCGTGAGGTCCGTGATCGTCGACAGCGCCGTCTACCGCCAGGGCACCCGGGTGGTCGTGGAGGACGGCACCCACGACGCGCACGACTACCCTCACCTGCGCGATGCGGCGGCCCGTGGGGGCGGCTTCGTCTGGGTGGGGCTGCACGAGCCGAGCCAGGAGGAGCTGGGCGCGGTGGCCGACGCGTTCTCGCTGCACCCGCTCGCGGTCGAGGACGCGGTCAAGGCCCATCAGCGGCCCAAGCTCGAGCGCTACGGCGACAGCCTGTTCCTGGTGCTCAAGACCCTCTGGTACGTCGACGAGGAGGACGCGGTCGAGACCGGGGAGATCAGCATCTTCATGGGCGCGGACTTCGTCGTGACGGTGCGGCACGGCCTGGGCAGCGGCCTCGCCGCCGCGCGCGAGAGCCTCGAAAGCGATGCGCACGTGCTGGAGCACGGGCCTGCGGCGGTCGTCTACGCCGTCTGCGACCGGGTCGTCGACGAGTACGTCGCGGTCGTCGACGAGCTGCAGGTCGACGTGGACGAGGTGGAGGTCTCGGTCTTCTCCGAGGAGCGCACCAACGACGCCGTACGGATCTACACCCTCAAGCGCGAGATCGCGGAGGTGCGTCGGGCCGTGCTGCCGCTCCGCGAGCCGATGTCCCGCTTCGCCGCCGGTCAGGTGCGCGAGGTGGGCGAGGAGGCGGCGCCTTTCTTCCGCGACGTGCTCGACCACCTGGCCCGCACCGCGGACGAGGTCGACAGCCTCGACACGCTGCTCTCCACCGCCTTCGAGGCCCACGTCGCCCAGCTGTCGCTGCAGCAGAACGACGACATGCGCAAGATCTCCGCCGGGGCCGCCCTGGTGGTCGTCCCGACCCTCATCGCCGGGATCTACGGCATGAACTTCACCCACATGCCCGAGCTCGGGTGGACGCTGGGCTACCCGTTCGCCTTGTTGCTCATGGGTGGGGTGTCAGGGCTGCTGTGGTGGTTCTTCCGGCGCTCGGGGTGGTTGTAGGCCGGCGCCCTCAGGCGGCCAGGACGCCGGTGGACAGCAGCACCAGCACCGCGCCGCCGAGGGCGACCCGGTAGACCACGAACGGGGTGTAGGTCCGGGTGGTGACCCAGCGCAGAAGCCAGGCGATGACGGCGTACCCGACGACGAAGGAGACGACGGTGCCGACGATGGTCGGGCCCCAGCCGTAGGCGTTGTCGCCGTCGGGGATCTCGCTGAGCTGGAAGACCCCGGCGCCGACGACCGCGGGGATCGCGAGCAGGAAGGCGAACCGGGTGGCCGCGGCCCGCTCGTAGCCGAGGATGCGGCCCATCGACAGGGTCGCGCCCGAGCGGGAGACGCCGGGCACCAGCGCCATCGCCTGGGCCATGCCCATGAGCACCGCGTCGCGCAGCGTGAGCTTCTTGATCGGCCGGTCGTTGCGGCCGAGGCGGTCGGCGAGCCCCAGGACCACGCCGAAGACGATCAGGGTGGTGCCGACGATCCACAGGCTGCGGAAGTCCTGCTCGATCAGGTCCTTGAGCAGGATGCCCAGCACCACGATGGGCAGCGAGCCGACGATGATGAACCAGCCCATCCGGGCGTCGAGGTGCCCGCGGTACTCCGCCTGGAACAGCGAGCGCACCCACGTCGAGCCGATCCGCCAGATGTCCTCGCGGAAGTAGATGAGCACCGCCAGCTCGGTGCCGATCTGCACGACCGCGGTGAAGGCCGCGCCCGGGTCCCCCCAGCCGAACAGCTCGGGGAAGATCCGGAGGTGGGCGCTGGAGGAGATGGGGAGGAACTCCGTGAGTCCCTGCAGCGTCCCGAGGACGACGGCCTTGAGGAGGTCGAGCACGGGCAGCAAGCCTAGGGGTGGCAGGCCCGTGGACGTGCACGGCGAGCCGAGGCGGGTGCGGGCGGCCGCTGCCGCTAGGTTCTGCTGCCATGCAGCAGCGATCCGTGGGAGCCACCGGGCTCCGGGTCTCCCGGCTGGGCCTGGGCACGATGACCTGGGGTCGCGACACCGACGAGCACGAGGCGCGCGACCAGCTGGTCGCGTTCGTGGAGGCGGGCGGCACCCTGGTCGACTCCGCGGCGGCGTACGCCGAGGGGCGGTCGGAGGCACTGCTGGGCTCGCTCCTGGGCGACGTCGTGCACCGCGACGAGGTCGTCATCGCCACGAAGGCGGCGATCAGCGCCCGCGACGGGCGCACCCACGTCGACGCCTCGCGCGGGTCGCTGCTCCCCACCCTCGACGCGTCCCTGCGCCGGCTCGGCGTCGACCACGTCGACCTGTGGCAGGTCCACACCTGGGACCCCCGCACCCCGCTCGAGGAGACGCTCAGCGCGCTCGACCTCGCGGTGACCAGCGGCCGGGCGTCGTACGTCGGCATCTCCAACTACTCCGGGTGGCAGACCGCGCAGGCGGCGACGTGGCAGGCCGCGTTGCCGGGGCGGGTGCGGCTGGCCTCGACCCAGGTGGAGTACTCATTGGTCAACCGCGGCGTCGAGCACGAGGTGCTGCCCGCCGCCCAGGCGATGGGACTGGGCGTGCTGCCGTGGTCCCCGCTGGGTCGCGGGGTGCTGACGGGGAAGTACCGCACCGGCACGCCTACCGACTCCCGCGCCGCCACCAGCCAGTTCTCCCGTTTCGTGCAGCCCTACCTCGACGACGAGCGGACCGTGGCGGTGGTGGAGGCGGTGTGCCGCGCGGCCGAGGGGCTCGACCTCTCCCCGGTGCAGGTCGCGCTCGCCTGGGTCCGCGACCGTCCTGGGGTCACCTCGCCTATCGTGGGAGCGCGGACCGCGGCCCAGCTGCGGACCGCCCTCAGCGTCGAGGACCTCACCCTGCCGCCCGAGATCGTGGCGGCACTGGACGACGTGAGCGCGGACTGACCCGCCTCACCGGCACGTGACGGGAGGGCTGATGAGAGCCGACCGACGACCCCTCCGCAACGGGGTGGAGTGGGAGTTCGAGAGCGTCGCCTTCTCGCGCGACCTGTCACGCAACGTCGTGCGCAAGCTGCTCGTCGAGCGCGCCGAGCACGGCGGCTGGGAGCTGGACCGGGTGCGGATCGGCAACGACGGGGTGCGGCGGGTCGTGCTGCGGCGCAAGATCATCCGCGCGGTCCGGACGGCCTAGACGTCATCCAAGAAGCGGTCGAACACCCGCGCACCGAACTCCAGGGCGTCCACCGGCACCCGCTCGTCGACGCCGTGGAAGAGCGCGGTGAAGTCGAGGTCGGCCGGCAGCCGCAGCGGGGCGAAGCCGTAGGAGCGCATCCCGAGCTTGCGGAAGTGCTTGGCGTCCGTGCCGCCGGACATGAGGTACGGCGCCACGATGCCCTCGGGGTCCTCCGCGAGGATCGAGCGGTTCATCGCGGCGACCAGGTCACCGTCGTACGGCGTCTCCCAGGGCTGCTGGTGCGAGAGGTATTCGATGTCGATCCCCTCCCCCGTGAGCTCGGCGAGCGTGGCGAAGAACTCGTCCTCGAAGCCCGGGAGGAAGCGCCCGTCGACGTGGGCCGTGGCCTCGGTGGGGATGACGTTCACCTTGTAGCCGGCCTGGAGCATGGTCGGGTTCGTCGTGTTGGAGATGACCGCACCCAGCATCCGTGCGGCTCCGCCGAATTCCTCGATCAGGGCCGGGGCGTTCTCGGGGGTGGCCTCGGTGCCGGCGAGGTCCGCGACGGTGGCGAGCAGCACCTCCATCGTGGGCGTGAGCCGCACGGGCCACTGGTGGGCCCCGATCCGCGCGACCGCGGCCGTGAGCCGGGAGACGGCGTTGTCGGTGTTGATCATCGACCCGTGCCCGGCACGCCCCCGCGCGGTGAGCTTCATCCAGGCCATGCCCTTCTCGGCGGCCTCGACGAGGTAGACGCGACGACCGCGGACCGTGGTCGAGAAGCCCCCGACCTCGCCGACGGCCTCGGTGCAGCCCTCCAGGAGCTCGGGGTGGTCCTCGACGATGACCTGGGCGCCGTGGTGGCCTCCTGCCTCCTCGTCGGCGGTGAAGCAGAGCACGACCGGGCGGTCCGGGACCTGGCCCGCCCGGGCCCGGGCGCGCACGACGCTGAGAAGCATCGCGTCGAAGTCCTTCATGTCGACCGCCCCCCGGCCCCACACGTAGCCGTCGCGCACCTCGCCCGAGAACGGGTCGACCTGCCAGTCCTCCGCGGCGGCGGGCACGACGTCGAGGTGGCCGTGCAGCAGCAGGGCGTCCCTGCCACTGCTCTCGTCCCCCCAGCGGGCGACGAGGCTGGTGCGGCCGTGGAGCTTCTCCACCACGGTGCACCCGATGCCGACCTCGTCCAGGAGCGCGGCGACGTGCTCGGCGGCCTTCCGCTCCCCCGGGCCCTCCTCCTCGCCGTAGTTGGAGGTGTCGATCCGGATCAGGTCCCGGCACAGCTCCACCACCTCCGCCGCGGGGTCGTAGCCGCGGTGGGCCGTGGTGTCGGTGGTGCTGCCGGGGCTGTCCGAGAGGGGCGTCGACATGGGCCCCAGCATCGCACCCGACCGCCCACGCGCCCACGAGCGCAGGGGTGGGAGCGCACGGCGACCCGCGGAGGGGTGCCGATGCGGTGGTCGGGGTGCGGTTTTGCTACTGTTCCGACGCACTCGTCCGGGTGGCGGAATAGGCAGACGCGCTAGCTTGAGGTGCTAGTGCCCGTATAGGGCGTGGGGGTTCAAGTCCCCCCTCGGACACGGCACGGGACCGGCCCCTGACCTGCGACGAGCAGGCAGGGGCCGTCCTGCTTCCCAGACAGGGTGCGGGCCGGGTCCGGGCCCGGTTCGGTCTGCGTGCAGGCTCAGCGCAGGTCGCGACGGCGCAACCCCACGAGCCCGGCTGCGAGCAGCAGGGCCGCGACGGCGGTCATCGCCACCAGCGGTGTGGCCGAGAGCGCCTCGGCCGGGTAGCGGGGCGCGTGGTCGAAGACCGAGAACCGGTAGACCCACTCCGGCAGGTCCAGGACTCCCCCGAGCCACCCGATCACCGCCTCGAAGGCCAGCACCAGCCACCCGACCCAGGTCCAGCGCGGGGCCCAGCCGTAGGCCAGCACCAGCACCCCGACCAGCACCGCGATCGCCGGGAGGTAGACCAGCGGAGCGAACGAGATCTGCAGGCCCTGCGACGTGTCTCCGACGACGGTGGCGTACGACAGCCCGGAGCCCAGGCCTGCCACCAGCAGCAGCACGAGGACCCCGCCGCCGGCGACGGCGAGGTCGGAGAGGGTCGAGCGGACCCGACCGACGGGGCCCGCGCACACCAGCGCCGTGCGGCCCGCGGTCTCCTCGGTGAGCACCCGACCGGCGGCCCAGATCCCGTAGCCGGCGATCGTGAGGGCGATGACCAGCGTGAACGTGGCCTGGTAGGCGTCGATCATGGACGCGCCGCCGGTCGCGGCCAGGTACGCCGCCAGCGCCGGGTTGTCACGCACCATGTCCTGCATCGAGGTGCCCAGGGTGCCGATCAGCACCCCCAGCAGGCCCAGCGCCGCGGACCAGGCCAGCAGCCCGCCGCGCTGCTGGCGCCAGGCGAGCCCGACGGGACCCGACAGCGACCGGGCGGCCCGTGCGGGCCCGGGCCGCGAGGGCAGCAGACCGGCCGCGAAGTCGCGCCGCTCGGCCAGGCGCACCGCGATGACGAGCAGGGCCGCGGCACCCAGGAGCAGCAGCAGCACCGGCCAGGGCCGGTCCTCGGTGGGGATCCGGGTGGCCTGGGCCCAGCCGATCGGGCTGAACCAGACCGTCGCGTCGTCGCGGACGTCCCCGACAGCGCGGACGACGTAGAAGACGAGGAAGACGGCCAGCCCGGCGCCGCTGACCGTCCGGGCGTGCACGAAGACCTGGGCCAGGCAGAGCGTCAGCGCGGCCATGAAGATGCCCAGGCACGCCATCGCAGCGCCGTACACCAGCGAGTCGCGCACGGTCAGCGGCGTCCAGGGCAGCACCAGCGCCATCCCGGACCCGATCAGCAGGCAGGTGGAGCCGGTGGCGATCAGGGCGGCAGCCGCCCCCGCATGCCGTCCGACCTCGGTGGCGCGCACCAGCTCGGTGCGCCCGGACTCCTCCTCGGCCCGCGTGTGCCGCGACACCATCAGCACGGCCAGGATGCAGATCGCGCAGATCACCGTCAGGTAGGTCTCGTACATGACGATGCCGCGCAGCGAGTCCAGGCCCGTGGCCGGCCCGGCGAGGGCCACGGTGGCGGAGGATTGTGTGACCAGGCGTCCGTAGGCGTCGACCTGGGCCTGGTCCTGGTAGAGCCCGGCCTGGGCAGCGGCGCTGAAGTAGAGCACCCCGACCACGCCGAGCACCCAGGCAGGGATCCGGACCCGGTCGCGTCGCAGCGCCAGGCGCAGCAGCGCGCCGGTCCCCACGAAGCCGTCGGACGTCCTCATGCAGGCTGGTCCCCGCGTGCCGACGCCAGGCGGCCGGTCTCGTGCCTGGTCCCGGCCGGGTCGTCGTAGTTGCGCAGGAACAGCTCCTCCAACGTGGGCGGGTGGACGGCGAGCGACTCGATCCCCCGCTCGGCCAGGGCCGCCATCACCTCGCTCATGCGGCCGGTCTCGACCTCGGCCCGGACCTCACCGTCGACCTCCTCGAGCACCCGCAGGCCCGCGAGCTCCGCGAGCCCGTCGGGGCGCGCGAGCCGCACCGACACCGCGGTCCGGCTCGCCCCCCGCAGGTCGCGGAGCCGACCGGCCAGGACGGTCCGACCGTCCCGGATGATCGACACCCGGTCGCACAGGGACTCGACCTCACCCAGGATGTGGCTGGAGAGCAGGACCGTGCGTCCCTGCACGACCTCCTCGCGGACGACCTCCTGGAACTCAGCGGCCATGATCGGGTCCAGGCCCGCGGTGGGCTCGTCCAGCACCAGCAGCTCGACGTCGGCGCTGAGGGCGGCGACGAGGGCGACCTTCTGCCGGTTGCCCTTGCTGTAGCTGCGGCACTGCTTGGTCGGGTCGAGCCCGAAGCGCTCCAGCAGCTCCGCGCGCCGGGCCTCGTCGATCCCGCCGCGCATGCGGGCCAAGAGGTCGATGACCTCCCCACCTGTCAGGTTGGGCCACAGCGAGACCTCACCGGGGACGTAGGCGAGGTGCTCGTGCAGCCTGACGGCGTCGCGCCACGGGTCACGGCCCAGCACGCTCACGTCGCCGGCGTCCGCGCGCAGCAGGCCCAGCAGGATCCTGATCGTCGTCGACTTGCCGGAGCCGTTGGGTCCGAGGAACCCGTGCACCTCACCGGCCTCGACCCGCAGGTCCAGCCGGTCCAGGGCCGTGAACCGACCGAAGCGCTTCACCAGGTTGGAGACCGCGATCACAGCGTCCATGCCGGCAGTATCGCGCTGCTCCGACCCTGCCCGGACCGGTTCCGGGCGTCCCGCCGCGCTGGACCCCTCAGGTCCGTTCCCGCCTGGCCGATGCGGAGGGTCCCAGCCCCACCGGAGGGTCCCCCCGCCATGACCGCGCAGCCCCAGACCGCCCGCCCATGACCGCGCAGCCGTTCCCGCTGCCGCCGGCGCGGCCGTCCCTGGTGCGCCTGGGTGGCGCGGCCGCGCCGGACGGTACGGCGCTGCTCGGCCCGGCCCCGGAGGTCGACCTGGCCGCCGCCGCGACCACGGCGTTCGTGATGGCCGACCACCAGGTCGGCTGGCACGACATCGAGGACACCGTGGTCGTCTACCACTGGGTCCTGGGCGGCACCGGGGCCCAGGCGGGGCTCCCCGCCGGCCTCCAGGTCTTCCCGACCGCCGGCCAGGCGGCGTCCTTCCTGCACGGCCACCGGGCCCGGCAGGGCCGCGACGTCGCCTGCGGCTGGTGCCTGAGCGACCTCCGCCCGCCTCGCGACCTGGTGGAGGTCGACGAGTGCGCCGTCGCCACCACCCGCTACGTCTTCGCCGGCCACCCGACCCGGACCGGCGAGGCCCTGGAGATGCTGCTGGTCTACCTGTGGGTGGTGGCGACCTCGCGACCGCTCGGGGACGGCACCCGTGCCTACGACCAGGGCCGGGGTGCGCTGCGGTTCCTCCACTCCTGGCGGGTCGGGCAGGGGCTCGAGGAGCCCGGCACGTGCGGGCTGTGCGCGGACGCCGAGGGCGCCCGCGCCGCGGGCCCGGACGGGGGCCCGGACGGGAACCCGGTCGAGGAGCCCGCCGCCGACTGACCCCGGCTTCCCCAGGGCCTAGGCTCGGCGGGTGGCCACCCCCTTCCGTCTCGGCTTCGTGACCGGCGCGACCCCCGACAAGTGGGCTCGGACCTTCCGCGAGCGCAGCGGGCCGATCGAGCTGGTCCCCGTCGAGGAGGAGGCGCAGGAGCAGGGCGTGCGCGAGGGCTCCCTCGACATGGTCCTGGCGCGGCTCCCCGTCGACCGCGACGGACTGCACTGCATCGCTCTCTACGAGGAGGTGCCGGTCGCCGTCGTGTCGGTCGAGCACCCGGCCACCGTGGTGGAGGAGCTGACCACCGAGGACCTCGCCGACGAGCAGCTGGTGCACCCCGAGCGCTCGGGCTGGACCCCGCGCGCCGAGCAGCTGGACTGGCCGCCGATGAGCACCAAGGACGCCGTCGAGACGGTCGCCGCGGGCACCGGGGTGCTGGTCGTGCCCATGTCGATCGCCCGGCTGCACCACCGCAAGGACGTCACCCACCGGCCGGTCACCGACCTCCCGACCACGACGGTCGGCCTGGTGTGGCGCACCGACCACGACGACGAGCGGGTGCAGTCCTTCATCGGGGTCGTGCGCGGCCGCACGGCCAACAGCTCGCGCCGCTGATCAGCAGGCTGTTCACCAGGAGGTGCTGAGCGGGCGCCCCTCGGCGTACCCCGCGGCCGACTGGATGCCGACCACGGCGCGCTCGTGCAGCTCGGCCAGCGTCGAGGCGCCGGCGTAGGTGCAGGCCGAGCGGACGCCGGAGCAGATCTGGTCGAGCAGGTCCTCGACACCAGGGCGTGCGGGGTCGAGGTACATCCGCGAGGTGGAGATGCCCTCCTCGTAGAGCCCCTTGCGGGCCCGGTCGTACGCCGACTCGCCGGACGTCCGGTGCGCGACCGCGCGTGCGGAGGCCATCCCGAAGGAGACCTTGTAGGCCCGCTCGCCGTCCTCGACCAGGTCGCCGGGCGACTCGTGGGTGCCGGCGAACCAGGAGCCGACCATGACGTTGGCCGCACCGGCCGCCAGCGCGAGCGCGACGTCGCGCGGGTGGCGCACTCCCCCGTCGGCCCACACGTGGGCGCCCAGCTCTCGGGCGGCCGCCGCGCACTCCAGCACGGCCGAGAGCTGGGGCCTGCCGACCCCGGTCATCATCCGGGTCGTGCACATCGCGCCCGGTCCGACGCCGACCTTGACGATGTCGGCACCTGCCTCGACGAGTGCCCGGGTGCCCTCGGCCGAGACGACGTTGCCGGCCGCGACCGGGACCGCGGGGTCGAGCGCGCGCACGGCGGCCAGGGCCTCGAGCATCCGGTCCTGGTGGCCGTGGGCGGTGTCCACGACCAGGCAGTCCACGCCCGCCTCCAGCAGCGCTGCGGCCTTGGCGGCCACGTCGCCGTTGACGCCGACGGCTGCGGCGACCCGCAGTGCGCCACGCGCGTCCACGGCCGGGGTGTAGAGCGTGGCGCGCAGCGCACCGCTGCGCGTCAGCACGCCGACCAGGCGCCCCGCCGCGTCGACCGCGACCGCGAGCGCCGCCCGGGCGCGGTCGATGGCGTCGAAGGCGTCGCGCGGGTCGGTGTCGGCGCCGATGACCACGCTGGGCGTGCGCATGACCCGCTCGACCGGGGCGAACCGGTCCACCTCCGCGCAGTCGTGCTCGCCGACCACGCCGACGGGGCGACCGTCCTGCACCACGACGGCCGCACGGTGCGCCCGCTTGGGGATGAGCGCGAGCGCCTCGCCGACCGTCTGCTGCGGCTCGAGCTCGATCGGGGTGTCGAGGACGAGGTGGCGGGTCTTCACGTGGTCGAGCACCTGCCGCACCACGTGCTCCGGCACGTCCTGCGGCACCACTGCCAGACCTCCGCGCCGGGCGACGGTCTCGGCCATGCGCTTGCCGGCGACGGCGGTCATGTTGGCCACGACCACGGGGATGGTGGCCCCGGTGCCGTCGGTGGTCGACAGGTCCACGTCGTGGCGGCTGGCCACCGAGGAGTGTCGCGGGACCATGAACACGTCGTCGTAGGTCAGGTCGTGGGGCGGCACGGTGTCGTGGAGGAAGCGCACCGGCCCGAGCCTACGCGTCACGGACGTGCCGATCGGGTCCGTGGGCGGACGCGCCGCCGCTCACGCTCCTAGGCTGCGCGCGTGGGCTTCCTCGCAGCGCTCGACCGTGGACCGACCGCCCGCGCCGCGCTGGAGGCGATGACCGGCGCACCGGCGCAGGTCCTCGCCCGCGCGCCCGGCCGCGTCAACCTCATCGGGGAGCACACCGACTACAACGGTGGCGCGGTGCTGCCCGTGGCGCTGCCGCACGCGACCTGGGCGGCGGCGTCGGTGCGCACCGACGGCCGGGTGCGGGTGCGCAGCCTCCAGCGGCGGGACGATGAGGTCGCGGTCGAGCTCCCGTCCGTCGCGGCCTGTGGGCCGGGCCTGTCCCCCACGTGGGCGGGGTACGCCGTCGGGGTGCTGTGGACCCTCGCCCGCGCGGGCGTCCCGGTGCCCGGCCTGGACCTCGTCGTCGACTCCACCGTCCCCCTCGGCGCCGGGCTGTCGAGCTCGGCGGCGCTGGAGTGCGCCGTCGGGGCGGCCGTGCTCGGGGTGCTCGGCCGGCCGGTCGCCGGCGCCGACGCGGACCTGCTGGTCGACGCTGCGGTCGCCGCCGAGCAGCAGGTCGTCGGCGCGCCCACGGGCGGGATGGACCAGGCGGTCGCCGTCCACGGTCGCGCGGGCCACGCGGTGCACCTCGACTTCGCCACCGGGGCGGCCGCGGCCCGCCGGCTGGTCGCCCTCCCGCTGCACGAGCGCGGGCTCGCCCTCCTGGTCACCGACACCCGGGTCGCGCACGCCCTCGCCGACGGTGGGCCGGACGCCGAGCCGGTCGGGTACGCCGCGCGGCGGGCCGACTGCGAGGAGGCTGCCCGGCTCCTCGGCGTACCCTCCCTGCGGGAGGCGGTGCCCGACGCCGTGGAGGCGCTGCCCGACGGGCGGCCGCGGCGCCGCGCCCGGCACGTGGTGTCGGAGACGGCGCGGGTTGCGGCCTTCGTCGCGGCGCTCGAGCGCGACGACCGACGGGAGCTGGGCCGGCTGCTCGCCGGCTCCCACGCGTCGCTGAGAGACGACATGGAGGTCTCCTGCCCCGAGCTCGACCTGGCGGTCACGGCGGCGACCGGCGCGGGCGCGCTCGGCGCCCGGATGACCGGCGGGGGCTTCGGGGGCTCGACCGTGGCCCTGGTCGACGAGCAGTCCCTGGGGCTGGTCGCCGCGGCGGTGGACGAGGCCTTCGAGCGGGAGGGACTGGCAGCGCCCCAGCACCTGGTCGTCGAGGCGTCCGACGGTGCGTCCTGGTCGCCGGTCTGACGCGGGGTCGACAGCTCAGCCGGTCGCGGCCACCCCGATACGACCGGAGCGGAAGGCCTCCACGAAGAGAGCGTGGTCGGCGCGGACCCGGTCGGCGTAGCGCTTGCCGAAG
This sequence comes from Nocardioides sp., assembly GCF_030149505.1. GTDB lineage: Bacteria > Actinomycetota > Actinomycetes > Propionibacteriales > Nocardioidaceae > Nocardioides. The sequence goes on from NZ_JASBRN010000020.1 coordinate 29,037, forward strand.
TCCACCACCCAGTCGACCAGCTCCTCGCGCCGTTCGCCCACGGAGGCCACGACGGCCTCCTCGACCTGGAAGTCGACGAGGTCCTGGTCGCTGTCGGAGTCCGAGGCGCAGTGCACCTTCGCGGTCGCCCGCCCCAGCAGCCGCACGACCTGGCGGATCTCGTCGGGCTCGGTGAGGTCCTCCCACGACAGGTCCAGCTCGTAGGGCGAGACCTCCGAGACGACGTACCCCGTGCCGTCGATGTCGGTCCAACCCAGCAACGGGTCGGTGTGGGCCTGCAGCGCCCGCTGGCTGACGACCGTGCGGTGCCCCTCGTGGTCGAAGTCGGAGTCGACGTCGGCGGTGTCGACGAAGCGGCTCACCGCCGGCACGTTGGCCTGCTTCATCGAGAGCACCACGTCGTTGTCGAGGGCCTGGCTGTGGCCCTCCACCAGCAGGCTGTACGCCGGCAGCCCCGCGCTGCCGATGCCGAAGCCGCTCTTGCCGACCACGTCGCGCAGCTCGTAGAACAGCTCGCCGCGACGCTTGTCCGCCGGGATCGTGTCCAGGTAGCGCCGGTAGGCCTCGACGACGCGGCTCTGCTCCTCGACGCCGAGACGGCGCACCGTCGCATCCTCGAGGAAGACCCGCTCCCCCGCGTGCCGAGTCGTCTCGGAGTCCAGCAGGTCGGCGCGGCGGCGCTGCCGGGCGGCGACCAGCACCTGGTGGATCGGCCCGTCGGTGTTGTGGAGGTAGAGCGCGTAGTCGTCGGTCTCGCTCTGCACGTAGGCGTCGACCTGGTCGAGGTAGGCCCGGCAGTAGTCGGCGACCAGCGCGTCGACGTCCTCCTCCGGCAGCGCCTTCTGCCACCCGACGAGCGCGAGCGAGGCGGCGAAGCGCTGCAAGTCCCAGGTCCACCGGCCGAGGTAGGCCTCGTCGAAGTCGTTGACGTCGAAGACCAGCCGGCCGTCGCCGTCGAGGTAGGTGCCGAAGTTCTCCACGTGCAGGTCCCCGTGGATCCAGATGCGGCCGGACCTGTCGTCGACCCAGGCGGCGCCGGACTCCTCGTCGCCGGCGCCGTCGGCCGCGACGTCGGCGTAGAACAGACACGCGGTGCCGCGGTAGAAGGCGTGCGGGTCGGCCGCCATCTTGCGGTACTTCCCGCGGAAGGCCGCCGGGTCCGCGCGCACCAGCGGTGCGAACGCGTCGCCCAGGACCGCCACGATCTGCTCGGTGCGCTCGGTGTCGTGCCCCTGCCCCTGCCGCGTCGTCCTCGCCATACCCGGGAGCCTGTCCCCCTCGGGCGCCGGCTTTCTCACCCGGTCAGGTCACCCGACGGTCCTCCTGGGTCCTCCTCGGTCCTGCGTCGCGGTTGAGCCCGCGTACTCACCGCGATCGGGTACGCCGGCGCAGCCGCGCCCCCCGCGCCCGCGGCCAGGCTGCTGCCATGACGAACGACACCACGCCCCAGTCCCGCACCACCGCCGCCTTCCACGCCCAGGCCTGGATCTCCTTCGGGGCCGCGCTGCTCTCGATGGTCGTGGCCGTCCTCTGGCTGCCGGTCGACCCGTGGGTCCGCGCCTTCCTCGGCCTCGGCACGCTGTACCTGACGACCTCGGCCTTCACCCTGGCCAAGTGCGTGCGGGACCAGCAGGAGCTCAGCTCGGTCGCGAACCGCCTGGACCAGGCCCGGGTCGAGCGGATCCTCGCCGAGCACGACCCCTTCCGCGCGGTCTCCTGACCGGCACCACGGCAGTGGCGCTCACCACATGTGGCGCCCGGGTGGGGTGGATCCCCTGGACCTGGGCACCGTGGGCAGTGATCGACCACCGAGCAGAAGGAGCCGTCGTGACCGGACCGCTGACCGCCGTACGCCGCTTGACCTCGACCGCCACCGGGCTGGCGAGCGCCACCGTCCGCACAGGGGTGGGGGTGGCCTCGACCGCCGTCCACGGGGCGCTTCACCTCCTCCATCGCGGCGACGGGGCCAGCGGCACCCGCGCCGAGCAGCAGCCCGAGCCGGTCCGCGTGCCCACGCCTCCGGACCCCGCCGTGGCAGTCGCGAAGAAGCAGGCCGAGGCAGCGGCTGCGCAGAAGCCCGCCCGGAAGACGGCGAGGAAGGCTCCCTCCGCGAAGGCAGCCACCACGGCACCCGCGACCGCCGGGAAGGCCAGCACCGGGAAGGCCGGCTCTGGGAAGGCCGGCTCTGGGAAGGCCGGCACGAGGGCTGCGTCCCAGCCCGCCCCCAAGCCCGCACCGCCGAGGAAGAAGGCCAGCGAGGTCCCGCTCAAGTCCGAGCCGACCCCCGCCTCCGCGGCCCCGCAGGAGCCCGAGGGCCCGGACGTCCGCCCGGGTGACGGCGGAGCGACCGGTCTGGCCGAGGGGGAGCCGCTGCTCGACCCCGGCGTCGCGGCGCAGGTCCGCGCGGAGTCCGAGCAGCTCCGCTCCGCGGCCGAGTAGGCCGCAGCACGCCCCTGCAGGGGCCGCCCACCGGAGTCGGTGGGCGGCCCCTGCGGCGTGTGCGGGGCGTCCCACCGCTCAGGCGCGGACCCGCGGGTTGGGGGCAGGCGGGCAGACTCGGGGCGACTACTCCCCCGCCACCAGCCACGTCGAGACACCGAGGAGCCCGCGCGTGAGGTCGCTCAGGTCCACAGCCCGCCAGGTGAGGTCCACCGCCCAGGAGGTCACGCTCGCGGGCGTGCGCACCGGGCTCGCGCTGACGACGACGATGACCCTCGTGGTCCGCCGGGCGATCCGGCCCGACCCGCCGGGCGCGGGCTCCGGTGCGGCTCGCCCCGGGAGCGGTCGCGGCCCACGCTGACCGCGCCCCCGACGTACGACGAAGGGCCCCACCGCTCCGGCGGTGGGGCCCCTCGTGTCGTTGCTGCCGGGTCAGCGCAGCTCGGCGCTGGAGAGCCCGAGGATGCGGCGGGCCACGATCAGCTGCTGGATCTGCTGGGTCCCCTCGAAGATGTCGAGGATCTTGGAGTCCCGGGACCACTTCTCGAGCAGCTCGCCCTCGGAGTAGCCGACGGACCCGCAGAGCTCGACGCACGAGAGCGTGATGTCGGAGCCGACGCGGCCGGCCTTCGCCTTGGCCATGGAGGCCTCGAGGCTGTTGGGCTCGCGGTTGTCGGCCATCCACGCCGCCTGCATCATCAGCAGCCGGGCGCCCTCCCAGTCGGCCTCCATCTGCAGGAACTTCGCCGCGGCGGCGGACTGCAGGTGGGCGGGCCGGTCGTAGTCGACCTCGACGCCGGCCTGCGCGAGCAGGTCACGGGTGAGGTCGAGTGAGGCCTTGGCGCAGCCGACGGCCATCGCGGCCACCAGCGGCCGGGTGTTGTCGAAGGTGGCCATCGCGCCGGCGAAGCCCTGCTTGGTGTCGATCTCCGGGGAGCCGAGGAGGTTCTCCTTCGGCACCCGGCAGTTCTCGAAGATGATCGCCGCGGTGTCGGAGGCGCGGATGCCGAGCTTGTGCTCGAGCCGCTCGACCCGCATGCCGGGGGTGCCCTTGGCGACCACGAACGACTTGATCGCCGCGCGGCCCAGCTCGCGGTCCAGGGTCGCCCACACCACGATGTGATCGGCCCGGTCGCCGGAGGTGACGTAGATCTTCTCGCCGTTGATGACGTACTCGTCGCCGTCGAGCACCGCGGTCGTCTTGATGTTGGCGGAGTCCGAGCCGACGCCGGGCTCGGTGATCGCCATGCCGGCCCACACGCCGGCGAACCGCTCGGCCTGCTCGTCGTCGGCCACCGAGGCGATGGCGGAGTTGCCCAGGCCCTGGCGCGGCATCGACAGCAGCAGGCCCACGTCGCCCCAGCACATCTCCTGGATCGACATCACCGACGCGAGGTTGGCGCCGTTCTTCGTACCGGTGTCCTTCGTCTCCGGCTTCTCGTCGCGGCGGACGCCGGCGGCGCCCGCGCCCTCGGACGCGCCGGACTCCGAGAGCCCGTCGATCATGGCGGCGAGCATGTCCAGCTCGGTGGGGTAGGCGTGCTCGGCGCGGTCGTACTTGCGCGAGATGGGCCGCAGCATGTTCATCGCGACCTGGTGGGCCTGCGAGGCCAGGGGCTTGAGCTTCTTGGGGTCGTCCAGGGAGATGGCCATCAGACCAGCACCGTTCCTTCCATGACTGCGACGGCACGCAGGTCGCGGTACCACCGCTCGACCGGGTGCTCCTTGACGAATCCGTGCCCACCGAGGAGCTGGACGCCGTCGTTGCCGATCGCCATGCCCTTCTCGGCGCACAGCTTGCGGGCCAGGGCGACCTCGCGGCTGAAGTCCTTGCCCTCGGCCGCGCGGCCGGCGGCCTTGTAGGTGAGCAGGCGCATGGCCTGCAGCTCGATCGTGATGTTCGCGACCATGAACGCCACCGACTGGCGGTGGGCGATCGGCTCGCCGAACGCCTCCCGGGTCTTCACGTAGGGCGTGACGTAGTCGAGCACGGCCTGGCCGGTGCCGACGGCCAGCGCGCACCAGGCGAGGCGGGAGAGTCGCACGCACTCGGCGTACGTCGTCCCGTCGGTCGCGCCCAGCACGGCGTCGGCCGGGACGGTGACGCCCTCGAGGCGCAGGGTCGCGAGCGCGGCGGCGCGGATGCCCATGGAGGGGTCGGCCTCGACCGTCAGCCCGGGGGTGGAGGACTCGACGAGGAACAGCACCGGAGTGCCGTCGAGGCTGGCGCCGACGACGAAGAGCTCGGCCTCGGCGCCGCGCACGACACCGGCCTTGGCGCCGTCCAGGACGTAGCCCTCGGAGGTCCTGCGAGCGGTGGTGGAGGGCTGCAGGACGTCGAAGAGGACCGTCTTCTCCTGCAGCGCGAGCGCGGCCGCCGGGGCCTCGTCCTCGGTGAAGGCCGGGAGGTAGGTCTGCTGCTGGGCCTCGGTGCCCCACAGGCCGAGCGCGGTGGCGACCGAGCCGGGGCCGAGGGCGGCCAGCGCGATGCCCATGTCGCCCTTCGAGAGCGCCTCGGCGACGAGCGTGCCGGCCATGGCCGAGCGCTCCTCGGAGATGCCGCCGAGGGTCTCCGGCACGCCCAGGATGGGCAGGCCGAGCTGGAGGCCGGCCTTGATGACGCTGTCGGGGGTGGTGCAGGCCTCGTCGGCCTCGGCCGCCGCGGGACGGACGACCTCCTCGGTGTACTCCGTCACCGCGTCGACGAGCATCTGCTCGTCCTCGGTCGGGGTCAGGTCGAAGACGCCGGTCCGCTTGGCCGCCGGAACGCGGGTGCCCGGACCCTTGCCGCTGGCCTTCGCGAACGTCCGGCTCGCGGCCGTCACCGTGCGGAAGCCCTCGCGGGTGGTCGTGAAGACGACCTGCTCGGCCTGCTTGCGCAGACCGACGCGGTCGAGGAGGTCGCTCTGGGCCAGCTTGTTCAGCGCGGCGACGGCGTACCCGATGGGGTCCCGCTGCTCCGCGCTCGCCAGCCCGTGCCTGCCGCCGGGCGACAGGCGCGTCATGAGGCTCTTGCCGATGTCCATGCGGAGAAATGTAACTGTGAGTTACACATTGCGCTACAGGTCGTCTCGTGGAGCAGGTCACAGGGCTGCGTGGGGCGATGACTAGGGTCCTCGCATGGCCGAGACCACCCCGATCCCGCCGCCCGAGCACGCGCCGCACGGACCCCTCCCCACCGGAGGCACGGTGCGGCCGATCACGCGCTGGGGCACCCCGGTCATGCACCGCGCCCAGGAGCCGGTGACCTCCTTCGACGAGGAGCTGCGCTCGCTGGTCGCCGACATGGTCGCCACGATGTACGCCGCCGACGGGGTCGGCCTGGCCGCCTGCCAGATCGGCGTCGACAAGGCGGTCTTCGTCTTCGACTGCCCCGACGAGAGCGGCGAGCGCACCGTCGGAGTGGTCTGCAACCCCGAGCTCACCCTGCCCGAGGGCAAGGACCGCAACCTCGACGACTCCGACGAGGGCTGCCTGTCCTTCCCGGGCGCGTTCGTCGAGCTGGCGCGGCCCGACTGGGCCTCGGTCACCGGCCAGGGCCTGGACGGCGAGCCGGTCTCCTTCGCCGGCGACGGTCTGCTGGCCCGCTGCCTCCAGCACGAGACCGACCACACCCGCGGCACCGTCTTCGGCGACCGGCTGCCCACCAAGGCCCGCAAGAAGCTCACCAAGGAGCACGACCGCCTCGCCGAGGACTACCCCCTCGACTGGCCGGCCTCGGACGCCTGACTCGGCGCTGGTTCAACGGTGACTCGGCGCTGGTTCGAGCGTGAGTCGGCGCTCGCCGAGTGACCCTCGAATCCGTGCCGAGTGACGCTCGAACCCGTGCCGAGTGACCCTCGAATCCGTGCCGAGTGGGCGGGTCAGCGGCGGGCGGTGACGTAGCAGGCGACGGCGGCAGCCGCGGCGACGTTGAGCGAGTCGATGCCTGCGGCCATGGGGATGATCGCGCGGCGGTCGGCGGACTGCTCCCAACGGGTGGACAGGCCGTGGCCTTCGGAGCCCAGGACCAGGGCGACGCGGTCGAGCCCGGCCACCGCCTCCTCGAGGGGTACGGCGTCGGGCGCGAGCGTGAGCGCCACGCTGGTGAACCCGCGTGCGGACAGGTCGGGCAGCGCGCCGTGCCAGTCCGGCACGCGGGTCCAGGGCAGGGCGAAGACGGCCCCCATCGCCACCTTGACCGATCGGCGGTAGAGCGGGTCGGCGCAGCGCGGGCCGAGGAGCACGGCGTCGACCCCGAGCGCTGCGCCGGAACGGAACGCGGCGCCGACGTTGGTGTGGTCGACCAGGTCCTCCAGCACCAGCACGAACCTCGCGCCCTCGAGCACCTCCTCCACCGGCCGGTCGGGGCGCCGGTGCAGGGAGGCCAGCGCGCCGCGATGGACGTGGAAGCCCGTCACCTCCTCGGCGAGCGCCTCGGAGATGACGTAGCAGGGCGCGTCGGAGGTCTCCAGCACGTCGGCCAGGCCGTCCAGCCAGCGGGGCGCCATGAGGAACGACCGGGGCGTGAAGCCGCCCTCGACCGCCCGGCGCACGACCTTCTCGCCCTCGGCGAGGAAGAGGCCGTGCTCGGCCTCGAGTGCGCGGCGCAGCTGGACGTCGCGCAGGTCTCGGTAGTCCCCGAGTCGGGGGTCGGCGGGGTCGTCGATCTCGACGAGGTGCGCCACGTCAGTCCTGCCCGGCGGCGCCCGCGGCACCGGCCGCCGGGCCACCGGCGACGTGGGCCGCACGGTCGGGCACCACGACCTCGGGGGCCGGGTAGTGCTCGGGACGCGCCACAGCGACGACGTCGCCGACGACGATGATCGCCGGCGGTCGGACGGACTGGGCCTCGATGTCGGCGCCCAGCGCGCCCAGCGTCGTGAGGACGGTCCGCTCCTCGGGCATCGTGCCCTCCACGACGACCGCGACCGGCGTGCTGGCCGGGCGGCCTCCGGCGACGAGCACCTCGGCGATCGCCCCGGCGTTGTGGACGGCCATGAGCAGCACCACGGTGCCGCGCATCCGGGCCACCGCTCCCCACTCGACCAGCGACTGGGGGTGGTCCGGGGGCAGGTGGCCGGAGATGACGGTGAACTCGTGGGCCACGCCGCGGTGGGTGACGGGGATGCCGACGGCCGCCGGCACCGCGATCGAGGAGGTGATGCCCGGCACGACGGAGACCGGCACACCGGCGGCCTGGCAGGCCAGCACCTCCTCGTAGCCGCGGCCGAAGACGAAGCCGTCGCCGCCCTTGAACCGCACCACCCGCTTGCCCTCGCGGGCCCTCGCCACGATGACGTCGTTGATCGCCTCCTGCGTGGCCGAGCGGCCGCGCGGCAGCTTGGCGACGTCGACCAGCTCGACGTGGGCGGGCAGCTCGTCGAGCAGCTCGCGGGGGGCCAGCCGGTCGGCGACGACGACGTCGGCCGAGGCGAGGGCCTGGCGGGCCGCGACGGTGGCCAGCGCGGGATCGCCCGGTCCGCCGCCGACGAGGACGACGCCGGGGGTGCGGTCGTGCGTGGCGCGTGCGCTGAGGGTGCCGTTCTGGAGCGCTCCCATGATCTCGTCGCGCACGCCGGCGGACTTGCGCGGCTCGCGGTTGGCCAGCACCGCGACGGTCAGCCCCGCGTGCCGTCCGACGGCCGGGGTCCACGCACTGGCCGCCGACGCGTCGTCGGCGCGGACGCAGAAGATCCGCCGCCGCTCGCACTCGGTCGAGACCAGCTCGTTGGCGTGCGGGTCGTTGGTCGCCGCGACGACGTACCACGCGTCCTCGAGGTCGCCCGGCTCGAAGCGGCGCTGCTCCCACGTGATCTCGCCGGCCAGGCCCTCGAGGGCCGGGGTGACCTGGGGCGAGACCAGCAGCACGTCGGCGCCCGCGGCGATGAGGGCGGGGACCCGCCGCTGGGCCACGTGGCCGCCGCCGACGACCACGACGCGACGACCCGCCAGCCGCAGGCCGACGGGGTACGGCGGGTGGTCCCCCTCGGGGGACGGACCGTCCTGGGACTCACCGAGCATGCGGTCCATCCTCCCCCAGCAGGGTGGCCGCGCGGCCCGCTGAGGGTGGTGGTCCGGCCTCCGAGACGCGGCTACGTTCGAGGACATGACCTCTCTCGACCGTCCCGTGACCCCGAACCCCTACGACCTGCTGCCAGCGGTCCCGTCGTTCGCGGTGACCAGCACCGACGTCAGCGACGGCCAGCCGCTCGGCTCGGGCCAGGTCGCCGCCGAGGGCAACACCTCCCCGCAGCTGTCGTGGGAGCCCGGCCCCGAGGGGACCAAGAGCTACACCGTCACCTGCTTCGACCCAGACGCACCCACCCCCAGCGGCTTCTGGCACTGGGTCCTGGTCGACCTGCCGGCCGACTGCACCTCGCTGGACACCGGTGCCGGCGCCGAGGGTGCGGACCTGCCCGGCGGTGCCTTCATGTGCCGCAACGACGCCGGGGGCAAGGGGTTCATGGGTGCCGCTCCTCCGCAGGGCGACCAGGTCCACCGCTACTTCTTCGTCGTGCACGCCGTGACCGAGGAGAGCCTCGGCGTCGACTCCGACGCCAGCCCGGCGGTCGTGTCGTTCAACCTGGTCTTCAAGACCGCCGCGCGCGCGATCCTGCACGGGACCTACCAGCACTGACCCGCGCCCCCGCGTCGGTGCTCACCGCCGGCGCCACGGTGGCCGCCTCGTGCCGCAGCCAGGTGGCCACCGCTGGGTCGCACCGGTCGGGGTCGGTCAGCCACGCCACGCAGGCCTCGTAGCCACGGGTGACCCCGTTCGCTGCGTCGGCCGCTGCGGCGAGGACCAGCGAGGCGGCGCCGGGCAACGGCTCGCTGCCGCTGGTCTCCGCGCGCAGCCGGCTCGGGGCCGCGAGCAGCTCGTCGTCGGAGACCGCGTCGCGGCGGCGGCCGCGCAGTGCGGTCGCGGCCGCCCCGAGGTAGCCCGTGGTGCCGGGCCCGAGGGCGTCCTCGATCTCGGCGACCAGGTCCTCCAGGTGCCGCTCCAGCAGCCAGGTGGGCATCCCTCGGCCGGCGAGGACGCGGGAGAGCCAGTCGACCTGGCCCAGGCAGCCGTCGCGCGGCAGCTCGCCCAAGGTGACCAGCCACGCGGAGTCGGTGCCGGCGAAGCGGGCTCCGCGCTCGGCGTACCTCTCGCGGTAGTAGGGCTCGGCCTCGAACGTGCGGTGCGCCGCCCGCAGCGCGGCGCGGAGGCGTACGGCGTCGAGGGTCACGGAGTGGTGGCCGGCGTCGCGGTGGGCCACCCCGGAGTCGGGGCCGCGGTGCTGTGCCGAGCGCACGAGCGCGTCGACGACCCGCTCCCGGGCGCGGTGGACCTCCGGCAGGACGTCGTCCTCGGCGTGGCCCTGCAGCAGCAGGCGCAGCCGACCGGGATCCTGGGTGCCGGCGACGAGCGAGACGCGCTCGACCCCGACCACGGCGGCCCAGGTCGCGGCGTCGCTCACCTCGCCGGTGCGGTCGCGGTCCGCCTCGGCCAGCAGCAGGTCGACCGCGCGGCCGTCGTCAGGCTCAGCCATCGACCGAGCCGCTGTCGGAGGTGGGTCCAGCAGTGGGTGAGACCTCGGGGTCGACGGGCAGCGCCGTGACGACGACGTTGGACAGGTACCGCGTGCCGTCCCAGTCCTCGCAGGTCAGCAGCACCAGCCGCCCGTCGACCTCCTGGCTGAAGAGCTCCGCGGCCCGCTCGGCCAGCCGGCCCTTGCGGTAGACGCGCACGGTCTCGACGACGTACTCCATCGTGCGCAGGGCCCCCTCGCCGTCCTCGGTGCGCGTGCTACGCACCAGGACCTGGTCGCCCTCGACGAGTGTCTCCAGGTCGTCCAGCGCCCCGCCGCCGGAGTGGACCGTGTGCCCCACGACCAGGGCACTGCCGGTGGCGGCTCCGGGCTGGGCGCCGTCGGCCCACCAGCCCAGGACCTGCGGGTCGGCCGGCGGCACGAGCGTGCGGTCGGGCGCCTTGATCGGCAGCACGGGGGCGTCGACGTCGAGGGTGGGGACGATGACGCGATCGGGGTAGCCGGGCCGGATGCGGGCGTACGTCGCGTCCTGGGTCGTGTCGACACCGGGGAGGGCCGAGCCGCTCGGGGCCGCAGGGGTCCCGGGCGTAGCCGAGGGCGGAGCCGGCTCCTCGCCCCCGATCCAGACGAGCACGGCCACCAGCGCCAGCACGAGGGCGGTCGCAGCCGCGACCGAGCGCCTCGGGCGGTCACGCACGTAGTGCCACAGGTCGACAGGAGCGGCCGAGAGGTCGCGCGTCGCCGAGGTGTCCACGAGGTCCAGCCTGCCCGATGGGTGCCGGCGGGACACCCGCCGGGGCCCGCCTAGCCTCCCCGGGGCTGCCCCGGACAGCGGTCCAGCACCAGCACCGCCCGATCGTCGTCACCGCGCGGAACCTCGCGCAGGACCCGGTCCGCGAGCCCCGGGAAGCCGGCGGCGAGCGCGGTGCCAGCGGTGCTGCGCAGCCAGTCGATGCCCTCGTCCAGGTCGAGACCGGGCCGTTCGACGACCCCGTCGGTGTAGAACATCAGCGCGTCGCCCGGTGCCAGGACGCCGGTGCTGTGGTGCAGCTCCGGCCGGCGCTGGACGCCGAGGGCCGTGCCTCGGGCGCTGTCGACCTCCCACTGCGCCCGCGAGGCCCGCCAGACCAGTGCCGGCGGGTGGCCGGCGCTGTGCAGGTCGTAGGAGCCGGAGCGCAGGTCGACCAGGACGTGGACCGCGGTGGCGAAGGTCTCGTCGGACTCCTGGCGCAGCAGGAAGTCGTTGGCGGCCTCGACGAGGCCCACCGGGGGCAGCGACCCGATCAGCCCGCCCAGGGCTCCGGCGAACTGCAGGGCGTCGGTCCCGGCCGCGACGCCCTTGCCGACCACGTCGACCAGCACCATCTCCAGCGTGCTGCGGTCCTCGGCCAGCCGGGCGACCATGAAGTCGCCGGCGTACCCCACGTCGTGCGCGGCGACCATGGCCGACTGGCAGCGCCACCCGTCCGGCAGCGGCGGCACGGTGCCCTGCCGTCGCAGCCGGTCGCGGAGGTCGGCGAGCATCGCGCCGCCGAGCGGGACCGGCAGCCCCGAGCGCTGGCGTCGGGACTGGAACAGGATGAGGGCGGCGCCGATGACCAGGGCGAGCATCCCGGACGCGCGGGCGCTGCCGAAGTCGCCGTCGCGCAGCCCGTCCACGACGGCCAGGCAGAGCGCCCCGGAGACGGTCCAGGCACTCAGCACGACCAGTTGGCGGTGCTTGAGCAGCAACATGCCCAGCACCAGCCAGACGAAGTAGGTGCTCACCGGCATGACCGAGTAGTAGGGCAGCGAGATCGCGAAGCAGCCGGAGATGAGGACCAGCAGGACCGCGAGCGTCGCCCACTGGCTCGAGGACGTGCCGCTGCGCCACCTGCCCACCAGGTCCGGCCACGGTCGCGATCCCACGTCGTGACCCTAGGGGGTCGGGACGACCGGCGCCGTCGTACGGCGACGCCGAGGGGGTGGGCTGGCGCGACGCCGTCCCGGGCACCGTGGGGGTCCGGGCGCTGGTGACCCATCGCCGGCGCCACCCCGACGCCCCTCGGAGGCCTCGTGAGCGACCACGTCTGCCCCTTCTCCACTACCGGGACCGGTGCTCCGGCGCCGAGTGACCGCAACAGCCTGACCGTCGGCCCGGACGGCCCGATCCTGCTGCACGACCACCACCTCGTGGAGCAGATGGCGCACTTCAACCGCGAGCGCATCCCCGAGCGCAACGTCCACGCCAAGGGCTCCGGCGCGTTCGGCACCCTCGAGATCACCGAGGACATCTCCCGCTGGACCAAGGCGGCGGTCCTGCAGCAGGGCGCTCGCACCGACGCCCTCGCCCGGTTCTCCACCGTGGCCGGTGAGCTCGGCTCGCCCGACACCTGGCGCGACCCCCGCGGCTTCGCGCTGAAGTTCTACACCTCCGAGGGCAACTGGGACCTCGTCGGCAACAACACCCCCGTCTTCTTCGTGCGCGACGTCATGAAATTCCAGCACTTCATCCGCAGCCAGAAGCGTCGGGGGGCCAACGGGCTGCGCGACAACGACATGCAGTGGGACTTCTGGACGCTCAACCCCGAGTCCGCCCACCAGGTCACCTACCTCATGGGCGACCGCGGCATCCCCCGCAGCTGGCGACACATGAACGGCTACGGCAGCCACACCTACCTGCTCTACAACGAGGCCGGCGAGAAGTCGTGGGTGAAGTTCCACTTCATCTCGGAGCAGGGTGTCGAGTGCCTGACCCAGGACGAGGCCAACCGGATCGCCGGCGAGGACTCGGACTTCCACCGGCGTGACCTCTTCCAGTCGATCGAGGCCGGCGAGCACCCCTCGTGGCGCTTCCGCATCCAGGTGATGCCCTACGAGGAGGCGAAGACCTACCGCTTCAACCCCTTCGACCTGACCAAGGTGTGGCCGCACGAGGACTACCCGCTCCACGACGTCGGGACGCTGACCCTGCACACCAATCCCGAGAACCACTTCGCCCAGATCGAGCAGGCCGCCTTCGAGCCCTCGGCCGTCGTGCCCGGCATCGGCTTCTCCCCCGACAAGATGCTCCTGGGCCGGGTCTTCTCCTACGCCGACACCCACCGCTACCGGATCGGCCCCAACTACCAGCAGCTGCCGGTCAACCGGCACCGGGTCGAGGGCGCCTACACCTACCAGTTCGACGGGCCGATGGCCTACGACCACACCGGCGACAGGTCGAAGTACGCACCCAACTCCTACGGCGACCCGTTCTCCGACCTCACGGGACCGGCCGCGGACGGCTGGGAGACCGACGGCGAGATGGTGCGCGAGGCCTACACGCTGCGTGCCGAGGACGACGACTTCGGCCAGGCCGGGACCCTGGTGCGCGAGGTCTTCGACGACGCCGCCCGGGAGCGGTTCGTGGCGAACGTCGCGGGCCACCTCGCCGGCGGGGTGTCCGCCGAGGTCCTCGAGCGGGCCTTCGACTACTGGCGGCAGGTGGACGTCGAGATCGGCAAGCGGATCGAGGAGGCCGTGCGCGCCGGGGACCACGGCGACCCCGCCCCGCACCCGACCGAGGCCCGCGAGGTCGTGCCGGGCTGAGCCGTGGCCGGTCCCGACGCTGCCGACCACTAGGGTCGGGGCCCGTGTCGCGACGTCGCCGTGAGCGGGCCCCGGTCCTGGTCAGTGCCCACCGGTGCGGCGCGGGCACCGATCGGTCGCGCGAGAACAGCCGGGCCGCGCTGGACGACGCCGTCGCGATGGGCGTGGAGTACGTCGAGTTCGACGTCCAGCGTCTTGGCTGCGGCTCCCTGGTTCTGCTGCACGACGACGAGGTCGAGATCGAGGGGCGACGGGTCCCGCTCGGCCGGCTCACCCTCGCCGAGCTGCGCCGGGTCCACCCCGACGTGCTGGGCTACGAGGAGGTGCTGCGGGCGCTCGCCGGCCGCGCCATGGCGCACGTCGACCTCAAGTTCACCTCTCCCCCGGCGGCGTACGAGGTCGCCTCGACCACCCACGAGGTGGCTGCCGCGCGCCTGGCCGTGGAGCTGCTCGGCGTCGACGCCGTCGTGGTGACCACCCTCGAGGACGACTCCGTCCGCGCGGTGCGCGACTGGGCCGACGCCGAGGGCCTGGACCTGCTCGTCGGGCTGTCCCTGGGGCGCAGCGTCCGCGGGCTTCCCGTCGTGCGCCAGGTCCGGACACGCTGGTCGGAGCTGCGGCCGCACCTGCGCCTGACCGGGTCGCGGGCCAACCTCGTCGTCGCCAAGCACACCCTGGCGCGGCTCGGGGTCGCGGCCTACGCCCGCCGCCGCGGCCTCCCGCTGCTGGTGTGGACTGTCGACACCGAGCGCTCCCTGCGCTACTGGATGCGCCCGGGCCGCGCCTGGCTGGTGACCAGCAACGAGCCCGCGCTCGCGCTGAGGGTCCGCGACCTCGGAAGAGCAGGTCCCGAGGTTCCTAGGATGAGCGCGTGAGCAGCGGGGCGACTGGGACGACCAACGTGCGCACCGACGTCCTCGGCGAGCCGTGGCTGGCCGAGACGATCCCGCTGGGCCACGACGACGAGGGGCCGGTCGTCGCGACGCTCGTGTCCTGCCGTGCGGCCGAGCCGACGGGTCGCGCGGTCCTGCACGTGCACGGCTTCGCCGACTACTTCTTCCAGACCGAGTACGCCGCGTGGTGGCTCGAGCGCGGCTACGACTTCTACGCGATCGACCTGCGCAAGTACGGCCGCTCACTGCTGCCGGGGCAGACCGCCAACCACGTCACCGACCTGCGAGCCTACGACGCCGACCTGGACGCCGCCTGGCAGCGGATCACCGCACGCGACGGGCACGAGCACGTGGTGGCCTCCGCCCACTCCACCGGTGGCCTGACCCTGCCGCTGTGGCTGCACCGGCGCCGGCCGCGCGAGCTGGCCGGGGTGGTGCTGAACTCGCCCTGGTTGGACCTCCAGGGCAGCCTCCTGGTCCGCACCCTCGGGTCGCTGGTGCTCAAGGAGCTGGGCCGCCACCGTCCCCTCCACGAGATCCGCCGGGACGTGAGCGGGGTCTACGCCCGGTCGCTGCACCGCGACCACGAGGGCGAGTGGGACTTCGACCTGGCCTGGAAGCCGATCGAGTCCTTCGCCGTCCACGCGGGGTGGCTGCGGGCGGTCCGGCACGGCCACGCCCGGCTGCAGCGGGGCCTGGACGTGCCGGCGCCGGTCCTGGTGCTGTCCTCGGACCGCTCGGCCTTCCCCCGCGAGATGGTCGAGGACGTGCACGAGACCGACGTCGTGCTCGAGGTGCCCCAGATCCGGCGCTGGGCCACGGCGATCGGCTCGCGGGTCACCTACGTCGCGGTCGCCGGGGCGCGCCACGACGTGGTGCTGTCCCGGCAACCGGCCCGCGAGCAGGTCTACCGCGAGCTGGAGCGCTGGTGGGCGGCGTACGTCGACGACCCGACGGCCTGACCCACGCCCGGACGGTCCCCCACCCGGGTCGAGGTCGCGGCTAGGTTGACGCCATGAACCCTGTGACCGGACTCTCCCTCGGCCGGATCGTGATCGGCGCCGCCTCCCTGGCCCGCCCCGACGCGACGGTCGGCGCCATGGGCCTGGACGTGGCCAAGAACCCCCAGTCCGCCTTCGTGATGCGCCTCTTCGGTGCCCGTGAGGTCGCCCTCGGGGTGGCGACCCTCGTGTCCTCGGGCCGCGGCCGCACCGGCCTGGTGCTGCTCGGTGTCGGCGTCGACGCCGCCGACGCCTACGCGGGCCTCGTCGGGCCCAAGACCGACGGGATCGAGCAGCGCGCCGGGACGGTCATGACCGCGGTCGCCGGTGGCGCAGTGCTGGCGGGCCTGCTCGGCCTGCTCCCCCGCCGCTCCCGCAAGGCCGCCGCGGTCACCGCGGCCGCCGCCACTGCGGGCAAGCGCGCCAAGAAGTAGTCCCCGACGCACGGCACCGGCCGGGACCCCGCGGGGTCCCGGCCGGTGCTGGGTCGTGCTTCTCCCCGGGGGGGTCAGGCCGTCGGCGGCTCCGAGCCGTCGGCACGCCGCGGGTTGGCGGCCTGGGCGGCCTCCTGGATCGCGGCCTGCACCGCCTCGTGCGCGCCCGCGCCGGCGGAGGAGGTCTCCGGCAGCTCGGGCTCGCTGGAGCCCATGTCCACGCGCGTGGCGGGGCCGTCGACCTCCTGCGGGATGCCCGCCAGGTTGTTCATGGTCGAGCCCAGGCCCTCGAGCGCCTTGCCGATCTCGCTGGGGACGATCCACACCTTGTTGGCGTCGCCCTCGGCGATCTTCGGCATCATCTGGAGGTACTGGTAGGCCAGCAGCGACTGGTCCGGGCGACCGTCGTGGATCGCCTGGAAGACCGTCTGGATGGCCTGGCCCTCACCCTGGGCTCGCAGGATCGCTGCCTCGCGGTCGGCCTGTGCGCGCAGGATGCTGGACTCGCGGTCACCCTCGGCAGTGAGGATCGCCGACTGCTTCTGGCCCTCGGCGGTGAGGATCGCCGACTGCCGCTCGCCCTCGGCGGTCAGGATGGCCGCCCGCTTGTCGCGGTCGGCGCGCATCTGCTTCTCCATCGAGTCCTTGATCGACGGCGGCGGGTCGATGCCCTTGATCTCGACACGGTTCACGCGCACGCCCCACTTGCCGGTGGCCTCGTCGAGCACGCCGCGCAGCCCGCCGTTGATCGACTCACGGCTGGTGAGGGTCTCCTCGAGGTCCATGCCACCCACGATGTTGCGCAGGGTGGTCATGGTCAGCTGCTCGATCGCCTGGATGTAGTTGGCGATCTCGTAGGTGGCAGCCACCGAGTCGGTGACCTGGAAGTAGATGACGGTGTCGATCGAGACGACGAGGTTGTCCTCGGTGATCACCGGCTGCGGCGGGAAGCTGACCACCTGCTCGCGCATGTCGATGACGTAGCGGACCTTGTCGATGAACGGCACGACGATGTTGAGTCCGGGGTTGAGGGTGGTGCGGTACTTCCCGAAGCGCTCGACGATGCCCGCGCGTGCCTGCGGCACGATGCGCACCGTCTTGGCGAGCACGGTGAGGACGAACAGGAAGACGACAGCCAGCAGGATCAGGATCGCGACGCCCATGCTGCTCCTTCGTTGGGGGGCGGGTGTCTGGTCAGGGTGTGTCGGGGGTCTGGGGGGACCGCGTGAGGCCGTCTCAGGCGTCGTCGCGGGGTAGCTGGCGCGAGGGCGGCAGCGGGTCGCCGGTGGGATGCACGAACGCCGTGGCGCCGCGGATCTCCAGCACCTCGACGGTCTGCCCGGGCTCGATCACCAGGTGCTCGTCGTACGGCGCCGCGGACCAGGTGTCGCCGGCCAGCTTGACCCGGCCGGTCTCGGTGGCGGTGATCTGGGCGGTCACCACGCCCTGGGTGCCGATCAGCTTGCTCGTGCCGAGGGAGAGCTCGGGGCCGCCGTGCAGCCGACCCACGAGGCGCGGCCGCAGCAGCGTGAGGGTCGCCAGCGAGGTCCCGAGTGCCACGAGCACCTGCACGGCGACCGGCGCGGCGAGCACCCCGGCCACCAGGCCGCCCATCGCGCCGACGGCGAGCATGAGGAAGATGAGGTCGAGGCTGAACATCTCGGCCACGCCGAGCACCGCTGCGACCGAGAGCCAGGCCGCCCAGGCGTTGTCGCTGAGCCACTCCATGGATCGACCCTACCGGGCGCGCGTGCGCCGGCGCGCAGCCCAGCGACCCTCGCTGTGGACGACGGTCAGGGGCATGCCGAAGGTGGCGGAGAGGTTCTGCTCGGTGAGCGTCTGGTCGAGCAGACCCGCGGCCACGACCGAGCCCTTGCGCAGCAGCAGGGCGTGAGTGAATCCCGGCGGGATCTCCTCGACGTGGTGCGACACGAGGACGGTCGCGGGCGACTCCGGGTCGTAGGCCAGCAGCGACAGCGTCGAGACGAGGTCCTCCCTGCCCCCGAGGTCCAGGCCCGCAGCAGGCTCGTCGAGCAGCAGGAGCTCGGGGTCGCTCATCAGCGCACGGGCGATCTGGACGCGCTTGCGCTCGCCCTCGCTCAGCGTCCCGAAGGTGCGCGGAGCCAGGTGCTTGGCGCCGAGCTCACGCAGCAGCGAGGTGGCCCGGTCGTGGTCCAGCTCGTCGTAGACCTCGCGCCAGCGCCCGAGCACGCCGTACGCCGCCGACACCACGACGTCGTGGACGGTCTCGTGCCGGGGGATCCGCTCGGCGAGGGCGGCGCTGGTCAGCCCGATGCGGGGGCGGAGCTCGAAGACGTCGACCGAGCCGAGCCTCTCTTCGAGGACGTCGACGTCGCCCTGGGTGGGGAACAGCTGCGCCGAGGCGATCTGCAGCAGCGTGGTCTTGCCGGCGCCGTTGGGACCGAGGACGACCCAGCGCTCGTCCTCCTCGACGGTCCAGGAGACCCGGTCGAGCAGCACGGAGTCGCCTCGGCGGACGGTGACGTCGACGAGCTCGAGGACCGCAGCCATGGCCGCACCCTATCCACGGCCGCGCCCGGCGCCGACCGGGCGGGAGGACCCGGCGGGTCGGGCGGGGTTCCGGGTCGAGCGTCGGCCCGCGGCGTACCCTCTCCCGCCGTGACGTCGCACCTGCCTGCCTCGGCCCGCCTCGCGTGGTGGGGCACCTCCTGGTTGCGCGGCCAGGTGGTCCCCGACCTGCTCATCGACGCGGTGCTGGGCGACGACGTGACCCACGCGGTCGCCGGCCTCTCCGCGCTCGGACTGGGGGGCGACGGCGCGACCGAGACCCTGCTCGGCGGCCTGGCCCGGCTGCGGGTGGAGGGCGCGCAGTCCTTCGGTGCCGCGTTCCCGGTCGAGGGCGACCCGGTCGGCCTCGGTGGCCCGGCGGCCTTCAACGCCGCGGCGCTGGAGGCCGGGGAAGCCGTGGTGGTCGTCCTGTCCGACGGCAGCGCCGTGGGCCTGGTGCCGGAGACCGTGGGTGCGGCGACGACCTGGGTGGCCCACCGGGCCGCGCGTCGCCAGCTGCCGGACGTCGGGGAGGCCGACCGCGCGCTGCGCGCCGGGCTGCTCGAGGCCGCGGACGCCCTGGCAGCCCTGGACGTGGCCCGCTGGCGCCCCGAGGTGGCCGACCGGCTGATCGACCTGCGCCGTACCGAGCCGCTGGAGGGGCCTCCTGGCACTCCCCCGCGGTGCGTGGAGCTGCTGGCGCGGGGACTGCGCGCGGCCGAGGTGGTCGAGCTCGCCCTCGAGGACGAGGGCGGTGCGCTGAGCCTGCACGAGATCACCCGCCGGGAGGCCGCGATCCTGCCCCTGGGCGCGCACGCCCGCCGGGCGATGGTGGCCGCATGCTCTCCCGAGGTCTGGCCGCCTGCGTGAGCACGGCGTCGCGCACCGCTAGCCTCGTGCCGCGATGACGACTCCGCCGAGCAACCCCCCTCAGGCCGACGGGCCGATCCCACACCCCGAGACGCTGCTGGTCACGCTCACGGGGCGGGAGCGCCCGGGCATCACCTCGGCGGTCTTCGCGACCCTCGCAGGTGCCGGCGTCGAGGTGGTCGACCTCGAGCAGATCGTGCTGCGCCGCCGCCTCATCCTGGGTGTCCTCGTGACGGTGCCCAGCGACGTCCAGTCGCTGCGCCAGGCCCTCCAGGCCACGGCCGACGAGCTCGCGATGACCCTCGAGGTCGAGCCCGGCACCGGGGACACGTCGCCCCCGTCGTCGCGCGGCGCCCACGTCACCGTGCTCGGCACCCCGCTCACCGCCGCCGCGATGGCCGCGGTCGCCGGCCGGATCGCCGCGGCCGGGGGCAACATCGACCGGATCGAGCGGATGGCGCGCTACCCCGTCACCGCCCTGGACCTCCGCGTCTCCGGAGCCTCGCCCGAGGCGTTGCGTGCCGAGCTGGCCACCGAGGCCGCGCGCCAGGGCATCGACGTGGCCGTCCAGCCCGCCGACCTGCTGCGCCGCGGCATGCGCCTCATCGTCATGGACGTCGACTCCACGCTCATCCAGGGCGAGGTCATCGAGATGATCGCCGCCCACGCCGGCTGCGAGGCCGAGGTCGCCGAGGTCACCGAGCGGGCGATGCGCGGGGAGCTGGACTTCGAGGAGTCGTTGCGTTCCCGGGTCGCCCTGCTCGAGGGGGTCCCGGCCTCCGCCCTGCACGAGGTGTACGACGCCATCCAGCTCGCCCCCGGGGCACGCACCATGGTGCGGACCCTGCGGCGGCTGGGCTACCGGTTCGCGATCGTCTCCGGCGGCTTCACGCAGATCACCGACCGGCTCGCGGTCGACCTGGGCATCCACTTCGCCCGCGCCAACGAGCTGGAGATCGTCGACGGCCGGCTCACCGGCCGGATCGTGGGGCCGGTCGTCGACCGGGCCGGGAAGGCGGCCGCACTGCGCGAGTTCGCCGCCGAGGTCGGGGTCGACGTGGCCTCGACCATCGCCATCGGCGACGGCGCCAACGACCTCGACATGCTCGCCGCCGCCGGCCTGGGCATCGCCTACAACGCCAAGCCGGCCGTGCGCGACGCCGCCGACACCGCGGTGAACGTGCCCTACCTCGACACGATCATGTACCTCCTCGGCATCTCCCGCGAGGAGATCGAGGCCGCCGACCGGGCCGCCGGGGTCACCACCCCCGCTCCCCCCGTCTGAGCCCGAGCCGGCGCATCCCTCCGGAGCTGTGCGCCGGTTCGACCGTCCTCGGGGTCGGTCGTCGTCGAGCGAGTCAGGCGCGGGGCACGTGGTGGGCGCGGATGGTCGCGCCCTGCTCGTCGAGGTCGGCCCAGTCGCCGGTGAGGTCGTAGAGCGTCATGGCGGAGGTGGGGTAGCCCATGACCAGGGCGTTGGAGGCTTCCTCGTCGCCGTCACCGTCGTCGAGCAGCTCGGCGAGGTAGCCCATGGTCGGGTTGTGGCCGACCACGAGCAGCGCCAGCGCGTCCTCGGGCACCTCGCGCACGAGGTCCAGCGCGGTCTCCGGCCCGGCCTCGTAGAGGGTCTCGGACTCGTCGGTCTCGATCGCGTCGGCGTCCCACCCGGCCCCGTCGGCGAGGGCGGCCCAGGTCTCGCGGGTGCGCAGGGACGCCGAGACCAGCACGTGGTCGGGCACGAACCCCTGCTCGACCAGCCACCGCCCGGCCAGCTCGGCCTCGGTCACACCGCGATCGGCGAGATGGCGGTCGAAGTCGGTCGGTCCGTGCGCCTCGGCCTTGGCGTGGCGCATGACGACGAGCTGGCGCGGGGTCTCCGGGCGGCGGTTCTCGGGCACGCCCACAATCTGACAGGCCCCCGGGCACCGGACAACGCGGGGTCCGCCCACCGTCGTACGCCGGCACCGACCGCGGCCCCGGGGGCCCGGCGCAGCCCCGCCCGGCGTGCGCGCAGCGTCCGCGCCGGTCAGGCGCCCATCGCGTGGAAGCCGCCGTCGACGTGCACGATCTCACCGGTCGTGGCGGGGAACAGGTCCGAGAGCAGCGCGCAGACCGCGCGAGCGGTCGGCTCCTGGTCGGTGTTGTCCCAGCCGAGGGGCGCCCGGGTCGACCACAGGTCCTCGAGGTCGGTGAACCCGGGAATCGCCTTGGCCGCCAGCGTGCGCAGCGGTCCGGCGGAGACCAGGTTGACCCGGATGCCCTCGGGGCCGAGGTCGCGGGCGAGGTAGCGGGCGCAGGACTCCAGGCCGGCCTTCGCCACGCCCATCCAGTCGTACGCCGGCCAGGCCACCGTCGCGTCGAAGGTCAGCCCCACGACCGACGATCCGGGTCCCATGAGCGGGCGGCAGGCGACGGCCAGCGACTTCAGGGAGTACGCCGAGACCTGCACCGCCTGCGCGACGTCCTCCCAGGGCCCGTCCAGGAACTTCCCGCCGAGCAGCGTCTCGGGGTTGCCGTAGGCGATGGAGTGCACGACCCCGTCGAGGTGCGCGTCGGCGCCGAGGTGCTCGCGCACGAGGTCGGGGAGCCGTTCGAGGTGCTGGGGGTCGGTGACGTCGAGCTCGAGCACGGCCGGCTCCACCGGCAGCCGCTTGGCGATGCGGCGGGTGATGCCGAGCGCGCGGCCGAAGTTGGAGATGAGCACGGTCGCGCCCTGCTCCTGCGCGAACCGTGCGGTCGCGAAGCCGATCGAGGAGTCCATCGTCACGCCCGCGACGAGGACGACCTTGCCGTCCAAGATGCCCATACCCGCTCCCACGTCAGTGCCCCATCCCGAGTCCACCGTCGACCGGGACCACGGCCCCGGTGACGTACGCCGCGCCGGGGCCGGTCAGCCACAGCACCGTCTGCGCGACCTCGTCGGTCGTGCCGTACCGCTGGAGCGGCACCTGCGACCGGATCGCGTCCTTCTGCGCGTCGTCGAGCACCGCGGTCATGTCGGTCTCGATGAAGCCCGGCGCCACCACGTTGGCGGTGATGCCGCGCGAGCCCAGCTCCCGGGCGATCGAGCGGGCCATGCCCACGAGGCCGGCCTTGGAGGCGGCGTAGTTGACCTGGCCGGCCGACCCGGTCAGGCCCACGACCGAGGAGATGAAGACGATCCGACCACGCTTGAGCCGCAGCATCCCCTTGGACGCCCGCTTGGCGAGCCGGAAGGACCCGGTGAGGTTCGTGTCGAGGACTCGGGCCCAGTCGTCCTCCGACATCCGCAGCAGCAGCGTGTCGGCGGTGATGCCGGCGTTGGCGACCAGCACCTCGACCGGGCCGTGCGCCGCCTCGATCTCGGCGTACGCCGCCTCGACGGCCGCGGCGTCGGTGACGTCGCAGCGCACGTCCAGGGCGCCGTCGGGCGCTCCCCCGCCGCGGGTCGTCACGGCGACGCGGTCACCCTGGGCCAGGAAGGCCTCGGCGATCGCGCGGCCGATGCCGCGGTTGCCCCCGGTGACGAGGACGGAGCGGGGCTGGTGGTCGGGCTCGGCAAGGGGTGTCGGGCTCACGTGCGACGACGCTAGTGATTACCGACAGGTACCCGAAACGCAGCGACAGCGCAGCGACCGGCAACGCTGCCGGGTCAGTCGTCCTCGAGCCGGAAGCCGATCTTGAGGCCGACCTGGAAGTGCTCGACCGAGCCGTCCTTGACCTGGCCGCGGACCTGGGTCATCTCGAACCAGTCGACGTGGCGCAGGGTCTGGCAGGCGCGCTCGATGCCGTTGCGGATGGCCTGGTCGATGCCCTCGGGCGAGGTGCCGACGATCTCGGTGATGCGGTAGGTGCGGTTGGTCACGTCGCGACCCTACTCTCGACGGACCCTCGCGGCGGGCTGGCGCGCCAGGCGCGGGCGGGGTCCGCGAGCCCTGGTGGGTGACCGGGGCCGACGTACGCTTGAGGTCATGGCACGACAGCGTGGCGATCGCGACGACGACGCCGTCCGCATCACCTCCGCCGCCCCCAGCCCGCAGGAGGACCTGCGGCGGCGGCAGAAGCGCTACCTGCTCTCGATGAGCCTGCGGTCGCTGTGCTTCGTGGGCGCGGTCATCGCCGGACTCGCCGGCATCGACTGGCTCTGGCCGATCCTCATCGCGGGGGCGGTGATCCTGCCCTACATCGCCGTCGTGCTGGCCAACGTCCAGGCCACCCGGATGCAGGAGCACGACCTCGGCTCCGCGGCGTACACCGCCCGGGCGCTCGGTGGCGGCAGCGAGCAGCGCCCCCTCGGCGCCTCCTCCGCCGACCGGGGCTGAGACACTCTCCGCGTGGGATCACTGGACGAGCCGGACGTCTGCTCCGGCAAGGGCTGTCGCCAGCCCGCGACGCACGCGCTGCTGTGGAACAACCCGAAGATCCACACCCCCGAGCGCCGCAAGGCGTGGTTGGCTTGCGAGGAGCACCTCGAGTCGCTGCGCTCGTTCCTGGGCTCGCGCGGCTTCATCAAGGACGTCGTGGCGCATGAGCAGGGCGCCGACCACACCGTCTGACTGGGGCTGCGGCCCGGGTGGGGCTCCTCAGCCGCCGATCGCCGACATCGGGCGCGCGGGCTGCAGGAAGGTCTCGTCGTCGATGCCGTGCCCGGCCGCCTTGCCGCGCATGGCCACGACCCAGCGGTCGGCCAGCTCCTCGTCGCTGGCGCCGGCCCGCATGGCCGTGCGCAGGTCGGACTCCTCGCGCGCGAAGAGGCAGTTGCGGACCTGGCCGTCGGCGGTGAGCCGCACCCGGTCGCAGTCACCGCAGAAGGGTCGCGTGACCGAGGCGATGACGCCCACGGTGCCGGGGCCCCCGTCGACCGTGAACAGCTCGGCCGGGGCGGAGCCGCGGGGCTCCTCGGCCGGCTCGAGGACGAACGCTTGCTCGAGCATCGCGAAGATCTCGTCGGCCGTCACCATCGCGTCGCGGTGCCAGCCGTGCTGGGCGTCCAGGGGCATCTGCTCGATGAAGCGCAGGTCGTAGCCGTGGTCCAGGCACCAGCGCAGGAGCTCCGGGGCCTGGTCGTCGTTGACGCCGCGCAGCAGCACGGCGTTGACCTTGACCGGGCCGAGGCCGGCGGCCTGCGCGGCGGCGAGTCCCGCGACCACGTCGTCGAACCGGTCGCGGCGCGTGATCGTGTGGAAGGTGTCGGCCCGCACGGTGTCGAGGCTGACGTTGACCCGGTCCAGGCCCGCCTCGGCGAGGGCCGTGGCGGTGCGGGCCAGGCCGAGGGCGTTGGACGTCATGGAGACGTCGAGGTCGTCGCCGAGGGCCCGGGTCCGACGCACGATGTCGACCAGGCCGCGCCTCACCAGCGGCTCGCCGCCGGTGAAGCGCACCTCGTGCACGCCGAGGTGCTGCACGGCGACGCCGATCAGCCGGACGACCTCGTCGTCGGTGAGGACCTGCTCCCCCGGCAGCCAGTCCAGGCCCTCGGCCGGCATGCAGTAGCTGCACCGCAGGTTGCACCGGTCGGTGAGGGAGACCCGCAGGTCCGTCGCGACGCGACCGAACCGGTCGGCGAGTGCGCGCTGGTCCGAGACTCGGGTCGTCATGTGATGAAGCATACGTGCGCCACCTCACCACGGCCGGACCCCCGATCCCCCGGTGGGCCGTGACCTGCCCCTGGATAGCCTGGCCCCGTGCGCACGTTCGGTTTCCTGCTGTCCCGGCGCTGGATCCTGTTCGCGCTCGCGGTGGCCCTGCTGGCCGCCGGCGCCTGGTGGCTCGGCCAGTGGCAGTTCGACCGGCTCGAGGACCGCCGCGCCGACAACGAGGTCGTCCGCGCCAACGAGAACCAGCCCCCAGCCCCCGTCTCGGACGTCCTGCGCCCCGGCACCCCGGTGCGGGAGCAGGACGAGTGGCGCGTGGTCTCCGCGACCGGCGAGTACGCCGTCGAGGACACCATCATCGTGCGCTACCGCACCCGCGAGGGGATCGCGGGCGTCGACGTGGTGGTGCCGCTCGTGACCGAGTCCGGCGCGTCCCTCCTGGTCGACCGTGGGTGGTTGCGCACCGAGAACGCCGGCACCGCCGACCCCGACGACGTCCCCGAGCCACCTGCCGGCGAGGTCACGGTCACCGGCTACGTCCGTGCCGACGGCAGTGGCGACAGCACGGCCGTCACCGAGCGCTCGACGCGCGCGGTCAGCAGCGGGCGCATCGGCGAGGCGCTGGGCCGCGAGGTCTACGGCGGCTTCGTCGAGCTGAAGTCGGAGAGCCCGGAGCCCGCCACGGCGCTGGAGCCCGTGGAGCTGCCCGAGCTCGACGACGGCCCGCACTTCTTCTACGGCCTGCAGTGGTGGTTCTTCGGGGTCCTGGCGATCTTCGGCTTCGGCTACCTCGCCTACGACGAGCGCCGCCGCGGACCGCGCGGCGAGCGCCCGCGCCGCACGACCCGCGCCCCCCGCGAGACCACGCCGTCCCGCTAGCTCGGCCAGGCCAGGTCAGCCGGCGCGGGTGTCGTCGAGGAACTGCGTACGGTGCAGGTCGGCGTAGAGCCCGCCGCGGGCGAGCAGCTCGGTGTGGGTGCCGCGCTCGACGATCCGCCCCTCCTCCAGGACGAGGATGAGGTCGGCGTCGCGCACGGTGGAGAGCCGGTGGGCGATGACCAGGGAGGTGCGGCCCTCGAGCGCCGCGTCGAGCGCCCGCTGGACCGCGGCCTCGGACTCGGAGTCCAGGTGCGCCGTCGCCTCGTCGAGCACCACGATCGCTGGGGCCTTGAGCAGCAGCCGGGCGATGGCGAGGCGCTGGCGCTCACCACCGGAGAGCCGGTAGCCGCGGTCGCCGACCACGGTGTCGAGCCCCTCGGGCAGGCGACGAACGAGCGTGGCGACCTGGGCGGCCTCCAGGGCGGCCCAGATCTCCTGGTCCGAGGCGCCCGGCCGTGCGTAGAGCATGTTGGACCGGATGGTGTCGTGGAACATGTGCGCGTCCTGGGTGACGTAGCCGACCACGTCCTCCAGCGACTGCAGGCTCACGTCCCGGACGTCGACCCCACCCACGCGCACCGCGCCCGCGGTCGCGTCGTAGAGGCGCGCGACCAGGTGGGTCACTGTCGTCTTGCCGGCACCCGACGGGCCGACGAGCGCGATCATCTGGCCCGTCTCGGCGGTGAAGGAGACGTCGCGCAGCACCGGCCCGCCGGGGCTGGAGACGTCGGGGCGCTGGACCCCCTCCAGCGAGGGCAGCGAGACCTCGTCGGCGCCGGGGTAGGTGAAGTCCACGTGGTCCAGCTCGAGCCGCCCCGCGGTGCGCGGCAGGTCGACGGCGTCCGGCTTCTCCTGCACCAGCGAGGGCAGGTCGAGGACCTCGAAGACCCGCTCGAAGCTGACCAGCGCGGTCATGACGTCGATCCGGACGTTGGTCAGGCCCTGGAGGGGCCCCAGGAGCCGCAGCAGCAGCGTCGCCAGGGCCAGCAGGGTGCCCAGGGTGAGCGCGTCGGTGACGACCAGCTGACCGCCGACGCCGTAGACCAGCGCCGTGGCCAGGGCCGGCACGGCCAGCATGGCGGCGCCGAAGACCCGCGTGGTGAGGGTGATCTGGATGCCGAGGTCGCGCACCCGGCCGGCTTTCACGGCGAAGCTGGCGTCTTCCTCCTCGCGGCGGCCGAAGAGCTTCAGCAGCAGGGCGCCGCCGACGTTGAAGCGCTCGGTCATCATCGTCGCCAGGTCGGCGTTGCCGTCCATCTGCTGACGGGTCAGCCCGGCGAGCCGGGTGCTGACCCACTTCGAGGCGAGCATCAGGATCGGGAAGAGCGCCAGGCACAGCAGGGTCACCCGCCAGCTCAGGGCCAGCATCGTGATGCCCACGACGAGCACGGCGACGCCGTTGGAGACGGTCGTGGAGAGCGTCGAGGTGAAGGCGCGCTGGGCGCCGATCACGTCGTTGTTGAGCCGGCTGACCAGGGCGCCGGTCTGGGTGCGGGTGAAGAACGCCATCGACTGGCGCTGCACGTGCGCGAACACCTGGGTGCGCAGGTCGAAGATCAGGCCCTCGCCGATCCGGGCCGACAACCAGGCCATCAGGACGCTCAGCAGGGCCGTGAAGACCGCGAGCCCGGCCATCGCCACCGCCAGCCAGGCCACCAGCGACCGGTCGCCCTGCAGGATGCCGTCGTCGACGATCCGCTGCACGAGCAACGGGGTGGCGACCACGAGACTGGCGTCGACCACGGTGAGGGCGAGGAAGACCCCGATCGTCCGACGGTGGGGTACGGCGAAGCCCAGCACCCTCCGCAGCGTCTCCCGACCCACACGTCGGTCGAGCGCGCTGCGGTCGGAGCGCAGGTGCCGCCAGGCGGCCCCGGCGTTCATCATCCCCGACACGTGTCCTCCTC
Organism: Nocardioides sp.; assembly: GCF_030149505.1. Lineage (GTDB taxonomy): Bacteria > Actinomycetota > Actinomycetes > Propionibacteriales > Nocardioidaceae > Nocardioides. The sequence continues at coordinate 56,643 of NZ_JASBRN010000020.1, forward strand.
CTGCGGGGCTCCCGCCCCGACGCTCAGCCGCCCGCGAGGGCGCGGAAGCGCCGTCCCTGGGCCTCGCGCTCGAGCCGGCGCTGCTCCTCCAGCGGCGCCGCCGCCGCCGAGAGCATCAGGGCCTTGGTCTCCCGCACCGCCTCCGGCGCGGCCGAGGTCAGGGCTGCGACGAGGGCTGCGACGGTCTGGTCGAGCGCCTCGACGGGCACCACCTCGAGCGCCAGACCGATGCGAAGGGCCTCCGCCGCGCCGACCATCCGGGCCGACACGCAGATCTCGAGTGCTCGTGCGTAGCCAACGGCCTCGACCAGGGGTTTTGTTCCCGTGAGGTCGGGGACCAGGCCGAGGGCGGCCTCCTTCATGCACAGCTGCGCGTCCTCGGCCAGGACCCGCAGGTCGCACGAGAGCGCGAGCTGGAAGCCGGCCCCGATCGCGTAGCCGTGCACCGCGGCGATGCTGAGGATGCGCGGGTCGCGCAGCCAGGTGAACCCGCGCTGGTAGTCGTCGATGGTGGCGGAGACCTGCTCGTCGCTCTGCGCGAGCAGGGCGGCCACGGTCTCGACGCCGTCACCTGCGCCCGCGGGGTCGAGCATGGTGCGGTCCAGACCGGCGGAGAAGGCCGAGCCGGAACCGCGCAGCACCACCACGCGCACGTCGTCGTCGGCGACCAGCTGCTCCCCGACGGCGGCCAGCAGCCGCCACATGGTCGGGGTCTGGGCGTTGCGGACCTCGGGACGGTGCAGCGTGATCGTCGCGACCGGGCCCTCGCGGTGCAGCAGCAGCCCGGCGTCGGCCAGCTCCTGCTCAGTCGGGTTGCTCATGGGGCGAGTCTCCCAGGTCTCCCGAAGCGCGATGGCCGCGCCCCACAGGACCGCCGAACCGTCACTTTGGAACCCTCGAGCCGTCACTTCTGCCCGCCTACTCATGCGGAAGTGACGGCTCGAGGGTTCAGAACTGACGGTTCGGCGGTGCTGGGCGATCAGGCGAGCGAGACCAGGTCGGCGTACCCGTCGTTCCAGAGGTCCTCGTCGCCGTCGGGCAGCAGCAGCACGCGGTCCGGCTCGAGGGCGTGCACCGCGCCCTCGTCGTGGGTGACCAGCACGATCGCGCCCTCGTAGGAGCGGATCGCGGCCAGCACCTCCTCGCGGGAGGCGGGGTCGAGGTTGTTGGTGGGCTCGTCCAGCAGCAGCACGTTGGCGCTGGAGACGACCAGCGACGCGAGGGCGAGCCTGGTCTTCTCGCCACCGGAGAGCACCTTGGCCGGCTTGTGCGCGTCGTCGCCGGAGAAGAGGAAGGACCCGAGCACGCTGCGGGCCTCGGTGTCGGTGAGCTGCGGCGCCGCGGACTGCATGTTCTCCAGCACCGTGCGCGAGGTGTCGAGGGTCTCGTGCTCCTGGGCGTAGTAGCCGACCTTGAGCCCGTGGCCCGGGACGACCTCGCCGGTGTCGGGACGGTCCACCCCGGCCAGGATGCGCAGCATCGTCGTCTTGCCGGCGCCGTTGAGGCCCAGGATGACCACGCGCGAGCCCTTGTCGATCGCCAGGTCGACGCCGGTGAAGACCTCCAGCGACCCGTAGGACTTCGACAGCTCGCGGGCGGTCAGGGGGGTCTTCCCGCAGGCGGCGGGCTTGGGGAAGGCGATCCGGGCGACCTTGTCGGCGGCGCGCTCCCCCTCGACGCCCTCGAGCATCTTCTCGGCGCGCTTGAGCATCGACTGGGCGGCCTGGGCCTTCGAGGCCTTGGCGCGCATCTTGTTGGCCTGGTCGGTGAGCGTCTTGGCCTTGTTCTCGGCGTTCATCCGCTCGCGCCGGCGCCGGACCTCGTCGGTCTCGCGCTGGGTCAGGTAGTTCTTCCAGCCCATGTTGTAGACGTCCATGACCGCGCGGTTGGCGTCGAGGTGCATGACCTTGTTGACGGTGCTCGCGAGCAGGTCGTTGTCGTGGCTGATGATGATGAAGCCGCCGCTGTGGGCCTTGAGGAAGTCGCGCAGCCAGATGATCGAGTCGGCGTCGAGGTGGTTGGTGGGCTCGTCGAGGATCAGCACCTCGGCGCCGGAGAAGAGGATGCGGGCCAGCTCGACCCGGCGGCGCTGGCCGCCGGAGAGCGTGCGCAGTGGCATCGCGAGCACCCGGTCCTCGATGCCCAGGCTCGCCGCGATGGTGGCGGCCTCCGACTCCGCGGCGTACCCACCCGCGGCGTGCATCTCGTCGTCCGCGCGGGCGTAGCGGCGCATGGCCTTGTCGCGCACGGCCGGGTCGTCGGAGCCCATCTCCTCCTCGGCGCGCCGCAGCTTGGCCACGACGACGTCGAGCCCGCGGGCGGAGAGGATGCGGTCCTTGGCGAGGACGTCGGGGTCACCGGTGCGCGGGTCCTGCGGCAGGTAGCCGACGTCGCCGGTGGTGGTGACCTGGCCGGCCGCGGGCAGTCCCTCCCCCGCCAGGATCTTGGTGAGGGTGGTCTTGCCGGCGCCGTTGCGGCCCACCAGTCCGACCTTGTCGCCGGGCCCGACCCGGAAGCTGACGTCCTGCATCAGGAGTCGCGCACCGACCCGTACCTCGAGCTGGTGAGCGGTGATCATGGCGGTGGGAGTCTAGGGTCGGCACCTGGCGCCGGACGATTCGCGGACGGCCGCAGTGAGGTCGCTCACGCCGACTCCCGGGAGGTCCCGTGCGCTTCAACCCCAAGGCCAGGCTCGACACCCGCCGCACCCGCCACGCCGGGGGCGGTGGCGGAGGGGGCGGGCGTGGCCCGTCCCTGGGCCGCGGCGGCTCCCTGCCCGGCGGGGCCATCGGCGGTGGCTCGATCGGGGCGGTGATCGTCGCCGTGCTCGTCTTCGCTGCCATCTCCTACCTCGGCGGCGGCGAGGAGGGCGGGTCGCCGACCTTCGACACCGAGCGGTACGCCGCATGCGAGACCGGTGAGGACGCCAGCACCTCGGCCGACTGCGCCCGGGTGGCCGTCGAGAACTCCCTCCACGACTTCTGGACCGACGAGCTGGGCTCGCGCTACGAGCCGATCTCGGCGTTGACGACGTTCGAGGGCTCGGTGTCCACCCGGTGCGGTGGCGCGACCTCCGACGTCGGGCCGTTCTACTGCCCGGTCGACGACGGCATCTACCTCGACTCGGGCTTCTTCGACGACGTCCTCGAACGGCAGCTCGGCGGACCCGACGGCGGGTTCGTCGAGGCCTACGTCCTGGCCCACGAGTACGGCCACCACGTGCAGGACGTCCTGGGCACGATGTCGCGCGTGCGCACCCAGCAGGGCCCCACCTCCGACGCGGTCCGCCTGGAGCTGCAGGCCGACTGCTACGCCGGGATGTGGGCCCGCGCGGCCACCACCACCGAGGACGCCGCCGGGGAGGTGCTCATCACCGAGCTCACCGACGAGGACGTCCGGCTCGCCCTGGAGGCGGCCGCCGCGGTCGGCGACGACCGGATCCAGGAGCGAACCCAGGGCCAGGTGACCGAGGAGTCGTGGACCCACGGTTCGGCCGAGCAGCGGGTGAGCTGGTTCCGCACGGGGTTCGAGCAGGGCTCGCTCGAAGCCTGCGACACCTTCGCGTCGTCGCGCCTGTAGGGGCCTGTTTCACCACCCGAGCGGTGAAACCGGAGCCGCCGTCAGGCTTCCAGCAGCTGCTCGACCAGCGGGAACTGCCGCTGCAGCGCCCGCAGGTGCGGTGCCACCGCCGGGTGCCGGAACTTCCCGGCCAGGGCGCCCTCGCCCTTGGCGACCCGTGAGAGCGCCCACTCCGCGCGCGACAGCGCGGTGTAGACGGCGACCACCCGCGCCCCGAGTGAGACCTGCTCCCGGTCGGCCACCGCCTCGGGGACGCCCATGAGGTACGCCTCGAGCAGCGGGTCGAACTCCTCGCGCGCCGAGAGCAGGTAGTAGCCCAGGTCGCCTCCGACCGGGCCTGTGCCCAGGCAGGACCAGTCGATCGCCACGACGTCGTCGCCCTCGCGACCGGGGAGGTTCCCCGGGGTGGGGTCGCCGTGCTGCAGGACCTGCGGCAGGGCGTCGAGCCGGTCCAGGAAGGTGCTGCGCCGGTGCCACAGGTGCTCGGCGACGTCGGCCACGGTCGTGCGGGCCAGCGTCGGCCAGCCCCCGCGGCGCTCGGTGCGACGCAGCCGGTCCCTCAGCTGGTCGCGGGCCAGCCAGGGGACGTCCGGCACCGGCGTACCGGCGAAGCGGCCGAGGGCGTGGGCGGCGAAGAGTCCGTTGTTGCAGGCATCCTCGACCCAGTCCTCGGTGATGGTGATGCCCTCGACGTCCTCCACGGCGTAGCTGCGCACCGGCGGGCGCAGGCCCTGAGAATGGGCCAGGACGCCGGAGGTCACCACGTCCGCCCCGCGCCGCCAGTAGGCGAAGTGGTCGGGGTCGGAGAGCTCCGGCGGGTCGTGCTCGCCGGGCGCGGCCAGCCGCTTCACGGCCACCGGCTCCTCCCCCACGACCGCCCGCCACACCCCGACCGTGGACGGGGAGGTGCCGCTCGGGAGGGGATGCCAGCCGGGCTGGGGCTGCCACATGCCGGTGACGCTAGCCGATCGCGCCGCGCCGGACGGTGAACTCGGGCCTGAGCGCGGGAGCGTCGCGGGAGCCGGCCTGGACCGGTGGGGAGCGCTCAGCCGTCGGCGTTGACGACCTCGACCCGCACGGAGAGGGCGTCGGCGACCGCCTGCTCCAGCACCGCCCGTCGGGGGTCGGGCACCGGCAGCCGCGTGCCCACGACGGCGAGCCGGGCCAGGCGCGCGTCGGCCAGCACCTCCTCCACCGCCCCACGGTCACCGCCGACGACCAGAGACCCCGCGAGGTCGCCCAGCAGGCGCGCCGCGTGGTCGGCAGCCGCCTCGTACGCCGCGCGCGCCTGGTTGTCACGACGGCGGGCGAACCGCTGCTGCGACTGGCCGCCGGCCTTGGTGCGGCCCTGCACGTGCCGCTGCCCGACCTTGCTGGCGACCACGGTGGTCCCGGACAGCCGGGCGACCGCGAACCCGCCCTTGCGCACCAGGAGGACGCCCCAGTCGTCGGGGACGGCCGCGTCGAGGGTCGCTGCCAGGGCCGCCGCGTCGGCGGCACCGTCGTAGGACTGGTCGAAGGGCAGCCTGGCGGCGAAGGACGAGCCGTCCCCGGCATCACCGCGCAGGGCGCCGTCGGTCACCCGGAGGGTGCTCGGTCCGTGACGTACCTGGAAGTTTGCCACCCAGCGCTCGACCCGGTCGCCGGGCACGAGCACCTCAGGCACCTCACTCCGCCCGGTAGACGACGCGCAGGTGCTCGGTCACCGTGCTGCCGGCCACCTCGACCTCGGTGACCTCCAGGAGCGCCACGGGCCGTCCCCCGCCGTCGAGCAGGATGCTCAGCGAGCCCGGCTCCGGCAGCGGCTCCCCCGTCGACTCGTAGTCGGAGGTTGGAGCGGTCAACGTGGACACGCTGCCGCTGAGCAGCTCGGCCAGCAGCCGTTCTGATCCGGGTGCGTCACCGAAGGACCACGTCGGCGGGGGCACGACCTCCAGCGTGGTGGGCCCGAAGTACGCCGGTGCCGTGTTGAGCTTGGCGTGGAACCGGGCGATGTCCCAGAAGGCCTGGACCGCCTGCTCCTGGGACTCGGTCGGCGAGCTGGGTTCGTCCATCCGCGCAGCCTACGGTCCGCTGCGTCGCGAGCGCGCGTGCCGGGCGAGCGAGATCAGACGTTGAACCCGAGCGCGCGCAACTGCTCGCGGCCGTCGGGGGTGATCTTGTCGGGGCCCCACGGCGGCATCCACACCCAGTTGATGGCCACGTCGTTGACCAGGCCCTCCAGCGCGGAGTCGGTCTGGTCCTGGATGACGTCGGTCAGCGGGCAGGCCGCGGAGGTCAGCGTCATGTCGACCACGCAGTTCGACGACTCGTCCACGTGCACGCCGTAGACGAGGCCGAGGTCGACGACGTTGATGCCGAGCTCGGGGTCGACGACGTCCTTGAGCGCCTCGGTGACCTCCTCGATCGTCACGGTGGAGGTGCCGCCACCGGTCGGGACCGGGACCTCGGTGGGGAGGTCGGAGTGGTCGGGGGTGTGGGTGTCAGTCATCGTCGCCTCCCTGGGCGGTGGTGGTCATCGACTGGCTGGTGGCGTCCTTCCAGGCCATCCAGCCGAGCAGCGCGCACTTCACGCGTGCGGGGAACTTCGCGACGCCGGCGAAGGCGATGCCGTCCTCCAGCACCTCCTCGTCGGGCTCCACGCTGCCCTTGCCCTGCATGAGGGTCAGGAACACCTCGTGGACCCCCATGGCCTCCTCGACCGGCTTGCCGATCACGAGGTCGGTCATCACGGAGGTCGAGGCCTGCGAGATCGAGCAGCCGACCGCGTCGTACGACACGTCCTGCACACGGAGCACACCGTCGGCCTCCTCGAGGTGGACGCGCAGCGTCACCTCGTCACCGCACGTGGGGTTCACGTGGTGCACCTCGACGGTCCCGTCAGCGGAGGGGTCGCCCCTCAGTCCCTTGTGGTGCGGGTTCTTGTAGTGGTCCAGGATGATCTCCTGGTAGAGCGCGTCGAGCTCTGCGGACATCGCCTCAGCCCACCTTGAAGTAGTCGCGGGTGTAGTGCAGCGCCTCGACGAGCGCGTCGATCTCCCCCGGCGTCGTGTAGACGTACGACGACATGCGGGTCGAGCTCTGCACACCGAACTTCGCGTGCGCCGGTCGGGCGCAGTGGTGCCCGGCGCGGACGGCGATGCCGCGCACGTCCAGGACCTGCGCGACGTCGTGGGGGTGCACGCCGGCGAGCTCGAAGGAGATCGCACCGCCGCGCTGCGTGGCGTCCAGCGGCCCGAGGACCCGCAGGCCCGGGACCGTGCCCAGCCCCTCCAGGGCGTACGCCGTGATCGCCTGCTCGTGGGCGTGGACCGCCTCCATGCCGAGCCCGGCGAGGTAGTCCACCGCGGCCCCGAGACCGACGGCCTCGACGATCGGCGGGGTACCGGCCTCGAACTTGTGCGGGAGCCCGGCGTAGGTGCTGCGCTCCATGGTGACGGTCTCGATCATCTCGCCGCCGCCCAGGAAGGGCGGCAGCTCCTCGAGCAGCGACCGGCGGCCCCAGAGCACGCCGATCCCGGTCGGACCGACGACCTTGTGGCCGGTGAACACCACCACGTCGGGACGCTCCTCGACCGGCATCGCGGCCAGGTCGATCGGCAGTTGCGGCGCGGCCTGCGAGGCGTCGACGACCACGATCGCTCCCACCTCGTGGGCGCGTCGGGTCAGCTCGGCGACGGGGTTGACCGTGCCCAGCATGTTCGAGACCCAGGTGAAGGTGACGACCTTGGTGCGCTCGGTGATGAGCTCGTCGACCTGGGAGAGGTCGAGCTGGCCGGCCTCGTCGAAGGTGAACCACCGCAGCTCGGCGCCGGTGCGCTGCGTGAGCATCTGCCACGGCACGATGTTGGAGTGGTGCTCCATCTCCGTGGTAACCACGACGTCGCCGGGGCCGACCCGGTGCGCGCCCTCCAGGCCCAGGGTCTGTGCGACCAGGTTGAGCGCCTCGGAGGCGTTCTTGGTGAAGATCACCTCGTCGCGCTCGGGTGCCCCGATGAAGGCCGCCACCTTGTCGCGGCCGCCCTCGAACGCCTCGGTGGCCTCGGCGCCCAGCAGGTGCATGGCGCGCGCGACGTTGGCGTTGTGCCGCTCGAGGTGGTCGACCATCGCGTCGATCACCACCTGCGGCTTCTGCGAGGTGTTGGCGCTGTCGAGGTAGACCAGCGGCAGCCCGTCGGCCGTGGTGCGGCCGAGGATCGGGAAGTCCTTGCGGACGACCTCGAGGTCGGGGAGCAGGCCCTCCATGATCAGACCGACGCGCCCAGGTAGGACTCGTAGCCCTCGGCCTCAAGCTTGTCGGCCAGCTCGGGACCGCCGGACTCGGCGACCTTGCCGTCGACGAAAACGTGGACGCGGTCGGGCTGGATGTAGCGCAGGATGCGCGTGTAGTGCGTGATCAGCAGGACGCCCTTGCCCTCACGCTCGCGGAAGCGGTTGACGCCCTCGGAGACGACCTTGAGGGCGTCGATGTCGAGGCCGGAGTCGGTCTCGTCGAGGATCGCGACCTTGGGGTCGAGCAGCTCGAGCTGGGCGATCTCGTGACGCTTCTTCTCACCACCGGAGAAGCCCTCGTTGACCGAGCGGGCCGAGAACGAGGAGTCCAGGTTGAGCTTCTCCAGCGCGCCGTTGACGTCCTTGACCCAGGTGCGCAGCTTGGGGGCCTCGCCGTCGATGGCGGTCTTGGCGGTGCGCAGGAAGTTCGCGACCGAGACCCCGGGGACCTCGACGGGGTACTGCATGGCCAGGAAGAGCCCGGCACGGGCGCGCTCGTCCACGCTCATGGCGAGGACGTCCTCGCCGTCGAGGGTCACCGAGCCGCCGGTGATCGTGTACTTCGGGTGGCCGGCGATCGAGTAGGCCAGCGTCGACTTGCCGGAGCCGTTGGGTCCCATGATCGCGTGCGTCTCGCCGCTGTCGATCGTGAGCGTGACGCCCTTGAGGATCTCCTTGGGGCCGTCCTCGGTGTCGACGGAGACCTGGAGGTCGGTGATCTGGAGGGTGCTCATGCGGGGGTGACTCCGTTCAGGGTGGTGGTCGTGTCGATGTAGACGGCTGCCCCGTCGGGGTCCTGGCGGACCTCCACGGGGAAGGTGGCCACCGGCTCGGTGGCCGGCAGCCCGGTGGGCTTGCCGGTGCGCAGGTCGAAGCGGGAGCCGTGCAGCCAGCACTCGACGGTGCAGTCGGCCACTTCGCCCTCGCTGAGGCTGACCGCGGCGTGGCTGCACTGGTCCTGGAGGGCGTAGACCGCGAGGTCCTCGCCCTCCCCGTCCCGGGCGACGGCGACGGAGTACTCGCCGACGACGACGGCGAGCGCCTCGTCGGTGGGCACCTCGGACAGGGCGCAGGCGCGCTCGAAGGCCATCAGAGGACCTTGCCGGCGACGTTGCGGGCCAGCTCGTCCTCGACCGCGGCGGTCAGCTTCTCCTCCAGCTCCGGCAGGCCGATCTTGCGGATCAGGTCCTGGAAGAAGCCGTGCAGCACCAGGCGGCGGGACTCCTCGTCGGAGACGCCGCGGCTGCGGAGGTAGAACAGCTGCTCGTCGTCGAAGCGCGCGGTGGCGGAGGCGTGGCCGGCGCCCTCGATCTCGCCGGTCTCGATCTCCAGGTTGGGCACCGAGTCGGCCTGGCAGCCGTCGGTGAGCACGAGGTTGCGGTTCTCCTCGTAGGTCTCGATCCCCTCGGCGACCTTGCGGATCAGCACGTTGCCGATCCACACGGTGCGCGCCCGCTCACCCTGCAGCGCGCCCTTGTAGACGACGTTGCTCTTGGTGCGGGGGGCGTTGTGGTCGACGAAGAGGCGGTGCTCGAAGTGCTGGCCGGCGTCGGCGAAGTAGAGCCCGAGGAGCTCGGCGTCACCACCGGGCCCGGCGTAGTGCACGTTGGAGCTGGTGCGCACGACCGAGCCGCCGAAGGTCACCGCGATGTGGCGGTAGCGGGCGTCGCGGCCCACGACGGCCTCGTGGGTGCCGACGTGCACGGCGTCGTCGTCCCAGTCCTGCAGCGTCACCACGGTCAGGTCGGCGCCGTCGCCCACCACGACCTCGACGTTGCCGGCGTGCACGCCCGAGCCGCGGTGGTCGAGCACGTAGGTGGCGCGGGAGTGGGTGCCGGCCTCGATCACCGTGTGGCGGTGCGAGCGCTTGCCGGCGGCACCGGTGAGGCGGTGGCCGATCGGCTCGTCGAGCTCGGTGTCGGCCGGGACCCGCACGTGCACCGCCTCGGGCGCGTGCCGCGAGGCCAGGGCCGAGGCGCGGTCGTCGGGGACGAGCGCGGCACCACGGGGGTGCTGGCCCGGGGCGAGGGTGCCGACGACGTACGACGCGTCGCCGATCGTCTCGACCGTCAGCGCGTCGGTGTCATCGGGCGCGTCGTCGAGGGCGCCGGCGAGGCGCTTGAGCGGGGTGAACCGCCAGATCTCCTCGCGCCCCGTGGGCATCGGGTGGTCGGCGAGGTCGAAGGAGCTCACCGGGTGCAGGTGGCTCTCGACGTGGTCCACCTCGAGGGCGGAGGCCACGGCGTCGGCGGTCTGCTCGGCGGCAGCGTCGGTCACGGTCACAGGGAGTGTCTTCCTAGCGTCAGGGGGCGAGCGGTGGTGCGGGGCGGGCCGGGTCAGCCGACCGCGCCCTCCATCTGCAGCTCGATGAGGCGGTTCAGCTCCAGGGCGTACTCCATGGGCAGCTCCTTGGCGATCGGCTCGACGAAGCCGCGCACGATCATCGCCATCGCCTCGTCCTGCTCCATGCCGCGGGACATGAGGTAGAAGAGCTGGTCGTCGGAGACCTTGGAGACGCTCGCCTCGTGGCCCATCGACACGTCGTCCTCGCGGATGTCGACGTAGGGATAGGTGTCGGAGCGGCTGATCTGGTCGACCAGCAGCGCGTCGCACAGCACGTTGGACTTCGAGCCGTGGGCGCCCTCGTTGACCTGGATCAGGCCGCGGTACGACGTCCGGCCACCGCCCCGCGCGACCGACTTGCTCAGGATCGAGCTCGAGGTGTGCGGCGCGGCGTGGACCATCTTGGCGCCGGCGTCCTGGAGCTGCCCCTCGCCGGCGAAGGCGATCGAGAGCGTCTCGCCCTTGGCGTGCTCGCCCATGAGGTAGATGGCGGGGTACTTCATCGTCACCTTGGAGCCGATGTTGCCGTCGACCCACTCCATCGTCGCGCCGGCCTCGCAGACCGCGCGCTTGGTGACGAGGTTGTAGACGTTGTTCGACCAGTTCTGGATGGTCGTGTAGCGGCAGCGGCCGCCCTTCTTCACGATGATCTCGACGACCGCGGAGTGCAGCGAGTCGCTGGAGTAGATCGGCGCGGTGCAGCCCTCGACGTAGTGCACGTAGGCGTCCTCGTCGACGATGATCAGCGTCCGCTCGAACTGGCCCATGTTCTCGGTGTTGATCCGGAAGTA
>NZ_JASBRN010000066.1 GCF_030149505.1 Nocardioides sp.
TCGGCCTTCACGTGCCGCCCCGAGTACACCAGGTCCTTGGCCCTGGCCGGCCCGACCAGTCGCGCGAGCCGCTGGGTGCCGCCGGCTCCCGGGATGATCCCGAGCAGGATCTCCGGCTGCCCCAGCTTGGCGCCCGCCCCCGCCACCCGGAAGTCGCAGGCCAGCGCCAGCTCGCAGCCACCACCGAGCGCGTAGCCCGTCACCGCGGCGACCGTCGGCTTGAGGATCTTGGCGACCGCTGTGAACGCGGACTGCAGAGCCGCCGAGCGGTCGACCATGTCCGTGTAGGACATGGTCTGCATCTCCTTGATGTCCGCACCCGCCGCGAACACCTTCTCCCCGCCGTAGACGACAACAGCTGCGACGTCGCGCCGCTCCCCCGCCTCCGTGGCCGCTGCCCGGATGCCCTCCTGCAGCTCGGTGTCCAGCGCGTTCATCGGGGGCCGGTCCAGCCGGATGGTGCCGATCCCGTCCTCGACCTCAAGGCGCACAACCTCGCCCATGTCACTCCCTCTCGCCAGTTCGACGGCTCTTCTGGCGCCGGAGCCTAGCCCTCGCTCCCGCCGCCACCGACGTTCTCGGGGCCGCCAGAGCTCTCCGGACCGCACTCACCGCCACCACCGGCGTTCTCGTGCCACACCCGGACGCTGTTCAAGATCGCGGCGAAACAGCTGTTCAGCACGGCAGGCAAGGGCATCTCGGGCGTCACGAGCACGTCGATGGCGACGAACAGCACGTCGTCGTGCACGGCCACCTTCACGAGGTTCATCCGCGTGGTGAGGTCACCGGCGACCTTCAGCCGCGTCAGCGGGTCGGCCGGCACCGTATCGCCGATCCGCCACTGCCCGAAGACGCGCATCATCGGGACCTGGCCGTCGGCACAGCGCACGAACATCCGCTGGTCGTTGACCACGACCACGACGTCGCCGTCGTCGTCCAGAACCGGCTGGCCGCCCTCGTCGATCAGCGCGTCGAGCACCCGTCCGCGCAGGGGGTGCTCGTCCGGCGGCGGCGGAAAGGACGGCAGCGAGGTCGGATCACTCATCCGACCACCGTAGACGGCGCCTTCCGGGCCGCCACGGCAGACTGCCCCCATGCCCGCGCCCTCCGCTCCACCGCCGCTCGGCGTGCATCTCACGCCCACCGGCGCCTCCGTCGCGGTACTGGCGATGCACGCGGAGGCCGTCGAGGTCTGCCTGTTCACCGACGGCGAGGAGCGACGCCTCCCACTCACCGGGCGCACGCACGGCGTCTGGCACGGACACCTGGACGGCGTCACGCACGGTCAACGTTACGGCCTGCGGGCGCACGGCCCCTGGGAGCCCGCGCGGGGTCACCGGTACAACCCCGCAAAGCTCCTGCTGGACCCCTACGCACGTGCGATCGACGGCCATATCAGTTGGGGTCCAGCCGTTTTCGCCCATGAGGTGGACGGCGAGACCTGGCTTCCGCTGGACGGGCGCGCTTTCGAGGGCGGCGCTGCCATCCCGAACGACGAGGACTCGGCTGCGGACGTGCCGCACGGCGTCGTCGTCGCCCCGCCGCAGGCGGATCTGAGCCTGCAGCCGAAGGTGTCCTGGCCGGAGACGGTGATCTACGAGGCGCACGTGCGTGGCCTGACGATGCGGCACCCGAAGGTGCCGGCCGACGAGCGCGGCACCTACGCGGCCCTCGGCCACCCGGCCGTGGTCGAGCACCTGACCCGGCTGGGTGTCACCACGCTCGAGCTGCTGCCCATCCACGCGATCGGCGACGAGCCGGCGCTGGTGCGCCGGGGGCTTCGCAACTACTGGGGCTACAGCACTCTGTCGTTCTTCGCCCCGGAGCCCCGCTACGCGACGGCTGCCGCTCGCAAGGCAGGCCCCGACGCCGTCATCGTCGAGCTGGCCCAGGCGATCCGCACCCTGCACGAGGCCGGTATCGAGGTCGTGCTGGACGTGGTCTACAACCACACCGCCGAGGGCGGCGTCGAGGGCCCGATGTTCAGCCTGCGTGGTCTCGACGCAGCCACCTACTACCGTCTCGACTCCCGGGGTCGGGACCTGGACGTCACCGGCACCGGCGGCACCCTGGACTTCCGCAACGCGTGGACGGTCCGCCTCGCCCTGGACTCGCTGCGCTACTGGGTGACCGCGTTCGGAGTCGACGGGTTCTGGTTCGACCTGGCCACCACCCCGGCCCGGGGCACCGCCGGCTTCGAGCCCGACCACCCCTTCCTCGTCGCCCTGCGGACCGACCCGGTTCTCAGCCGCGTCAAGCTCATCGCCGAACCTTGGGACGTCGGCCACCACGGCTGGCGCACCGGCCAGTTCCCGGCGCCGTTCTCGGAGTGGAACGACCGGTTCCGGGACGACGTGCGGACGTTCTGGCTGGCCGACGCGGCCGAAACCCGCAGGCACGAGGGCGTTCTCGGTCACGGGGTGAGGCATCTGGCCACTCGCCTCGCCGGTTCCGCGGACTTCTTCAGCTGGTCCGCCTCCCTGGACGCCGCGCCGCGCACGCCGACCGCGTCGGTCAACTTCGTCACCGCCCACGACGGCTTCACCCTGGCCGACCTCACGGCGTACGAACGAACGCAAACCGAGGCCACCGGAGATGGCGGCGCCGCCGGCGCCGACGACAACCGCGCCTGGAACCACGGGGTCGAGGGCGAGACAAACGACGCGCACGTCCTTTCCGCCCGCCGACGCAGCATGCGTGCCCTGCTGGGGACGTTGCTGCTCGCCACCGGCGTGCCGATGATCACCGCCGGCGACGAGCTGGGACGCACCCAGCACGGCAACAACAACGCCTACTGCCTGGATGACGAGACGTCGTGGCTGGACTGGGGCGACGACCGGCCGGACCAGCCCGAGCAGCTCGAGCGGTGGCGGCAGGACCTCCTCGCCACCACAGCGGCATTGCTCCGGTGGCGGCGTGAGCTGACCGCCCTGCGCCAGGACCGGTTCTTCGCCGGTCGCGCCGTCCACACCGACGGCACCACCGACCTCGGCTGGTTCGCCGCGGACGGCACGCTGATGGACCACGACCGCTGGCACGATGCGTCCCTGCGCACCCTGCAGATGTTCCTGTACGACCCCACCCCCCGCGGGTCGGTGCTGATCGTCCTGCACGCCGGGGACGAGCCGGTCCCTCTGACGCTCCCGCCGACACCGTGGGCGCGGTCGTTCCACCTGCTGTGGGACAGCGCGTTCGAGCACCCGGACGACGTCCCGCACGTCACGACGCCGGCCGGCGGTGGCGTCGTGGTCGCCGAGCGGAGCGTGCGTCTGTACCGAGCGCTGCGCTGACGACGAGCCGATCACAGGGCCAGCCGATCAGGCCGGTCCCGCAGCCGGAATGACCACTCGGTCAGGCGTTGACGACCAGCCCGAGGTCGGCCTGGCTGGCCAGACCCGCGTGCTTGGGCAGCACCCGGACGGTGTACCCGAACGGTCCGGTGCGGCGCAGCCGGATCTCGCCGGCGAACTGGTGCCGGCCCGCCTCGTAGCTCTCGCAGTGGTCGAGGGACTCCGCGACGACGTCGGTCAGGTCGTCGGTCTCGTTGACGCGCCCGTGCACGACCTTGACGTCGACGTCGTCGGGAGACAGCTCCCCGAGCGACACGTATGCGCGGACCCGCAGCACCTCACCGAGCTGTGGGACGTCACCGAGCCCGCCGGACTCGACGTGGTCGACGTGCACTTCGCCCCAGTGCTGGCGCACGCGCTGCTTCCAGGCGGCGAGCTCCCTGGCACCGTCGTACTTCGGGCCGTCCATCTGTCGCGCGCTCACGGCGGCGGGCAGGTACAGCTGCTCGACGTAGTCGGAGACCATCCGGCTCGCGAGGACCTTCGGCCCGAGGGTGCAGAGCGTGTGCCGCACCATCTCGATCCACCGTTCGGGAAGGCCGTCGGCGCCTCGGTCGTAGAAGCGCGGCGCAACCGAGTTCTCGATGAGGTCGTACAGGGCGGCGGCCTCGAGGTCGTCGCGCCTGTCGTCGTCCTCGACGCCGTCAGCGGTCGGGATCGCCCAGCCGTTCTCACCGTCGTACCACTCGTCCCACCACCCGTCGAGGATCGACAGGTTGAGGCACCCGTTGAGCGCGGCCTTCATACCTGAGGTCCCGGACGCCTCGAGCGGGCGCACGGGGTTGTTCAGCCACACGTCGCAGCCCGGGTACAGGCGCTGTGCCATCGCGATGTCGTAGTTGGGCAGGAAGACGATGCGGTGGCGCACCGCGGGATCGTCCGCGAACCGGACCATCTGCTGGATGAGCCGCTTGCCCTGCTCGTCGGCGGGATGCGACTTGCCGGCGACGACGAGCTGGATGGGTCGCTCGGGATGGAGCAGCAGCGACTTCAGCCGCTCGGGGTCGCGAAGCATCAGCGTCAGACGCTTGTAGGTCGGCACCCGGCGGGCGAAGCCGATCGTCAGGACGTTCGGGTCGAGGATGCCGTCGACCCACCGCAGCTCGGCGGCCGACGCCCCCCGCTTCAGCCACGAGGCGCGCACGCGCTTGCGGGCTTCCTCCACGAGCTGGGCGCGAAGCTCGCCCCGGACCCGCCAGACGTCCGCAGCGGGCACCTTCATCAGCTCGCCCCAGCCGCGACCGTGCTCGGTGAGCTCCGGCCCCACGTACTGGTCCGCCACCTCGGCGACCTTGCGGTCCACCCAGGTCGGCGCATGCACGCCGTTGGTGATCGAGCCGATCGGAACCTCGGCGTCGTCGAAGCCCGGCCACAGCCCCTCGAACATGTGCCTGGACACGCGCCCGTGCAGCGTGGAGACGCCGTTGGCGCGCTGGGCCAGCCGGAAGCCCATGACGGCCATGTTGAAGACGCCGGGGTCCCCGCCCTCGTAGTCCTCCGCGCCCAGGGCCAGCACCCGGTCGAGCGGGACGCCGGGCACGGCGCCGCCCTCGCCGAAGTACTGCTCGACCAGGGTGCGCGGGAAGCGGTCGATGCCGGCCGGGACCGGGGTGTGGGTGGTGAAGACGGTCGAGGCGCGACCGACCTCGAGCGCGGTGTCGAGGTCCAGCCCGGGGCCGGCGGGGTCGACGGTCAGCTCGCGCAGCCGCTCCAGGCCGAGGAAGCCGGCGTGCCCCTCGTTGGTGTGGAAGACCTCGGGCTCGGGGTGCTCGGTGATGCGGCAGTAGGCGCGCAGCGCCTTGACGCCGCCGACGCCGAGGAGCAGCTCCTGGCGCAGCCGGTGCTCGGAGGTGCCGCCGTAGAGCCGGTCGGTCACCTCGACGTACGCCGCGGGGTTCTCCTCCACGTCGGTGTCGAGCATCAGCAGCGGCACCCGGCCGACGCTGGCGACCCACACCTGCGCGACCAGGTCGGGCCCGCCGGGCATGGTGATCGAGATCCGGGTGCGCTCGCCGGTGGGCTCGCGCAGCAGCGAGATCGGCAGCTCGTCGGGGTCGAGCAGCGGATAGGTCTCCTGCTGCCAGCCGTCGCGCGACAGCGACTGCTTGAAGTAGCCGTGCCGGTAGAGCAGGCCGACGCCGATGATCGGCACGCCCAGGTCGCTGGCGGCCTTGAGGTGGTCGCCGGCCAGGATGCCCAGGCCGCCGGAGTACTGCGGGAGCACCGCGGTGATGCCGAACTCCGGGGAGAAGTAGCCGATCGCGCGCGGCAGGGACTCCCCGCCCTGCTCGCCCCGGGCCCGCTGGTACCACCGGTCGGTGCCGAGGTACGCCGCCAGGTCGGCCTGGGCGGCGTCCAGCCGCGCCCGGAAGCCGGCGTCCGCGGCGAGCTCGGCGAACCGGTCGCGGTCCACGGCCCCCAGCAGCCGCACCGGGTCGTGGCCCACGGCCTCCCACCGCTCGGGGTCGACGGCAGCGAAGACGTCCTGGGTCGGCGGGTGCCAGGACCAGCGCAGGTTCAGCGCCAGGTCGTGGAGGGGCGCCAGCTCGGCCGGCAGGACGGGGCGGACGGTGAAGCGTCGGATGGCACGCACCCGCGGGATGCTAGACGGTTTCTTGGATCGATCCAAGACCCTGCACCACTCGAGGGCCCGGTGGACCGGTCCGGTGACGATCGTGTTTCGTCCGCGGCGCGGACATAACCACGGGCCGCGCCCTCCGTTGTGCAGGCCATGCCCATCGCTCCCTCGCGCCGAGGCCGCCGTACGACGGTCGCCCTCGCCCTGCTGACCGCCACCCTGGTCCCGGGCCTCGCGCAGCTCCCCGCCCTCGCCACCTCTTCCGGCGCCCTCGCCGCGGCCGACCGGGGCGACGTCGTCGGTGACGTCGTCGCGACCATCGGCGACACCGTGCCCGGTCTCTCCGACCTCGACCTGCGCGGCCGGGTGCTGCCCACGCGCGCCCAGCTGGCCGCCGCCGACCGGCTCGGGGAGAGCACCCTGCGCTGGAACGCGCTCGGCACCCCGGCCTCGCTGCTGCCCGCCGACGGCGCGCTGGCCCGGGCCACGTCGTCCGACCCCGTCCGTGCCGCCCGCACCTTCCTCGAGGACAACGCGAGCCTCTTCGGGCTGACCCGCGCGGCGATGGCCGACCTCGAGCTGGTCAACGCCCAGCAGCTGGCGAGCTACCCCGATGCCCAGGGCCGCCCGACCGCCGAGGCCGGCCACGCCGTGCTGTTCCGGCAGCGCTTCGGAGACCTCTCCCCCGCGATCGGCTCGATGGTGACCGTGGGCGTCTCCCGCGGCGAGATCGCCTACGTCTCCTCCTCCCTGGCCCGGGTCGCCGACGGCGCCTCGGTGCCCGCCGCCGAGCTGAGCCCGGTCCAGGCGTGGGTCGAGGCCGCCGCCAACGTCGGCCGCTCGGTCACCGGCTCGGTCCTGTCGAAGATCACCGAGACCGTCGACGAGGCCACCGCCGGCACCGTGGCCTGGACCCGCCTGGCGGTGCCCGGCTTCTCCGAGCAGCAGCAGGTCCGGCTGCGCGCCCTCGCGCTGGCCGACGGCACCGTGCGCCCGGTCTACGAGACCAACGTCGTCGACAACACCGGCGGCATCGGCTTCGCCTACACGCTGATGGTCGACGCCGTGACCGGCGACGTGCTCCACCGCGCCCGCCAGGTCGAGAACGACTCCGTGCAGGAGGTCTTCCAGGGCACCATCACGCCCACCGAGTGCGGCGCCAAGCACCCCTTCGAGCTCACCGACGACGCGACCCGCACCCTCACCGCCGTGGCGCTGGCGCTGCCCTCCGACGACGTGGTCGTGAAGTTCTTCGGACCGAAGGACCGCCTGCTCTTCACCGGTGACCTGCTCACCAGCCCCGAGGTCGCGACGTACACCGCTCCCGAGCCGCTGCCGGCCGGCGTCTACTCCGCCCAGGTCTGCCCCTTCGACGCCGCCTCGGTGGTCGTCGGGACCTACGCGCTCGTGGTGAACACCTCCGACGAGGGCACCCCCACGCCCGGCGGCGGCGCGGGCCTCGCGCCCACCTGGAGCTACTTCCCGGCCAACCCCTCGATGGACTCGACCCGGGTCGGCAAGACCCCGTCCAACGACGTGGTCGGCTGCTGGACCGACACCCCGGACTGCACCGAGCGCACCGGCCCCTTCGCCAACATCGCCTCGCCCTTCGCCTGGGACCAGGTCAACGTGGCCGGAAGCTCCTCGATGACCACGGTCGGCAACAACGCCAACACCCACGAGGCGTGGGGCAGCCCCCTGAGCCCGGGTGGCCTCTTCCAGGCCCCGGTCTCCCCGGTCCGCGACTACACCGGTGAGTTCACCGACGCCTGGAACGAGTCGGCCTGCGACCCGGCCAACCTCGTGCCGGGCGGCAACGACATCAACTACGTGACCGGCAACCTGTTCGTGTCCCACAACCGGATGCACGACTACAGCTACTACCTCGGCTTCACCGAGGCCAACTACAACATGCAGCTGGACAACTTCGGCAAGGGCGGCGTGCCCGCGGACCAGGAGACCGGCAACGTCCAGGCGGGCGCGCTCACCTCGCCGGTCTTCGACGAGACCGGCGTGGCCACCGGCCGCAACAACGCCAACCAGATCACGCTGCAGGACGGCGTGCCGGGCATCACGAACCAGTACCTCTTCCAGCCGGTCGCGGGCGCCTTCTACGCCCCGTGCACCGACGGCAGCCTGGACATGGGCATCGTCGGCCACGAGTACACCCACGCCATCTCCAACCGCATGATCGCCGGCCCGGACGAGGGCATCGGCTCCCAGCAGGGCGGCGCGATGGGCGAGTCGTGGGGCGACCTGGTCGCCGCGGAATACCAGTTCAGCCACGGCTACGACAACGGCGGCAACATCTTCGCCGTCGGCGTCTACGCGACCGGCAACAAGACGACCGCGATCCGCAACTTCTCCATCAACCGCAACCCGCTCAACTACGCCAACTACGGCTACGACACCCTCGGGGTGCAGGTCCACGCCGACGGCGAGATCTGGAGCGGCACCCAGTGGGAGGTCCGCCAGGCCCTGGTGGAGAAGTGGGACGCCCGCTTCCCCTACCGGGACAAGAAGCTGCAGGTCGCCTGCGCGGAGGGCACGCCCAACGCCTCCCCCGTGGCCCCGCAGTTCTGCCCCGGCAACCGCCGCTGGATCCAGCTGCTCTTCGACGCCTTCCTGCTCCAGCAGGGCAGCACCACGATGCTCGACGCCCGCGACGCCATGCTCGCCGCGGACCGGATGCGCTTCCGTGGCGAGAACCAGCAGGTCATGTGGCGCGCCTTCGCCCGCCGCGGCATGGGGGCGAACGCCACCATCGCCAAGGCCGACGAGAACGACGTGACCGGCGGCTTCGCCACGCCCAGGGAGCCCAACGCCACGGTCCGCTTCACCGGCGGCAACGGCCCCACGCAGGTCTTCGTCGGCATGTTCGAGGCCCGCACCTCGCCAGCCGCCGACACCGACCCGCGCACCAAGAAGGTCTCCTCGACCGCGCGCTTCGCGCCCGGCACGTACGACGTCGTCTACGTGTCCCGCAAGGGCGGCTTCCACCGCGCGACCCTGCAGCTGCGCGCGGGCGAGACCCGCACCGTGCGGATGCCGAGGCACCGCAACCTCGCGGCCGGCGCGGCCGGCGCGAAGGTCATCGACGCGACCCCGGGCTCGCTGAAGACCGAGGCGCTGATCGACGGCACCGAGGACACCAACTGGGCGGGCATCACCGCCGAGAACGTCGACGAGTCCAACCCCTACGTCGCGGTGGACCTCGCCGGCGGCACCTCGACCATCCGTCGGGTCCAGGTCAGCGCCCTGCTGAACCCGGTCGACGGTCCCGAGGACGTCGACCAGGCCTCCGGCTCGCGCTTCACCGCGCTGCGCCGGTTCGCGATCGAGGTGTGCACCTCGGACTGCGGGAGCAGCAAGGCCCGCTGGACGCGTGTCTTCACCTCCGCACCCGATGCGTTCCCGTCGGTGCGCCCGCGCCCGACGGCCCCCACCCAGGCCATGCGCTCCTTCCGGCTCCCGGAGCCGGCCCGCGCCGCCGCGGTGCGCCTGGTGACCCTGGAGAACCAGTGCACCGGGTTCAAGGGGTACGCCGGCGAGCTCGACAACGACCCGATCACCACCACCGACTGCGCCACCGGGTCGGACCGCGGGACGATCGTGCACGCCGCCGAGCTGCAGGTCTTCAGCCGCTGACGGATGAGGGCATCGTCGGCGGTTGAGGAGGCGCGCCATCGCCGTCCCGAAACCCCGACGGTGCCCCCGACTGCGGCCGCCGAGGCGACGGCGGTTGAGGAGGCGCGCCAGCGCCGTCTCGAAACCCCGACGGTGCCCCCGACCGCGGCCGCGGAGACGACGGCGGTTGAGGAGGCGCGCCAGCGCCGTCTCGAAACCCCGACGGTGCCCCCGACCGCGGCCGCCGAGACGACGGCGGTTGAGGAGGCGCGCCAGCGCCGTCTCGAAACCCCGTCGCCCGCCGCGCCGCCCACGACCGGCTCGCCAGCTCGGGGAGCAGCTCGTACTCCCCACGGATGAGCGCCTCCCGCTTGCGGCGGTTCCATCCCTGGACCTGCTTCTCGTACCAGTAGGCCTCGTCCACCCGCTCGAACTCGGCGCACCACACGAGCTCCACCGGGCGCCGCCGTCGCGTGTACGCAGCCCCCTCGCCCAGCTGGTGCTGGCTGAGCCGGCGGTCGATGTCGGTGGTGCTGCCGACGTAGTAGGAACCGTCGGCGCACCGGAGGATGTAGGTCCAGGCGGTCATGGGTCCGGTCTGCCCGGATGTCACTCGGCGAACCAGTCGCGTCGGCCACCTGTGGACAAGCGACGGTGCCGGGGGTTTCGAGACGGTTGCAGAGCAACCTCCTCAACCGCCGGCGCCCCGCACCACCGCCGGGGGTTTCGAGACGGTTGCAGAGCAACCTCCTCAACCGCCGGCGCCCCGCACCACCGCCGGGGGTTTCGAGACGGTTGCAGAGCAACCTCCTCAACCGCCGGCCCCCCGGACCCGCCCCTCACCCCGGGGGCCGCTTGCACCTGCAGGGGGCAGCCGGTTGGGTAGTGCGCATGGTCGGACGCATCCCCGTCATGAACGTGATGCCCCTGGTGGACCTGGGACGTCAGCCCGCCAAGGCGACCGTCGGCGAGCCCTTCCCCGTGACCGCGACGGTCTTCAGGGAGGGCCACGACGCGCTGGCTGCGGAAGTCGTGCTGGTCGACCCCGCCGGGGTCCGGCGGCCACCGGTGCGCATGCACCTGCCCAGCCCCGAGCCCAACGAGTACCTCGCCTGGGTCACCCCCGACGTCGAGGGCGCGTGGACGTTCGAGGTGCACGCCTGGTCCGACCCGCTGGCGACCTGGCAGCACGACGCCGGCATCAAGATCCCGGCCGGGGTCGACGTGGAGCTGATGTTCACCGAGGGCCGGCTGCTCTTCGAGCGGGTCCTCGCCGAGCTGCCCGCGGAGGAGACGAAGGCGCGCGAGGTCCTCGAGGGCGCCGTGCTGGCCGCCTCCGACACCGGACGCCCGGCCGGGGCCCGCCTGGCCGCCCTCCAGGACCCGGAGCTCGACGCCGTCCTGCTGGCCCACCCCCTGCGCGAGCTGCTGACCGTCGAGGGCCCCTACCCGGCGTACGTCGACCGGGAGCGCGCGCTGTTCGGCAGCTGGTACGAGTTCTTCCCGCGGTCCGAGGGCGCCAGGAAGGACCCGGTCACCGGGAAGATCACCAGCGGCACCTTCCGCACCGCCGTCACCGGCCTGGACCGGGCGAAGGCGATGGGTTTCGACGTCGTCTACCTCCCGCCGATCCACCCGATCGGCGAGGTCAACCGCAAGGGCCCGAACAACACCCTCACCCCGGGCCCCGACGACCCGGGCTCGCCGTGGGCGATCGGGTCCAAGGACGGCGGTCACGACGCGATCCACCCCGACCTCGGCACGATGGCCGACTTCGACGCCTTCGTCGCGCACGCCAGGAGCCTGGGCCTCGAGGTCGCGCTGGACCTGGCGCTGCAGGCCGCGCCGGACCACCCGTGGGTCACCGAGCACCCGGAGTTCTTCACCACCCGCGCCGACGGCTCGATCGCCTACGCGGAGAACCCGCCGAAGAAGTACCAGGACATCTACCCCATCAACTTCGACAACGACCCGACCGGCATCTGCCGCGAGGTCCTGCGCGTGGTGAGGCTGTGGATGTCGCACGGGGTGCGGATCTTCCGCGTCGACAACCCGCACACCAAGCCGGTCGCCTTCTGGGAGTGGCTGCTCAAGGAGGTGCGCCGCACCGACCCCGACGTGCTCTTCCTCGCCGAGGCGTTCACCAAGCCGGCGATGATGCGCGGGCTCGGCGCGGTCGGCTTCCACCAGAGCTACACCTACTTCACCTGGCGCACGGCGAAGTGGGAGATCGAGGACTACCTGCGCGAGCTGAGCCGCGAGACCGACCACCTCATGCGGCCGAACTTCTTCGTCAACACCCCCGACATCCTCCACGCCTACCTCCAGTACGGCGGACCGGCGGCGTTCAAGGTCCGGGCGGCCCTCGCGGCGACCAGCTCCCCGACGTGGGGCGTCTACTCCGGCTACGAGCTGTTCGAGCACGTGGCGGTCAAGCCGGGCTCGGAGGAGTACCTCGACACCGAGAAGTTCCAGGTGCGGGTCCGCGACTGGGAGGGCGCCGAGGCCGAGGGACGGACGCTGGCGCCGTACCTCTCGATGCTCAACCGGGTGCGCCGCGAGCACCGCTCCCTGCAGCTGCTGCGCAACCTGACCGTCCACTCCAGCGACGACGAGAACGTGCTGGTCTACGCCAAGCAGGCCGTGGTCGGCGACCCCGACAGCGACACCGTCATCGTGGTCGTCAACCTCGACCCGCACGCCACGCGCGAGACCACCGTGCACATCGACCTGCCGGCCTTGGGCATGGAGTGGGGAGAGCGGTACGTCGTGCACGACGAGGTCACCGGGGCCGACTGGTCCTGGGGCCAGCACAACTACGTCCGGCTCGACCCCCACCACGAACCAGCCCACGTGCTGACCGTCAGGAGAGGCGCATGACCCAGGCCCCGCACGAGACCACCGACTCGGGAGTGGACGTGACCGAGGCCGCGCACAGCACGCCCGACTGGTTCAAGACCGCCGTCTTCTACGAGGTCCTGGTCCGCTCCTTCCGCGACTCCAACGGCGACGGCACCGGTGACTTCAAGGGCCTGGTCGAGAAGCTCGACTACCTGCAGTGGCTGGGCGTGGACTGCCTGTGGGTCCCGCCCTTCTTCCCCTCCCCGCTGCGCGACGGCGGGTACGACGTCGCCGACTACGAGGGCGTCCTGCCCGCGGTCGGCACGATCGACGACTTCCACCACTTCCTGGACGAGGCGCACGCCCGCGGCATCCGCGTGATCATCGACTTCGTCATGAACCACACCAGCGACCAGCACCCGTGGTTCCAGGCCAGCCGCAGCGACCCCGACGGCCCGTACGGCGACTTCTACGTCTGGTCCGACACCGACGAGCTCTACCAGGACGCCCGGGTCATCTTCGTCGACACCGAGCCCTCGAACTGGACCTGGGACCCGGTGCGCGGGCAGTACTTCTGGCACCGGTTCTTCCACCACCAGCCCGACCTCAACTTCGACAACCCGGCCGTGCACGACGCGATCCTCGACGCGCTGCGCTTCTGGCTCGACATGGGCCTGGACGGCTTCCGGCTCGACGCCGTTCCCTACCTCTACGAGCGGCCCGGCACCAACGGCGAGAACCTCCCCGAGACCCACGAGTTCCTCAAGAAGGTGCGCCGGGTCGTCGACGAGGAGTACCCCGGCCGGGTGCTGCTGTGCGAGGCCAACCAGTGGCCGCAGGACGTCGTGGAGTACTTCGGCGACTTCTCCGTCGGCGGCGACGAGTGCCACATGGCCTTCCACTTCCCCGTCATGCCGCGCATCTTCATGGCGGTGCGCCGCGAGTCGCGCTACCCGATCTCGGAGATCCTCGAGCAGACACCGGCCATCCCCGACACCTGCCAGTGGGGCATCTTCCTGCGCAACCACGACGAGCTGACCCTGGAGATGGTCACCGACGAGGACCGCGACTACATGTGGTCGGAGTACGCCAAGGACCCGCGGATGAAGGCCAACATCGGCATCCGTCGGCGGCTGGCCCCGCTGCTGGACAACGACACCAACCAGATCGAGCTGTTCAACGCCCTGCTCCTCTCGCTGCCCGGCAGCCCGGTGCTCTACTACGGCGACGAGATCGGGATGGGCGACAACATCTGGCTCGGTGACCGCGACGGCGTGCGCACCCCCATGCAGTGGACCGGCGACCGCAACGCCGGCTTCTCCTCGGCCAACCCCGGCCGGCTCGACCTGCCGGTGGTGCAGGACGCCATCTACGGCTACGAGTCGGTCAACGTCGAGGCGCAGATGGAGAACCCCTCCTCCCTGCTGCACTGGACCCGCCGGATGCTCGCCGCCCGCCGCCACCACCCGGCCTTCGGCCTGGGGACCTTCCACGACCTGGGCGGATCCAACTCCTGCGTGCTGTCCTACGTGCGGGAGTGGACCGACCCGGAGACCGGCGAGGAGGACGTGATCCTCTGCGTCAACAACCTCTCCCGGTTCCCGCAGCCGGTCGAGCTGGACCTGCGTCGCTTCGAGGGCCGCCGCCCCGTCGAGCTCCTCGGCAACGTGCCGTTCCCCCCGGTGGGCGAGCTGCCGTACCTGTTGACGCTCGCGGGGTACGGCTTCTACTGGTTCCGGCTGACCACGCCCGAGGGCCACCACGAGGAGGACCAGCTGCTGTGAGCGAGCCCGACGATGCCCGTCCGGGGCTGAGCCCGGAGACCGACCACCTCGACCCCCAGGTCCTGGCCGACTACCTCGCGCGGACCCGCTGGTACGCCGGCAAGGGCCGCCCCTCCTCCGTCACCGGCGTACGCCGGCTCGGCGAGGTGCCCGGGACCCAGACCCGCGCCGCGACCGGTGGCGCGACCGAGCCGCGGGTGGCCCTGCACCTGGTCGAGGTGACCTACACCGACGTCGACCCCGGCGCGCCCGACGCCGTGGAGCACTACCAGGTCCCGCTGGCCCTCTACACCGACGCCGAGGCGCGGCTCGAGCACGCCTTCGTCGGCTGGTGGGAGGAGCCGGGGCTGGGCTGGGTCCACGCCTACGACGCCCTCCACGACCGCGAGGCGATGGCGGCCTGGCAGCGGGCCTTCGCGGCCGCCGCGGAGCAGCCCGGCGGCAACCTGCACGACCCGGCCAGCTCGCTGGCCTTCCACCGGCTGCCCGGCCACGACCTCGACCTCTCCGCGCACTCGTCGCTCTTCTCCGGGGAGCAGTCCAACTCCTCGGTGGCCTTCGGCGAGGACGCGCTGCTCAAGGTCTTTCGCAAGGTGACCCCCGGGATCAACCCCGACATCCAGGTGCACGAGGTGCTCTCGCGCGCCGACTCCCCCGACGTGGCCCACCTCTACGGCTGGGTCGACTGGGTCGAGCCGGGCTCGGTCGACCCCGCGGACTCGGACTCGGGAGAAGTCGTGCAGCTGGCCATGCTCCAGCAGTTCCTGCGCACCGCCTCCGACGGGTGGGACCTGGCGCTGGCCAGCGTCCGCACCCTCTTCTCCGAGCCCGACGTGCACGCCTCGGCCTCCGGCGGGGACTTCGCCGGCGAGGCGACCCGCCTCGGCCTGACCCTGCGTGCAGTGCACGACCTGCTGGTCGAGCACTTCGGCGTGGGCCGGGTGCCGGCCGGCGACGTCGCCGCACGGATGCGCGAGCGGCTGCCCGCCGCCGTCGCGGCCGCACCCGCCCTGGCCGAGCACGGTGAGCGGCTCGAGGCACTCTTCGGCCGCGTGGCCGCCCTCGGCGACGTCACGGTGCACCGGGTCCACGGCGACCTCCACCTCGGCCAGACCCTGCGCACCTCGTTGGGCTGGAAGATCGTCGACTTCGAGGGCGAGCCGGCCAAGCCGCTGGCCGAGCGGCTGCTGCCCGACTGCCCCTGGCGCGACGTCGCCGGGATGCTGCGCTCCTTCGACTACGCCCCGCGCGTGGTCGAGCGCACCTGGGCCGAGGACGACCCCGACGGCGGCGAGGTCCGCGGCGCCCGTGCCCAGGAGTGGGCCAACCGCGCCAAGAACCACTTCCTCGTCGCCTACGCCGGTGGCGAGGTGACCCCCGAGCAGCGCACGCTGGTGGAGGCCTTCGTCGCCGACAAGGCCGTCTACGAGACCGTCTACGAGACCCGCAACCGGCCGACCTGGGTGGACATCCCGCTCCGGGCCGTGGCCGAGATCGGAGCCGCATGAGCCCCGCCAGCACACCCGCCCCCGCGCCCGTCCCCACCGGGGAGCTCGACCAGCTCGTCCGCGGCGATCACGGGCACCCGCACGCGGTGCTCGGTCCGCACGAGCACGACGGTGCGGTCACCGTGCGGGTGCTCAAGCCGCTGGCCTCGCGGGTCAGCGTGCTGGGTGACTTCGGCGGCACCACCGAGGTCGCGCTCACGCACGAGCACGAGGGCGTGTGGGTCGGGGTGCTGCCCGTGGCCGAGGTCCCGGCGTACCGCCTCTCCGTCGCCTACGACGGCGAGCCGCTGCTCCTCGAGGACCCCTACCGGTTCCTGCCCACGCTCGGCGAGGTCGACCTGCACCTGGTCAACGAAGGCCGGCACGAGCAGCTGTGGACCGTCCTGGGTGCGCACGTGCACCACTACGACGCTCCCGGGCAGGAGCCGGTCAGCGGCACCTCGTTCGCGGTCTGGGCACCCTCCGCCCGGGGCGTGCGGCTGAAGTCCGACGCCAACGGCTGGGACGGCCGCGAGCACCCGATGCGCCAGCTCGGCACGTCCGGGGTCTGGGAGCTGTTCGTGCCCGGGATCGGGTCCGGGGCGGCGTACAAGTTCGCGATCCTGGGCCAGGACGGCCACTGGCGGGAGAAGGCCGACCCGCTCGCGCAGTGGGCCGAGCAGCCCGCGAGCACCGCCTCGAAGGTCTTCGAGTCCTCCTACGCCTGGGGTGACGAGGAGTGGATGGCCGCGCGCGCCGAGCGGCAGGCCGTGAGCGCGCCGATGAGCACCTACGAGGTGCACCTGGCGTCGTGGCGCAAGAACTACGACGACACCCACTGGTCGTGGGAGCAGCTGGCCACCGACCTGGTCGCCTACGTGGCCGACCTCGAGTTCACCCACGTCGAGCTGATGCCGGTGATGCAGCACCCCTTCGGCGGGTCGTGGGGCTACCACGTGACGTCGTACTTCGCCCCCGACAGCAGGTTCGGCGACCCCGACGGCTTCCGGCTGCTCGTCGACCGGCTGCACCAGGCCGGCATCGGCGTCATCCTCGACTGGGTGCCCGGCCACTTCGCGACCGACGAGTGGGCACTGGCCCGCTTCGACGGCACCCCGCTCTACGAGGACCCCAACCCGCAGCGCGGCTGGCACCAGGAGTGGGGCAGCCACATCTTCAACTTCGGCCGCCCCGAGGTGCGCAACTTCCTCTTCGCCAACGCGATCTACTGGTGCGAGGAGTTCCACGCCGACGGCCTGCGCGTCGACGGCGTGGCCTCGATGCTCTACCTCGACTACTCCCGCAAGGAGGGCGAGTGGTCGCCCAACATCCACGGCGGCCGGGAGAACCTCGAGGCGGTGCAGTTCCTCCAGGAGATGAACGCCACCGTCTACCGCCGGGTGCCGGGCGTGGTGACGATCGCCGAGGAGTCGACCTCCTGGCCCGGTGTCACGCGCCCGACCGACGTCGACGGCCTGGGCTTCGGCTTCAAGTGGAACATGGGCTGGATGCACGACTCGCTGGCCTACATGGCCCACGAGCCGGTCCATCGCGCCTACCACCACGGGGAGATGACGTTCTCGCTGGTCTACGCGTGGTCGGAGAACTTCGTGCTGCCGATCAGCCACGACGAGGTCGTGCACGGCAAGGGCTCGCTGCTGCGCAAGATGCCCGGCGACCGCTGGCAGCAGCTGGCCAACCTGCGCGCCTACCTCGCCTTCATGTGGGCCCACCCCGGCAAGCAGCTGCTCTTCATGGGCTGCGAGATCGGCCAGGAGTCGGAGTGGGCGGAGTCGCGCGAGCTCGACTGGTGGCTGCTGGACCACCCCGAGCACCGCGGCGTCCACGACCTCGTGCGCGACCTCAACACGGCGTACGCCGGCTCCGGCGCGCTCTGGGCGCTCGACCACTCCCCCGAGGGCTTCGCGTGGCTGGACGCCAACGACGCCGGTCGCAACGTCTTCTCCTTCGTGCGGCGTGCCCCCGGGCACCCCGACGTCGTGTGCGTGGCCAACTTCTCGGCCGTGCCGCACCACGGGGTGCGGGTCGGCTTCCCCACCGCCGGTGAGTGGTCGGAGGTGCTCAACACCGATGCCGAGGCCTACGCCGGCTCCGGGGTCGGCAACCTCGGTGCCGTGACCGCCGTCGAGGGGGCCCACCACGGACAGCCGGCGCACGCCGACGTCTCGCTCCCGCCGCTGGGGACCGTGTGGTTCCGGGCAGCGGACTGAGCGCAGGGCCAGCGGGCAGCTGCCGGACTGGTTGCCGGGCACTGTCTAGGGCGTGCCTCCCGACTCTCGGCCGCGCAGCAGGCCATGGAGTTGGGCGGCGCGCCCTAAGGTGGTCGTGTGACCGCCCAGCCGACCCTGACCGACGGCACCGTCACCCTCGAGCCCTCCGCCGAGCCGCACACCTTCGTGGTGCTCGCGGGCGAGGAACTGGTGGGCCGGGTGGCCGTCGTCCCCGTCGGCGGACGCGCCGGCGAGCTGTCGTGGGAGCTCACCGAGCCCCACCGCGGGCGCGGCTACGCCACCCGCGCCGTGCGGGTCCTCACCGACTGGTCGCTGGCCCCGGTCCGCGAGGACGGCCTGGGCCTGAGCCGGGTCGAGGCGCACGTACCGACCGACCACGAGGCCGCGCTGCGCGTCGCCACCCGCGCCGGGCTGCGCCGCGAGGGCGTGCGACGGGTCGTCCCGGGTGAGGACTCCGACGCCACGGGGTACGTCGTGCTGGCCCGCCTGGCCACCGACCCGCCGCTCTCGGAGCCCGGTGCCTTCCGCGCCCT
This sequence comes from Nocardioides sp., assembly GCF_030149505.1. Lineage (GTDB taxonomy): Bacteria > Actinomycetota > Actinomycetes > Propionibacteriales > Nocardioidaceae > Nocardioides. The sequence goes on from NZ_JASBRN010000066.1 coordinate 18,453, forward strand.
GCTCAACTCCTTCCTCCCCCGCAAGCGCGCGATCAGCCAGATGCTCGTGCGCGACGAGGCGGGTCGGGTGCTGCTGTGCCAGCTGACCTACAAGGCCGACTGGGACCTGCCCGGCGGGGTCGTCGAGGTCGGTGAGTCCGCGCAGCTCGCGGTCGCGCGCGAGGTCGAGGAGGAGCTCGCCCTCCAGATCACCGCGGGCCGGCTGCTGCTCACCGACTGGCTGCCCCCGTGGGGCGGCTGGGACGACGCCCTGTGCCTGGTCTTCGACGGCGGGGTCCACGACGCCTCGATCGTCGCCGGGATCGAGCGCCAGACCCGCGAGATCCGCGACGCCCAGTTCTGCACGGTCGAGGAGGTCCGCGAGCGCTGCGCCGACTTCACCGCGCGCCGGATCGAGTCGGCCCTGGCCAGCCTCCACGGCCACGGCCCGGCGTACACCGAGAGCGGCCGCTGAGGCTCGCCTCGCGACGTCATACGGGCGGGACGTCCCCTGCTGCGGGGCGTATGACGTCCCGCCGCTCGTCTCGGGACGTCATACGGGCGGGACGTCCCCTGCTGCGGGGCGTATGACGTCCCCGATCGCCTCGCGCTCGAGCAGGTCGCGGGCCAGCACCGTCGCGCCCACGACCGCGGCGGGCATGACGGCCACCGCGCCCAGCGGGACCAGGAAGCACAGCTGGGTGGCGACGCCGAAGCCGAGCACCGCCCCGCGGTCGCGGCGCAGCACCTCGGCACGCGCGACCCGGTCCATGCCCCGCGCCTCGAGGGGGCGGGACAGCAGCTCGGCGGCCAGCAACCGGCCCGAGACGGCCACCCCGAGCACGAGTCCGACGAGGGTCCCGACCACCGGCAGCAGGCCCAGGACCACGACACCGAGCCCGAGCAGCAGCCCGGTGCCGGCCAGCGCCGCCCCGTCCCTCGCCGACCTCCAGAAGCCGGGCCCCTGGTCGGGCACCTGTCCGCCCAGCATACGCTCGGTCTCGGCCCAGATCCGCTCGTAGAACGGGTCCCCCACGACGAGGGTGAGCGCGGTGAAGGTCAGCGAGGACACCACGACGAACCCGAGGACCACCAGGGCCGCCAGCCCGAGCCGCAGCAGCGAGCGCAGGCCCTCGGCCCAGTCGTCGGCGAACGGCGTCGCCCACGCGACCAGGTCCGAGACGTGCAGCAGCAGCAGGACGAGCCCGGCGAGGACCGCGACGAGCACCAGCAGGGCGGGCAGCATCCCGAGCAGCATCAGACCCGGGCGGCGACGCCACATGCCGAGGCCGCGCAGGAGGCACGCCGGACCGCCGGCGACTCCCCGCACCGGACCGGTCATCGGCCCGGTCATCGGCGCAGTCATCGGCTGGCCACCGCCTCGGACCCGCGGCTCAGAAAAGCGCCGAGGCGAGGGCCCGCCGGCCGCTGAGCACGCGGGGGTCGTCGTTGCCGACGGCGGCGAAGAGCCCGAGCAGGTGGTCGCGGGCGCGGTCGCGCTCCTTCTCCGACGTCCGTCGCACCAGCTCGACCAGCCGGGCGAAGGCGTCCTCGACGTGGCCGCCGAGCATGTCGAGGTCGGCGACCAGGGTCTGGGCGTCGACGTCGTCGGGGGCGGACGCGGCCGCCGCGCGCGCGGCCTGCAGGTCCACGCCCTGGGTCCGCTGGAGCACCTTGGCCATCGCCAGGCCGGCGGCCGCCTCGGTGTCGGCGGGGTTGGCCGAGACCAGCTTCTGGTACTCCTCCACCGCCCGGTCCACGTCACCGGCCTCGAGCGCGTCCTGCGCCGGGGCGTAGCGCGGGTCCGTCGCCGGCTCCTCGCCGCCGGCGGTGGGAGCGGCGGCGCGAGGCTGGTGGCGCCCGGCGATCCCCTGGGTCGTCAGCTGCTGGCCGACCTGCTGCAGCACGGTGCGCAGCTCGTCGATCCCCAGCACGTCCTGGAGCAGCGGCTGCGGACGACCGTCGAGCACGGCCATCACGAACGGCACCGAGGGCAGCTGCACGGCCTGGGCGATCGCGGGCGTGGCGTCGACGTCGACCAGCCCGGCCAGGAACCGCCCGTCGTGCTCGTCGACGACCGTGGCGAGGTCGCGGGCCATCTGCTCGCTCTCCGGCAGCCGGCTGGCGGAGAAGAACACCAGCAGCACCGGCGCGGTCATCGAGGACTCGACGACCTCCTGGAAGTTCTGCTCGGTGACGGTGACGGAGTACGCCGACCCGCCGCCGGCCCCCGCGGAGCCGCCCTGCGCGCCGGCGCCGCCGGCCGCGCCACCCGCAGCACCTTGTGGGGCGGGGCGCTTGAGCGCGGAGAGGTCGATCGCACCGGGTCGGGAGAACGGCTGCTGCGTCATGGCCGACATCCTAGGAAGCGTCGGTCCCCCCCGGTCAGGCGAGGCCCCTCACGCCAGACCCAGCGCGACCGCCTCCTCGCGGAGCTCCTCGCGGACCTGCGGGTGCGCCGCGTGCTCGATCAGGTGCCGCGCCTGGGACCGCTCGTCGTGGCCGGCCACCTCGGCGACGCCCTGCTCGGTGATGACCGCGGTGGGCTGGAAGGAGGTGACCGGCTCGTCCACGAGCGGCACGATCGTGGAGCAGTCCGCCTTCGGGTGCCAGGAGCGCAGCGCCATCAGCGCCTGCCCACCGTCGCTGTGCAGCGCGCCGACGATGAAGTCGGTCTGGCCACCGAAGCCGGAGTGGATGCGCGCGTTGATCCGCGAGGCGTTGGCCTGGCCGAAGAGGTCGACCTGGAGCGCGGTGTTGACGCTGGTCATGGCCGGGTTCCGCGCGATCAGCGCCGGGTCGTTGGCGGTCTCGGTGCGGATCATCCGCACCCGCGGGTTGCCGTCGACCCAGGCGAGCAGCTCGGGGGTGCCGAAGAGGAAGGAGGCGTGGATCGGCACGTCCGGGTCCAGCGCCCCCGCCAGCTCCAGCGCCAGGATCGAGTCGGAGAACATCTCGGTCCACACCCGCATCCCCCGTCGGCCGACCAGCCCGCGCAGCGCCGCGTCGGGCACCGCGCCGATCCCGGCCTGCAGGGTCGCGCCGTCGCCGACCCGCGCGGCCACCTGCTCGCCGATCAGGGCCGCCTCGTCGTCGATCCGGGCCGGCGCCGCGGGCACGGGCGGCTCGTCCGCCTCCACCAGCAGGTCGACGTGCTCGAGGTCGAGCTCGGCGTCGCCGAAGGTCCAGGGCACCTGGTCGCTGACCTGCGCCACGACCCGGCCACCTCGCGCGCGGGCCGCCTCGATGGCAGCCGGGAGGATGTTCACCTCGGTGCCCAGGGACACCCTCCCGCCGCGGGGGCGGGTCGTGTGCAGGAGCACCAGGTCCGGCGGCTGGGTGGTGCGGAAGAGCCGCGGCACCAGCGAGAGCCGCGAGGGCGTGTAGCGCAACCGCGGGCTGCGCCGCATCCCCGGCCCGACGAACGGTGTCTCGAGCACCACCCCGTCGCGGTCCGGGATGCCGCGCTGGGCGTTGAGCATCCACAGCCGGTACGCCGGCAGCAGCCCGTCGACCAGGCCGAGCAGGTGCCCGGGGCTGGCGTGGTTGCCCGTGACCACGACCCGCGGGTCGTCCGGGAGGTCGGCCAGCAGCGTCGCGAGGTCCACTCCCCCATCAGAGCAGACACGGCACCCGCACCCACCCGCCCGGTCGGGCCCGTTCCGCGGCAGGCCCGGGGCGCGTCAGTCCCCGAGCAGCCGGTCGGCAGCGGCGTACGGGTCGGTCTCACCGGCCGCGACCGCCTCGGCGAGCGCGTCGAGGGAGGACCGGTCGCCGATCTCCCACCGCGCGCGGAGCGCGGCGACCGCGACCGCCTCGACCTCGGCCCGGGCGCGTCGGGCGCGGCGCACGGCCAGCTGGCCGGTCTCCCCCAGCCACTCCCGGTGCGACGTCAGCGCTGCCACGACCTCCTCGACACCCTGCCCTGACTGCGCCACGGTGAGCACGATCGGCGGCTTCCAGGAGCCCTCCGCGCGCTCGGCGAGCGAAAGCCCGTTGCGCAGGTCGCGGCGCAGCCGCTCGGCGCCGTCGCGGTCGGCCTTGTTGACGACGTAGACGTCCCCGACCTCGAGGATGCCGGCCTTGGCGGCCTGGATGCCGTCGCCCATGCCGGGGGCGAGGAGCACCATCGTGGTGTCGGCGAGACCGGCGACCTCGACCTCGCTCTGGCCCACGCCGACGGTCTCGACGAGCACGACGTCGAAGCCGGCGGCGTCGAGGACGCGCACGGCCTGCGGGGTCGTGAAGGAGAGCCCGCCGAGGTGGCCACGGGAGGCCATCGAGCGGATGAAGACGCCCTCGTCGGAGGCGTGGTCCTGCATCCGGATCCGGTCGCCCAGCAGGGCGCCGCCGGAGAACGGCGAGGAGGGGTCGACGGCGAGCACGCCTACCCGCTTGCCCGCGGCGCGCAGCGCGCCGATCAGGGCGTTCGTCGAGGTCGACTTCCCGACGCCGGGGGCGCCGGTCAGGCCGACCACGTGGGCACGGCCGGTGTGCGGCGCGAGCGCCGCCATCACCGGCCGCAGCAGGGGCGACTCGTCCTCGACCAGCGAGACGAGCCGGGCGACGGCCCGGGCCTGGCCGGCGCGTGCGCGCTCGACCAGGTCCGGGACCGCCGAGGCGTCAGCTCTTCGGGACACGCACGATCAGGGCGTCGCCCTGGCCGCCGCCGCCGCACAGCGCGGCCGCACCGGTGCCGCCACCGCGGCGCTTGAGCTCCAGGGCCAGGTGCAGCACCACGCGGGCACCGGACATGCCGACCGGGTGGCCCAGGGCGATCGCGCCACCGTTGACGTTGACCTTCTCGTCGGGGAGGCCGAGCGCGCGGGCCGAGGCGATGCCGACCGCGGCGAAGGCCTCGTTGAACTCGACCAGGTCGAGGTCGGCGGGCGAGATGCCCTCCTTGTCGCACGCCTTCTTGGTGGCGTTGGCGGGCTGCAGCTGGAGGGTGGAGTCGGGGCCGGCGACCATGCCGTGCGCGCCGATCTCGGCCAGCCACTCCAGGCCCAGCTCCTCGGCCTTGGCCTTGCTCATCACGACCACGGCGCAGGCGCCGTCGGAGATCTGCGAGGAGGTGCCGGCGGTGATGGTGCCGTCCTTGGCGAAGGCGGGGCGCAGGCTGCCCAGCGACTCCGCGGTGGTGTCGCCGCGCACGCCCTCGTCGGCGGAGACGACGACCGGGTCGCCCTTGCGCTGCGGGATCGAGACCGGGACGACCTCCTCGTCGAAGACACCGTTCTTCCAGGCCAGCGCGGCCTTCTGGTGCGAGGCGGCGGCGAAGGCGTCCTGCTCCTCGCGGGTGAACTGGTCGGTCGCGGCGTTGCAGGCCTCGGTCAGGCCGCCCATGGCCTGCTGGGTGGCCTGGTCGAACAGCGCGTCGTAGGCCATCGAGTCGACCAGCGCGGTGTCGCCGTACTTGAAGCCCTCGCGGGACTTCGGCAGCAGGTGCGGGGCGTTGGTCATCGACTCCATGCCGCCGGCCACGATGATGTCGGCCTCGCCGGCGCGGATCATCTGGTCGGCGGTGGCGATGGCGTTCAGGCCCGAGAGGCACACCTTGTTGATGGTGATCGAGGGCACCGAGGCGGGCAGGCCACCGGCGAGGCCGGCCGCGCGGGCGGGGTTCTGGCCCGCGCCGGCGAGGATGACCTGGCCCATGATCAGGTAGTCGACCTGGTCACCGGACACGCCGGCCTTCTCCAGGGCGCCCTTGATCGCGAAGCCACCGAGGTCGGCGGCCGAGAAGCTCTTGAGCCCGCCGAGCAGGCGGCCGATCGGGGTGCGTGCCCCGGCGACGATGACGGTTCCGGACATGGGGTTCTCCTCCAGTGCTGGCGTGGGCCCGACCCCCGGGGCACGCCGAGGTTCGCGGCGCGCCGGGCCGGGACCGGCTCAGGCTACCCACGAGTCACCTCGGCGGCGAGAGGCGTCCGTCGGACGTCCGGTGAGTCGCTCGTCACAACCTCCGCACGTGCGTTGTCGCGCCCGCCCCCGTCGTACGACGATGCGGCCATGAGCGCACCCCTGGACATCCCCGCCCACCTCTTCACCGCCATCGACCACGTCGGCATGGCCGTGCCGGACCTCGACGAGGCGATCGCGTTCTACCGCGACACCTTCGGGATGACGCTGGCGCACGAGGAGACCAACGAGGAGCAGGGCGTGCGCGAGGCGATGATGGCGGTCGGCGACTCCGGCTCCTGCGTGCAGCTGCTCGCGCCGCTGTCGGAGTCCTCCACGATCGCCAAGTTCATCGACCGCAACGGCCCGGGCTGCCAGCAGATCGCCTACCGCGTCACCGACGTCGAGCAGGTCGCCGCGATCCTGCGCGAGCGCGGCCTGCGGATGCTGTACGACGCGCCCAAGCGCGGCACGTCCGACAGCCGGATCAACTTCGTCCACCCCAAGGACGCCGGCGGCATCCTCGTCGAGATCGTCGAGCCCGCCGCCCACGCGGCGCACTGACCCGCCGCCGGACCGGACCGGCTGACGGGCCCTCCATGGCGTGCGTCACAGCCACTGGCCCGCGAGACGCCCTTCCCGTCACTGTTACCCATCGGTAATCTCAGCCCGCCGTCGCGGGCACCCGCCCCGACCGACTCCCGACGACACAGGAGCCACCCCGTGCAGCACATCCTCGACGCGATCCAGGCCCTCGACTCCGGCGACGTGGCCTCGCAGGACTTCGCGAACCTTGCCCTGCCCGAGTCCTACCGCGCCGTGACCGTCCACAAGGACGAGGTCGACATGTTCGAGGGTGTCGCCACCCGCGACAAGGACCCGCGCAAGAGCCTCCACGTCGAGGACGTCGCCCTGCCCGAGCTCGGTCCCGGCGAGGCCTTCGTCGCGGTCATGGCCTCGGCGATCAACTACAACACCGTGTGGACCTCGATCTTCGAGCCCGTCTCCACCTTCGGCTTCCTCGAGCGCTACGGCCGGCTCTCCGAGCTCACCAAGCGTCACGACCTGCCCTACCACGTGGTCGGCTCCGACCTCGCGGGCGTCGTGCTCAAGACCGGCCCCGGCGTGACCCAGTGGAAGCCGGGCGCCGAGGTCGTGGCGCACTGCCTCAGCGTCGAGCTCGAGGACCCGGCCGGCCACGACGACACGATGATGGACCCGCAGCAGCGGATCTGGGGCTTCGAGACCAACTTCGGCGGGCTCGCGCACATCGCGCTGGTCAAGTCCAACCAGCTGCTCCCGAAGCCGGCCCACCTGACGTGGGAGGAGGCGGCCAGCCCGGGCCTGGTCAACGCCACGGCGTACCGCCAGCTGGTCTCCAAGAACGCCGGCCAGATGAAGCAGGGCGACAACGTCCTGATCTGGGGCGCCTCGGGCGGCCTGGGCGGCTTCGCGACGCAGTACGCCCTCAACGGCGGCGCCAACCCGATCTGTGTGGTCTCGAACGAGGAGAAGGCCAAGATCTGCCGCTCCATGGGCGCGGAGATGATCATCAACCGCTCCGAGGAGAACTGGAAGTTCTGGAACGAGGACAACACCGAGCAGAACCCCAAGGAGTGGCAGCGCCTGGGCAAGAAGATCCGCGAGCTCACCGGCGGTGAGGACATCGACATCGTCTTCGAGCACCCCGGTCGCGAGACCTTCGGCGCCTCGGTCTACGTCACCCGCAAGGGCGGCACCATCACGACCTGCGCCTCGACCACGGGCTACATGCACGAGTACGACAACCGCTACCTGTGGATGAACCTCAAGCGGATCGTCTCCAGCCACTTCGCCAACTACCGCGAGGCCTACGAGGCCAACCGCCTCATCGACCAGGGCAAGATCCACCCGACCCTGTCGAAGACCTACACCCTCGACGAGGTCGGCCAGGCCTCCCTCGACGTCCACCACAACAAGCACCAGGGCAAGGTCGGCGTCCTGTGCCTGGCTCCCGAGGAGGGCCTGGGCGTGCGCGACCACGAGAAGCGCGCCAAGCACCTCGACGCGATCAACCGCTTCCGCGGAGTCTGAGCCGCCGCACCTGCTGCTCCCACCACGAGGGCCGTCCCGCAGGGGCGGCCCTCGTGGCGTCCCCAGCCGGTCCGGACCCGGAAGCACGGCAACTTCTCAGGCCCCGCAGGCGTCCTCCGGGTGTGTCCCACCGGGGCCCCGCGCCATGATGGGGCCCGCCACCGCACTCCCACGACTGGAAGTAGGTTGTCCTCCATGAGCGACCAGGGCCTGTCCATCTTCGACGAGGAGCCCGGCTCCCCCGACGACAAGACCCAGGTGATCCCCGTCCAGGGAGCCTCGGCGAGCTCCGCGAGCAAGCCGAGCACCCCCGACGCGCAGGCCGGGCCCGGCTCCGCCGCCGGCGCCGGCCGTGCCGCGGGCGGGTCCGCGACCGGCCAGCCCACGGCCCAGCGTCCCGTCGTGCCGCCGGCTCCCGCGCCTGCCCGCGGCGCCGCGCCCGTGCCTCCGCCGAGCGGCAGTGCCTTCCCGGTCGTGCGCCGCGGCGGGTACGACGTCGCCGCGGTCGACACGCGGTTGCGCCAGCTGCTCGCGGAGAAGTCCGAGGACGCCTCCCGCGTCGTGGCCACCGAGCGGCGCGTCGCCGAGCTGGAGGCCGAGCTGGAGAAGGTCCGCACCGAGCTCGCGGAGATGGAGCGACCGTCGTACGCCGGCCTGGGCGGGCGCGCCAGCGCGATGCTGCGCCTGGCCGAGGAGGAGGCCGCCGACGTGCGCGCCTCCGCCCAGCGCGACGCCGCCGAGATCCTGACCCAGGCCGAGCGCGACGCGAAGGCGATCCGTGCCGACGCCGCCCGCGAGGCCGAGGACATGCGCCTGGTCCAGCTGGCCGAGCTCGAGGAGCACCGCACCCGGCTGCTGACCGACGCCGAGCAGGAGCGCTCGCTGGCCCGCAGCGAGGCCGCCGACCTGCGTGCCTCCGCGCAACGGGAGGCCGAGCAGCTGCGGCTGGCCGCCCAGCAGGAGTCCACCGAGATGCGCACGGCCGCGCAGCGCGAGGTCGAGAAGGCCCGCGCGGCCGCCGACCGCGAGGTGACCGAGGCGCGCCGCACCCTGGCGGTGGAGAAGGAGCGGCTGGCCCGCGAGGCCGCCGACCACCACGAGAGCGCCATGGCCGAGACCCAGCGCCTGGTCCAGGAGGCCGAGCAGCGCGCGACCGCCGCCGAGGAGCGCGGCCGCCAGGCCACGACCCAGGCCACGCAGTACCGCGAGCAGTCCCAGGCCGAGGCCGACGCCCTGCTGCAGCGGGCCCGTCGCGAGGCCGAGCAGATCGTCACCTCGGCGCAGAAGCAGGCCGAGTCGATCTCGACGTCCGGCACCGCCGAGGCCGAGCGCGAGCTCGCCGCGGTGCGCGCGGAGGTCGAGCGGCTGCAGAAGCGCCGCGACGGCATCACCGCCCAGCTGGCCTCGCTGGCCGACATCGTGTCCGGCTTCGGCCGCGACGACGACGCGCCGGCAGCGGACCCCGAGGCGGGCTCGAAGTGAGCACCGGGTCGGGCGGGCCGGAGGACGAACGGCCCGGCCCGGCCCCCTCGCGCCACCCGGAGGCGGCGCAGGAGCACGACCACTCCCGCCTGGCCGACGACGAGACCGTCGCGATGGTCGAGGAGCACGAGGCCGCCGACGGGGACGGTGACGAGGACGCGCACGTCGGCCTGGTCGGTGGCCCCGACCACCTCGGGCACCCCGGTCCCCCGCTGGACCGCCGGGCGCCGTTCTACCTCGGCTTCTTCGGCGGGCTCGGGGCCCTCACCGCCTGGTGGCTCGGCACGACCCTCCTGGCCATCGGCAGCACGCTGCTGCTCATCGTGGTCTCGTTGTTCCTCGCGGCGGGGCTGCACCCGGCCGTCCTCTTCCTGGAGCGGCACGGCCTGCGCCGCGGCTTCGCGGTCCTCACCGTCACGGTCGCGTTCCTGTCGGGCGTCACGCTATTCGTCTTCGCGATCGTGCCGGTCATCGCCGACCAGGTCAGCGCGCTGACCGACCGGGCGCCGGGCTGGTTCGACCAGCTGCAGTCCAACGAGCGGATCCGCGACCTCGAGGCGGAGTACCAGGTCCTCGAGCGGGCCAAGGAGTACGTCGCCAGCGGCGACTTCATCAGCGGCCTCTTCGGCGGGGTGCTGGGACTGGGCCTGGCACTGCTCGGGGCCGTGTTCAACGCCTTCATCATCCTGGTGCTGACGCTCTACTTCCTCGCCTCGATGGAGACCACCAAGGCCGCCGTCTACCGCCTGGCCCCGGCCTCGCGCCGCGACCGGGTCAGCCGGCTCGGCGACCGGGTGCTGGCCGGCATCGGCGGCTACGTCTCCGGCGCCTTCCTGGTGGCGCTGGTCGCGGGGCTGTCCTCGCTGGTCTTCCTCTTCGCCGTCGGCCTCGGGGAGTACGCCGTCGCCCTGGCCACCGTGGTCGCGCTGCTGGGCGTGATCCCGATGATCGGGGCCACCCTCGGCGCGGTCGTCGTCGTCGCGATCGGCTTCGCCACCGACGTCCAGACCGGGATCATCTGCATCGTCTTCTACGTCGTCTACCAGCAGGTCGAGAACTACCTCATCTACCCGCGCGTGATGTCGCGCTCGGTCGACCTGCCTGGCGCGGTCATCGTCATCAGCGCCCTGGTCGGCGCGGCCGTGCTCGGTGTCGTCGGTGCTCTGCTCGCCATCCCCACCGCCGCGGGCATCCTCATGCTGCTGCGCGAGGTCTACGTGCGGCGACAGGACGCCAGCTAGGCCTGTCCGTCCGCGGGGCGCGGCCCCGCCGCGTGCTCCTCGACGGCGGCCGGCACGGGCGCGTCCACCAGCGGGACCGGCGCGTCGACAACGGGCCGGCGTCGCAGCTGCACCAGCAGGACCGAGGACAGCACCAGGGCGGCGCCGACCGCCTGCAGACCCGTGAGCCGCTCCCCCAGCACCAGCGCCGCCAGGGCCACCGTGGCGACGGGCTCGAACGTGGAGAGGATCGAGGCGGCCGAGGGCCCGGTGCGACGCAGGCCGGCGAAGAACGTCGTGGACGCCACGACGGTCGAGACCAGGGCGATGCAGGCGATCCAGCCCCAGCCCTCGGCTCCGAGGTCCAGGTCGATCCCGCCGGCCAGCGCGGCGCGGCCGGCGAGGGTGACGGTGGCGCCGACCATCACCAGGGCGGTCAGGGTCAGCGCGGGCACCCGCTGGACCGTCGTCTCCCCGACCAGGATGTAGACGGTGTAGGTCAGGGCCGCCCCGAAGGCGAGGGCCACCCCGGCAGCGTCGAAGGACACCGCCCCCGCACCCACCAGCACCAGGGCCGTCCCGCCCGTGGCCGCCAGCAGGGCCGCGGCCCGGGCCGGCGTGAGCCGGTCACGCCCGAGCAGCACCGACGCGACGGTCACCATCACCGGGAACGTGTAGAGCACCAGCGCCACCAGCGCCGCGTCGATCCGCTCGAGCGCGGCGAAGTAGAGCGAGGCCTGGGCGGCGTACCCGATCCCCCCGAGGGCGAGCGCGGTGAGCACCAGTCGTCGCCGCCCGGGTCCCTCCACCGGCAGCGCCGGGCGGCCGCTCCGCACCCGCAGGGCGAGCACGGCGGCCACGAGGACGAGCGAGGCCAGCGCGAACCGGAGCAGCACCAGCGTCGGGGCCGGCACGCCGGCGGCGTACGCGAGCTTCCCGAAGACCGCCATCGCGCCGAAGCACGTGGCGGAGACCAGGATCAGGAGGGGGCCCACCCGCACAGCGTGGAGGCACGCCGGGGCGGCAGCCAGCGAGTTCCGGAGCGTCTCGCCGGTCGGACTGCGCGGGGCCCGGCGCTCTCGGTCGCGTCACTCCGCCCAGATCGACGCGCAGCTTCGAGATCGTGGAGGCCTTGGTCCATCGGGTGGACCACCATCTCCACGATCATCACACCACGGAGGAATCTGCGTCATAGCGCCGCGAGCGGGGCGCCAACCGGCAACGGCTCCCCTCCCCACCGCCTACGGTGACCGCGTGCCCCGAGCCACCCGCCCCCACCTCGAGCGCTGGGGCGTCCTGGCCCTGCTGGTGCGCCCGACGTACGTCGCGACGGAGGTCGTGGTCGCCGCGGCGACGACCGGCGGCTACGGCTTCGCGCGCGACACCGTGAGCCGGCTCGGGGAGGTCGGCTGCTCGGCGGCGTACTGCTCGCCGCGGCACGCGCTGATGAACGGCTCGTTCGTGGTGTTCGGCGTGCTGCTCGCGCTGGGAGCGACGCTGCTGCACCGAAGGCTCGGACCGCTGGTGACCGCGCTGCTCGTGGTCTCCGGGCTCAGCTCGGTGGCGACGGGGCTGGCGCCGCAGGACCAGGACGCGACCCTGCACCTGCTGGCGGCCGCTCCCCTGTTCGTCGCCCAGCCGCTGGCGCTGCTGCTGCTCGGGGCGCGAGTGCGGCGGGAGCAGCCGAGGACGGCCCGCGCGCTCACCCTCACAGGAGTCGTGACCGCCGCGGCGGCGGTCGCCTTCATCGCCCTCGGGGACACCCCGGTCACCGGCGCGCTCGAGCGGCTCGCCCTCTGGCCGGTGCTGGTCGCGCTGGCCTGGTGGGCGTGGCGGGAGACGCGCGTCAGTTCTGGATGACCGGCTCGGGCCGCTCGGCGAGGTGGGCGCCACGGCCCTCGCCCAGCTTGACGGTGACGACCCCGGCCAGCACCACGAGTCCGCCGACCAGCTGGATGCCGCGCGGCAGCTCACCCAGCAGCAGCCAGGCGGCGACGACCGCGGCCAGCACCTCGGTCAGCGCCACGAAGGACGCCAGGCGCGAGCCCAGCCGGCGCCCCGCGGCGATGCCGGAGGTGTAGGCGAGCGCGGCGGTGACGAGCCCGAGCACCAGCACGGGGACCCACCAGGCGACCGTGCCGCCTGCCGCCCCGGCGTACGACACGTCGGCTGTGCCGGCGTCCATCGGCAGCAGCCCGACCAGCCCGAGCAGGCCGAGGGCGACCGCGCCGACCACGAGGCCGCCGGCGGCCAGCGAGAGCGGCGGCAGGCCGTTGTCCTCGTCGGCGGAGATGAGGAAGTACGCCGTCGCGCCGACCATCGCACCCAGCGCCCACAGCACGCCCGGCACGCTCAGGTCGGCCCCGGAGACCACGTCGAGCACCAGCACCAGGCCGGCCGCGGCCAGCGCGGCGCCGGCCAGGGTGACGGGGCCGGGGCGCTGGCCGTGGCGCAGCCACAGCCACACCACGACCGCGGCAGGCGCGGTGTATTCGATGAGCAGCGCCGGGGCGACCTGCATGTGCTGGACCGCGGAGAAGTAGCAGAACTGCGCGCCGGCGACCGCCAGCACGCCGTAGGTGAGGACGAGCGAGGCGTTGCGCCGCAGCAGCTCCCACCGCCCGCGCAGCGCGACCAGCCCGAGCGGCAGGACGACCAGCGCGGCGACCGAGACGCGGATCAGCGTCGTCGCCCCCGGCGACCAGCCCGTGTCCAGCAGTCCACGCGCCACCGCGCCGGACAGCCCGAAGGACAGCGAGGAGACCAGGGCGAAGGCGAGCCCCGCCGGCACCCGCGACACGGAGGCGCCTCGGGAGGCGTCATGGGTCAAAGTCGTCATGACACATGACGGTACGGTCGGCGTAGTAATCTGTCAAAATGGTATTCGCCCATGACACCGCGATGTCGCTCCAAGCGGCGGTCGAGCTGGTCAACACCGCCTCGGAGCCCGACACCCTGCAGACCGTCGCCGACCTGGACGAGTTCTACTCGCGCTTCCAGTACACCGGTCGCCACCAGCGCACCCGGGCCGAGCTGGACGAGGTCCGTGCCCTGCGCGCCGAGCTCCGCAGCCTCTTCACGGCCTCCCGCGAGGACGCCGTCGGCATGGTCAATCGGATGCTCGCCGAGGCCGGAGCCGTCCCGCAGCTGGTGCGCCACGAGCCCTACGACTGGCACGTGCACGCCGTCTCCCCCGACGCCGCCCTCGCCACCCGCATGACCGTCGAGACCGCGATGGCGATGATCGACGTCATCCGCGCCGACGAGATGTCGCGCCTCGGCACCTGCGACGACGAGGACTGCGACGGCATCGTCCTGGACCTCTCCCGCAACCGGTCCAAGCGCTTCTGCTCCACCACCTGCGGCAACCGGAACGCCGTCGCGGCCTACCGCGCCCGCCAGGCCGGCGGGGACTGATCCACGCTGGGAGCGGCGCTCAGCACCACTCCCGCAGCCCGTCGGCGACCAGGTCGCGGTCGCGCAGCAGCACCGGCAGCTGCTCACCGAACCCCTCGCAGGTCTCCTCGAAGTCCACCCGGCGGTACTCCACGACCAGCACCTGGTCGCCGTACGTCGAGGTGTAGGCGTCGCACTCGTCGTAGCGACCGCACTCCTCGGCGACCGCCAGGTCGAAGCCCACCCGAGTCCCGTCCCAGCCCGCGCGGTTCTTCTGCGCCGCAGCCAGACCCACCCCGTGCGCCGCCTCCACCAGCAGGGCGGCGTACGCCGTCGCGTGCCGCGCCCGCAGCAAGCCGTCGCTGCGGGTGAAGGAGTCGAGGTTGTCGTACTCCACCGCCTCGAAGCCGTCCTCGGCGCACCCGGCGGTCCACCCACCGACGATCCGGGCCAGCCGCTCGCGCTTGGCGGCGGTGCGCAGGTCGAGCAGCCACTCGCCCCACGCCTGGTCGACCACCGGCCGCCCGCGCCCGTCCTTCAGCACCAGCGCCCACCGCTGGCGCCAGAAGCGCTTCTCATCCGGCTGGGTCTGGAAGCCGTTGACGCAGCAGAGGTCGTAGCGCCCCTCCTCCGCCCGCGTCGGCGCCTCGGTGCGGTCGCGGGCCACGATCCCGACGTGCTCGGGCGGCTCGGAGACACCGCCGAGCTGGTAGTCCCAGTCGCTCGCGGCAGGCAGTGCCGGCGGGGTCGGCTGGGCCGGGACCGCCGCGGCGAGCACTGCGACGACGGCGGCGAGGACACTGCTGACCACCCGGTCACGCTAGCCCCACGACAGCCGCCCCGGCGGCGTCCGCCCCGAGCCGTCGTCCCACGTGCCGGGACGTGAGCGACCCCTCCCCCGGTTCCCCGGCGCGGCGTGGAGCGCTGTGCCACCCTTGTCCCCAGCGGGACTCCCCCAGAGCCGTCCCAGGAGACCATCGATGCGCATCCTCGTCGTCGACGACGACCCCGACCTGTCGTTGCTGATGTCGTTGTTCCTGCGCAAGGCCGGTCACGAGGTCACCACGGCCGGGGACGGGCTGGAGGCGCTCGGGTCGATCCGCGAGCAGGTCCCGGACATCGTGGTGCTCGACTGGAACATGCCGCGCCTGGACGGCCTCGGCCTCACGGCCGCCGTGCGCGGCGAGCTGGCGCTCACCTCGCTGCCGCTGCTCATGGTCACCGCGCTGCCCGACCACGCCAAGGCGCTGGCGGCCGGCGTGGACCGCGTGCTGGTGAAGCCCTTCACCGCCGCGGGGCTGGTCGAGGCCGTCGAGCAGCTGGCCGGCGCCGAGCGCCCCACCTGAGGGAGTCGCCGACCCGGGAGCGGGTCAGAAGTCGAACAGGTCGCCGAAGCCCTCGCCGATGCCGCCGAGCAGGTCGCCGAAGCCCTCACCGACCCCGGCGATCCCTTCGCCGATGCCCTCCCCGATCCCGCCGAGGGCGTCGAAGCCGCCCATGCCGCTGAAGAGCAGGCCGGCGAACATCCAGTCCATGGGGCTGAACGCGCCGAAGTAGCCGGCGGCGTAGGGCCGGTAGGCGCGGCCGCCCTGCCAGTAGGGCACCCGCTGGGTGCCGACCATCACCTTGCGGATGTCCGGCTCCGCGCCGGCACGCACCCGCTCCACGTCCAGCGCGCAGGCCGGCACCTCGCGCTCGGCGCCGCCCGGCGGCGTCCACGGCACGTCGTACACCGAGGGCCCGTGGCGGGGGTCGAAGAAGCACGGCGGACGCCGGGTCGGGAGCGGCCGGCCCGCCACCCGTGCACGCACGCAGTTGATGGCGTAGCGGCCGTCCTCGATGATCTCGGTGACGCCCTTGACGTCCTCGGGGGACTTCATGGCGTCCGCGGCGGCCTTGGCCGACTCGTAGTCGTCGAGCGCCCGCTGGTAGTCGGCGTTGGCGCCGGCGTCCAGCGGGTGCCCGGCGAGCTCCAGGTCGAGGTCCTGGAGCTCGGTGCCGAGCGCCGTGACGTCCTCGAAGGCCAGCTTGCGCACCGGCGCCATCTCGGCCTCGCGACGTGCCTCGACCTGGCGGCGGTTGACCCGGGTCACGATCACGCCGAGCACCACCATGCCGAGCACGACCACCAGCAGCATCAGGAGCAGGCCCATGTCCCGATGCTACGGGGGTGGTCGAAGGAGGTGGTGAGCGCTCAGCGCACGCTGTAGTCGCGGAAGCCGCGCTTGGTCTTGCGACCGAGGTAGCCCGCGGTGACCAGGTGCTCCAGCAGCGGCGCCGGCGCGAAGCCCGGCTCGCGGAACTCCAGGTAGAGCTCGCGCTGGATCGCCAGGGAGACGTCGTTGCCGACGACGTCGAGCAGCTCGAAGGGACCCATCGGCAGCGCGCAGCCCTGCTTCATCGCGGTGTCGATGTCGTCGGCGGTCGCGTAGTGCGCCTCGAGCATCTTCACGGCGTCGTTGAGGTAGGGGAAGAGCAGCGCGTTGACGATGAAGCCGGCGCGGTCCGAGCAGGACACGGCGACCTTGCCGACCTTGGCGCACAGCGCGCGCACGGTCTCGGTCACCTCGTCGGAGGTGGAGACGGTGGAGACGACCTCGACCAGCTTCATCACGGTGGCCGGGTTGAAGAAGTGCATGCCGATGACGTCCTGGGGCCGCGAGGTCACCTTGGCCATCGCGATGATCGGCAGGCTCGAGGTGGTGGTGGCGAGGATCGCGCCACGCCCCCCGTTCCCGTGCCGACAGATCTCGTCGAGGTTCTCGAAGAGCGTGGTCTTGATCGCGAGGTCCTCGGCGATCGCCTCGACCACGATGTCGACGGTCGCGAGGTCGTCGAGCGAGGTGGTGCCGGTGACGCGGCCCAGCACCTCGCTCTTCTGCTCCTCGGTCGCGCGGCCGCGCTGGATCTGCTTGTCGAAGTTCTTCGTGATCATGCCGCGCACGCCCTCGACCTTCTCGGCCGAGCGCCCGACGTAGAGCACGTCGTAGCCGGCCTTGGCGAAGACCTCGACGATGCCCGAGGCCATCGTGCCGGTGCCGACGACGCCGACCTGCGTGATGTCGTGGCGCAGCGCGGGCGCCTCGTCGGCGGACGGCGTCGCGGCGTCGGCGACCACGACCGGGGAGTCGGCCTTCTCGTAGGTGTAGAAGCCGCGGCCGGTCTTGCGGCCCAGCAGGCCGGCGGTGACCATCTGCTTGAGGATCGGGGTGGGCGCGTGCAGGCGGTCGCGGCCCTGGCGGTACATCGTCTCGAGGATCTCGTACGCCGTGTCGAGGCCGATCAGGTCCAGCAGCGCCAGCGGGCCCATCGGGTAGCCGCAGCCGAAGCGCATGGCGGCGTCGATGTCCTCGCGCGAGGCGTACTTCTGCTCGAACATCGAGGCGGCGTGGTTGAGGTAGCCGAAGAGCAGGGTGTTGGCGATGAAGCCGGCCTTGTCGCCGCACACGACCGGGCTCTTGCCGAGCGAGCCGAGCAGCGACTGCACGTCCTCGAGCACCGAGGGCTCGGTGACGACGGTGCGCACGACCTCGACCAGTCGCTGCACCGGCGCGGGGTTGAAGAAGTGGATGCCCACGACCCGCCCCGGGGCCGAGGTCGCGGTGGAGAGCTCGGTGACCGAGAGCGAGGAGGTGTTGGTGGCCAGGATGGCGCCCGGCGCGACCACGGAGTCGAGCTCGCGGAAGATGCCGATCTTGACGTCCATCGACTCCACGACGGCCTCGACCACGAGGTCGGCGTCGGTGAGGTCCTTGAGCGTGGTGGAGAAGGTGATCCGCCCCAGGAGCGCGTCGGCCTCCTCCTGGGTCAGCTTCTCGCGCGAGACCGCGCGGGAGGTCGAGGCCTCCAGGTGGCGGCGGCCGCGGGCCACGCCCTCCTCGTCCTTCTCCACGCCGACGACGGCGTAGCCGTGCTTGGCGAACACCTCGGCGATGCCAGCACCCATGGTGCCGAGACCCACGACGCCGATGGTCGTGAAGGTGCGGGAAGCGGACTCGGTGGCGGCGCTCTCAGCGGTCATGGGCGGCATCATGGCACGGTCCGGGCACCCCTCCCCCGCGGATGTTCACTGGTCGGTAACTTAGCCGCGATCTGATCGATCCAAGTCCCGCACGAGCACCTCTCGGACCCCGCAGGCGTCGAGGCCCAGCGCCTGCTCGTGCTCCCGCAGCCGCCGCAGGTACGCCGCCGGGCGCGGCTCCTCGCGGAACCCGAGCCGCCGGTAGAACGGCCCGTTCCAGGGGGCGTCGCGGTAGGTGCACAGGCTGATCGACCCGTGGCCCTCCCACCGGGCCTCCTCGCACGCCGCCCGCACCAGGGCGGACCCGAACCCGCGCCGCCCGTGCCCCGGGAGCAGCACCGAGAGCTGCTCGAGGTGGGCCGCGGGCAGACCGGCGTCGTCACGCAGCCACAGCAGGTGCGCGAACCCCACCGGCCCACCGTCGTACGCCGGGTCGAGGGCGACCAGCAGCCGCCCCGGCTCCGCGTCGCGCTGGTGCCCGGTGGGTGCGGGGGCGACCAGGGCCGGCGGGAGGTCCCCGGTGCACCACTCCCGGAAGAGCGGTGCACCGGAGTCCTCGATCGCCGCGAGGTGGCGCAGCTCGGAGGGTCGGGCCTCGCGCACCAGGACCGGCGGGGACCCGCTCACGTGGTGGCGCGCTCCTCGACCGGGACCTCTTCGATCTCACCGCTGCGGATGCCGCGGAGGAAGGAGCGCATCTCCTCGCGCACCTTCGGCAGCAGGAGGTAGCAGGCCAGCAGGTTGAAGACCGCGCAGACGAAGAGCATCGCGTCGGCGAAGGAGAGCACCGAGCCGAGATCGACCACGGCGCCCAGGGCGGTGAAGAGGCAGAAGATGATCTTGAACGCGTTCTCCTTGGCCCGCGACCTACCGACCAGTGTGGTCCAGGCCTTGAGCGTGTAGTAGCTCCAGGTGATGAGGGTGGAGAAGGCGAACAGGGCTACCGCGACGGTGAGCACGTTCTCGAAGCCCGGTAGGAAGGACTCGAAGGACCGCGAGGTCAACGTGACCCCGCCCGCACTGTCGATGCTCTGCCCGATCCGGTCCTCGTAGTCGGTGGAGTCGGCCGCGATGATGATCGTGAGCGCCGTCATCGTGCAGATGATGACGGTGTCGATGAACGGCTCGAGCAGCGCGACGAAGCCCTCGCTGACGGGGTGCTTGGTCTTGACCGCGGAGTGCACGATCGGCGCGGAGCCGACCCCGGCCTCGTTGGAGAAGGCGGCGCGCTGGAAGCCGACGATCAGCACACCGATCATCCCGCCGGCGACGCCTTCGGGGTTGAACGCGCCGGTGATGATCGCACTGAAGGCGTCCGGGACCTCCGTGACGTTGCCGAGGATCACCAGCAGGCAGGCTCCGACGTAGAGCAGCGCCATGAAGGGGACGAGCCTGGAGGTGACCCGGGCGATCGACTGGACGCCCCCGAGGATGACCACCCCGACCAGCAGCGCGAGAGCGATGCCGAAGAGCAACGAGGCCAGCGGTGAGCCGAGGAACCCCTCCTCGCCGCCGGTGATCTCCACGGCCTGCGCGTAGGTCTGGTTGGACTGGAAGGCGTTGCCGCCCAGCGCTCCGAAGAGGATGAGGGCCACCGCGAAGATACTCACGCCGATCTTGCTGGCGGAGGCGCCGAAACGCTCGAAGGCGACCGGCATGTACGTGAAGGGGCCGCCGGTGACGGTGCCGTCCTCGTGGATCTCCCGGTAGCGCACGCCCAGGGTGCACTCCACGAACTTCGTGCACATCCCGAGCAGACCGGCCAGGATCATCCAGAACGTGGCGCCCGGACCGCCGACCGTGACGGCCACCGCGACGCCGGCGATGTTGCCGAGCCCCACGGTTCCGGACACCGCCGAGGCGAGCGCTTGGAAGTGCGTGACCTCCCCCGGGTCGCTGGAGCGGGAGTAGCGCCCGCGCACCAGCGCCCAGGACGTGCCGAGCGAGCGGAACTGCACGCCGTTGAAGTAGACGGTGAAGATCGCCGCGGCCGCGACCAGCCACAGGACGATCAGCGGGAAGGAGTAGTCCCCGAGCGGGACCTGCCAGAACACCACGGACGTCACGGCGTCCGCGATGGGCGTGAAGGCGTCGTTGATCCCCTGCTCGATGTCGGTGATGACGCCCTCGTCGGGCTGCGCGGCCAGCGGGGTCACCGCGGCGATGCTTCCGAGAATGGTCATAGCGGACCATGCAACACCACCCGATCGGGCTAGTGGACCACCCGGGAGGGCCCCGCCGCGGCCTGAGGCACGTCGCCGGTACGCTCGGGCCGCGTGAGACTCGTCGTCGCGCGCTGCCAGGTCGACTACGCCGGCCGGCTGACCGCCCATCTGCCGATGGCCACCCGGGTGCTGATGATCAAGGCCGACGGGTCGGTGCTGGTGCACTCCGACGGCGGCTCCTACAAGCCGCTGAACTGGATGTCCCCGCCGTGCACCCTCAAGGAGGGCACGACCGAGGACGGCCAGGTGGAGTGGACGGTCACCAGCCGCGCCACCGCGAAGGGCCCCGAGGACACCCTGCGGATCCTCCTCGCCGAGGTCCTCCACGACTCCTCCCACGAGCTGGGCGTCGACCCGGGCCTGCAGAAGGACGGGGTCGAGAGGCACCTCCAGGAGCTGCTGGCCGAGCACCCCGCGACCCTCGCCGACGGCCTCACCCTGGTGCGGCGGGAGTTCCCGACGGCGATCGGGCCGGTCGACCTGATGTGCCGCGACGCCGACGGGCTCTCGGTCGCGGTCGAGATCAAGCGCCGCGGGGAGATCGACGGCGTCGAGCAGCTGACCCGCTACCTCGAGCTGCTCAACCGCGACCCCCTGCTGTGCACCCGCGGCCCGGTCCGCGGCATCTTCGCCGCCCAGGCGATCAAGCCCCAGGCCCGCGTCCTCGCCGAGGACCGTGGCATCACCTGCGCGGTCGTGGACTACGACGCGCTGCGGGGCATGGACGACGGCGCCGAGCACCGGCTCTTCTGACGTGCTCGTCTACCACGTCGCCACCGCCGCCGACTGGGCCGCCGCCCGGCGCGAGGGGCGGTACACGACCTCCACCCGCGGCCGCACGCTGGAGCAGGAGGGCTTCGTCCACGCCAGCCGGGCCGACCAGTGGCGCGGGGTGCACGCGCGCTTCTACGCCGACGTCACCGAGCCGCTGGTCCTGCTCGAGATCGACACCGCACTTCTGGGCTGCCCCATGCTCGAGGAGCCCGGCGAGCCCGGCGGCCGCGAGACCTTCCCGCACCTGTACGGGCCCGTGCCCGTGGCCGCGGTCGTCCGCGCCGTACCCCTGGAGGACGCGCTCGCTGCGACCTCCTTCAGTGGCCTCTTCCTGCGCGAGGTGCTCCGCAACGCAGCGCTGGGCCTGCTGCTCGTGACCCTGGCCGGCCTCGGCGGGGTGCTCGTCGGCGGCCCGGACGGCGGCCCCGAGACCCTCGCCGGCGCGGCCGCCGGCCTGGCGGTGGGGTTGCTCGCCGTCTGGCTACTGCTGCGGCGGGGCAAGGATCGCGACGCCAACGGACGCGGAACCCCCTAGCACCACCCGCTCGGACGTGGGGAGCGCCACATACCGACAGTTTGTTCGCAAGTTCGTTGTTGACCTACATTCAACAACCATGAGGACCCCCCACCGCTCGCGCGTCGCGCGCACCCTCCTCGTCGGCCTGCTGGCCGGCGCGGTCTCCGGCGCCCTGGTCGGCGCCGTCGCCGGTCAGTCCACCGCCGCCGAGGCCGGTCCGCGCGGCGAGCGCCAGCCGGTGATCACCCGCGACGTCGTCTTCACCCTGACCAACACCAACGACACCGACGTCCCCTGCCTGGCCGACGGCTCGACGTACTCCGTCGCCGGCCGCCTCGTGGGCCCCCGCGACGAGGTGCTCGGCCGGGCCGGGAGCACCCGGATCAACGTGCTGGTCCACGACGCCGGCACCGGCGGCTGGTTCTGGAACCTGGAGTCCTCCCCCCGCCACGACTACGCCGGCCGCCTGGCTGCGCAGGGCGAGACCTCCCTCGTGCTCGACCGGCTCGGCTTCGACGCCAGCCCGCTGACCGACGGCCGCTCCACCTGCCTGGGTGCCCAGGCCACGATGCTGCACCAGGTGGTGCAGAACGTGACGGCGGGCATCTACCGCTTCGTCGACCGTCCCGGGGCCTCGGTCCCCCACGCCTCACAGGTCGTCCTGCACGGGCACGGCGTCGGCGCGGCCGTCGCCCAGCTCGAGGCGGCCACCTTCGACGACGTCGAAGGCCTGGTCGTCATGGGCTTCAACGACACCGGTGCCTCGCGGGCCGCCGTGCGCGAGGCCGCGCGCCAGACCACCGCCTGCCTCGGCGACGACTACGCGTCGTACGGCGCGACGCCGGCCGACTTCGTCTCCCTGCTGTTCTCCTCGGCGTCCCAGGCCGTCCAGCGCCGGGCCGTGGCCCAGCGCAACGACACGCCCTGCGGCGACGTGACGAGCCTGCTCGGCACCCTCGGCGCGCTCGGCCTCGGCACCGGTTCGATCGAGCCCCCGGTCCTGGTGCTCCAGGGCGGCCGCGACGCCCGCACCGACGGCGACGCCCAGGCCCAGGCCCGGCGGTTCCGCTCCTCCGAGGCGGTCACCGCGCGCACCTTCGCCCGCGCCGGCTCGGCCCTCCCCCTGGAGCGCCAGGCGCCCCAGGTGCGCCGCACCGTGCTCGACTGGCTCGACACGACCTTCGTGGAGCGCTGAGCACCCGCACCGCACCAGCAGCAGACGCGACGAGGCCCCCGCCGACAGGCGGGGGCCTCGTGCTGCCACCAGGGCTGGGGATCAGGCCCCCGCGACCCGGGGCGCTGTCGGGTCCGCCCCCTCGCCGCGCTGCTCGCGCGCGACGTACTCCTCGATGTCCTCGACGTCGCCGACGTTGCGCGTGACGACCGCGAGCAGGTCGGACATGGTCGCGACCTCCTCGACCTGCTCCTTGATGAACCACTGCATGAACTGCTCGGAGGCGAAGTCGTTCTCCTCCCGCGCGATCCGCAGCAGGGCGTTGATCTGCTCGGTGACCCGTCGCTCCTGGTCGAGGGCGAGCGCGACCGGGGCGACGACGTCCGCGAAGGTCGGCACCGGCGCCGCGACCCCGGGGATGACCACGTCGGAGTCGGTGTCGAGCAGGTAGCGCACCATCATCATGGCGTGCTCCCGCTCCTCCAACGCCTGCCCGTAGAAGAAGGCCGCCATCTGCGGCATCGTCTGGGCGTCGAAGTAGACAGCGCAGGCGAGGTACTGGTTGTGGGCGGCGAGCTCGTTGCCGATCTGGGCGTTGAGCTGGTCGACGAAGCGCGCGGCAGGCACGGTCATGTCTCCTTGGTGGCGCTCAGGCGGCGCGCGTGAGGTCCTTCTTGGTGAAGGTCCGGCCGTCGACCCGGACGAGCCGGCGCTTCTTGACGGTGTAGCCGTCGGGGAGGGTGCCCTCCTTGAGCATGCGCAGCGGGCAGCGGTCGCACTTCTTGCGCGACTCGCAGCACTTGGTCTTCGGCAGCTTCAGCACCATCTTCGTGCTGCTCTTCTTCTTGCCCACGGCACGAGGGTAGCAAGAAGTCAGGATTGCCTAACCTATGTTCGCTGCGCAGGACGGCGCCCGCCGCCGTCAGTCCAGCCCGTTGGCCTTGCGGATGACGTCGACGATGCCGCCCATGATCTGGGTCAGCCCGAAGTCCTTGGGCGTGTAGACCGCCGCGACGCCGAGCTCGACCAGCTTGCGCCCGTCGGACTCCGGGATGATGCCGCCGACGATGACCGGCACGTCGTCGAGCCCGGCCTCGCGGAGCCCGTCGAGCACCGCGGGCACCAGCTCCATGTGCGAGCCGGAGAGGATCGAGAGCCCGACGCAGTGCACGTCCTCGGCCACGGCGGCGGACACGATCTGCTGCGGGGTGAGCCGGATGCCCTGGTAGACGACCTCGAAGCCGGCGTCGCGGGCGCGCACGGCGACCTGCTCGGCGCCGTTGGAGTGCCCGTCGAGACCGGGCTTGCCCACGAGCAGCCGCAGGCGACCGCCCAGCTCCTCACCGGTCTGCTGCACCCGGGCGCGGACCTCGGTCAGCTCGGCCCCGGCCTCCACCACGCCGACGGCGCCCGAGACACCGGTGGGCGCCCGGAACTCGCCGAAGACCTCGCGCAGAGTGCCGGCCCACTCCCCCGTGGTCGCGCCGGCGCGCACCGCGGCCAGCGTGGCGGGCATGAGGTTCTCGGTGCCCTTCGCAGCCTCGGCCAGCGCCCGGAGCGCCTCCTCGACGGCTGCCTCGTCGCGCTGGGCCTTCCACTCCTCCATGCTGGCCAGCGCGGTGCGCTCGGCCTCGGGGTCGGCGACCATGATCGCGCCGTCGAGGTCCGCGGTCAGCGGCGAGGGCTCGGTGGTCTCGAACTTGTTGACCCCGACGATGACCTCCTCGCCGGACTCGATGCGCGCGCGACGCGCGGCGTGGGACGAGACGAGCTCGCCCTTCATGTACTCCACGGCGGCGATCGCGCCGCCCATGGCCTGGACCCGGTCGATCTCGGCCTTCGCGCCGGCGACCAGCTCGGCCACCTTGGCCTCGATCACGTGGCTGCCGTCGAAGATGTCGCCGTACTCCAGCAGGTCGGACTCGAAGGCCAGCACCTGCTGCAGGCGCAGCGACCACTGCTGGTCCCAGGGCCGCGGCAGGCCGAGCGCCTCGTTCCAGGCCGGCAGCTGCAGCGCGCGGGCACGGGCGTTCTTCGACAGGGTGACGCCGAGCATCTCCAGCACGATGCGCTGGACGTTGTTCTCCGGCTGGGCCTCGGTCAGGCCGAGGCTGTTGACCTGCACGCCGTAGCGGAAGCGGCGCATCTTCTCGTCGGTGACGCCGTAGCGCTCGCGGGTGATCTCGTCCCACAGCTGCACGAAGGCCCGCATCTTGCAGGTCTCCTCGATGAAGCGGACACCGGCGTTGACGAAGAACGAGATCCGGCCGACGACCGTGCCGAAGTCCTCCTCCGACACCTGCCCCGAGCCCTTGACCTCGTCGAGGACGGCGATTGCGGTGCACAGCGCGTAGGCCAGCTCCTGCGTCGGCGTCGCGCCGGCCTCCTGCAGGTGGTAGCTGCAGATGTTGATCGGGTTCCACTTGGGGATCTGGTGGACGGTGTAGGCGATCATGTCGGCGATCAGCCGCATGGATGCCTCGGGCGGGAACGCGTAGGTCCCGCGGGAGAGGTACTCCTTGATGATGTCGTTCTGGGTGGTGCCGGCCAGCTGGGCGGCCACCTCCTCCGGCGACAGCTCGGGGTTCTGCTCCTCGGCCGCGACCTGGTACATCGCGAGCATCCACATGGCGACCGCGTTGATCGTCATGGAGGTGTTCATCTCCGTGAGCGGGATGCCGTCGAAGAGCTTGCGCATCTCACCGAGGTGCATGACCGGGACGCCGACCTTGCCGACCTCGCCGCGCGCCATCACCGAGTCCGGGTCGTAGCCGGTCTGGGTCGGCAGGTCGAAGGCGACCGAGAGACCGGTCTGCCCCTTGGCGAGGTTCGTCCGGTAGAGCTGGTTGGACGCTGTCGCCGTGGAGTGCCCGGCGTAGGTCCGCATGACCCAGGGACGGTCCTTCGCGGGACGTGCGGGGGCCTGGCTGTCAGCGGGCCGCTCGGTGGGCGCAGTCATGGATCGAAGGGTAGAACGAGATGTACGCGTCGGTAACCTCCGTCCATGTGGCCATCGCCACGCGTCCGGAGGCCGCGGCCACGGGGCACGTGGTGCGTCAGGCGGTCGCGGCCGAGCGCTCCACGTCCACCACGCGGATCAGGTGGGAGAGGTGCAGCATCCGGATCACCGCCGGGCCGCACCCGCGCAACGTCAGGTGCTGGCCCTCCCGAGCGGCCTCCCGCGAGGCCATCGCCAGCACCCGCAGCGCGGTGAGGTCGATGGTCGCCACCGCGGTCAGGTCGGCCACGACGTGCTCGTGCTCGGCCAACCGGTCGTAGAGCGCGGAACGCACCTCCATGGTGCTGCGCGCGTCGAAGTCACCGCTCAGCACGAGCGTGGGTCCGTCGGTCGTGATGTCCATCCGCTGCCTCCCGAGACGTGCTCCCCCAGGTTCCTTTACCCACAGTGACGCTCGCCAGTCCTTTTCGGTTGCACCTCGGACCCGACTTTCTCGACGCGTGTCGGTGGTGGACGGATCAACCACCGAGCGGGGCGCGTCCCGCGGAGCGCAGCCGCCACGCCCAGAAGGCGCTCCCGACGCCGATCAGCCCCATCCCGGCCACGCCCTCGGGGGCGAAGATGTGGCCGACGTGCACCAGCCAGGCCCCGGGCAGCAGGGTCACGGTCCCGACGACCCAGGTGGGGACGTCGCCGCGGTGCCGGACGAGCCGGTCCACGACGAGGGCGAGCACCACCACGATCAGCGCCCACTCCCCGACCCGGCCCAACGGCGTACCGATCCGGAAGAGCTGGCTGACCGCCTCGGGCCGGGGCACGCCCGGCCCGAGCTGGTGGGTGACCCAGCCGGCGGCCAGCCCGCTCACGACGTCGAGCGCGGTGTAGAAGGTGGCATAGGTGTAGGCACCGAGGCGGACCAGCCACGCCAGCGGGTCGCGCCGTCCGGCCACGAGGGTCGCCAGGGCCCAGCCGACCAGCGGGAAGACGACCAGGCCGGCCACGTGCAGCGTGAACCACCGCCACGAGGAGTCGTAGGTCAGCGAGTGCGGGTGGAAGAGCCCCGCGGCCGCCAGCGCGAACGCCGGCGCGGCGACCAGCGCCGGGTGCGGGACGCGACGACCGGACCGGCCCGTTGCGGCCGGGTCGCGGAGGACGGTGCTGCTGGTGGTGCCGGTGCTGCGTGCCATCGCTCGAACCTAGCCCGCAGGGGTCCGGGCCGCGTGGCTACGCTCTCGGTCATGGTGAACCTGACGCGCATCTACACCCGCACCGGCGATGCCGGCGAGACCCGGCTCGGCGACATGAGCGTCACCACCAAGAACGACCTGCGCCTGCACGCCTACGCCGACGTCGACGAGGCCAACGCCACGATCGGCCTCGCGGTCGCCACCGGCGGGCTCGACGAGGACGTCGTGCGGGTGCTGACCCACGTGCAGAACGACCTCTTCGACGTAGGCGCGGACTTCTGCACCCCGGTGGTCCCGGACCCCGAGTACCCGCCCCTGCGGATCGAGCAGGACTACGTCGACCGCCTCGAGGCCTGGTGCGACGAGTACAACGAGCACCTCGAGCCGCTGCGCTCTTTCATCCTCTCCGGTGGTACGCCGGGTGCCGCACACCTGCACGTGGCCCGCACCGTCGTCCGCCGGGCCGAGCGGTCCGCCTGGGCGGCCTACGAGCAGCACCACGACACGATGAACAAGGTGGCCATCACCTATCTCAACCGGCTCTCGGACCTGGTCTTCATCCTCGCCCGGCACGCCAACCGCGCCCAGGGCGACGTGCTCTGGGTGCCGGGTGGTGAGCGGACGGCCTCCTCCGGGGAGTGAGCCTCAGTCCAGTGGGGCCGGCGTGCGGGTCGCGAGCACGCTGAGCGCCGCGGGCAGCATGAGCGCGGTGACCGCGAGGAGCACCTCGAGCGTGCCGATCCGGTCGCCCAGGTGGCCCAGCAGCGGCGGGCCGGCCAGGAACGCGCCGTACCCGACCGTCGAGACGACCGAGACCCGCGCTGCGGCCCGCTCGCCCTCGTCGGCGGCCGCGCTCATGCCCACGGGGAAGCCGAGGGCCGCACCCAGGCCCCAGAGCAGGACACCCAACACGACGAACGGCAGCGCGGGGCCCGGGAACGCACCACCCAGCACGGTGAGGACCGCGCCGAGCGCAGCCAGCGCGGCACTTCCCCACAACGTCGCCGGTCGGCCGTAGCGGTCCAGCAGCACCGGTCCGTAGAGGCGGCCGGCGGTCATCGCCACGACGAAGAGCGCGAACCCGGCGACCCCGACCCAGTGCTCGACGCCGTAGCCGTCGATCAGGCCGAGGGTGAGCCAGTCGTTGGCGGTGCCCTCGACCATGGCGAAGCACAGCACCATGAGGCCGATGGCCAGGGTCCGCGGCTCGCGCCACGGCGAGGGGCCGCGGCGCACGGCTCCGCCGTCGCCGGCCGCGGCGGCCGGCTCGGCAGGCAGGAAGCGGGCGGAGGTGGTCCAGGCGACGACACCGATGACGACGGCCGCGCCCACGAGGTGCAGGAGCATCGGGACGTCCAGGGCCACGACCAGGATCCCGATGCCGGCGCCCAGGAAGGAGCCCGCGCTCCAGGCGGCGTGGAAGCGCGGCATCACGGTGCGCGCCATCCGACGCTCGACCTCGGCCGCCTCGACGTTCATCGCCACGTCCCAGACACCGATGCCGATGCCGTGCACGAAGAGCCCGACCGCGGCCAGGGGCAGCTGGCCCGTCACGGCGCCCAGGGCGGCCACGGAGAGGCCCACGGTGTCCGCGAGCACGCCACCGCGCACGGTGCGGGTCGCGCCGATCCGCTCGATGACGCGACCGGTGCTGGGCAGCGCGACGAGCGAGCCGCCGGCGATGGCCAGCAGCAGCATGCCGAGCGAGCCGTTCGACAGCGACAGCCGCTCACGCAGGTCGGGCAACCGCGAGACCAGGGAGGCGAACACCAGGCCGTTGAGGACGAAGGAGGCCGCGACGGCGTTGCGGGCGGCGAGCAACCCCGGCGCGAGAGGGCTGCGGCGTACGTCGGTCGTGGCACTCACCCGACCATGGTGCGCCTGGTTTGTTTACCGGTCAAATGGCGATCGGTCGCCCCGGCTCAGGGCCGGGTCCCCCGCGACCCGGGCATCTCCGCCCCCGGTGGGCGCGCCTCGAGCCAGGCCTGGAAACCGGTGAGCGTGGCCGGGCTCATCGCCAGCTCGATGTCGCCGTCGGCAGCCCGGCAGGAGATGACCACGTGGTCGGGGAAGAGCGAGACCTGCTCGGGGCCCTCGGGGTCACGGCGACCGACGTAGGTCAGCTCCTCGCGCACCCAGGTGCGCTTGGGCCGCGGCGAGAGCGAGAAGATCCGGAACCACTCCAACCGCTCGTCGGAGTAGCGGCCCACACCCAGCAGCCAGCCCCGCCCCGGGTGCGCGGTGCGCACGCGGTGGGACAGCTCGAAGGTGCCGCCGGAGCGCGCGATGACCCGTCGGCGGACGACCAGCCCGAGCCCGTAGAGAAGCACCAGCACCAGCAGCCCGCCGGCGATGTCGAGCAGCCACTGCCACAGCGGCACCGCATCCCCCTCACGCCGACGAGTCCGGGAAACGACACCACCCACCGTCCCGGCTGGGGGTCACCCTAGCGGGACGGTGGGTGGGTCAGGACCTGCGGGGCAGGCGTGCGGTCAGCTGGACTTCTCGGCAGCCCGGATGCGCGCCTCGGCGCGTCGGATCCGCATCTCGCGCTCGTCGCCGGTGGGCAGCCCCTGGGCCGCCTCCAGCTCCGCGCGCGCCTCGTCGACCTTGATCTCCTCGGCCAGCAGCGCGTGCTCGGTGAGGATCGAGACCCGGTCGTCGGCGACGGAGATGAACCCGCCGTCGACGGCCGCGTGCACGACACCCTCGGGAGCGTTGATCTCGATCGCGGCGTCCGTGAGCAGGGCGAGCATGGGCGCGTGGCCCTGCAGCACACCCATGTCGCCCTCGGTCGTGCGAGCGATGACCATCGACGCCTCGCCGGACCACACGGTCCGGTCGGCGGCGACCAGCGCGACCTGCAGGCCGGTGGCTCCCTCGCTCGTCATCAGAGGTTCTTCTGGATCTCGGCCCACTTCTTCTCGACGTCGTCCAGACCGCCGCACATGAAGAAGGCCTGCTCGGCCACGTGGTCGTACTCGCCGTCAGCGATCTTGTTGAACGCCTCGATGGTGTCGGCGACGGGGACGGTCGAGCCCTCGATGCCGGTGAACTGCTTGGCCACGTAGGTGTTCTGCGACAGGAAGCGCTGGATGCGGCGCGCCCGGCTGACGATGATCTTGTCCTCCTCGGACAGCTCGTCGACACCCAGGATCGCGATGATGTCCTGCAGCTCCTTGTTGCGCTGCAGGATCTGCTTCACCCGGATCGCGCAGTCGTAGTGCTCCCGACCGATGTACTGCGGGTCGAGGATGCGCGAGGTCGAGGTCAGCGGGTCCACCGCGGGGTAGATGCCCAGCGAGGCGATCTCGCGGGACAGCTCGGTGGTCGCGTCCAGGTGGGCGAACGTGGTCGCCGGCGCCGGGTCGGTGTAGTCGTCGGCCGGCACGTAGATCGCCTGCATCGAGGTGATCGAGTGACCGCGCGTCGACGTGATCCGCTCCTGCAGCACGCCCATCTCGTCGGCGAGGTTCGGCTGGTAGCCCACCGCCGACGGCATCCGGCCGAGCAGCGTGGAGACCTCCTGGCCCGCCTGGGTGAACCGGAAGATGTTGTCGATGAACAGCAGCACGTCCTGCTTCTGGACGTCGCGGAAGTACTCCGCCATCGTCAGCGCGGACAGCGCCACGCGCAGCCGGGTGCCCGGCGGCTCGTCCATCTGGCCGAACACCAGAGCGGTCTGCCCGATGACGCCGGCCTCGTCCATCTCCGCGATCAGGTCGTTGCCCTCACGGGTGCGCTCGCCAACGCCGGCGAACACCGACACACCGCCGTGGTCCTTGGCGACACGCGCGATCATCTCCTGGATGAGCACGGTCTTGCCGACCCCGGCGCCGCCGAACAGGCCGATCTTGCCGCCCAGGACGTAGGGCGTCAGCAGGTCGATGACCTTGATGCCGGTCTCGAACATCTGGGTCTTCGACTCGAGCTGGTCGAAGGCGGGTGCCTTGCGGTGGATGCCCCACCGCTCCTGCACGTCGAAGCTCTCGCCCTCCTCGAGGTTGAGCACCTCGCCCGTGGCGTTGAACACCCGGCCCTTGGTCACGTCGCCCACGGGCACCGTGATCGGCTCGCCGGTGTCCTGCACCGGCGCCCCGCGGACCACGCCGTCGGTCGGCTGCAGCGAGATGGCGCGGACCATGCCGTCACCGATGTGCTGCGCGACCTCGAGCTTGAGGGTGCGCTTCTCACAGCCGAGCTCCACCTCCACGGTGAGCATGTTGTAGATCTCGGGCATCGCGTCGACGGGGAACTCCACGTCGGCGACCGGGCCGATCACCCGTGCGATGCGACCCACTCCGCCGGCGGCGGAGCCCTGGGCAGTGCCCTCGTTCACAGTGGCAGTCATTTCCTTCACTCACTCCCGGCCGTCGCATCGGCAAGCGCGTTCACGCCACCGACGATCTCGCTGATTTCCTGGGTGATCCCTGCCTGGCGAGCCTGGTTCGCCATGCGGGTGTACTTCTTGATGAGCTCCTCGGCGTTGTCCGTCGCCGCCTTCATCGCCCGCTGGCGCGCGGCCAGCTCCGAGGCCGAGGCCTGGAGCAGCGCGAAGAAGATCCGGCTCTGGACGTAGCGCGGAAGCAGCTCGTCGAGCACCTCGGAGGCACCGGGCTCGAACTCGTAGAGCGGCAGCGCCTCCTCCTCGGCAGGCTTCTCCGTGCCCTCGACGACCTCGAGCGGCAGCAGCCGCACCGCGGTCGGCTCCTGCACGAGCATCGACCGGAACCGCGTGTAGACCACGTGCACCTCGTCGACGCCTGCCGGCTCCTCCGCGTCGCCGACCGACTCCGAGGGGGCTTCGTCGGTGTCGGCCAGGAACGCCCCGATGAGGCGCTCGCCGATCTCCCGGGCCACGTCGTAGCTCGGCTGGTCGGAGAACCCGGTCCAGCTCGCCGCCACCGGCCGCCTGCGGAACGTGAAGTAGGCCACGCCCTTGCGCCCGGTGATGTAGGAGTCGACGACCTTGCCCTCGCTCCGGAGCTTCTCGGCGAGCCGCTCCGCCTCCTTGAGCACGCTCGAGGAGTACGAGCCGGCCAGTCCGCGGTCGCTGGTCACGATGAGGATCGCCGCGCGCTTGGGCTCCTCGGGCTCGGTGGTCAGCGCGTGCTCGACGTTCGAGAACGTCGCCACCGCCGACACCGCCCGGGTGAGCTCCCGCGCGTACGGCGCCGCGGCCTGGGCCCGCTGCTGCGCCTTGATGATCCGGGACGCAGCGATGAGCTCCATGGCGCGCGTGATCTTCTTCATCGACGAGACGGACTTCGTCCGCGCTCGCAGCTCACGCACAGAGGTTGCCATGGGTCAGCCCCGCTTCTGCTTGACGATCTGCTCCTGCTCGACGTCCTCGTCCTCCAGGGCCTCGTGCTCCTCGGTGCCGATCTTGATCGACTGCCCCTCGGAGGTCTCGAACTGGTCCAGGAAGGAGTCGTAGGCGCCCTCGAGGGCCGACGAGGTGTCGTCGCTGAAGTCGCGGCTCTCGCGGATCCCGTCGAGGATCCCGGAGTGCTCGCGCCGCAGGTAGTCGAGGAACTCGGACTCGAACCGCGCCACGTCGTCGGTCGGCACCTTGTCGAGGCGACCGGTGGTCCCGGTCCACAGCGACGCGGTCATCTCCTCGACCGGGTACGGCGTGTACTGCGGCTGCTTGAGCAGCGCCATCAGCCGCGAACCACGGTCCAGCTGCTGACGCGACGCGGCGTCGAGGTCGGAGGCGAACATCGCGAAGGCCTCCATCGCGCGGTACTGCGCGAGGTCGACCTTGAGCGATCCGGTGACCTTCTTGACGGCCTTCGTCATCGCGGCGCCGCCGACTCGCGAGACCGAGATCCCGACGTCGATCGCGGGGCGCTGGTTCGCGGCGAACAGGTCCGACTGGAGGAAGATCTGGCCGTCGGTGATCGAGATGACGTTGGTCGGGATGTAGGCCGACACGTCGTTGGCCTTGGTCTCGATGATCGGAAGACCGGTCATCGAGCCGGCGCCCATCTCGTCGGAGAGCTTCGCGCAACGCTCCAGCAGGCGGCTGTGCAGGTAGAACACGTCGCCCGGGTAGGCCTCACGGCCCGGCGGACGGCGCAGCAGCAGGGACACGGCGCGGTAGGCCTCGGCCTGCTTGGACAGGTCGTCGAAGATGATCAGCACGTGCTTGCCGGCGTACATCCAGTGCTGTCCGATCGCCGAGCCGGCGTAGGGCGCGATGTACTTGTAGCCGGCCGGATCGGACGCGGGCGCGTGCACGATGGTGGTGTACTCGAGCGCACCGGCCTCCTCGAGGGCGCCACGCACGGAGGCGATGGTCGAGCCCTTCTGACCGATCGCCACGTAGATGCAACGCACCTGCTGCGACGGGTCACCGGAGTCCCAGTTCTGCTTCTGGTTGATGATCGTGTCGATGGCGATCGTCGTCTTGCCGGTCGCACGGTCACCGATGATCAGCTGGCGCTGCCCGCGCCCGACCGGGGTCATCGCGTCGATGGCCTTGATACCGGTCGCGAGCGGCTCGTGCACCGACTTGCGCGCCATCACTCCGGGAGCCTGCAGCTCCAGCGCACGGCGACCGGTGGTCTCGAGGTCGCCGAGGCCGTCGATCGCGCGGCCCAGCGGGTCCACGACGCGGCCCAGGTAGCCGTCCCCGACCGGGACCGAGAGGACCTCGCCGGTACGACGGACGCTCTGACCCTCCTCGATGCCCTCGAAGTCACCCAGGACCACGACGCCGATCTCGCGCGTGTCCAGGTTCAGCGCCAGGCCCTGCGTGCCGTCCTCGAACTCGAGGAGCTCGTTGGCCATGGCCGAGGGAAGACCGGAGACACGGGCGATGCCGTCGCCGGCCTCGGCCACGGTG
>NZ_JASBRN010000008.1 GCF_030149505.1 Nocardioides sp.
GCAGAAGGTCGTCAGATCAGCGCAGGCGAAGGCGCCCGCACGGGTAGCGTCGTGCACGTCGAGGTCTTTCGGGTGGCTGGCGTAGGAACCGCCATCTTCGAAAGACCTCGACCTCTATCCCGGCACCGACGCGCCGACCCCGGCCGCGTCGTCCGCTACACCCTCAACTGTGAAGAGCCGGTTAACTTCTTCTCTGCATAGGTCGCCAGGATCCGCCGGTGGTCCTCCTCGCTGATGATCGGCTCCCACAGCGCGGGACCGACGACCTCGCCACGATGGGCCCTCAGTCCGGCATAGCGCGGATTCGTGAGGATGCCCTTCAAGGTCGAGGTCACCCACGGCTTCCCCCGCACCGTCCGCACCCCCTGGTCGTTGAGCCAGGTCGCGATCGACCGGCTGAACTCCCCGGCCAGGAACCTGGCCACGATCTGCCCGATGACCTCGGCCTCTTCGGGGACCACGGTGACGAAGTCGCTGGCGTAGCCGTAGGGCCTGGTCGACCCCCCGTGGGGGCGACCTCCGGCGGCGACCTCGTCCATCTTCCGTCGCACCCGCCTGCCGATGTTCGCTGACTCCTTGGCCGCGAACGCGCCCATGATCAGGCCGTCGTCGGTGCCCATGTCCAGGTCGCCGGTCACGAACTTCACATGCCGCACCCCCGCAGCGGTCATCGCGTCCGCGAACGCCTCGAGCTCGGCCGGACGGCGGGTCAGCCGGTCGAGGTTGTAGACCAGTACCCCATCGATCAGGCCGTCAGCGACGTCGGCCAGCATCCGCTGGTACTCGGGTCGGGGCTTGCCGGAGTAGGCCGACAGGTCGTTGTCGACGTACTCCCCGGCCACCGTCCATCCCAGGGACTCGGCCTTGCGGCGGCAGTCCTCGACCTGGCGGCGAACTCCTGCGCTGGCCCCGTCCTGGTCGCTGCTGATTCGGGCGTAGATCGCTGCCCTTTGCGGCACACTCTGACTACCTGACACAGGGGGTCACATGAGTGACTTGACAACAACCTCGCGGCCCTCTGCAGGCACCCCGACGGCACCACCCCACTCTGAGCACCACCGCCTGACCCTCGCTCACAGCCCGACCACCACGCCGGCGGCCGGACTACCAGCGCGCCCCAGTGCACCCCCACCCCTCCTATGCTCTGGCAGGTGAGGGGAACCCCCACGGCGCCGGCGTACGAGGTGCGACTGGCGCGGCCTGGAGAAGAAGGCGCCATCTGCGCCGTGTGCCGCGCGGGTTTCGCCGCGTCGTCTCAGGGCCTGCTCCCACCGGGGGTCATCGAGCGACAGGCCAACCTGTACTACGACCCTGCGCGTGTGCGGGAGGAGATCGACACTGCGGGGGACACCGCCGAGTGGCAGGGGTACGTCGTCGCAGCCAGCGGCGAGGGCGCGGTCCTGGGCGCGGCGGGAGGCGGAGTCACCGGCCGGTCGACCGGCAACGTCCATGTGCTCTACCTCGACCCCGGGCTGCGCGGCCGCGGAATCGGCACGGCGCTGCTGGACTTCCTCACCGAGCAGCAGAGGTCCGAGGGCGCATCGCAGCAGTGGGTCTCGGTCACCGAGGGGAACGAGCTGGGCATCCCCTTCTACCTCGCTCGGGGGTTCGTCGTCCGCGACCGGGTCCCGTACGCCCAGTCCGACGACGGCAGCGTCGCCGCGCACTCGCTCCGCATGAGCCGCGGCATCCGAGGGTGCGACGAGTAGCCCAGCCCGCCAGGTCAGTCCCGGCCGTACAGGTCGCGGGTGTAGACCTTGTCCTCCACGTCCTCGAGCTCCTCGGCCCGACGGTTGGCGACGATGACGTCGCAGCGGGCCTTCAGCTCCTCGAGGTCCCGCACGACCTCGGCGCCGAAGAAGGTGTCGGCCTCCAGCGTCGGCTCGTGCACGAGCACCTCCACGCCGCGAGCGCGCAGCCGCTTCATGACCCCCTGCACCGAGGACATGCGGTAGTTGTCGGAGCCCTGCTTCATGACGAGCCGGTACACCCCGACCGTCGAGGGTCGTCGCCGCAGGACGTCCTCGGCGATGAAGTCTTTGCGCGTGGTGTTGGCGGCGACGATCGCGCTGATCAGGTTCTGCGGGACGTCGCAGTAGTTGGCCTGGAGCTGGCGGGTGTCCTTGGGCAGGCAGTAGCCGCCGTACCCGAAGCTCGGGTTGTTGTAGTGCGAGCCGATCCGGGGGTCCAGAGCCACGCCCTCGATGATCTGGGCGGTGGAGAGGCCGTGGCGGGCGGCGTAGGAGTCGAGCTCGTTGAAGTAGGCGACCCGCAGCGCGAGGTAGGTGTTGGAGAAGAGCTTGATCGCCTCGGCCTCGGCGGAGTCGGTCAGCAGCACCGGGACCGTCTTGTCGACCGCCCCCTCGACCATGAGGTCGGCGAAGCGCTTGCCGTCCTCGCCGCGGTCGCCCACGACGATCCGCGAGGGGTGCAGGTTGTCGTGCAGCGCCCGGCCCTCGCGGAGGAACTCGGGGCAGAAGACGATGTGCGCACCGAGGTGCTCGGCGCGCATCCGGGCCGTGAACCCCACTGGGACGGTCGACTTGATCACGACGACAGCGGTCGGGTTCACCTCGCGCGCCTCGCGGATCACCGACTCCACCGACGTGGTGTCGAAGTGGTGGGCCTCGGGGTCGTAGTCGGTGGGCGTGGCCACGACGACGTACGCCGCTCCCGCGACCGAGGCCGCCAGGTCGGTGGTCGCCTGCAGGTCCAGTTCCGCGTGCGCGAGGTGCTCGTCGAGGTCGGCGTCCTCGACGGGCGAGCGCCGGGCGGTGACCGCCTCGACCCGCGCCGGGTCGACGTCGACGGCCCAGACCTGGTGGTGCCGGGCGAGCACCACGGCGTTGGACATCCCGACGTACCCCAGGCCCACGACCGCGATCTTCACGGTCCCAGGCTCGGTCCGCGGGGCAGCAGGCAGGTGAACGCCGACCGACCACCTGCTGAGGAGGAGCGGGCTGGTCGACGACGCCCCCCGGCACGTCGACCAGCCCGCCGCGTGTCCCCGGCCGGCCAGGTGCGGATGGGAGTCCGCGGCTGACAGGTCGGCGGGGACTGCCGGCAAGGGCGGCGCGAGGGAGTGCGCGGCGACCCGGCTGCCGGCGGGTCATCCAGAACGTTTTCGCAAGAACCTGCGCACGTCGCTCGTCTCTGGACCGCGACGCACTCTTCCCGTTCCAACGAGCGACGCACGGGGCATCCCCAGCACGGTCGCCTCCGCCGGCCGTGGGGGGCCTCACGGCAGCGAGAGGCGCACCACCTTCCGCCAGGCGCTGGCCACCTGCTGCAGCAGCGGCCGGGCGTTGTAGGTGAGGCCGTAGCGGTCGAAGACCGCGCGCAGCTGCGGTGCGATCTCGGGGTAGCGCCGGCTGGGGAGGTCCGGGAAGCAGTGGTGCTCGATCTGGTGGCTGAGGTGCCCGGTCAGCACGTGCAGGAGCGTGGGTCCGGTGATGTTGGCCGAGCCGAGCATCTGCCGGACGTACCAGTCGCCGCGGGTCTCGGCCTCGTCGAGCTCGGGCTGCTCGAAGACCTCCACGCCCTCGGGGAAGTGGCCGCACATGATCACCGAGTGCGACCAGACGTTGCGGACCAGGACGGCGCTGGCGTTCGCGGCCAGCGTCGCGCGCCAGCCGCGGCCGCTGAGCAGGGGGTGGACGACGAAGTCCTTGGTGACCTGCTTGCGCAGCTTGTGCAGCAGCGCGAGGACCTCGTCGCGCTTCTCCGGCGGCAGCCTCTTGCCGGCCCTGAGGTGGGCGCCGAGCTCGAGGTCGTACATCGCGATGCCGTACTCGAAGACGCACGCGGTGACGGCGTTCCAGAACGGCTGCACGAGGTGGCGCGGCCGCCACTCCTGCGCCTCGTCGACGCGCAGGATGCCGTAGCCGAGGTCGTTGTCCTGGCCGAGGATGTTGGTGAACCGGTGGTGCACCTCGTTGTGCGCACGCTTCCACTGCTCCGGTGGCGAGGCGTGGTCCCAGTCCCAGGTCGAGGAGTGGATCTTCGGGTCGCGCATCCAGTCCCACTGCCCGTGCAGGACGTTGTGCCCGATCTCCATGTTGTCCAGGACCTTCGCGGTCGCCAGCGCGGTGGTCCCCACGACCCACGCCCACCGGCGCCGGCTCCCGGCCAGCAGGACCAGCCTTCCGCCGATCTCCAGGCTGCGCTGCACCACGATGACCCGCCGGATGTACGCCGCGTCGACCTCCCCGCGAGCAGCGAGGACGCCGTCGCGGATGGCGTCCAGCTCACGGCCGATCTGCTCGACCTGCTCGGCCGTGAGGTCCCCGGGACGGCTCCGGTCAGGGGCGGTGCGCTCGGAGGGGCGCTCGGAGGGGCGGTCGGAGGGGCGGTCGGCGTCGACGTGCGGCGACGGTCGCGTCTGCTGGGTCGTGGACATGGGCCACAGGTGCCCCGAACCGCGCGATCGAGCACTCCTCAGCCCGCGCGGTGTGCCCTCGGCTCCGCGCTCGACGTGCGAGACCGGCCGGGTCCTCCTGCGTGGTCACCGGCGCTCTGCCATGCTCCGGTCGTGACCTTCGAGACCGACTGCAGGCCCACCGTCGAGACCGCGCTCGCCCAGCACCTGGGCCACACCGGCGAGACGACCCGGCTCCCGTCCCCCGGCGGCGGCTCCGTCGCCTACCGCGTCGCCGGCCGCGGCGGCCGCTCCGCCGAGCTCACCGCCTCCCGCACCAAGCTCGAGGCGCGGCTCTCGCGCCCCGCCCGCACCGTGACGCTCGAGGGCGACTACGAGGACACCGACCTCCTGGCCCGCGACGCCGCCCGGCTCGCGCGGTTCGTCGACCGCTACCTGCGCGGCCAGGGCCGGTTGCAGCGCGAGCAGGGTGCCCTCGGCGTACGCCGCTCGCTGGTCGTCACCACCGCAGACGGCGAGTGGCGCGTCGGTCCCCGCAAGACGCAGGTGCCGTCGGCCTGACCGCTGGGCCTCAGGGACGCAGCAGCCGCACCGGCGCGAGCAGCGACGCCAGCTCGTCGTGCGTCGTGCCCGCCAGGTCGCGGGCCACGACCCCGTCGGGCACGATCTCGAAGGTGCCGAGGTCGGTGTAGACCCGCTCGATGCAGCCCACCCCGGTCAACGGGTAGGTGCACTCCGGGACGATCTTGGGCCGCCCCTGCTTGTCGAGCAGCGTCATCATCACCCAGACCGAGCGGGCCCCGATGGCGAGGTCCATCGCCCCGCCGACCGCCGGGATCGCGTCCGGGGCGCCGTTGTGCCAGTTGGCCAGGTCGCCGGTCTGCGAGACCTGGAAGGCCCCCAGGACACAGACGTCGAGGTGGCCGCCGCGCATCATGGCGAAGGACGCCGCGGAGTCGAAGTAGGAGCAGCCGGGCAGCTCGGTGACCGGGATCTTGCCGGCGTTGGTGAGGTCCGGGTTGACCTGGTCCTCGGCGGCCGCGGGGCCCATGTTGAGCATGCCGTTCTCGGTGTGCAGCACGACCCCGGAGCCCTCGGGCAGGTGGTCGGCGACCAGCGTCGGCTGGCCGATGCCGAGGTTCACGAAGGCGCCATCGGGGTGGGCCGTGGCGATGTCGTGGGCGATGGCCGCGGCGATCTGGTGCTTGTCGCGGCTCATGCGACCTCCTCCTCTGCCACCAGGTCGGCCGGCACGATGCGGTCGACGAAGATCGCCGGGGTCACGATGCTCTCCGGGTCCAGCTCCCCGACCTCGACCACGCGGTCGACCTGCACCGCCACGGTGGTGGCGGCGGTGCACATGACCGGCCCGAAGTTGCGGGCGGTCCGGCGGTAGACGAGGTTCCCGAGCCGGTCGGCGACGTGGGCCTTGACCAGCGCGAGGTCGGCCCGGATCGGCATCTCCAGGACGTAGGTGCGCCCGTCGATCTCGCGGACCTCCTTGCCCTCGGCCAGCGGGGTGCCGACGCCCGTCGGGGAGTAGAACGCCCCGATGCCGGCGCCCGCGGCGCGCATCCGCTCGGCGAGGTTGCCCTGCGGCACGACCTCCAGCTCGATCTCCCCGGCGCGGTAGAGCCCGTCGAAGACCCACGAGTCGACCTGCCGCGGGAAGGAGCACACCACCTTGCGCACCCGGCCCGCGGCCAGGAGCGCGGCCAGGCCGGTGTCGCCGTTGCCGGCGTTGTTGGACACGATCGTGAGGTCCTTCGCCCCCTGGCGGATCAGCGCGTCGATGAGCTCGACCGGCATGCCGGCCATGCCGAAGCCACCGACCATCACGGTCGAGCCGTCGGCGGTGCCGGCCACCGCGTCGTCGTACGACGTCAGCACGCGCGCGCTCACGAACGGACCCCGCTGGTGACGTTCTCCAGCACCACGGCCAGACCTTGCCCGACACCGATGCAGATGGCGGCCACGCCCCACCGCTCGCCGGAGTCGGCGAGCCGCTGGGCGAGGGTGGCCAGCACCCGGGCCCCGGAGGCCCCCAGCGGGTGGCCGATCGCGATCGCACCGCCGCGGGCGTTGACGATCGCGTGGTCGACGCCCCAGGCGTCGACGCAGGCCAGCGACTGCACGGCGAAGGCCTCGTTGAGCTCGACCGCGGCGACGTCGGACCACCCGATGCCGGCGCGGGCGAGGGCAGCGTTGGCGGCTTCGACCGGGGCGTACCCGAAGTCCTGCGGGTCCAGGGCGTGCGCGCCGCGACCGGCGATGCGGGCCACGGGGTCGCGACCGAGGAGTGCGGCCGCGGACTCGGAGCCCAGGAGCACCGCGGCGGCGCCGTCGTTGAGCGGGCTGGCGTTGCCGGCGGTGATGGTGCCGCCCTGGTCGGCAGGGCGGAACGACGGCTTCAGACCGGCCAGCTTGTCGGGCGTGGAGCCGTCGCGGATGGACTCGTCGCGGGCCAGCTCCGCGCCGAGCACCGGGACGACGAGGTCGTCGTAGAAGCCGTCGGCCCAGGCCTGCGCGGCGAGCACGTGGGACCGCGCGGCGAACTCGTCCTGCCGCTCCCGGGAGATCGAGAAGCGCTGGGCGAGCTGCTCGTTGGCCTCGCCGAGGGAGACGGTCCACTCCGCCGGCATCCGGTCGTTGACCAGCCGCCAGCCCAGCGTCGTGGAGACCGCCGTGGTGTTGCCGGCCGGAAAGGCGCGGTCGGGCTTGGGCAGCACCCACGGTGCGCGGGTCATCGACTCCACACCACCCGCGACCACGACCTCGGCGTCGCCGGTCTCGATCGTGCGCGAGGCCTGCATGGCGGCGTCCAGGGAGGAGCCGCAGAGCCGGTTGACGGTGGTGGCGGGCACGGAGGTCGGCAGGCCCGCGAGCAGCACGGCCATCCGGCCGACGTTGCGGTTGTCCTCGCCGGCCTGGTTGGCGCAGCCCCACACGACGTCGTCGACCCGGGCAGGGTCGAGGTCGGGAGCCTTGCCCAGCACGCCGGACAGCGCGGTCGCCGCGAGGTCGTCGGGCCGGACACCGGCGAGGGCGCCGCCGAAGCGGCCGAAGGGCGTGCGGGCGCCGGCGTAGAGGAAGGAGGAGGCCATGTCGTCACGCTAGGCCGGTCGCTCGATCGTCTCCAATACTCATTCACACGTCATTGATAAGGCTGGGGCATCATGAATGCGTGGAGATCCGGCTGCTGCGCTCCTTCGTCGTGCTCGCGGAGGAGCGGCACTTCGGGCGCGCGGCCGCGCGCCTGCACGTCGCCCAGCCCGCGCTGTCGCAGCAGCTGAAGGCGCTCGAGCGCGAGGTCGGTGCGCGACTGCTCGACCGCTCCACGCGACGCGTCGACCTGACCGAGGCAGGACGGTTGCTGCTCGAGCGGGCCCAGGAGGTGCTCGCCGCGGCCGACCGCGCCGAGGCGGACCTGGCGCTGCTCGTGGCCGGCCGCGCGGGACGGGTGCGGCTCGGGTTCGTCGGCACGGCGACGTACGACGTGCTGCCGCGGGTCGCGCGTCGCGTGCGCGAGGAGCTGCCCGACCTCGAGCTCGAGCTGCGCGGGGAGCTGCTCGGACCCGAGCTGGTCGACGCCCTGCGCTCCGGTGACCTCGACCTGGCCGTGCTGCGTCCGGGCTCGGTGCTCCCGGACGACCTGGTGGTGCACGAGCTGCGGCGCGAACCCCTGGTGGCGGTGCTGCCCGCCGCCCACCCGGCAGCCGGCGGGGCGTCCGTCGCCCTCGCCGACCTGGCCGGCGAGACGCTGGTGACCCACCCGTCGGGGGCGCGCTCGACCCTGCAGCCGCGGGTGCTGGAGGCGTGCCGGACGGCGGGCTTCGACCCCGCGGTCCTGGAGGTGGGCGAGACGGGCACGCTGGTGGTCTTCGTCGCGGCGGGCCTCGGCGTCGGCCTGGTGCCGGCCTCGGTGCGGGCGCTCCGGCTCGACGGCGTCGCCTACGTCCCGCTCACGGGGGACCCCGTGACCGTTCCGCTCGCCCTGGCGCACCGGCCGGACCCCTCGCCGGCGGTGGCGCGGGTCGCTGCCCTGGTCGCGGGGGTCGCAGGCGTCGCGCCGTGACCGGGCGCGAAGCGCTATCATCGAGCCAGCATTGATATCACCTGGAGGACCGATGGCCGCCATCACTGTCCGCAACCTGCCCGACGAGACCCACCGTGCCCTCAAGGCACGCGCCGCGGCCCACGGGCGCAGCACCGAGGCGGAGGTGCGCGCCATCCTCACGGCAGCCGTCGACTCCCCCGACCGGGTCCGCCTCGGCTCGGCGCTGGCCGCCATCGGAGCCGCGGTCGGCGGCCTCGAGCTGGACCGCGATCTCGAGCCGGCGCCCGAGCCCCTCGACCTGTCGTGATCGTCCTGGACACCAACGTCCTCTCCGAGCCGCTGCGACCGCGTCCGGACCCGCGCGTGATTACGTGGCTGGACGCGCAGGTGCCCGAGACGCTGCACGTCACGACCATCACCCTGGCCGAGCTCCGCTACGGCATCGCCAACCTCCCTGCGGGAGCTCGACGCACGACCCTGGCGTCCGCGCTCGAGGAGCAGGTGCTGCCGCTCCTCGCGGGTCGCATCCTCGACTTCGACGTACCGTCGGCATCGGCGTACGCCGAGGTCCGGAGCACCGCTCGGCGGCGTGGTGAGTCGATCGCCCTCGCGGACGCGCTCATCGCCGCGGTCGCCCGCCGTCACGACTTCGCCATTGCCACCCGGGACACCCGGCCGTTCCTCGCCGCAGGACTGTCGGTCGTCGACCCGTTCGCGGGCTGAGTCAGGCCTCGCCCAGCTCCTCCAGCACCCAGGGCTCGGCGGGCTGCCGTCGAGACGTCCTCGAGGGTCATCGGGTCGGCCGGAAGGGACGCAGCAGGGGCGACGCGCGGCCGGTCACGACCTGCTCGGCCAGCAGCCGCCCGGTGAGCGGTCCGTGGACGACTCCCCACATGCCGTGCCCGGTGGCGACGTGGACCCCGGGGGTGCGCGTGGGACCGATCAGCGGCAGCCCGTCGGTGGTGCACGGCCGGGAGCCGACCCACTCGTCCTGCCGGTCGTCGAGGTCCACCTGGGGCAGCAGGGGACGCACCGCGGCGACGATCGCCTCGATCCGCCGGGGGTCCAACGGCGCGCCGTGGGGACGGAACTCCATCATCCCGGCGATGCGCAGCCGCGGCGTGACGGGGAGCGGGCGCCACTTCTCGTCGCGCTCGGTCACCCACGGGTCGTGGAGCGGGGTGCAGGCGATCCGCTCGACCGGGAAGTACACCGGTCCGGACGGCACCTCCGCGCCGGTGACGCTGAAGGAGTAGCCACGGCCCGCCTGCACCGGTTGGCGCACCCCGTGATCGCGGAGCAGGTCGCCCGAACCTGCGCCGCCGCAGAGGACGACGGCGTCGACGTGCCGGTCCTCGCCGGTGGCCGTGACGACTCGCAGGCCAGCCACGTCGCGGCGTACGCCGGTGACCGTGCTGCCCTCGCGGACGACCCCGCCGGCCTCCTCCACCGCCGCGCGCAGCGAGGCGACGAACAGGGGTGGGTGCAGGTAGCGCTGCCCTCGCAGGGCGACCGCCGCCGCGACACCCGCTCCCAGCGCCGGCTCGGCGGCGTGCACCTGGGGCCCGGTCAGGTAGTCGAAGTGCGGCCTCTGCCCGTGCTCCTCGAGGTCCTGCAGCTCCCGCACCAGGGCCATGGCCTCCTGGGTGGAGCCGAAGCACGCCAGGAAGGGCTGCGCGTCGCGGGTGCGGGGCACGGCGTGCACGTCGGCGAGCTCGTCGAAGGCGGCGATGGCCTGCCGGTTGAGCGGCGCGAGCGCGGCCATGGCCCGCCGGGCGGCGGGAGCCGTGCAGTGCCGGGCGAAGCCGAG
The DNA here is from genome assembly GCF_030149505.1 of Nocardioides sp. GTDB lineage: Bacteria > Actinomycetota > Actinomycetes > Propionibacteriales > Nocardioidaceae > Nocardioides. The sequence goes on from NZ_JASBRN010000008.1 coordinate 10,246, forward strand.
CAGGAAGCGCCACGTGGCCGGGTCGGCCGTCGGCGGCAGGTAGACCGGCGACGCAGGGTCGAGCAGTGCCCGCAGACCGAACCGCAGCACGTGCGGGTCGGGCAGGGGTCGCGCGAGGGCCGGCGTCAGCCACCCGGCGTTGCCCCACGACGCACCCTCCCCGATCCGGCCCTGCTCAAGGACGACCACCTCGACGTCGTACCGCTGGAGGTGCCAGGCGACGCTGAGGCCGACGATGCCGCCGCCGACCACGGCGACGCGCTGCGGCGTACGTCGTGTGGGAGTGCTGGGCGAGCGGGGGTGGGTCGTCATGGGACACGTCCTGGGTCGAGCAGGGGCGCGCGACGGCGCGGGGCGGGAGCGGTCCACGCCGAGGGCGCAGCGGCGCCGCTCACGGGGATCGCGAGAGAGGGGCGAGGACGGCAGTCGCTGCCGCGGTCAGCGCGCGGGCGGGGCGCGGTCGACGCTGCGCCGCAGGACGTCCACGCCCCGCACGCCCCGCGCTTCCTCGCTGAGGAGGATCGCCAACAGGGCGGCGCCGCTCGGCACGAGCGAGGGCCATGCCGTCGCGCACACCGAGGGGGTCGTCATGGGCGGACCGTAGCACTGGCCGTCCGGGCTGCCCGCGGGCCCGGTCAGGGCCCGGGGGTGAAGCGCAGGGGGAAGGACAACGCGCCGGTGTTGCCGGAGACCGGGAGCCACTCCCCCGGGCCGTCGGGCGCGGCATCCGGCATGGCACGGGCCAGGGTCGGGAGCGCCACCGCCATGTCGACGCGCGCGACCATGTGGCCCAGGCAGTGGTGGACGCCCTTGCCGAAGCCCAGGTGCGGCGCCCGGTCACGGGCGGCGGTGATGTCGACGTCCGGATCGGGCATGGCCCGCGGGTCGGTGCCGGCGGCGTGCGAGAGCACCTGCAGGATCGCGCCCGCCGGGAAGTGCACACCGTGGAACGTCAGGTCTTCGGTCGCCTCGCGCGTCACCCAGGTCACCGTCGGGTTGACCCGCATGACCTCCTCGACGGCCGCCTCGCCCAGGTCAGGACGCTCGGAGAGCAACCGCCACTGGTCCGGGTGGCGCAGCAGGGTCTGGACGGCCAGACCGATCTGGTTGCGCGTCGTCTCCATCCCGGCGAAGGCCAGGAACACCAGGCCGACGACCAGCTCGTCGCGGGTCAGCCGGCCGTCCCCCGCGTGGGCCTGCACCAGAGTGGAGACGAGGTCCTCGCGAGGGTGTGCGAGGCGGTCCTCGACCGCCGCCTCGACGTAGCCGGTCAGGCCCTCCAGCGCCGCCTCGATCAACGGGAGGTCCCGGGCGACGGCGATGCCGAAGGAGCGGCCCAGGTCGTCGGCCCAGTGCGCCACCTGCCGCCACTCGCCCTCGGGCAGGCCCAGCAGCAGGCAGAGGATGCGGGCGGCGTACGGCTCGGCGAACTCGGCGATGAGCTCGACCCGGCCTCGGTCGGCGAACCCCGCGACCAGCTCGTCGGCGATCCGCTGGAACTGCGGTCGCATGCGCAGGATGCTCTGCCGCTTGAACGCCGGCATCAGCAGGCGCCGCAGCCGCGCGTGGTCGTCACCGTCCAGGCTCAGCAGCACCCGCTGCCACCACTCGAGGAACGGACCGCCGGTCACGCCGTTCTGCTCCGGCCACCGGGCGTTGCCCTGGCGGAAACGGCGGTCGGTCAGCAGCTCGTTGGCCTCCTCGTAGCGCAGCACCGCGAAGCCGTACGACGTCGGCGCCAGCCAGTCGGCCTCGCGGGCCGCGTGCACCTGCGCGGAGGTGGTGTCGAACGCAGGGTCTGCCAGGTCGAGGAAGGGGGCGGTGGGCACCTGGGACGGCATCGGGGGCTCCTCGAGATCGACATCAGGACCGTAATGGCGGATGATCCTGACGGTACGGACCCCGCACGTCAGGAGTCAAGATGCTTTTCGGTCATGACACAGCCGTGGCGCTGCAGGGTGCGGCCGCGCTGGTGAACACCGCCCCCACCCCTCCGGGCGCGAGCGGTGGGCGGACCCGCGAGGGGCTGGCGGACCTCGCGGCACTGCTCGACTTCGTGCGGGCCTGGTCGTGGAGCGGCGCCCCACCGACGACCCTGGGCGAGCTCCAGGCTGTGCGGGACCTGCGACCTCGACTACGCCGCTGGTGGAGTGCCGACGAGCAGACCGTCGCCGCCGACGTCAACACGGTCTTCGAGCACGCCGGCGCCTCGCCCCGCGTCGTCCGGCACGGGGACTACGGGTGGCACGTCCACGCCCTTCCCGACGACGCCCCGCTGGACCAGCGGATGGCCGTGGAGGCCGCCGTCGCGGTCGTAGACCTGCTGCGCGCGGGTGACCTGGCCCGGCTCAAGGTCTGCCGGGCGAGCGGGTGCGACCACGTGCTGGTCGACCTGACGCGCAACCGTTCACGCCACTTCTGCGGCTCCGGGTGCGCCGACCGGACCCACGCCGCCGCCTACCGCGCTCGGCAGGCGGGCGACGCGGGCTGACCCGGAGCCGCCGTCCCGCGCGCCGCTCCACCTCCCAGCGCGCTCTCGAGGAACAGGCGAGTCGCACGGGCCGCCGCGTCGATGCCGGCGGTGCGCCCCCGGCTCCCGATGAGGGATGGCAGTGGGGGCAGGAACAGCGCCGCATCGGTGAAGCTCAGGTGCTGGGCGCCCTCGACCACGACCCGGATCCCGCAGGCGCCGAGCGTCTCGGAGAGCGCCTCGTCGTACCGCTCGTCGCTGGCGGCGCTGCCCGTTCCCTCTCCTGCGACGACGGCGAGGACGGGAACGGTGGGGCGACCACCGCGCGGCAGCCCGTCGAGGTTGACGACGGCGTCCACCCGGCGGTCCCGCGACGCGGCCAGGATGGCCGCGGCACCCCCGAGCGAGTGCCCGGCCGTCGCCACCCGGCGCACGTCCACACCGTCCTCCTCGAGCCGGTCGAGGGTCGCGACGAGGTCGTCGGCCCGCATGCTCGCCAGGTCGTCGGCGGCACGCTGGTCCGCCTCGTCGTCCCCCGTCGCACGCACGGTGGAGGTCACGAGGGTGCCGTCCTCGAGGACGACCGCGGCCGATTCGTGGGGATGGTCGATCGCGGCGACGACGTACCCGTGGCTGGCGAGATCCTCCGCCCACGCCGAGTTCTGCGTCCGGACACCACCGAGGCCGGGCGAGAAGAGCACCAGCGGGAAGGCACCGGTGGCGCGCGGAGCGTCCGCGACGGCGTTGGTCGTGCCCCTGTGCACCCCGTCCAGGAGAAACCCGGGCAGACCGACCCGGGCAGCGACGGCGTCGGCGACGGCCGGGCTCTCCAGGTAGGGCCGGCCCACGCCTTCGGCCTCCGTCGGGTACCACAGCTGTGCCACCAGCACCCGGGTGTCCCCGGGGTCCGCGGTGAGCAGCTCGGGGCGACCGGTGTCCCACTGGAGGGTGGAGGTGCCGACCCCGAACGGGCCGCTCGGAGGCGGCAGCTCGAGGGTCGGCAGCGCCCAGGCGGCGCCGCCCGCGACGACGGCGCCGACGACGGTCGCGAGCGAGGTCAAGACCGTCGACCACGTGGTGGCGGGCCTCGTCCGCGTGCCCCGGGAGGGGCTCCGCACCCGCAGGGCCACCGTCGCCGCCGTGCCGGCGACGGCCAGGCCGAGCGGCACGATCATCCACCGCGGTCCCGAGACAGCCAGGACCAGCCAACCGACGGCGACCGCGGCCGCACCAACCGCCAGCAGGACCGGGTGACGACGGACCGGCGTCCACGCCGCGACGACCACGCTCACCGCGGCCGCTGACAGCACGATGGTCATGTGGCGTCGACCGGGGTGGTCAGCGGAGCGCGCCCGCCGCTCGTGGCGCGGCGTCGGGCGCCGTCGTCGTGCGGGGCCACGTCCACGCCCACCGCACGACGAGGGCGAGCAGCACCAGCTCGAGCACGATGCCGAGGCCGTAGAACAGCAGGTACTCCCCTCCCGAGATGTTGTAGATCGTGAAGGGGACCAGCAGGGAGGCGACGACCAGGTTCGTGACCCTGTTCGCCGCAGGGGGCAGGGCCGCCGAGGCCACGATCATGTACATCGGGACGGCCAGGATGCCCAGCGCCGTGACCGAGAAGGTCTGCGAGAGCTCGAACTCGTGGACGCGGCCCTCGAGGATCTCCGCGATGGCACCGGGTTTGTAGAAGTTGAGGATGTCGACGTACGCGTAGAAGAACATGAAGCTGGTCCACGCGGCGACGAGCTTGGCTCGCACGGGCAGGGGCTGGTCGGCCAGGGTGTCGGTCATGGGTCGAGCCTCGCGTCACGGGTCGTCCCCTGCCTCGGCATCGAGGCTGGACCTGGCTCCTCCTTTCGGCCCATCCGCCGGGCCGCGCGGGTCCCTAGGCTGTCGTCGTGACCACCGTCTGGCGCGCCCTCTGGCGGGAGCCGCGGTCCGCTGACCCGCCGAGGACGCGCCGCTCGGACTGGCTGCTGGTGTGCGCCTACGTCGCCGCCGTCGGGGTGGAGGCCCTCGCGCGACCCGACGTGACGTGGCGGCCGTTCGTGACGCTGGTCGCCCTGGCGATCGTCCCGGCCCTGCTCTGGCGACGGACCCGGCCGCTGGCCGCGACCCTCGCCGGGTGGGGCGCCGCCGGGCTGCTCTCGGTGCTGCAGCTGACGACGGACGGCGGGGACCTCGGCCTCCGGTCCATGCTGGCGGTCCTCGTGCTGCTCTACGCCCTCGTGCGCTGGGGATCGGGTCCGGAGATCCTCGCGGGGACGGCGTTCGTGATGGCGGTCGTCGCGCTGGGGCTGTACGCCGCGACCGCGGGTCCCGGCGACGTCTTCGGCAGCAGCGTCCTGCTCCTCCTGGTCGGCGCGCTGGCAGCGGTCTTCCGGTCCCGCGCGGACCTCTGGCGCCGCCGGCAGCACGAGATCCGCACCGAGGAACGCGTGGCGCTGGCCCGGGAGCTGCACGACACCGTCGCGCACCACGTCTCCGCGATCGCCGTGCTGGCACAGGCGGGCGGCGTGGTCGCCGGCAGCCGACCCGACAAGGCGGGTGAGCTGCTCGGTGTCATCGAGGCCGAGGCCTCGCGGACCCTGGCCGAGATGCGGTCGATGGTGCGGGTGCTGCGCACCGACGGCGGCGTCGAGTACTCGCCGCAACCCGGCCTCGCCGACGTCGCAGCCCTGGCGCGCACCCGTGCGACACCTCGGGTCGAGGTCGCCGTCGACCCCGCGCTGCCTCCGCTGTCGCCGCAGGTGGAGACCGCGCTCTACCGCATCGCCCAGGAGTCCCTCACCAACGCGCTCCGGCACGCGCGGGGCGCGACCCGGGTCGGGATCGACGTACGCCGGGAGGGCGGGACCGTCAGGCTCCGGGTCCGCGACGACGGCCGGACCGAGCACGGCTCGCCGTCGCAGCCGGGCTTCGGGCTGCTGGGCATGGCCGAACGGGTCGAGCTGCTCGGCGGGTCCTTCGCCGCGGGCCCCGATCCCACGGGCGGCTGGGTGGTCGACGCCGTGCTCGGGATCGAGGGGCCGTCATGACCATCCGCGTCGTCGTCGCCGACGACCAGGACCTGGTGCGGACCGGACTGGTGCTGATCCTCGACGCGCAACCCGACATCGAGGTCGTGGGGCAGGCGGCCGACGGGCTCGAGGCCGTGGAGGTGGCGAGCCGGCTCCGTCCCGACGTCCTCCTCGTCGACATCCGGATGCCCGGGCTCGACGGCGTGGAGGTGACGCGGCGCCTGGCCGGGCCGCAGGTCACCGCACCGATGGCGGTCGTCGTCATCACCACCTTCGACCTCGACGAGTACGTCTTCGGCGCGCTGCGCGCCGGTGCTCGTGGCTTCCTGCTCAAGGACGCCGGACCGGAGCTCTTGCTGCAGGCGGTGCACGCCGCCGCCTCCGGTGACGCCCTGATCGCCCCCAACATCACGCGTCGACTGCTGGAGACCTTCGCCGGCCAGGCACCCGCCCCACCCACCCAGCCGACCGAACCGATCACCGAGCGGGAGGAGGAGGTGCTCGCCCTCGTCGCGCGAGGCCGGACCAACGCCGAGATCGCCGCCGAGCTCTACCTCGGCTTGAGCACGGTGAAGACCCACGTCGCCTCCCTCATGACCAAGCTCGGCGCGCGCAACCGGGTCGAGATCGCGATGTGGGCGCACGAGACCGGACGCCGGAGCTGACTCGCTGCGGCGCTCGGGTCTCTCCCGCCAACCACAAGCCTCCGAGGCCGCTGGGTCGGGGCATCATGTCGGAGACCGCTGTCGGGATCGAGCCGACGCCTGGAGACGAACTGGCTCTCGCGGGGTGCACAGTCGTGGTCGCCAGGGCGTGGTCCAGCCCTCGGCCTCTTCTACGCCGCCGACCGGACAGCGGCTGACGCGACTGGTGCGATGCACACACTCCAGTCGCACTGCGTCCCGGACGCACCAAGCCCCTGACCTGCGTCTCCGCAGGTCAGGGGCTTGTCGGAGCCGCCTGTCGGAATCGATCCGACGACCTACTCGTGCCGAGTGGGTGTGGCTCTCGAGCCGCCATCAGACGGGCTCCCCCCAAGCACCCGCCTCGTGCGACGGCGGACTACGGGAGCTTGGACGCGAGGACGTCGGCAGGCAGGATCTCGGGTGCTGCGCCGAGCAGGTGCTGATTGGCCATCAGGGCCTCGACGATGGCGCCGTTGGCGTGTGCGTCGCGAGCGGCCTCGTCGGGGAATGCATCGAAGATCCAGAAGGTGTCGGCGTGGGTCCTGACCGCGAACCAGACGATCGTCCCCACTTCCTCGTTGGCGAGTGCGACAGCGCCGGCGAGCAGATCGGCGAGCGCGTCGTGCTGTCCATCGGCCGCGACGATCTTGGCGACGAAGGCATACGGAAGTGATGCGGGCGTGGACATGAGGGGTTCTCCTAGGTGTCGAGGTTTCTTGGCGAAGCGAGTTCAGCGTATGACGAGCAAGGGCATGTGAGAAGTGGCGTATACGGCAGTATTGCTATTGTTCGCGCCATGCGTATCGGACTGATCGCGATCGACGGCTGCTTCGGTTCGGCTGTCGCGTCCGTCATCGACATCCTGCGGGTGGCCGACGGAGCCCGCGGCGATGTCGACCCGCGGATCGACCCGATCGAACTCGCCATCCTCGGACCGAAACGGCGCGTGACGACGACAGCATCGATGGCCCTGTCAGTGGACCACCCGCTGTCGGAGTCCGGGGAGTTCGACGTGGTCGTCGTCCCTGCGCTCGGAACCCTCACGGCCGCCGCTACCAACGACGCCCTCCAGAGCCGGGACGCTCGTTCGGTCATCGCCTCACTCGCGCGCCTCGACGACGCGACCACCCAGATCGCCGCGGCGTGCACCGGCGTGTTCGCCGTCGCCGAGACCGGACGGATGCACCAGCGGCGCGCGACGACCAGCTGGTTCCTGGGGCCG
>NZ_JASBRN010000009.1 GCF_030149505.1 Nocardioides sp.
CGGCCCCAGGAACCAGCTGGTCGTCGCGCGCCGCTGGTGCATCCGTCCGGTCTCGGCGACGGCGAACACGCCGGTGCACGCCGCGGCGATCTGGGTGGTCGCGTCGTCGAGGCGCGCGAGTGAGGCGATGACCGAACGAGCATCTCGGCTCTGGAGGGCGTCGTTGGTAGCGGCGGCCGTGAGGGTTCCGAGCGCAGGGACGACGACCACGTCGAACTCTGCGGACTCCGACAGCGGGTGGTCCACTGACAGGGTCATCGATGCTGTCGTCGTCACGCGCCGTTTCGGTCCGAGGATGGCGAGTTCGATCGGGCCGATCCGCGGATCGACATCGCCGCGGGCTCCGTCGGCCACCCGCAAGATGTCGATGACCGACGCGACCGCCGAACCGAAGCAGCCGTCGATCGCGATCAGCCCGATACGCATGGCGCGAACCATAGCAATATTGCCGTATACGCCACTTCTCACATGCCCTTGCTCGTCATACGCTGAACTCGCTTCACCAAGACGCCTCGACACCTAGGCGAACCCCTCATGTCCACACCCGCATCACTTCCGTACGCCTTCGTCGCCAAGATCGTCGCGGCCGATGGCCAGCACGACGCGCTCGCCGATCTGCTCGCCGGCGCTGTCGCACTCGCCAACGAAGAAGTGGGAACGATTGTCTGGTTCGCGGCTAGAACCCACGCCGACACCTTTTGGATCTTCGATGCATTCCCCGACGAGGCCGCTCGCGACGCCCACGCCAACGGCGCCATCGTCGCAGCCCTGATGGCCAACCAGCACCTCCTCGGCGCAGCACCCGAGATCCTGGCGGCCGACGTCCTCGCGTCCAAGCTCCCGTAGTCCGCCAACGCACGAGATCATCGCGCCCGCCCGAGCCGTCGCCAGGTCGCGACGCAACGCCACGCTGCGTTGCCGAGCGGTGTGAGGCCTATCGGCACACGGACAGGATGCCGGCCGCGAGCGCTCAGCCGGCGAGGGGTCCGTCGCAGAGGAGAGCGACGTCGGTGTCGGGCAGAGCCGTGAGGCCAGCGCATCGCGCGACCACCAGAACCGAACCGCCCCTGCCCTGCGTTTGCGCAGGTCAGGGGCTGTTCGCCGGAGCCGCCTGTCGGAATCGAACCGACGACCTAATCACGTCGGCTTTGCGTCTATCGCTTGATGCGCCCACTGGGCGAACGAGCCGCTGACCTGCGCAAACGCCGAGCGTGGGGGACGCCGCCATCCGGTGGTGACCGACGACGACCGACCAGTACCGACCGTTTCACCGGAGCTTGCGGCGGCGTCGAAGCCGAGCAAGCTCCATTCCTTTAGCTCACCGCGTCCTCCTCCTCGCCGGTCCCGTCGTCGTCGAAGACGTTTCAGGGGTCTTCTCAGATGACGGTGTAGGTCGGCCGGGCGCGTCGGTCCGCAGATAGACGTCGAGGTCTCCCGACGACGGAGGTTCCTACGCCATCCATCCGAAAGACCTCGACGTGTCCGACGCTACCCCGCCGGCCGGCTTCGGCCGCCCTGACCTGACCGCCTTCGCTCGACCCGACGGCCTCGGTCTGAGCGTGACCGGACAACGACTTGAACCGGATCGTGCGGTCCTCGCGTGCCGCGTGGTGGAACCAGATCAGTGGTGCCGACGGTGCGGCAGCGAAGGCGCTGCTCGTGACACCGTGATCGGGCGGTTGGTCCACGAGCCGCTGGGCTGGCGACCGACCGTGCTGGAAGTTGTAGTGCGCCGCTACCGCTGTGCCGACTGCGGACACGTGTGGCGCCAAGACACCAGCGCCGCGGCGGAGCCACGCGCGAAGCTCTCGCGCACCGGGCTGCGGTGGGCGCTGGAAGGGATCGTGGTCGCACACCTCACCGTCGCCCGTGTCGCCGAGGGACTCGGGGTCGCGTGGGACACCGCCAACAACGCGGTCCTGGCTGAAGGCAAGCGGCTGCTGATCAACGACCCCACGCGGTTTGAGGGCGTGAAGGTCATGGGCGTCGATGAGCACGTCTGGCGCCACACCAGGCGTGGCGACAATTACGTCACCGTGATCATCGACCTCACCCCGGTCCGCGATGGCGCCGGCCCAGCAAGGCTGCTGGACATGGTCGAGGGCCGGTCGAAGGCGGCGTTCAAGACCTGGCTCGCCGACCGCGACGACGCCTTCCGTGACGCGGTCGAGGTGGTCGCGATGGACGGCTTCACCGGGTTCAAGACCGCCGCTGCAGAGGAGATCCCGGACGCGGTCACGGTGATGGATCCCTTCCACGTCGTGCGCCTGGCCGGTGACGCCCTCGACAGGTGCCGGCGCCGGGTCCAACTCGCGATCCACGGGCACCGTGGGTCCAGGGACGACCCGCCCTACAAGTCGCGGCGCACGCTGCACACCGGCGCGGACCTGCTAACCGACAAGCAGAGCGACAGGCTACGCGCGCTGTTCGTTGATGACGCTCACGTCGAGGTCGAGGCGACCTGGGGTGTCTACCAGCGCATGATCGCCGCCTATCGCCACGAGGACCGGCAACGTGGCCGCGAGCTCATGAAGAAGCTGATCACCGACCTCAGCGCCGGCGTCCCCAAGGTGCTCACCGAGCTCACCACCCTGGGCCGGACCCTAAAGAAGCGAGCCGCTGACGTGCTCGCCTACTTCGAACGACCCGGCACCAGCAACGGGCCGACCGAGGCGCTCAACGGACGGCTCGAACACCTGCGCGGCTCCGCACTCGGGTTCCGCAACCTGACCAACTACATCGCCCGAAGCCTGCTCGAGACCGGCGGCTTCAGACCCCAACTCCTACACCCCCGATTGGGATGAGCCTGTTTGATCCATACCTCAACCTACGCTTGCCCTTGCCAGTCGGCTGCCGCGCACAGAAGGACCCGTGGATGCTACGTCGAATGGATCGGGAGCCTATTACTGTGGTTCACCCAGGCGAGCCCCCTGCTCGAGCTCGGCGGCGAGACCTTCACCTGTCGCAGCCCGGGCAAGAGCGCGACCCAGCGCAGGTGCCTGCTTGAACAGATTGTGACCGGCCACAAAAATGACAGGGCCTGCCTCCCACACGGCCACGCCGTCCTCGCTCCATGGGAGGTCGGTCACCCAGCAGTGAAGAAAGTCGCGCGGCTCTGGGTGGAGACCGGGCAGCGCCCGTGTCACGTATTCGCGCGCGCGTTCGTCCAGCGATCGAATCGCCGCAGGGTCGATGAACGTTCCGTCGTCGCGGACGCCGACGGTCTCGCTGAGTCCGACCGAATAGCTGCTGTTGCCCGGTAGCGGCGTCGCGTACACGCCGACTTCACCGAAGACGCCGCTGCTGTCCTGCAGGCACGCGACTCGTGCCGGGGCGGCGGCTTTCACGTCGAAGGTCAGCCGGACGTGTGCGGCAAGGCGAACCGGCAGCGACAGGCCGACGCTGCGGGCCAGGCGGGCGGTTTCGCGGCCGGCGCACACGACCACCTTGGAGTAGACAGCCCGGTCGGTGACGCTGCGCACCTCGACCGTCCCATCGGCGCGGGGATCGATGGAGATGACCTCTGCGGTGGTGACGGCATCTGCGAGGGCACCCGCGAGTGCCGTGATCGCGGTGCGAGTGCGGATCGCGCCTCCCGACTCGTCGAGCACCGCTGGCCCCGAGTACCCAGCGAGCAGCGGCATCCGTTGGGCGAGCTCGGCTGCATCGATCTCACGCGCTGCCACGCCGCCGACCTGGTGGAGCACCCGCAGCCGCGCCAGGGCGCTGTCGCCGATCGCCACGACACCGTCTGATGAGACCAGCTCGACGTCGAAGTGTTCGGCCCACTCATCCCATACGCCGCGGCTTTCGCGCGCGAAAGCGACGAGTCGCGGGTCGTCGTGGGCATGCCGGAAGATCCGCGACTCGCCCGAGGACTGACCCGACCCGGGCACACCGGCCTCGTACAACCGGTCAAGTCCGCTGGGGTGGTGTACGAGGTTGATCCCTCGGTTGGGGGTGTCAGTCAGGCTGTGAGGGCCTGGAGGTCGGGTTCGGTGGTCACCTCCTCGACGATGGTGTCGACGGCTTGGGCGCGGGCCAGCACGTCG
>NZ_JASBRN010000027.1 GCF_030149505.1 Nocardioides sp.
GAGGGCGCGCCATAGGCTGGCGTTTCGCACGCCGTTCTCCGTTCCGTGGTTCCTGACTCTCGACAAGCCAGAAACCTAGAGCGGGAACGGCGTGCGGCCATTCAGACGCGATCAACCACCCACGGAAGCATCAGATGAGCCGGATTTCTTCGACGCGGCTGCGCAATCGCAGGAATTCAGGCAGTGGGGGCACTTGATGAGGGAGCGCTACCTGGTGTCAAACAATCGCCCCTGAGCCTCGCGACTCTGCTCGCGACGACGGTGCTACGCCGATTCCACTGACCGCAGGCGGCGAAGTCGGTGAGGTCCACGGCTGCCAGCCGGCCACGCCGGAGTCGAGATCGGCGATCTCTGCAGGCTACAGACCTCCTCGCAATTGGCGCCGCCCCTGTCGGCGAGCCCTTACCCATCGGCCCCCGGGGGCGAAGCTCCGAGCGGGGGAAGGCTCGCCTTGGTGCCCAAGACGTGGCGCGACGCCCGGTCTGTGACGGCCTTGGCGATCACGTAGGACACGACCTCGGGGCCGCCCGGCAGGTGACGCGCGTCCACGACGAGGGTGGTGCCGTCACGACCCAACGGACGCCACGTGCGACCCGGAGGACCGGTACGGGTGACCTCGACCTGCCGATCCGGCCTGAGCAGGACAGGCATGGGCTGCTCAGGCACGACACCCGTGACCGACTCCCACGGCACGTCGACGGCGAATCCGCGGTCCTCGTGTCGCAGCCTCGTTGGAGTGAGCCAGAGGCCACCGGCGAGCCCGGAACCGTGCTGGACTCCGCTGGTCCACGCCAGCCACGCCGCCAGAGCGACGAGCACCGCGACCCAGCCCCAGAGCTCCGACAGAGCCACGAACACCGCTCCGAGCGCCGCGACCGCGGCGTAGGCGGCCAGCACCCACGAGGACACCAGCGTCGGTCCCGCCGCTCGTGGGAAGAGGAGTGCGGGCTCATCGGCGACCAGGTCCAGCCGCGGATCAGGCGGGTCGCGTCGTGCGCGCCGCTCGGCCACCTCCTTGGCCGCGCCACCCGCGGCGCTGACGAGCAGGACCAGCCCGCCGCAGAACAGCCCCCGCCCCACGCCAGAGCCGAGGCCCACGAGCCCGATCCAGGTCACCGGCAACCCGAGGGACACCAGCACGGACACACCGAACCAGGTCGCCAGGCGAAGTCCCACCGGGGAGGCCTCTGTCGTCGTCACTGCCACACCTTCTCATCGCCCGACGGGCGTGGAATGGAGGTCCTGGCCGCCACCCAGTGCCACTCACGATCTCCGCACACACCCCCGCGCCGGCCCGTCGTCCACTCGAGAGGCCATCCCGAGTCCCCCTCTGGAGCAGGGTCCGATGGGAGGACTGATCGATGCCCTGAGCACTTCGGGCGCGCTACAGACGACCGGGGGCACCGGTTCTTGCAGCAGTCCCCTCCGGTGGAGCTGACCGGTCGAGTGCTCAGTCGTCCACTGGTTCGGGTGGCGCCGTGATCCCGCGCCTGTTCAGCACGGCTTCGACTTGTTCCACGAGATGGCCGCGCAGGGCGTACCACTTGCGCAGGTTGACGAGGACGGGTCGCCCGTCCAGACCCGGGGCGAGGAAGTCGATGTCGGGTCGGGCCAGGAGGACGTCGTAGAAGGGTTGGTTGTCGGCGTCGCTGAACTTGAACTTCTTCGCGATCGTCTCGAGCGGCGTACCGACGTCGGGTACGGCGTGGTTGACGTCGGCGCCGGCGTCGAGAAGTCGAGCCAGCAGCTCGGCCTCGGGCTCGGGGTCGTGGGCGTTCTGACCCAGCAGCACGTGCAGGGGCGCGTGGCGGGTGACATCGGCGCCGTCGTCGAGGAGCCGGTGAGCGAGCGCCACCCGGCTCGAGGGGTCGGAGTTGCCGAGTGCGGTGGTGAGGAGGGTGGCGCCGGGGTAGCCGTCGTAGTTCACGAACGACGGTGAGTAGTGCTGCTCCAGCTCGGCGATCGACCCGGTGCGCAAGACGGTGTGCAGCGAAGAGGTGTTCTTCGGCGTCTTCCTGCGGAGCATGCCCATGGTGTCCTCGAAGTCGTGTGAGTTCGTCCGCAGGGTACGGCGGCCATCTGCGGGGGATGGCTTCGTCGATTCCGTACCGGCCTTCTGCCCGGTCTTCGACGGATCAGTTCCTGGAGGCTCGGCATCGGTCGAGGGCATTCGATCGATCCGCCCGGCCGACCTATGGACACGCGAAGGCCCCTGCCGCGTCTCCGCAGGTCAGGGGCCTTTCCCGGAGCCGCCTGTCGGAATCGAACCGACGACCTATTCATTACGAGTGAATCGCTCTACCGACTGAGCTAAGGCGGCGTGCTGGCCGCCTGGTGACGGACAACCCGAGGAAGTATAGGGATGGCCCCGGTGTGCCGCGAAAACGGGCGGGTTCAGCCTCCAGCGCCACCTGAGGCGGGCGCCGTGGTTTGACCGCGGCTCCAACGGCTACAACCGGGACGTGGTCACACCCAGCCGAGATCTCAACCCACGTGATCAGCAGCCGCAGTCCCGGCGCCGCCTCATCCGGGTGGCGCTGTTGACCCTCAGCGTCCTCCTCGGGATCGGGGTGCTCGCAACCGGCCTCCTCGGACCCTGGGGCCCGCGGGCCGGGCTCTGCATCGCCATCGTGGGCATCGGACTCCTCGGCAACGTCCCCTTCCTGGCGCGCCAGGGGTCCGGCTCGGTGCGGTGGGCCGACCGCGTTAGCACGCGGGACAGCGCGACGGTCATCGCCTACGACCGGGTGCCGGCGTACGCCGCTGCCTGGGCGCTCGGCTGGACCACCCTCGTCGCCGTGCTGGGCACCTCGTTCGGGGTGGCGGGTGGGCACACCGGGGTGTCGCTGCTGCTCGGCCTACCGTTCGTGTTGCTCTTCGGGCTGCCTCTCGTCGACACGCTGCTCGCCCTGCTGCGCGGAGCGGAGGTCGTCGCCGACCGTGAACGGCTCACGGTGCGGTCGTGGCACACCGAGAGCAGCATCGCCTGGGACGACGTCGAGCGGGTGACCCTCGACCTCGGACCGCGCGGAATGGTCATCGCTGCAGCGGGCTACACCGCCGGAACCAGCTGGCGCGGCCGGCGCCTGCCGCACGTGCTCCCGGGGCGCGTCCCGATGGCCCCGGGACGGGTGGACGTCGACTCACGTGCCGTCGAACCGCACTCGCCGTGGCTGCTCGTCGTCCTGCAGGACTGGGCCGCCGATGCCGGTGCGCGCGGCCAGATCGGCACTCCCGAGGCCGAGCGGCGGCTCCGTCAGGGTCGTGACATGGCCACAGGAAGCTCCTGACCCGTTCCTGCGGGTGGTGAGAGGACCCGTCGCCGCGGGCACGGTGGAGGCATGACCACCGCCACGACGCCCACCCGGTCCACCGCACGGGAGCGCGGCGAGGGCGCGCGGCCCTGGCTGGCGCTGCTGGTCTTCGCCGTCGCCGTGGGGCTCGCAGCCGGCCTCGGCGGCGCGGCGGCCGGGTCGGCCGGCTCGGAGTACGCCTCGCTCGAGCAGCCGCCGTTCGCGCCGCCGTCGTGGCTGTTCGGACCGGTGTGGACGGTCCTCTACGTCGGCATCGCGGTGGCCGGGTGGCTGTCGTGGCGGGCGGCCGGGGTCGACGCCGCGATCGCGTGGTGGGTGGTGCAGCTGGTGCTCAATGCCGCCTGGACGCCGATCTTCTTCGGCGCGGGCGAGTACGGCTGGGCACTGGTCGAGATCGGGTTCCTGCTCGCCGCGGTCGTCGCGACCATC
Organism: Nocardioides sp.; assembly: GCF_030149505.1. Lineage (GTDB taxonomy): Bacteria > Actinomycetota > Actinomycetes > Propionibacteriales > Nocardioidaceae > Nocardioides. The sequence goes on from NZ_JASBRN010000027.1 coordinate 3,744, forward strand.
GCCGTCGTACGCCGACGCAGCACCCTCGCGGCGTGGCTGCTGGCGCCGTACCTGGCGTGGGTGGGGTTCGCCAGTGTGCTGAACGCGTCGATCTGGTGGCTGAACCGCTGAGTTCGCGCTGGGGGCGGTCCGGTCACCGGGTTTCGAGACGGCGCTGGCGCGCCTCCTCAACCGGCGGTGGGGCTCCGCTGGGGCTCCTTGCTGCTCGACCGACGGGGGGCGACCAGCGAGGCACGGGGTCAGACGACGCCGAGGGCGAGCATGGCGTCGGCGACCTTGACGAAGCCGGAGATGTTGGCGCCGGCGACGTAGTCGCCGGGGCTGCCGTACTCGTCCGCGGCGGTGGCGCAGCGGTCGTGCACGCCGGCCATGATGTCGCGCAGCCGCTCCTCGGTGTGGGCGAAGGTCCAGGAGTCGCGCGAGGCGTTCTGCTGCATCTCCAGCGCGCTCGTGGCCACACCACCGGCGTTGGCGGCCTTGCCGGGGGCGAAGAGCACGCCGCCCTGCTGGAACACGTCGACGGCCCCGGGGGTGCACGGCATGTTGGCGCCCTCGGCGACCGCGACCACGCCGTTCTCGACGAGGGTGCGCGCCTCGGCGCCGTCGAGCTCGTTCTGCGTGGCGCACGGCAGCGCCACCTCGCACGGCACGTCCCACACCGAGCCGCCCGCCACGAACTCCGCGGTGCCGCGCTCGTCGGCGTACGCCGAGATGCGGGCGCGGTCGACCTCCTTCACCTGCCGGAGCAGGTCGATGTCGAGGCCGGCCTCGTCGACGACGTACCCCGAGGAGTCGGAGCAGGCGACGACCTGGGCGCCGAGCTGGATCGCCTTCTGCGCGGCGTAGATCGCCACGTTGCCCGAGCCGGACACCACGACGCGTCGCCCGGAGAGCGACTCGCCGCGGGTGCGCAGCATCTCCTCGGTGAAGTAGACCGTGCCGTAGCCGGTCGCCTCGGTGCGCACCTGCGAGCCGCCGTAGGCCAGGCCCTTGCCGGTGAGCACGCCGGACTCGTAGCGGTTGGTGATCCGCTTGTACTGCCCGAAGAGGTAGCCGATCTCGCGGCCGCCGACGCCGATGTCACCGGCGGGGACGTCGGTGTATTCGCCGAGGTGGCGGTAGAGCTCGGTCATCAGCGACTGGCAGAAGCGCATGACCTCGGCGTCGCTGCGACCCTTGGGGTCGAAGTCCGAGCCGCCCTTGCCGCCGCCGATCGGCATGCCGGTCAGGGCGTTCTTGAAGATCTGCTCGAAGCCGAGGAACTTCACGATCCCGAGGTAGACCGACGGGTGGAAGCGCAGCCCGCCCTTGTAAGGGCCGAGCGCGGAGTTGAACTCGACGCGGAACGCGCGGTTGATCTGCACCTGGCCGGCGTCGTCGGTCCACGGCACCCGGAAGATCAGCTGCCGCTCGGGCTCGCAGATCCGCTCGATGATGGCGGCGTCGACGTACTCCCGGTGCTTGCGCACGACCGGTCCCAGCGTCCCGAGCACCTCGAGCACCGCCTGGTGGAACTCCTGCTCGCCGGGGTTGCGCTGCAGGACGGTCTCGTAGTGCTCCGCGAGCAGCGGGTCGAGGTGCGACATGACCTCACCCTAGGCAGCACGAAGCCCCGGGCACTGCCCGGGGCTTCGTGGTGGGACGGGTGGATCCGAGGATCAGGCGGCGACGAGCGTGCGGTCGCCGGTGCGCGAGGCGGAGTCGCGGAGCGAGGTCTGCGGGGCGCCGCACCAGCAGGTGAAGGAGACCTGGGTGCCGTCCTCGCTGCGGGTCACGCCCTCGATCATGCTCGGGAAGATGAGCTGGCGACGGTCGCAGGCGGAGCAGTCGTGGGTGAACATGAACATGGGGGACCTCCTCGTGGATCTGATCGGTGACACCTTCAGTGTGACTCGCCAGTAGGCACAGGGGTAGCCTGGCTTTCCAGCCTGTTCCCAAGGAAGTTCCTATGCTTTCTGTGCACCAGCTCACATGCTTCCTCGCCGCCTACGAGCACGGGTCGCTGACACGGGCCGCCGAGCACCTCGGCTACGCGCAGCCCTCGGTCTCCGAGCAGATCCGTGCACTGGAGAAGTCCCTCGGCGTGCAGCTCTTCCGCCGGGTCGGCCGCGGGGTCGTGCCGACGACCGTGGGCGACACGCTGCGCCCGTACGCCGAGCAGGTGATCGCCTCCCTCGACCAGGCCCGCGAGGCCGTGCAGAGCGTGAAGTCCTTCGAGACCGGCACCATCCGGTTCGGGATGTTCGGCATCGCCCGACTGTACGCCGGCGCGGACCTCATCGCCGACGTGCTCGACCGCTACCCGGGCGTCCGGGTGGAGCTCGTGGGGCAGAACTCCGCCGAGGTGATGGAGGAGCTGCGCCGCGGCAGGCTCGAGGCCGCGATGCTCGCCGTCTCCACGGTCGAGAGCGAGGGCATGCAGGTCACCCCTGTCGCCCGCGAGGAGCTCGTCTACATCTCCGCCGACCCCGCGCGGCTGGAGACGCCCGTGACCGCGCACCGTCTCTCGTTGGCGACCCTCGTCATGCCGGAGACCACCTTCCGAGCGACCGACCCCACGCGCGTCACGCTGCGCCGGATGCTGCACGAGGCCGGCCGCAACCCCGCCAGCCGGATCGAGGTCGAGGACATCGAGACGGCGGTGGAGCTGGTGGGGCGGGGGTACGCCGACTCGATCATCCCCCTCGGCGCGGCCCAGCAGCTGCTCCCCCGGCTCGCCCCCGACGCCGGCTGGGTCTCGCTGCGACCGCGCCAGTTCGACACCTTCGCGGTCGTGCACCGCAAGGGCGCGGTGCTCTCCCCGGCCGCCCGGCTGATGATCGAGCTCGCGACGACGCGGATGCAGGCGATCGCGGAGGCGACCGCCTCGCGCCGGCCGGCGCGCACGACACCGTCGCCGACGCGCACGCCGTGGCCGAGGCCGCGCCGAGCACGTGGTTCGCGCGCGCCTGGCACGACCGCGCTCGCGGCGGCCTCCCCGCTGGCCCCGTGCCAGCGGACGGGGGTACGGCGGGTCAGGCCGTGGAAGCGGCAGCCCGGCGGGCGAGGTGCAGGGCGAGAGCGGCCTGCACCGCACCGGCCGTCGTGAGGATCGCTGCCGTCGTGAGGCCCTCGCCCACGAGCCCGACGAGGGCCCACGTCGAGGCCAGGACCAGCCCGACGGCGACCCCCGCCGTCGACGGTCCGGCACCCGCTCCGCGGGCGCCCGCGGTCGCCGCGCAGAGCAGGACCGCACTGGTCACCACGACCGCTGCGTCGATCTGCGGGGACACCACGAGGGTGTCGGGGAGCAGGAGGAGGAGCGCTCCGGCCCCCAGCAGGGTGATCGCGGCCATGCCCGCGATGGTGCGCAGCTCCCTGACCGGGTCGTGCCGGCGCTCCACACGGGTCGGCAGCGGCTGCCTAGCCATCCAGCGACCAGTCGTCGTCGCCGTCCTTGACCGAGGAGTCCTTCCACTGGGACCGGTGGGCCGAGGGCCAGGCACCGCCGGGGAACACGTCGCTGGAGGCGGCGGACTCGAGCTCGTTCATCTGCCGGGCCTGCGTCGCGACCACGGCTCCGACAGCGGCGGCCAGGCCGGCGAGGGCGGCGGTGTTCACGCCGGCCTCCTCCAGCACGATCGCGGCGCCGGCCCAGGAGAAGACCGCACTGCCGAACGCGGCGATCGCGGCCACCATCGCCGCGATGAACTTCACCAGCACCAGTCCGATGCCCGCGTAGAACACGAGCCCGGCGATGGCCAGCTCGAGCAGGCCACCGCGCAGCTTCTCCGCCATCGACGACAGCTCGGCGGTGGCATCGCGCTGTGCCGGCACCTGGCGGCGGTAGGCCTCTGCACCTCGACCGGCCCAGGCCTCGCTGCCCGCGAGCTCGGCGTCGGACAGGTCGGCGACCACCCCGTCCGCCTGGCGCACCACGTCCTCGAGGTCGCCGCGGAAGTTCCAGAAGTAGACCGGCGCCGCGATGCCGCGGACCAGCTCGGCGATCTTGTCGAGGATCTGGCGGGCGAGGTCGAGCATCTTCTCGCACAACCAGATCACGCCGTCGGCCACGAAGCCAGGGACGTACCAGTGATCGATCGCCCGGTTGGCCGCCGCCGGCATCTCGACCATCTTCGCCGAGAGGTCCTCCATCCCGGTGTTGATCTTGTCGACGACGGCCTGGAACTCGGCCACGCTGAAGCTCATCGCTGCTCCCTCACCACAGGTTGCGGAAGACGTGCTCCTGCGCATCGTCCTCCTGCTGGTAGATGTCCGAGACGTGGCGCAGGGTCGCGCCGATCTCCAGGAACTCCGTGGCACCCTCGCGCGCCCTGTCCTGCATGGTCGACCGCAGCGACTCGAAGGCGTCGAAGACGAGCTGGAAGACACCCGCCTCGGTGCGCGACAGGCTCATGTTGGCCATCGCGATGTTGATGCTCGTCAGCCGCGGCGACTGGTCCTCCCACCGCTCGGCCTCTCGAGTCAGGGCACGCGTCGCGACGCGCACCTCCCCGCTCGACGGCGCTCCAGTCATCGGGTCACCTTCCCTGGGTCTCGAAGCATGCCCAGCACCTCGCCGAGCAGGAGGTCGACGCCGACCAGCGACTCGCGCCAGTCCGCTGCGTGGTCCTCGGTGCGCGCCACGGCACCGCGCAGCGCGCTGTCGAGCCTGGCGTTGACCTCCGAGGTCTCGGCCGACTCGGCCCACCGGGCGTCCACGTGGACGTCCAGGCCGCCGCCGGACAAGGAGACCCGCACGGGCCCCGCGCTGTCGGGGGAGAGGGTCTCCGGTTGGTCGGGAAGAGGAGGTGCGGTGGCGTCGCGGTGCGAGCGGTCCATCGCCGCGAGCACGTCCTCCAGGACCGCACCCAGCGGGCGCGGGTCGCCGAGGGTGACGGGCATCGGGAAGCTCGGAGGGTCGTCGTCACCGGCGTCGGCGTCGGCGTCGACCGCGGCCAGGCGGTCGGACCACCCCTCCTCGTGCAGCGCGTCGGACCAGTCACCGAGGTGGCGCTGGACCGCGCGCTGGTGGGCGGCCACCAGCGCCTGCCCCACGGCGCGGGGCCCGATGCGCTCCCGCCAGTCCCCACGGAGGACCAGGCTCGTCGGTCGACCGTCCCGGTCGATCCGCACCTCGGCGCACCCGGTGTCGTCGGAGGCACTGCCCCCGGCGGGAGCCGCTTGGGCGGCGAGTCTCGTCAGGTCGCCCAGCTGGGCGGCGAGCCGCTGCACCTGTCGGAGGTCGGCCTCGAGGTCACCCATGTCGCTCCCGCTCGCGTCGTACCGGCTGTCATCCCCTCACTCCCCCGGAGACGCCCGCGACAAACCGACGACCGTACGACGACGTGGAGAGGCGACGACGCGCCGACGCCCGGCGCCCTGAGACAGGGGGCCGGGCGTCGTGGAGAGCCGGGGTCAGCTGCCGGTCAGGCAGCGACGAGGGTCCGCTCGTCGCGCTTCGCACTGCGCACGGCGGTCTGCGGGGCGCCGCACCAGCAGGTGAACGAGACCTGGGTGCCGCCCTCGGCGCGGGTCACGCCCTCGATCATGCTCGGGAAGATGAGCTGGCGACGGTCGCAGGCGGAGCAGTCGTGGGTGAACATGAACATGGGGGACCTCCTCGTGGATCTGATCGGGGACCCTTCCAGGGTGACCGGCCAGTAGGCACAGGGGTAGCCTGGCTTTCCAGCCTGTTCCCAAGGAAATTCCTATGCTTTCTGTGCACCAGCTCACATGCTTCCTGGCCGCCTACGAGCACGGGTCGCTGACACGGGCCGCCGAGCACCTCGGCTACGCGCAGCCCTCGGTCTCCGAGCAGATCCGTGCACTGGAGAAGTCCCTCGGCGTGCAGCTCTTCCGCCGGGTCGGCCGAGGGGTGGTGCCGACGACCGTGGGCGACACGCTGCGCCCGTACGCCGAGCAGGTGATCGCCTCCCTCGACCAGGCCCGCGAGGCCGTGCAGAGCGTGAAGTCCTTCGAGACCGGCACCATCCGCTTCGGGATGTTCGGCATCGCCCGGCTGTACGCCGGCGCGGACCTCATCGCCGACGTGCTCGACCGCTACCCCGGCGTCCGGGTCGAGCTCGTGGGACAGAACTCCGCCGAGGTGATGGAGGAGCTGCGCCGCGGCAGGCTCGAGGCCGCGATGCTCGCCGTCTCCACGGTCGAGAGCGAGGGCATGCAGGTCACCCCCGTCGCCCGTGAGGAGCTGGTCTACATCTCCGCCGACCCCGCCCGGCTGGAGACGCCCGTGACCGCGCACCGGCTCTCGCTGGCGACCCTCGTCATGCCCGAGACCACCTTCCGGGCGACCGACCCCACGCGCGTCACGCTGCGCCGGATGCTGCACGAGGCCGGCCGCAACCCCGCCAGCCGGATCGAGGTCGAGGACATCGAGACGGCGGTGGAGCTGGTGGGTCGGGGGTACGCCGACTCGATCATCCCCCTCGGCGCTGCCCAGCAGCTGCTCCCGCGACTGGCCCCCGACGCCGGCTGGGTCTCGCTGCGACCGCGCCAGTTCGACACCTTCGCGGTCGTGCACCGCAAGGGCGCGGTGCTCTCCCCCGCCGCCCGGCTGATGATCGAGCTGGCCACGACGCGGATGCAGGCGATCGCGGAGGCGACCGCGTCCCGACGTCCGGCCACCCCGGCCGCGCCCGCGACACCGGACCCCGCGACGCCCTAGCCTCGGGATGCCGCACGCCCCCGTCGTACGCCGGGGGCCGGCTGTTGCCGAGAAGGAGCTCGCGTGGGCTGGGACGTGGTGGTGGTCGGGGCCGGCCTGTCGGGCCTGGCCGCGGCCCGGGCCCTCGCTGCGGAAGGCCGGTCCGTCGTGGTGGTCGAGGCCCGCGACCGGGTCGGTGGGCGCACCGAGGGTGGGACGCTGTCGGACGGTCAGTGGATCGAGCTCGGCGGGCAGTGGATCGGGCCGACCCAGGACCGGATGTACGAGCTGGTCGCCGAGCTGGGGCTGCGGACGGTGCCGACGTACAACGACGGCGACATCGTGTTCGGCCTCGGCGGCAGGCGCGGACGGCTGGCCGGGCGCAAGGGTGCGGTGCCCCGCATCAACCCGGTCGCCGTCGCCGACCTCGCGCAGGGCGTGACCCGCTTCGGGCGGCTGGCCCGGCGTACCGACCTCGACGCGCCGTGGACCACGCCCGAAGCCCACCGCCTCGACGAGCAGACGCTGGCGACCTGGATCCGGCGCAACCTGCGCACGCCGCAGGGGCGGGCCTACTTCGGGCTCTTCACGGAAGCGGTCTTCGCCTGCGAGCCCGCCGACGTCTCGCTGCTGCACGCGCTCTTCTACACCCGCTCCGGCACCGACCTCGACACGCTGATGGCGGTGGACCGCGGCGCCCAGCAGGACCGGGTCGAGGGTGGCTCGGTGCTGGTCGCCCAACGGATGGCCGAGGGGCTCGACGTGCGGCTCGGGCAGCCGGTGGCCGCCATCTCCCAGGACGGCTCGGGCGTCTCGGTGCTGACCCGCGACGGCTCGCGGTTCGACGGCGCCCGAGTCGTCGTGACGATCCCGCCGACCCTGGCCGGCCGCCTCCGCTACGACCCGGTGCTGCCGGCCCGGCGCGACCAGCTGACGCAGAAGCTGCCGCAGGGATCGGTGATCAAGGCGCACGTGGTCTACGAGTCGCCGTTCTGGCGCGAGGAGGGCCTCAACGGCCAGGTCGGCTCGGACACCGGCCCGTTCAAGGTCGTCTTCGACAACTCCCCTCCCGGCTACGAGCGCGGCATCCTCACCGGCTTCCTCGAGGGCGCGGCCGCCCGCCACTGGTCCGCCCGCCCCGCCGCCGAGCGGCAGGCGGCGGTCGTGGAGTGCCTCGTGCGCTACTTCGGACCGCGGGCCGCCTCGCCCCAGGAGTACGTCGAGCGCGACTGGGCAGGCGAGGAGTTCACCCGCGGCTGCTACGGCGCGCACTTCGCTCCCGGCGTGTGGACCGGCTTCGGCCCGGCGCTCCGCGAGCCGGTCGGGCGGATCCACTGGGCAGGGACCGAGTGCTCGCCGGTGTGGAACGGATACATGGAGGGGGCGGTGCTCTCGGGCGAGGCGACGGCGCGCGAGGTGCTGGGGGTGCTGTGAGCCGTGGCCGGGTGTGCCGGGGAGCCGACGAACCCCCACCGGGACCCACCTCTACCCTGTGCGCATGATCGACCAGGTCTCCGTCGTCACCACGTTCCTCGACGCCCTCGCCGCCGGCGACTCCCGGACCGCCGTGGACCTGCTCGACTCCGACGTCGAGTGGCGCAACACCGGCCTGCCGACGCTGCGCGGCCGCCGGGCCACCGGTGCCCTGCTCGGGATGGAGAAGCGCAGGGTCGGGTTCGGCTACGAGATGCATGCCGTGGCGGTCTCCGCCGACGGCGACTCGGTCCTCACCGATCGCACCGACTGGATCACCCTCGGCCGGTTCCGCACCGACTTCTGGGTGCGCGGCACGTTCACGCTGCGCGAGGGCAGGATCCTGGTCTGGGACGACGCGTTCTCCATGGGGTCCTTCGCGACCGGGTCGCTGCGCGGGCTGCTGCGGGTGGTCCGGCCGGGCTGACCGGCCGGCGTACGCCGTCGAGGTGCGACTCGAGGCCCCAGCACGCGGCCCTGCGCGTCACCAGGCCTCGACCCACACCTCGACCCACATCTCGATACCGGGGTTTCGAGACGGCGCTGGCGCGCCTCCTCAACCGCCGGGCCGTGTCGCTGGCGCGCCTCCTCGACCGCCGGTCCTCGTCAGCAGCGCTTGCCGTCCTCGGGGACGGTGCCCTCGAGCAGGTAGGCCTCGATGGTGGAGTCGATGCACTCGTTGCCGGAGTTGTACGCCGTGTGGCCGTCGCCGTCGCGGGTCAGCAGCACCCCGGAGGCCAGCTGGTCGGCGAGCGCCTCGGCCCACTCGTAGGGGGTGGCCGGGTCCCGGGTGGTGCCGACGACGAGGATCGGCGCGGCTCCCTCGGCGCGGATCCGCGGGGCCTCCTCGGCCGGCTCCAGGTCGAAGCCGAGGCACCCGACCAGCGACCAGGCGAAGACCTCGCCGAGCGTCGGGGAGACCTCCTCGACCTCGGGGATCTGCGCGGGGATCTTGGCGGGGTCGGTCGAGCCCGGGTCGTCGAGGCAGTTGATGGCGTAGATCGCCTCGGTGGAGTTGTCGGCGTACGTGCCGTCCGGGTTGCGCGAGGCGTAGAGGTCCGCGAGCCGCATGAGGGAGGTGCCGTCGCCGCGGAAGGCCGTCTCGAGCGCCTCGTCGAGCAGGAACCAGAAGTCGCTGACGTAGAGCGGGGTGATGATCCCGTAGAAGGCGTTGCCGACCGTCAGGTCGCGGTCGCCCGCAGGCAGCGGCTCGGCGTCGACCTCGTCGAGGAAGTCGGCGATCCGCTGCAGCCCGGCGTCGACCGAGTCGCCGAGGAAGCAGTCGCCGGCGTCGACGCAGGCTCCGACGTACGCCTCGAGCGCCCGCTGGAAGCCGGCCGCCTGGCCGAGGGTCAGGTCGCGCGAGGAGAGCGAGACGTCGACGGCGCCGTCGAGGACCAGCCGCCCGACCCGGTCGGGGAAGAGCTCGGCGTAGGTCGCGCCGAGCTTGGTGCCGTACGAGGCGCCGAAGTAGTCGAGCTCGGACTCGCCCAGCGCCGCACGCAGGACGTCCATGTCGCGGGCGGTCTCGACCGTGGTGACGTGGCCGACGATGTCGGGGGAGTTCTGCTCGCACGCCTCGAAGAAGTCCTCGAGCCCCTCCACCACCGCGTCGACCTCGGCCTCGGTGTCCGGGGCGGGGTCGGCGGCGAGGAACTCGTCCATCTCGGCGTCGGAGAGGCAGTCGACCGGGGCCGAGGCGCCGGTGCCGCGCGGGTCGAAGCCGACGATGTCGTAGGCCTGGAACAGCGCGGGCCGGAAGACCTGGCCGGCCGACGCGGCGTACGAGGTGCCGGGCGCGCCGGGACCGCCGGGGTTGACCACGAGCGAGCCGATGCGCTGGTCCGGCCGGGTCGCCGGCACCTTGAGCAGGGCCACGCGGAGGGTGTCGCCCTCGGGCTCGGCGTAGTCGACGGGCACGGTCAGCACCGCGCACTCGAGGTCGTCGTCCTGCTCGCAGGGAGCCCAGTCGAGCTGCTGGGAGTAGTACTCCTCGAGCGCGGGGTCGGGAGCGTCGGTCGCTCCCGGGGCCGGGGTCGTCGTGGGGGCCGGGCCGTCGCGGTCGGGAGTCGCGCCGTCGTCGTCACCGGTGAAGACCAGGGCCAGGGCGACCCCGAGGCCGGTCAGCACCAGCGCGAGCGCCGTCACCCCGGCGATCACGCGCACCATCGTCTGGGACATCTGGCTACCTGCTCCCCTCGGGCACCTTCAGCGCCACCATCATGGACTCCAGCGCCAAGGCGACCGGCACGTTGAACTCCAGCATCTGCTCGCGGGCCTCGAAGACCCACGCGATCCGGCGCAGGTTGAGCTCGGGCGTGGAGGTGCGCACGACCTCCTGCACGTCGGGGCGGATCTCCTCGTTGACCAGCTCGCCGGGGGCGCCGGTGCCGAGCGCGATCGCGTCGCGGTAGACCGACACGAGGTCCATCAGGCTGCGGTCGACCACGTCGAGGATCCGTCGCCGCGCGCGCCGCTTCTGGTCCTCGGTCATCTCGCGCAGCGCCGAGGCGTACTCCCGTGGCCGGCGACCCTTGTCCTCGTACCCGAACGCCCGGTCGAGGTCGGCCTTCTCCCGCGCGTCGAGGTCGGTGGTGATCGCCTCCGCCTCCTCCTTCGCGACGTCGGCGAGGTTGGTGGCCGCCTGCATGCAGGCCCCGAGCGTGGTCAGCCGCGCGGGCAGCGAGACGACCTCGCGGCGGCGGTTGCGGGTGGCCTCGTCGAGGGCGAGCGCCTTGGCCCGGCCGATGTGCCCCTGGCTCGCGCGGGCGGCGTACGACGCCAGCGCCTCCCCCACGCCGTGACGCCGCACGAGGAACTCCGCGACGTCGGGTGCGGTGGGCGTGGACAGCGAGACCAGACGGCAGCGGCTGCGGATCGTGGGCAGGACGTCCTCGACGGTCGGCGCGCACAGAAGCCAGATGGTGCGCGGCGCCGGCTCCTCCACGGCCTTGAGCACGGCGTTGCCGGAGGTGTCGTTGAAGCGGTCGGCGTCCTCGACCACGATCACCTGCCAGCGGTGCGAGACCGGGCTCATCGCGGCCTTGCGCACCATCTCGCGGGCGTCCTTGGCGCGGAACTGCACCGACTCGGTCTGCACCCGGGTCACGTCGGGGTTGGAGCCGGCCAGCGTGGTGGTGCAGGCGTGGCACGCCCCGCACCCGGCCTCGGGGCCGGGCCCGCGCTCGCACTGCAGCGCGGCGGCGAAGGCGATCGCGGCGTTGGAACGCCCCGACCCCGGCGGGCCGGTGATGAGGAAGGCGTGGGTCATCCCCTTGCCCGCGGCGGCGGCGCGCAGGGTCTCGATGACCGGCCGCTGGCCGACCAGGTCGTCCCAGACGCTCATCGGGTCACCCCGGGCAGCAGCGCCTCCACCCGCTCGCGGATGGCGGCGGCGATCTCCTCGACCGCCGCCCGAGCGTCGAGCACGAGGTAGTGCGCGGGGTCCTCGGCGGCCATGTCGAGGAACGCCTGCCGCACCCGCTGGTGGAACTCCAGCGACTCGCCCTCGATCCGGTCGCGCCCCTCGAACCGACCCAGGCCCGCGGAGGGCTCGAGGTCGAGGACCACGGTCAGGTGCGGGCGGAGGTCGCCGGTCGCCCAGCGCGCGACGTGAGCGACGTCGGCGACCGGCAGCGTGCGACCCGCGCCCTGGTAGGCGAGCGTGCTGTCGACGTACCGGTCGGTGACGACGACCGCACCCCGCTCCAGCGCGGGCAGGACGACGGTGTCGACGTGCTCGGCCTTGTCGGCGGCGTAGAGCAGCACCTCGGTGCGGTCGGAGAGCGCGCCGGTCTCGGGACTGAGCACGATCCTGCGCAGCTCGGCACCGACCGGGGTGTCGCCCGGCTCGAAGGTCAGCAGCACCTCGCGGCCCTGCTGCTCGAGGTGCTCGCGCAGCAGGCGTGACTGGGTCGACTTGCCGGACCCCTCGCCGCCCTCGAAGCAGACGAAGAGGCCGGTGTCGGTCCAGCGGCCGGGCCAGGTCGTCATGGGGCGAACCTACGGGGCGGCGGGGACAGGGCCGTGCGGGGGGCGGCAAGGTTCATCGGCCGGCCGACAGACCTTGTCCTGGGCCGATGAAACATCGTCGGCCAACTGCAAGGTTCATCGGCCGGCCGATGAACCTTGCTGACGCCCCGGCCCCGCCCGCCTACGCCTTCTTCGCCGCAGCCTTCTTCGCGGTCTTCTTCGCAGCCGTCTTCTTGGCCGTCGTCTTCTTGGCAGCAGCCTTCTTCGCCGGGGCCTTCTTGGCGCCCTTCTTGGCCGCCTTCTTCGCCGGGCCGCGGGCGCGGCGCTCGGCGAGCAGCTCGGCGGCGCGCTCGAGGGTGAGGTCCTCGACGGTGTCGTCCTTGCGGAGCGTGGCGTTGTACTCGCCGTCGGTGACGTACTCCCCGAAGCGGCCCGACTTCACCACGACCGGCTGCCCGGAGACCGGGTCGTTGCCGAGCTCCTTGAGCGGCGGGGCGGCGGCGGCGCGGCCGCGCTGCTTGGGCTGGGCGTAGATCCGCAGCGCCTCGTCGAGGGTGATGGTGAGCAGCTGGTCCTCGGAGGTGAGCGAGCGGGAGTCGGTGCCCTTCTTGAGGTACGGCCCGTAGCGGCCGTTCTGGGCGGTGATCTCCTCGCCGGACTCCGGGTCCTCGCCGACCACGCGCGGCAGCGAGAGCAGCTTGACGGCGTCCTCGAGGGAGACGGTGTCCAGCGACATCGACTTGAAGAGCGAGCCGGTGCGCGGCTTGGCCTGCCCCTTCTTCCCACTCCGCGGGGCGTCCTCGGGCAGCAGCTCGGTGACGTAGGGGCCGTAGCGGCCGTTCTTGGCGACCACGCGCAGGCCGGTCTCCGGGTGCGCGCCGAGGTCGATCTCCTCGCCGGCGGGGTTGGCCAGCAGCTCCTTGGCCTTCTCCAGCGTCAGCTCGTCGGGCGGCAGGTCGTCGGGCACGTTGGCGCGTACGCCGGCACCCGCGCCGTCCCCGTCACCGTCGGCACCCCCGACGACCTCGAGGTAGGGGCCGTAGCGACCGACGCGCAGGTTGATGCCCGAGTCGGGACCGCCCACGGGGAAGGTCGCCAGCTCGCGGGCGTCGATGTCGCCGAGCTCGTCGACGAGCTTCTTCAGTCCCTCGACCTCACCGGTGCCGAAGTAGAACTCCGCGAGCTCGGTCGCGCGGTCCTTGCGGCCGCCGGCGATCTCGTCGAGGACGTCCTCCATCCGTGCGGTGAAGGCGTAGTCGATCTGGCGCGGGAAGTGCTCCTCCAGCAGCCGGATCACCGAGAACGCCAGCCACGCCGGCACCAGCGCGGTGCCCTTCTTGTAGACGTAGCCGCGGTTGAGGATCGTCCCGATGATCGAGGCGTACGTCGACGGCCGGCCGATCTCGCGCTCCTCGAGCTCCTTGATCAGCGTCGCCTCGGTGTAGCGCGAGGGCGGCTTGGTCTCGTGCCCGGTCGCCTGGATCGAGGCCGCGGCGACCGTGTCGCCCTCGGCGAGCTGCGGGAGCCGGGTCTCCTGGTCGTCGGTCTGCTTGCCCTCGTCGGTGCCCTCGACGTAGGCCTTGAGGAACCCGTGGAAGGTGATGACCCGACCGGTCGCGGAGAACACCACGTCCTCGCCGGTGGCCGCGGCGCCGCCGAGCCGGATGGTCACCGACTGGCCGACGGCGTCCTTCATCTGCGAGGCGACGGTGCGCATCCAGATCAGCTCGTAGAGGCGGAACTGCTCGCCGGTGAGCCCGGTCTGCGCGGGGGTGCGGAACGACTCGCCGGCGGGGCGGATCGCCTCGTGCGCCTCCTGGGCGTTCTTGACCTTGCTGGTGTAGGTGCGCGGGGCGTCGGGGAGGTACTCCGCGCCGTACAGCTCGCGCACCTGCGACCGCGCGGCGTTGACGGCCGTGCCCGACAGCGTGGTGCTGTCGGTGCGCATGTAGGTGATGTAGCCGTTCTCGTAGAGCCGCTGCGCCACCGACATCGTCACGCTGGCGCTCATGCCGAGCTTGCGGCTGGCCTCCTGCTGCAGCGTGGTGGTGCGGAACGGGGGGTACGGCGAGCGGCGGTAGGGCTTGGCCTCGACCGAGCGCACGTCGTACGTCGCGTCCTCGAGCGCGGAGACCAGGGCCTCGGCGCGCGGGCGGTCGAGGTGGACGACCTTGCCCTCAGCCGAGGACTTGAGCACGCCGTCCTGGCCGAAGTCCGAGCCGCGCGCGACCCGCTTGTCGTCGACCGAGTGCAGCTTGGCCGGGAACATCCGCTGCTCGTGCTTGGAGCCGGCGTCGAAGGTGCCCTCGAGGTCCCAGTAGGAGGCCATCTTGAAGGCCATCCGCTCGCGCTCGCGGTCGACGACCAGGCGCGTGGCGACCGACTGCACGCGGCCCGCGGACAGGCCGGACATGACCTTCTTCCACAGCACCGGCGAGACCTCGTAGCCGTAGAGGCGGTCGAGGATGCGACGCGCCTCCTGGGCCTCGACGAGGTCGTCGTCGATCTGGCGGGGGTTCTCCACGGCGGCGTTGATCGCCTGCGGCGTGATCTCGTGGAAGACCATCCGCTTCACGGGGATCTTCGGCTTGAGCTCGTCGTAGAGGTGCCAGGCGATGGCCTCCCCCTCGCGGTCCTCATCGGTGGCGAGGTAGAGCTCGTCGGCTTCCTTGAGGAGCTTCTTCAGCTTGGTGATGTGCGACTTCTTGTCGCTGGAGACCACGTAGTAGGGCTTGAAGTCGTTCTCGATGTCCACGCCGAGACGCGCCCAGGACTGCCCCTTGATGGAGGCGGGGATGTCCGAGGCCTTCTGCGGGAGGTCGCGGATGTGACCGATGGAGGACTCGACGACGTAGCCGTTGCCCAGGTAGCCCGCGATGGTCTTCGCCTTCGCGGGGGACTCGACGATCACCAGCTTGTGACCGGCGCCGTTCTCAGCGTTCTTGGGTGCCACTAGTTTCGTGCTCCTCCATCAGTGCCTCCCCGTGCCTCGCTCTGGGGCGGGGGACTCGCAGCCACGGTAACGGTAGCCGCCAGGACCCCCGGGCGAGGGCCCGTACGTCGGTCAGCCCCGACTGGTCAGGTCCGGTCGGTCAGGAACCCCTCGACCAGCAGCTCGCGGACCACCGGCAGGTACCCCTCCCGGACCGCCTCGGGCTCGCTGCCGAGCAGGGTCGCCAGCGCGTCGAGGATCTGGCCGACCGCGAGGTCCCCGTCGCAGGCGCCGACCAGGCCGGCCTCGACCGTGTCGGCCTTCCGGGCTCGGCGCATCCCCCGCTGCTGGCGCAGCACGATCTGCTCGGGGTCCTCGGCGCCCGGCTCGCCGAACGTCTCCTGCCGTACGTCGGGGCGCGCCACGAGATGGGCCGCGAGGAGGGCCTCGTCGTCGAGGGACCGCTCCAGGCCGGCCCGCCTCCCCCAGTCGGCGACCTCCGCCCCGAGCGGCTGCTCGATGTCGTAGGGCCACTCCTCGAAACGCAGCGTCGGCTCGTCGCGGTCGGTGCGGTGGAGGTTGAGCCAGCCGAAGCCGACCCCCTCGACGCCCTGCTCCTCGAACCACCCGAGCCAGGTGTCGTAGCGCTCGGCGTACTCGGGGGTGCCGTGGAGCCCCGCGTCCTTGAGCCACAGCTCGACGTACTGGGCGGGGTCGGCGACCTCGCGCTGCACCACCCAGGTGTCACAGCCGGAGCCGTCGACCCAGCCCCGCAGCCGCTCGTCCCAGGGCCGGTCCTGGGTGATCACCCAGTTGGCGAGCACCTGGGCCCAACCGCCCGGGCGCAGGTGGGCCGGCGCACCGGAGACCACGCGGCGGACGACCTCGTCCCCCGGCAGTCCGGAGTCCCGGTAGACCAGGCGCTCCCCCGTGGCGGGCGAGATCACGAACGGCGGGTTGGTGACGACCAGGTCGAACAGCTCGCCCTCGACCGGCTCGTACAGGCTCCCCGACCGCACGTCGAGGGAGCCCCCCCCGTCCAGGACGCCGTTGAGCTCGGCGTTCAGCCGGGTCATCCACAGGGCGCGCTCGTTGACGTCGGTCGCGACCACGTCGCGGGTGTGGGTGGCCAGGTGCAGCGCCTGGACGCCGCAGCCGGTCCCGAGGTCGAGGGCACGCCCGACGGGCTCGCGGACCGTGAGCTGGGCGAGGGACGACGACGCCGAGCTGATGCCGAGGACGTGGTCCGGCCCCACCCGGAGGTTGCGGCCGTCCAGCCCCGGCGTCAGGTCGCTGAGCACCCACCAGTCGTGGTCCTCGTCGGCGTAGGGGCGGACGTCGACCAGGGC
>NZ_JASBRN010000016.1 GCF_030149505.1 Nocardioides sp.
CAAGATCCGACTCCGCACCCGCATGGCCTTCGGCTTCAAAGACCCCGACGCCCTCATCGCGCTGCTCATGCTCACCCTCGGCGGACACCGACCCACACTCCCAGGCCGAACATGACCCACACATCAGTCACAAGAGCCCGAGTCGGCGCGGACCTGCGGGCGCGGGTCAGTTCTTGTTCGAGCCCGCGCGGGCGTTGGGGCCGGTGGGGCCCTCGTCGACCCTGCCGGACTCGCCGTCGGGCTGACCGGCGACCGACTGGTCGTCGCTGATCGGCTCGTGGGCGCGCTCGAAGTTGCCCACCTCCGAGACCTGGCCCTCGGAGGCCTGGCCGTCACGGCCGTCGGCCTGCTCCGCGGGCTCGCGCTGCGCCTGCTCCCGACCGTCCTGCTGCCGCTCGTGCCGCCGGTCGTCCTCGCGCTCGCTCATGCCACCGAACGTAGTCCGCGGACGCCGCGGCCCGTTCACCCGACCGGTCGAGCGCCGCGGACGAGCAGGGACGGCGTACGACGTCAGCGGCGCGGCCCGCCGGGAGGCACCGGGTCCGGGGGCGGGTGGTCCCCCACGGCCTCGTGCTCGCGCTCGCGCACGGCGATCCGGATCTGCTCGAGGTTGTTGCGCAGCAGGTCGGAGACCAGCTCGTCCATGCGCGGGTCGCCGAGCATGTCGACCACGACCCGCAGGACGGTCTCGGAGACCTCCGAGACCAGCGTGTCGTAGCCGGGGAACCTGCTGACCAGGCGCAGGTTGGGGTCGGCCCGCACCTTCTCCAGCGCCAGCGCCTTGAGCTCGTCGTGGTTCTCGACGAGCGCGTCGGAGATGTTCTTGGTGTAGTGCCCGGTCCGGATCACCGCGACCACCTCGTCGAGCACGACGATCGTCAACGGGCGCTTGATCAGGCCGAGCAGCTTGTAGGCCAGCTGGCTGGCGCGGCGCACGACCGAGGGCCGGTGCATCCCCATCCGCACCAGCAGGGCCCCGACGATGGCCGAGGCGATCGAGCCGCCGACCACGATGGTCAGGACCAGGAGCAGCACCTCCAGGGTGCTGAGTCCGTCGAGCCAGGCGTTCACGCTCCGAGACTACGGAGCAGCGGCTCATCCCAGCGGCGCGTTGTGCGACAGCCCGCCGCCCCAGGCCGCGACGGCGGCGGCCACCAGGAGCAGGGCAGGCGCGAGCGGCACCACGACCGACCACCCCCGGGGAGCACGCCGGTGGCTGCCGGCGGTCGCCGGGTCGACCGCCCCGGTGCCCGGCGGCAGGGCGAGCGCGGCGACGAGCGGCACCATGAGCAGCAGGCTCGGGTAGGCCCAGTCGAAGTCCATGCCGGAGTGCAGGCCCAGGACCAGCAGCGTCACCGCCGCGCCGACCTGCGTGAGGTCCCCGCGCCGCACCGCGGCGGGCAGCGCGCGCGCCACCGTCCACGCCACGGTGGCGAGCACCCCGAGCAGCGGCAGCGCCAGCAGCAGCCCGCCGTCGGAGAGCGCCTGGAGGTAGCCGTTGTGCGCGTAGGCCGTCGCGCCCGCCCGCTCCCCCACCTCGGCCGCGACGGTCCCGGCGCGGAAGCCGTCGAACCCGCCACCCGTGAGCGGCCAGCGCGCGAAGACGTCCCAGGCCGCCGCCCAGTCCTCGACCCGGGTCACGCCGTTGTCGACGAAGCTCTCGGAGCGCGCGGCCGTGCCGGCGGTCGGCGCGACCCGCTCGTCGAAGAACGGCGGACCCGTGAGCAGCCAGCTCGTCGCCCACCCCAGGCCCAGGCCTCCCAGCACGCGCAGCCGCGGGGCGATGGAGCGGCCGGCCAGGGCAAGCAGCAGGACGGCGCCGAGGAGCAGGCCGAGCTGCGAGCCGCGGCTGGTGGTGAAGAGCGTCCCGGCGACGGCCAGCGGCGCCACGACCCAGCCGAGCCGTGCAAGAGGACCGCCGCCGGCGAGGGTGGCCAGCGCCAGCAGCGCCGCAGCCGCCAGGAAGATGCCGACCTGGTTGTGCCAGTAGAACGTCCCCTGGAACAGCTTCTCGGGGTCCTGCGCGCCCCACCAGGGCAGCCAGCCCTGCGCGAACTGCGCGCCGGTGGCCGTCAGCAGGGCGGTGAGCAGCACGAGGCGGCGTACGTCGTCGCGGGCCCAGGCCAGCAGCAGCAGCCCGGTCTGGGCGGTGAGCACCCAGGCCGCCGCGTCGTCGCGGCCCGCGAGCCCGGTCGGCGCGGTGAGGACGACGGCGACCGCGCCCAGGGAGAGGGCGTGCCCCAGCAGCAGCACCGGTCGGCGCAGCACCCTGTCGGGTCGCACCAGCAGCCAGCCGAGCGCGGCCAGGACGCACCCGACCGAGAGGACGTGCGGCTCGCGGCCGCCGGTCCCCCAGGTCAGGTACGTCGCCCACCAGCCGAGCCCGGCCACCACGGCCGCGTCCGGCAGGTGGCGCCGTGCGGTGTGCAGGTGCCGTCGCGCGGGCGCGTGGGGCTGCGGCGCTGGTGCCAGGTCGGTCCCGGTGTCGAGCAGGGTCACGCCCGGTGTCTCGGTCGGCCGGGCACGCGACTTGACCGCCCTCACCCCTCCGCGCGTGCGGCGACCGGCCGCGGCCGCACTAGCGTCGGTGGCATGAGCAGCGAGCGTGAGGACCAGGAGCTCCGCACCGAGCACGACTCGATGGGCGAGGTGCAGGTGCCGGCGCAGGCCCTGTGGCGGGCGCAGACCCAGCGTGCGGTCGAGAACTTCCCGATCAGCGGCACCCCGATCGAGCCCGCGCTCGTGCACGCGCTGGGACACGTCAAGGCGGCCGCGGCCCTGGCCAACGGTGAGCTCGGGGTGCTCACCGAGGAGCAGGTGGGGGCGATCGTGACGGCGGCGACCGCCGTGGCCGCGGGGGAGCACGACGACGCCTTCCCGGTCGACGTCTTCCAGACCGGCTCGGGGACCAGCTCCAACATGAACGCCAACGAGGTCGTCGCCACCCTCGCCGCCCGCGCGGGCACGGAGGTCCACCCCAACGACCACGTCAACGCCAGCCAGTCCAGCAACGACACCTTCCCCACCGCGATCCACGTCGCGGCGACCCTCGCGGTCGCCGAGGACCTGCTGCCCGCGCTCGACCTGCTGGCGGGCTCGCTGGAGGCCAAGGCCGAGGAGTTCGCCGACCTGGTGAAGGCCGGTCGCACCCACCTCATGGACGCCACCCCGGTGACGCTGGGGCAGGAGTTCTCGGCGTACGCCGCCACGGTGAGGTACGCCGGCGAGCGACTCACCTCCGTGCTCCCCCGCGTCCGCGAGCTGCCGCTGGGCGGCACGGCGGTCGGCACCGGCATCAACACCCCCGACGGGTTCGCCGCCCGCGCGATCGAGCTGCTGGGCGAGCGCACCGGCCAGCCCTTCACCGAGGCCCGCAACCACCTCGAGGCCCAGGGCACCCGCGACTCGCTCGTGGAGCTGTCCGGGGTGCTGCGCACCATCGCGGTCGGGCTCACCAAGATCTGCAACGACCTGCGCTGGATGTCTTCCGGCCCGACCACCGGCCTGGCCGAGATCCACCTGCCCGACCTCCAGCCGGGCTCGAGCATCATGCCCGGCAAGGTGAACCCGGTCCTGCCCGAGGCGACCCTCATGGTCTGCTTCCAGATCGTCGGCAACGACGCGGCGGTCACCGCGGCCGGCGCCAGCGGCTCCTTCGAGCTCAACGTCGCGATGCCCGTCATCGCGCGCAACGTCCTGGAGTCGGTGCGGCTGCTCGCGGCCTCCACCCGTGTGCTGGCCACCCGCTGCGTCGACGGCATCACCGCCGACGCCGAGCGCATGCGCACCTACGCAGAGTCCTCCCCCTCGGTCGTCACGCCGCTCAACAAGCACCTCGGCTACGAGGAGGCCGCGAAGATCGCCAAGGCCGCGCTCGCGGAGGGCCGCACGATCCGCGAGCAGGTGCTCGCCATGGGGTACGTCGAGCGCGGGGACCTCACCGAGGCCGAGCTGGACGCCGCTCTCGACGTGGACGCCATGACCGGCCGTTGAGCCAGCGCACAAGCCCCGGACGGCCCGCCTCAGCGCAGGCCGACCGGCTCCCCGGCGTACCTCTGCAGCGTGGCGCGGACCTCGTCGGTCATCGCCCACGACGCGTTGGTGCGGTGGTCCCACAGCACGCAGGAGGTCTCCGCGACGATCGCCGGCGCGTGGTCCTCGGCGACCCGCAGCTGCGAGGCGACGGTGAAGGAGGAGCGGCCGACGCGGGTGACCCACAGTCGCAGACGGAAGGAGGTGTACGCCGCGAAGCGCATCTCCGCGTGGTAGTCCACCCGCTGCGACCCCACCAGCTCCACGACGCCGTCGGGCAGGCCGCCCAGGAGACCGGCACGCTCCCCCGCGGGCGGCTGGAGCTCGGCGTAGCGGAAGAAGAGGATCCGCGCCTCGTCGAGGATGCGGATCGCCTCGACGTTGTCGACGTGGCCGCCGAGGTTGACGTCACGCAGCCGCGCCTGGATCTCGCACTCGAAGACCTCGCTCACGGGGCGATCATCGCGTGCTGCTCGCTGCGGTCGTCCGACCGGGTCGGTCACCGGGTCTCGACACGCGGGTCACGGCTTCGCAGGCTCAGCCGTGCCGCTCGCTCGACCACCAGCGTTCCCCTCGCTCCGCTCAGGGAACCTCGACACGCGGGTCACGGCTTCGCAGGCTCAGCCGTGCCGCTCGCTCGACCTTCGCGGGACCGACGCCGACCTCCTCCGTCGGTCGCGGTCGCCCGCTCAGTACCAGTTGTTGCCCTGCTTGAACGACCACGCGCTGCAGGGGCTGCCGTAGGAGTCCTGGATGTAGTCAAGCCCCCAGCGGATCTGCACCTCGGCGTCGGTCATGTAGCCGGCCGGCAGGTCGTGGAGCTGGGTGAGGGCCTGGGGGATGCCGTAGGCCGAGGAGGTCGGGTTGTCGGCGTCGACGCGCCAGTCGCTCTCGCTGACCCACAGGGAGTCCAGGCAGGAGAACTGGTCGGCCCAGCCGTAGGTCGGCAGCAGCGCGCGGGCGATGTCGCGCGGGTCCTCGTCGGAGAGGTCCTCGCTGCGGGTGACGGCGTTGCCGGGCTCCTGGGACAGGGCGGCCTGCTTGGCCGGGTCGGCGGCACCGCGACGGTCGGCGGTGCGGGAGACCCCCTCCTCGCGGGTCTCGCGGCCCGCGGCGGCGGGGATGCTGACCCCGGTCTCGGACGCCGGGTCGCCGGCGGCCAGCGTGGCGACGGTGGAGACCGGCGAGACGACGATGCCGGTGCCGACGGCCGCACCGGTCGCGGTGACAGCCACGGAGGCGACCATCGTCGTGCGGGCCGCGGTGCGCGCGGCAGCGGTGCGGGAGGCCTTGGGCGCGGCGTGCTTGGGCGTGTACTTCTTGGGCTTCGACACAGGCAGGAACCAGGGGGTCGACGGCGGGGGATGTCGTGACCCTCAGGTCACGAAAGGGTCACGATGCCCCACGGCTGGGTTTGACGCAAAACGGCGTCCACAGCCCGACCCCGACCCCACGCCGTACGACGACGCGCCGGCCCCGCAGGAGCGGGACCGGCGCGTGCCGAGCCGTGGCGGTCTCAGACGACCATGTGCTCGAGCATCTCGGTGACCAGCGCCGCGATCGGCGACCGCTCCGAGCGCGTGAGCGTCACGTGCGCGAAGAGCGGGTGCCCCTTGAGCTTCTCGATCACCGCGACGACGCCGTCGTGCCGCCCGACCCGCAAGTTGTCGCGCTGCGCGACGTCGTGGGTCAGCACCACCTTGGAGTTGGCCCCGATGCGCGAGAGCACGGTCAGCAGGACGTTGCGCTCCAGGCTCTGGGCCTCGTCGACGATGACGAACGAGTCGTGCAGCGACCGGCCGCGGATGTGGGTCAGGGGCAGCACCTCGAGCATCCCGCGGTCGAGGACCTCCTCGATGACGTCGCGCGAGGTCATGGCGCCGAGGGTGTCGAAGACGGCCTGCGCCCAGGGCGACATCTTCTCGCCCTCGGACCCGGGGAGGTAGCCGAGCTCCTGGCCGCCGACGGCGTAGAGCGGACGGAACACCACGACCTTCTTGTGCTGGCGGCGCTCCATCACCGCCTCCAGGCCGGCGCACAGCGCGAGGGCCGACTTGCCGGTGCCGGCGCGACCGCCGAGGGAGACGATGCCGACCTCCGGGTCGAGCAGGTGCTCGAGCGCGATCCGCTGCTCCGCGGAGCGGCCGTGCAGCCCGAAGGCCTCGCGGTCGCCGCGGACCAGGTGCACCCGCTTGTCGGCCCCGAGCCGGGCCAGCGCGGTGCCGCGGTCGGAGAGCAGCACCAGCCCCTGGTGGCACGGGAGCTGCCGCGCCTCGGCCAGGTCGATCACGCCGTCGTCGTACAGCTCGTCCAGGTCGCTGGCCTCCACCTCCATCTCCGCCATCCCGGAGTAGCCCGGGTCGGAGTCGGAGATGGTCTCGCCGCGGTACTCCTCGGCGTCGAGGCCGACCGCCGAGGCCTTGATCCGCAGCGGCAGGTCCTTGGAGACCAGCGTGACCGCGGCGCCCTCGTCGGCGAGGTTCTTGGCCACCGCCAGGATGCGGGTGTCGTTGTCACCGAGCCGGAAGCCCGACGGCAGTGCGGTGGGGTCGGTGTGGTTGAGCTCGACGCGCAGCGACCCGCCCTCCTCGCCGACGGGCACGGGCGCGTCCAGGCGGCCGTGGACGACCCTCAGCTCGTCGAGGTGGCGCAGCGCCGTGCGGGCGAAGTAGCCCAGCTCCGGGTGGTGCCGCTTGCCCTCGAGCTCGGTGATGACGACGACGGGCAGGACGACCTCGTGCTCGGCGAACCGGCGGATCGCGCCGGGGTCGGAGAGGAGGACGCTGGTGTCGAGCACGTAGGTGCGCACGAGCGGGGCCGGGGACTTCTTATCCCGGGAGGCGGACTGCTGAGACGCGATGGCCTTGGACGGCACGGTTACCCCTCACGGGCCGGCGCGCGCACTCCTCGCTCCGCCCCACTAGCTCACGCGGTGGGACCGGGACGCCCGGCGACGGGAGTGCCCGCCTCCGATCGCAGGGCAGGGGTACGCCTGCTCTGCGGTGCAGTCGTGAGTGCTCACGATCGGGCCTCCAGGTGCGGTGAGCTTCCCCACTCACCGGTGCTTGTGAAAGTACGCCGCGCCCCTGGCGATCCCGGACGACACGCCGTGTGCGGGGTGTGAACGCTGGGTGACGCGCGGGGGTGGGGGCGCGGCGGGGGTACTCCGAATCAGGATTGATACCGAGCGCACGCTCAGCATCAGAAATGATTCGGACTACCCACGACTCAGCGACTCAGGCCCCGAACCGCCGCTCGCGCTGGGCGTAGGCCCGGACCGCGCGGAGGAAGTCGACCTTGCGGAAGTCGGGCCAGTAGGCGTCGCAGAAGTAGAACTCCGACTTCGCGCTCTGCCACAGCAGGAACCCGCCCAGCCGCTGCTCCCCGCTGGTGCGGATGACCAGGTCGGGGTCGGGCTGGCCCTTGGTGTAGAGGTGCTCGGCGATCAGGTCGACGTCGACGTGGGCGGCGAGGTCCTCCATCGAGCGTCCCTCCGCCGCCGCCTCGCACAGCAGGGAACGCACGGCGTCGGCGATCTCGCGCCGCCCGCCGTACGCCACGGCGACGTTGACGAGCGTGCCCTCGACGTCACGGGTGGCCTCGGCGGCGGCCTTGAGCCGCTCGGCCGTGTCGGCAGGCAGCAGGTCGAGGGCACCGACGGGGTGCAGGCGCCAGCGACGCTGGTCGGCGAGGGAGTCCACCGCATCGGCGATGATGCCGAGCAGCGGCTCGAGCTCGTGCGCGGGCCGGTTGAGGTTGTCGGTGGAGAGTAGCCACAGGGTGACCACCTCGACGCCGATCTCGTCGCACCAGCCCAGCAGCGGCTCGATGTTGGCCGCACCGGCGCGGTGGCCGTGCGCGGTGTCGCGTCCCACGGCCTTGGCCCACCGCCGGTTGCCGTCGAGCATCACCCCGACGTGGCGCGGCACCGACTCCGGCAGCCGGCGCACCAGGCGTGCTTCGTACGCCGGGTAAAGCACCCGCCGCGCGCCCCGCTTCCAGTCCGCCACCGACCCAGATTAAGCCCCGCAGCCCCCCGACGGCAGCCTCCCCGCCGGGCCGGCGACGAGTCGCCGCGGGCCACCCGCGCGAGCCACGTCACGCCCCGCGACGAATGCCCGAAAGGGTGACCGCCGGGTACCGTGTGGGCATGAGCCACCACGTGCCTGACTCCGTCCGTGCACGCGTCGACTCCCTCCACGACTCCGTCACCGAGCACTGGGACGACCTGCGCGAGGACCTGCGAGAGATCAAGCCCAAGCTCCGCGGCTGGCTGCACCTCTCGACCGCGCCCCTGACGCTGGCCGCCGGCATCGTGCTGGTGGCACTCTCCCCCACCGCCGGCACCCGGGTCGGGTCCGCGATGTTCGCCGGCAGCGCGCTCCTGCTCTTCACGGTCTCGGCGGTCTACCACACCGGCACGTGGTCCCCGCGGACGTGGGCGTTCCTGCGCCGCTTCGACCACTCCAACATCTTCCTGCTCATCGCGGGCTCCTACACGCCCTTCGCGATCATCCTGCTCGAGGGCACCCAGCGCACCCTGCTGCTCTCGGTCGCGTGGACCGGGGCCGTGCTGGGTGTGGGCTTCCGGGTCTTCTGGACCGATGCCCCGCGCTGGCTCTACACGCCGATCTACATCGCGCTGGGCTGGGTGGCCGTCTTCTTCATCCCGTCCTTCTACCGCGGCGCCACCGAGCTGGGCACCGGTGTCGGCATCGCCGTCTTCACGCTGATCGCCGCCGGCGGCCTGCTCTACACCCTCGGCGGCGTGGTCTACGGCTTCAAGCGCCCCAACCCCTCGCCGCGCTGGTTCGGCTTCCACGAGGTGTTCCACACCTTCACGATCCTGGCGTTCGTCAGCCACTACGTCGGCGTCTCGCTGGCGACGTACGCCCTGCGCTGACCTCCTGCGTCGGGGTCTCAGCCCACCAGCGCCAGCCCGACGACCACGGCGCAGGCCAGCACGAGGGTCGCACCCGCGCGCGCGGCCAGCGTCGGGTGGCGCGTGACCAGTCGCTCGAGCGCCTGGTAGGCCAGGGTCAAGACCGCCAGGACGACGGTCACGTGCAGCAGCGCCGCCAGCCCGACGCCGAGGACGGCACCGGCCCGCGCGAAGCGACCCCACAGCGGTGCGAGCAGGAGCGGGACCACGACGGCGCCGGCGACCCCGCCCAGCAGCTCGCTCGCCCAGCCGCCCTCGGCGATCCACGGCACTCCCGTCGCGAGCGGCGCCGAGGCGTCCAGCAGGTCCCACGTCGCGCACCAGCCCAGCCAGGCGACCAGCAGCAGCGCGGCGAAGGGGACCACGCGGTACCACCCGCCCGGCCGCGGCGGCGCCACCCACAGCGTCACCAGGGTCACCGCGCTCCAGGCCAGCCACCGCCGCACCACCCCGGTGCCGGTGTCGGCCATGGCGTCGCGGAACACCCGGTCCGCCTCGACCCGGTCGACGACCACCCGTCCCTCGGAGACGTACGACGCCGCGCCGGCCTCCCCCGAGCCGGCCGGGTCCGCGACGAGCGCGTCGTGGACCAGCGCCGCGGGCAGGTGCCGGCCGCTGCGCGGGACCAGCCAGGTCAGGACCGACGGCACCGACGTGAGGTCGGTGGTGAACCGCGCCGGGTCGGCCGGCACCAGCAGCTCACCGAGGTGGCGGTCGGCGTACCCCACCCGGCGCAGCAGGGCGAAGACCTCCTCGTCACCCCGGGCCCGCCGCTCCAGCACGATCCGGGGCGGTTCGTCGCGCCGCGGCGGCTCCTCCGGCGTACCCCCGTCGAAAAAGCGCAGCTGCTCGGCCCGGACCGTCTCCACGCACCCGACCCTGCCACCGACCGACGACGCTGCGGCGGACCCCCGCGCGGGTCGACTGTGCCGGGAGGAGCCGCGGACCGGGCGCGCGGGGACGCGGGCCCCACCACCGACCAGTCGAATCAGCGCCGACTCACGCTCGCATCGCTGCCGAGTCACCCTCGAACCGGCGCCGAGTCACCACCCTGGCGACGGGTCAGTCGGGGGCGGGCGGCGCGGTCGAGGTGCGCACGACCAGCTCGGTGGGCAGCTCGACGTGCTCGACCAGCAGCGAGTCCGGGGACCGCTCGGACCCGGCCGCACCGGCGCCCTGTCGCGAGCCGCCGGCGGTGCGCCCGGCGCCCTCGAGCAGTTGCAGGATCTGGCGCGCAGCGACCCGGCCCTGCTGGAGCACCGGCTGGCGGATGGTGGTGAGGCCGACGTAGTGGGACATCTCGTGGTCGTCGACACCGACGACGGAGAGGTCCTCGGGCACCCGCACGCCGGCCTCCCTGGCGGCGTACATGACGCCGAAGGCCATCTCGTCGCTGGCGCAGAAGACCGCCGTGGGTCGGCAGGGCCGCTGCAGCATCTCGACGCCGGCGTCGTGGCCCCCCTCGAGCGTGAAGTGGCCCTCCAGCTCCAGGCAGGGATCCGGCTCGATGCCCGCCGCACGCAGGGTCGCGCGGTAGCCCTCGAGCCGCGCCCGCGGGGTCGCGAGGTCCAGCCCCTCGTCGCTGAGCTGCCCGACGTAGGCAATGCGCCGATGCCCGAGGTCGAGGAGGTGCTGCACCGCCGCGCGGGCCACGGCGTCGTCGTCCACGCGCACCGAGGGCCACTCCTGCACCCGCGAGCCGAGCGTGACCACGGGCATGCCGTGGCGAGACAGCCACAGCACCTCCTCCGGGGTCGGGCCCAGGCCGACCACGACGAGGGCGTCGGCGCGCTTGGTGACCAGCTGGGTCAGCAGCACCCGGCGCCGGGCGTCGGGGTCGCCGCCGATGTTGTAGAGCAGCACGTCGTAGCCGCGCTCGCGCAGCACCTGCTCGGCCCCGTGCACGACCGTCGCGAAGAACCAGCGCGTCACGAAGAGCACGACGATGGCGACCGTCCTGGTCTGCCCGCCGCTGGCCAGCCCGACCGCGTGCGGCGAGGGGACGTAGCCCAGCCGCACGGCGGCGTCCATCACCTTCGCCCGGGTCTCCTCCGAGACCCGCGGCAGCCCGCGCAGCGCCCGGGACACCGTCGCCGTCGACACCCCGGTCTCGCGCGCCAGGTCGTGGATGCTGGTCATCCGACTCCTCCTCCCCCGCTCCGTGCCGGCCGCTCTTTCGACCGGTAAACCTTTCCGCCTAGGCTGCTCCCATGAGCACCGCGCCCCACGCCACGCCCCGCCCGCCGCTCGACCTGCCGGTGCGGCTGCCCGACGGCTCCCGCCTCGAGCTGGGCACCGCCACGGCGTCGTACCAGGTGGAGGGCGCGATCCACGAGGACGGGCGCGGCCCCTCGATCTGGGACACCTTCACCGCGCGCGAGGGCACGATCCGCGACGGCTCGGACGGCGCGGTGGCCTGCGACTCCTACCACCGCTACACCGAGGACGCCGACCTGGTCGCGGGGCTCGGCCTGGACTGGTACCGCTTCTCCGTCGCCTGGCCGCGCATCATCCCCGAGGGCCGTGGCCGGGTCGAGCAGCGCGGCCTGGACTACTACGACCGGCTCGTCGACGCCCTGCTCGAGCGCGGGGTCAAGCCCACCGGCACGCTCTACCACTGGGACCTCCCCCAGGCGCTGGAGGACGAGGGCGGCTGGCTGGAGCGCTCGACCGCCGAGGCGTTCGCCGACTACGCCGAGGTCGTCGCCGCGCGGCTCGGTGACCGCGTCGGCATGTGGGCCACCCACAACGAGCCGTGGTGCGCGGCCTACCTGGGGTACGCCGCCGGCGTGCACGCCCCGGGTCGCCGCGAGGGCGGCCGGGCGCACCGCGCCGCCTTCCACCTCATGCTCGGTCACGCGCTGGCCGCCGAGCGGCTGCGCGCCCAGGCGAGCGCCGCCGGCCGCGGGATCGACGTCGGCATCGTGCTCAACAACGCCCCCATCTGGGCCGAGCGCCCCGAGGCCGCCGACGTGGCCGACGGGGTCGACGCGATCCGCAACCGGGTGTGGCTGGGCCCCCTGGTCGACGGCGCGTACGACGAGGGCATGCTGCGCGTGGCTCCCGAGCTGGCCGACGCCGAGCTGGTCCGCGAGGGCGACCTCGCGCGCATCCAGGGCTCGGCCGACTGGGTCGGCCTGAACTACTACACCCCCGTGCGTCCCGGCGTGCCCGGCACGGACGCGGCCGCCCGCGGCGACCACCCCGAGGGCGGCGCCTACCCCGGCGTCGCCCCCTTCGAGCTGGTCGTGCGCCAGCCGATCACCGACATCGGCTGGGAGATCGACGCCACCGGCCTGGACGAGCTGATCCGCACCACCGCCGAGCGCACCGGCCTCCCGGTGCTGGTGATGGAGAACGGGGCGGCCTGCGCCGACACCGAGGTGGTCGACGGGACCGTGCAGGACACCGACCGGATCGACTACCTGCGCGACCACCTGGCCGCCGCCGAGCGGGCCCGCGCCGCCGGCGCCGACCTGCGGGCCTACGTGGTGTGGACCCTGCTGGACAACTTCGAGTGGGCCGAGGGCTACACCAAGACCTTCGGCATCGTGCACATCGACCCTGCCACGCAGGCGCGCACCCCCAAGGCCTCCTACCACTGGCTGGCAGAGGCCGTGAGGGAGCGGACGACGCCCCCCGCGTCGTGAGCCCGGGCCTAGCTCATCCCTTGACACTGCCCGCGAGCAGCCCGCGCACGAAGTAGCGCTGCAGGGCCAGGAACACGATCAGCGGGATGATCAGGGACACGAAGGCACCCGAGGCCAGCAGCTGCCAGTCCTCGGCTCGTTGACCGACCAGGCTGACCAGCTTCACGGTCATCGGCGCGGCCTCCGGCGAGGAGAAGACCAGGGCCACGAGCAGGTCGTTCCAGACCCAGAGGAACTGGAAGATGCCGAAGGCGGCGATGGCGGGGGCCATGAGCGGCAGCATCACGCGGGTGAAGATCTGCACGTGACCGGCTCCGTCGACGCGCGCGGACTCGATCAGCTCGCCGGGGATCTCGCGCATGAAGTTGTGCAGCAGGAAGATCGCCAGCGGCATCGCGAAGATCGAGTGCGAGAGCCAGATCGTGTAGAAGCCACCACCGGGCGCGTCGCGACCGGCCAGCGGCAGCAGGTCGAACGGCGGGTCGACGTAGAGCGAGAGCAGCGGCACCAGGGTCACCTGGATCGGCACGATCTGCAGCGCGAAGACCGCCACGAAGAGGGTGTCGCGGAACTTGAAGTCCATCCAGGCGAAGGCGTACGCCGCCATGGTCGCCAGGCTGATCGGGATCAGCACCGAGGGGATCGTGATGACCACGGAGTTGACGAGGTTGGTCATCAGTCCGCCGCCGCCGGAGCCGCCCTCGAGCACCTGGGTGTAGTTGTCGAGGGTGAAGGAGGGGCTGGAGAAGAAGTTCCACCAGCCGTTGGACTTCACCTCGTTCTCCGGGCGGAAGGAGGAGATCAGCAGGCCGAAGGTGGGGATGGTCCACAGGATCGCGATGAGCAGCGCCGCGGCCGAGGCCCAGCGGTTGGTCAGCGCGGACTTGGCCGCCGTCGAGGCCGGGATCGGCTTGCCCGAGGAGGTCGGCTGCTCCGGCTGCGCGGGAGGTGCCGGCGGGGTCGTGGTGGTCATCGGGCCTCCAGCTTGCGCATCTGACGGACGTTGTAGATGACGATCGGCATGACCAGCACGAAGATCACGACGGCGATCGCGGCGGCCAGGCCCTGGTTCCCGGCGATGAAGTACTGCCGGTAGAACTCGTAGGCCAGCACGCTGGTGCCGAAGTTGCCGCCGGTCGCGGTCTGGACGATGTCGAAGACCTTGAGCGTGGCGATCGTGATGGTCGTGAGGACCACGATCAGCGTGGGTCGGATGCTCGGCACGGTGATGTGCCGGAACATCTTCCAGCCGCTGACCCCGTCGAGCCGGGCGGCCTCGACGATGTCCTCGGGGATGGCCTTGATGGAGGCCGAGAGCAGGGTCATCGCGAAACCTGCCTGGATCCAGACCAGAATCACGATGAGGAACAGCGTGTTCCACGGACCGTTGAGCAGGAAGTTGTAGGGCTCCAGGCCCAGCCACTGCAGGACCTGGTTGAGCAGGCCGATCTGCACGGTCTCCGAGCCCTGGCCGGAGCGGAAGTCGTAGACGAACTTCCAGATGATCGAGGCGCCCACCATCGAGATCGCCATCGGCAGGAAGAGCAGCGCCTTGGCGAACTTCTCGAAGGAGGCGCGGTCCACCAGCACGGCGTACAGCAGGCCGATGGCGGTGGAGAGCAGCGGGGTCAGGACCACCCAGAACAGGGTGTTGCGCAGGACCTCGAGCTGGTTGGAGTCGGTGAAGAGCCGCTGGTAGTTGTCGAAGGCCACGAACTCCTTGGTGAACACCGAGCCACCGAAGAAGGAGTCGTAGATCGTGACCCCGGCCGGGTAGAGCAGGCCGATGCCGATGAGCAGCAGCGAGGGGCCGAGGAAGGCCGCCGCCTGCACGCGCTCGCCGGAGCGGGAGCGCAGCCGTTGGGTCGCCAGCAGGATCAGGGCCACGACGCCGTAGAAGATGGCGACGGCGATGACCATCTGGACGAGCTTCTCAGGGGTAGTCAACGCGTCACTCCCTCATCGGGGCCGGGCTGCCCTCCGCTTAAAGAGGGTCCCGGGAGGTCGGGGGTCGGGCGGGGTCGTGCAGGCCCAGCACACCATGGGAGTAGGGCGCCGGGGCGGAGCGAGGACGGTGGCGGCCGGCGTGTGCCGACCGCCACCGTCACCTGGTCAGGACGGCCAGGAGTTCTCGATGTTCTCCAGCGCGGTCTCGCTGTCGTCACCGGTCACCCAGGCGGTCATCTCCCGCCAGAACGACCCGGCGCCCACGGCGCTGGGCATCTGGTCGGAGCCGTCGAAGCGGAAGACCGCCTCGGGGTCCTGGAAGGTCTCGGCCGAGAGCTGGTCGATCGGGCTGGTCAGGTTCGCGGCGTCGAGGCCGGTGTTGGCGCTGACCCAGCCGCCACCCGGGGTGTTGATCGCCTTCTGGTTGGCCCAGACGTCGGTCGAGAGGTAGGTCTGGAAGGCCTGGACCTCGGGACGGTTGTCGAACGCGGCCACGAACTCGCCGCCACCGAGGACGGGACGACCGTTCTCCTCGTTGGTGGTGGGCAGGTAGAAGGCGAAGACGTCGCCGTCCTCGGACACGTCGGTGCCCTCCGGCCACTGGGCGGCGTAGAAGGACGCCTGGCGGTGCAGCGCGCAGTCACCCTCGAGGATCGGCAGGCCGCCGTCCTGGAAGGCGGTGGTGGCGATGGAGTTGACGTCGCCGAAGCCGGCGTTGACGTAGTCCGAGTTCTTCATGATGCCGCCGACGAGGTCGAGCGCCTCGACCACGGCCGGGTCGTTGAAGGGGATCTCGTGGTTGACCCACTGGTCATAGACCTCGGCACCGGCGGTGCGGAGCATGGCGTCCTCGAGCCAGTCGGTGGCGACCCAGCCGGTGGCCTCGCCGGACTCGATGCCGACGCACCAGGGCTTCATGCCGGAGTCGACGATCTCGTCGGAGAGGGCGAGCATGTCGTCCCAGGTCTCCGGGATCTCCCAGCCGTTCTCCTCGAACATCGTCGGGGAGTACCACACGAACGACTTCACGCTGGCGCCCAGCGGGGCGGCGTAGAAGGTGTCGTCGACGGTGCCGTAGGACTTCCAGTCCTCACCGAAGAACTCGTCGACGTTGTCGGCGGTGGGCTCGGGCGCCGGGACGACCTGGCCGGACTCCACGACGGTCCGGAGGAGGCCGGGCTGCGGGATGTAGGCGATGTCGGGGGCGTTGTTGGCCTGCAGGCGCACGACCAGCTGGGTCTCGAACTGGTCCGAGCCCTCGTAGTCGACCTCGGCGCCGGTGCAGGTGGTGAACAGCTCGTACGACGCCTCGTGCGCCTCCTGCTCGGGCGGGAGGATCGAGGTGTAGACGCTGACCGTGGTGCCGGTCAGGTCACCGAACTCGGAGAGCTGCTCGAGGCCCTCGCAATCGGCGTTGCCCTCGCCGGGCCAGGTGCCCCCGGCGGACTGGGGCTCGTTGGTGTCACCGTCGTCGTCGCTGGCACAGCCGGCGAGGCCGAGCGACGCGACCGCCAGGACGGCCACGGCACCGCGGCGGATCTTGCGTGAGCGCATCGGGTCCCTCTCTTGTTCGGGGCCGGCCCACCGCCGTCCCACGGTTCCTTGCGTACGACGCATGCAACCGCTTACACACCGTGAGAGTCAACGATGGTTGGTCACGATTCTGTAACGCACGTCACACCCGGTCGGCGACTGCTCACGGGCCCGGTCCCACGGTCGATCCACCCCCGGGGTCTGTCCGCGACGCGGTGGCGCGGGGGTCCTCAGGCGCCGGCCGGACCGCCGAGTCCCGCGGCGAGCGCGGCCCGGTCGGCCAGCTCGGCCCCGGCGCCGTCGTAGAGCTGGAAGCCCACCGAGGCCCCGGCCCGGGTCGCGGATCGCAGGTCCTCGTCGTACTGCGCGACCACCGCGACGGTGCCGGTGAAGCCGCCGGCGACCAGCTGGCGCAGGGCGTCGAGGTTGTTGCCGTGGAAGGGCATGGCCAGCAGCACGATCGGCACGTCCACCAGCGGCTGGTGCAGCCACAGCTCGGGGTCGGTCGCATCTCCCTCGACGACCTCCAGGCCCCTGGCCCGCAGCCGCTCGCAACGCTCGCTGGAGCTCTCCACCCCGACGACGCGCAGGCCGTACTCCTCGCGCAGCCGCCGGTACGCCGCGCTGCCGACCCGCCCCATGCCGAGGATGACCGCCTGCGCGTCCCCGACGTCGAGCGGGCGGTCCTCGGGGTGCAGCGCCTCTCGGGGCCGGTCGGGGAGCACCCGGCGCACCAGGTCCACCAGCCGCTCGGGGTGCCTGCCCGGCAGCGAGCCGAGCACGAAGCCCGCGGCCACCGCGGTCGCCACCACGGTCAGCCATTCCTCCCCCAGCCACCCGGCGGGCGCCCCGGCGACCACGATCAGCCCGAACTCGGAGTAGTTGGCCAGCGCGACCCCGGTCAGGACCGACGTCCTTCGGCGCAGCCGCGCCGCCCACAGCAGCACCGCGAAGCCCAGCGCCTTCAGCGGCAGCAGGGCCACCAGGAGCAGCGCCAGGACCAGCTCTCCGAGGCTGGGCAGTCCCTGCAGGCCGATGGAGACGAAGAACGCCACGAGCAGCAGGTCCTTCAGCGTGAAGAGGCTCTTGCTCAGCTCCGGTGCGCGGCGGTGGCCGGCGAGCAGCATGCCCAGCACCAGCGCGCCGAGGTCGCCCTTGAGCCCGACCGCGTCGAAGAGCGCGTATCCGGGGACCAGGGCGAGGACCACGCCCAGCAGCGGCAGCAGCTCGTCGTGGCCCACCGCGCCGAGCAGCCGCCGCAGCAGCCAGGCGCCGGGCAGGAGGAGCACCAGCGAGAGCGCCCAGGGGCTGGGACCCTCGGCGTCGGCCGCGGCCAGGAACACCACCGCGGCGAGGTCCTGGACGACCAGGACCCCGATCGCGGTGCGGCCGGCCAGGGAGCGGCTGGCGCTGCGCTCCTCCAGCAGCTTGACCACGAAGACCGTGCTGGAGAACGACAGCGCGAGGCCCACCAGCAGCAGCGCGCGCGCGTCGGACCCGGTCAGCAGACCGGCCCCGAGCCCGAGGGCGTCCACGGCCGCTCCCAGGAGCACCAGCAGGCCCGCGACCACCACGGTCGAGCCGACCAGGTGCACCGTGGCCGTCACCCAGACCTCGCGGCGCACCAGGGTGCGCACGTCGAGCTTGAGCCCGACCCCGAAGAGCAGCACGGTCACACCGAGTTCGGCGGCGGTGTCGAGGGCGGGGACGGGGGCCACCCCGAGCACGTGCAGCACGAAGCCCGCAGCGAGGAAGCCGAGCAGCGGCGGCAGCCGCAGCGAGCCGGCCGCCAGACCCCCGACCAGGGCGCCGAGCAGGATGGCGGTCGCGTCGTCCACGCACGCATTGTGGCGCCCGGCCACCGTCGTACGGCGACCCGGCACCGCCGTGGCCGGCCGCGCGTCACCGTGCTTCACCGTGCGCCGCCGTGCGCCGCTGCCGCCGGGCCGCTCAGGTCGGGCCCGCGCCCGCCGATCGGCAGCACGTGACCCGCATCCTGATCGCCGAGGACGACGCCGACCTCCGGCTCCTCCTGCGACTGGTGCTGCACCGCGCCGGCTACCGGGTGAGCGAGGCGCGCGACGGGGTCGAGGCGCTCGAGGCGATCTCGCGGGAGTCCTTCGACGTCGTCCTGCTCGACAACATGATGCCGCGGATGTCCGGCGTCGAGGTCCTGGAGTCGGTGGCCCTGCTGCGGCGCACCGAGCGCCCCCTCATGGTCGTGATCTCCGCACTGGCCACGCGCGCGGACATCCGCTCCTACTACGTGCGGGGTGCCGACGACTTCCTGGCCAAGCCGTTCGCCACCGAGGAGCTCGTCGACCGGGTCCGGATGCTGCTGGACGAGCGCACGATGACCCGCCACGACGCCCGAAGCCCCCGGGAGGGCGCCCGTGGTGGGACCGCCACCGCCGGCTGACCAGAGGCGAAGGGCCCGCGAGCGCGACTCGGCTCGAAACGGTGGTCGGATCGGCGGTTTGGCTCAGGAACCACCCCCCGGGGTCGATGATGGGTGCATGGCACGCATCCTGATCGCCGAGGACGACGAGGACCTCCGTCTCCTCCTGCGCCTGGTGGTCCAGCGCGCCGGGCACGAGGTCGAGGGCGTCGGTGACGGCGTCGCCGCCCTGCGCGCCATCACCCGCGGCGGCTACGACCTGGTCGTGCTCGACAACATGATGCCGGGGATGACCGGTCTCGAGGTCCTGCGGGCGTGCAAGGACATCACCGGCACCGCCCGCCCGGTCATGCTCATGCTCTCGGCCCTGGCCACCCGCCAGGACATCCGCAACGGCTACGTCGCCGGCGCCGACGACTTCCTGGCCAAGCCCTTCTCCCGCGAGGAGCTGGTCGAACGCATCCACCTGCTGCTCGACGAGCGGGCGATGCAGTTCGCGATGACCCCGCCCGGCGCGGCCGGCAGCTTCTGACCCCGAGGGCACCGTCGCGCGCCCCGGGACCTCGCCGCGTCCCCGCCCCGCGTCGTGGCACCGCGGCCCCGCAGCGCGTCGTGGTGCTGCACGCCGCACCGCGCCCGCTGGACGGGGTCGTGCCCGCGCGCAGGCGACAGGAGCCCCGAAGATCCCTAGGATGAGAACACGTTCTAGTTTTCGCCGTACGGAGCCCCCATGTACGACTTCGCCCACGACGCCGACCCGCAGGCCGCGGGCTACGGCGCCCCTCCCCTCCTGCTGACCGCCGCCGAGGCGCTGCGCTTCCCGGTCGAGCTGACGACCTCCCTGGTCACCGACCTGGTCTGGCCGCCGCGGCGGATGGTCACCGACGCCGAGCAGCCACGCCCGGTCCTGGTCCTGCCCGGCTTCATGGCCGACGACCCGCTGACCGCACGGCTGCGCTCGCACCTGCGCCGCCAGGGGTACGCCGCCCACGGCTGGGGCCTGGGTCGCAACGTCGGGCTGACCGACCGGATCGTGGCCGGCCTGCTGGACCGCTTCGACGAGGTCGCCGCCACGGCGCCCGGCCACCCGGTCTCCCTGGTCGGCTGGAGCTTCGGCGGGCTGCTGGCGCGCCACGTCGCGCACCAGCGCCCCGGCCAGGTGCGCCAGGTCGTGAAGATGGGCTCCCCCTGGCGCTCGGACGGCGAGCGCACCCGCGCCACCGCGATGTTCGAGCGGGCCGCGGTCAAGCACGGCCTGGCCGAGGACGCGCGGACGATCGTCGAGGCCCTCCGCGAGCCGCTGGACGTCCCCGTCACCGCCCTCTGGTCGCGGACCGACGGCATCGCCCACTGGCGCGGCTGCCGGGTCGAGGAGGACCCGCTCGGCCTCGCACCCAGCGAGAACGTCGAGGTCGTCAGCTCCCACGTCGGCCTGGTCTCGAACCCGCTGGCCCTCGCCGCGCTCGTCGACCGGCTCGCCCAGGACCCCGAGGACTGGCGACCCTTCTCCTGGCGCGAGGCACTGGCCCGGCGCGCCCGGCTCCCCCAGCCGCTCGCCCAGCGCGGTGACCAGCGCGGTGACCAGCGCGGCGACCGGCCCGGCGCGGCCGCGTGAGCGCGCCCCGGCCCGGTCCGCGCGCCGTCGAGCTGCGCGACCCGGCGTACGTCGCCCGGCTGCTGCCGCTGCTGAAGCTGGCGATGCGCACGTGGTTCCGCTCGAGCGTGACCGGCATGGAGCACGTGCCCGAGGGCGGTGCGCTCATGGTGTCCAACCACTCCGGCGGCCTCCTCGCGATGGACGTGCCGATCCTCGCGACCGCCTTCGCCGACGAGTTCGGGGTCGAGCGGCCGCTGCACGTGCTGGCCCACGACCTGCTCTTCACCGGTGCCGCGGGGCCGTTCTTCACCCGCTGCGGCTTCCTGCCGGCCGACCGCGAGCACGCGCACGAGGTGCTGAGCGCGGGGTCGGTGACGATGGTCTTCCCCGGCGGCGACTACGACGTCTTCCGCCCCACCCGGGCCGCCAACGTCGTCGACTTCGACGGCCGCACCGGCTACGTCCGCACCGCCCTGCGCGCGGGCGTGCCGATCGTGCCGGTCGTGAGCATCGGCGGTCAGGAGGCGCAGCTCTTCCTCACCCGCGGCGAGGCGATCGGGAAGGTCCTGCACCTGGAGAAGCTGCTGCGCAGCCGCTTCTTCCCGGTCTCGGTCGGCTTCCCCTTCGGTGTCGTCGGCGCCTTCCCGCCCAACCTCCCGCTGCCCACCAAGATCACCACCCGCGTGCTCGAGCCGATCGACCCGGTGTCCGAGCTCGGACCCGACCCCGACCCCGCGTCGGTCGACGCGCTGGTGCGCGCCCGGATGCAGCACGCCCTCGACGAGCTCGCCCGCGCCCGACGCTTCCCGGTGCTCGGCTGATGCGCGGAATGCTCGGGCGACTGGCCCGCACGCTGTGGATGGTCCGGGTCCTCGTGCGGGCCGGGATGGTCCCGCTGGTGCGCCCCGACCGCTACGTTCGGATGGTCGCCGTGGTGCTGCGCGGCGTCACCGCCACGACCGGCATCGCCCTGGCCGCGGCGCGCGCCCCGCGTCGTACGGCGCTGGTCGACGAGCGCGGGTCGCTGACGTGGGCCGAGCTGGACGCCGGCTGCGACGCCTTCGCCGTCGGGCTGCTGGCGCTGACCGGCGGCGAGCCGCGCACCGTCGCGGTGCTCGCCCGCAACCACCGCGGCTTCGTGCACGGGTTGGCCGGCGCGACCCGGGCCGGCTCGGACGTGCTGCTGCTCAACACCGCCTTCTCCGGCCCCCAGCTGCGCGACGTGCTCGTGCGCGAGCAGGCCGCGATGGTGGTCTACGACCAGGAGTTCCAGGGCGTCGTGGACCAGGCCTGCGCGGGCCTGGACGTCGCCGAGGTCGTGGCCTGGGTGGAGGACCCCGCGACCCTCGGCGAGCGGACCGTGCTCGACGACCTGGTCGCCCACCACGCCGGCGCCCGGCCGGGCCGCCCCGCGCGGCGCGGCTCGGTGATCCTGCTGACCAGCGGCACCACCGGCACCCCCAAGGGCGCCAAGCGCTCCGCCGACGGCGGCGCCCCGGCGCTGGCCGCGATGTTCGAGCGGATCCCGTGGCGCGCGGAGGAGCCGGTCGTCGTGGCCGCTCCGATGTTCCACGCCTGGGGCTTCGGGCAACTGGCCATCGCCGCTGCCACGACCTGCACCATCATCACCCGCCGCCGCTTCGACCCCGAGGCGACGCTGCGGATGGTCGAGGAGCACGGCGCGACCGGGCTGGCGGTCGTGCCGGTGATGCTCGAGCGGATCATCGACCTCCCCGACGAGGTGCTGGACCGCTACCCCTGCCGCACCCTGCGCTTCGCGACCGCCAGCGGGTCGCGGATGCGTCCCGAGGCGGTCACCGCCTTCATGGACCGCTTCGGCGAGGTCGTCTGCAACAGCTACAACGCCACCGAGGCCGGGCTCATCTCGACCGCCACACCGGCCGACCTGCGGGTCGCCCCCGACACGGCGGGCCGCCCGGTCCGGGGCACCGACGTGGTGCTTTTCGACGACGCCGGCCGGCCCGTGCCCACCGGTGAGGTCGGACGCATCTGCGTGCGGTCGGGCTCGCAGTTCTCCGGCTACACCTCGGGCACGACCAAGGAGTTCCACCAGGACCACATGGTCTCCGGCGACGTCGGCCGCTTCGACGCCGACGGACGGCTGTTCGTGGTGGGCCGCGACGACGACATGATCGTCAGCGGCGGGGAGAACGTGTACCCGCTCGAGGTGGAGAAGCTCCTCGACGCCCACCCCCAGGTGCACGAGACGGCGGTCGTCGGGGTCGACGACGAGGCGTTCGGGCAGCGGCTGGCGGCGTACGTCGTGCTGCGGCCGGGCGCCGAACTCGACGCCGACGGCGTGCGGGCCCACGTGAAGGCCAACCTGGCCGGGTACAAGGTGCCCCGCGACGTGGTCCTGCTCGACGAGCTGCCGCGCAACGCCACCGGGAAGGTGATGAAACGCCTGCTTCCCACCCCCGGTGGGGCCGCAGATCTGCCAGGCTCCTGACGTGGAGCGGATGGACGGCATCGACGCGGGGTTCCTCTACATGGAGACCCCCTCGACGCACATGCACACGCTCAAGATCGCGGTCCTCGACCCGCCGGCCGGCCGGATCGACCTCGACGACCTGGGCCGGTGGCTGGTGCTGCGGCTGGACGCGATGCCCGCGCTGCGGCGCCGGGTCCAGACCGTGCCGTGGGCGCTGCACCACCCCGTGTGGGTCTCCGACCGGCCGGTCGACCCGCGCCAGCACTGCTTCTACCACCGCCTCCGCGACCCCGGGACCATGCACGAGCTGCACGAGGTCGTCGGCCGGATCGCCAGCACGCCGCTGCTGCGTGACGTGCCGCTGTGGGAGCTGCACCTGGTCGAGGGCCTGGAGGGCGACAAGGTCGCGGTCGTGGTGAAGATCCACCACGCCCTGGCCGACGGGGTCGCGGCCAACGCGATGCTCGGCAACGTCGCCGACCAGAACCCGCTCGGGTCCCCGAAGCCCTCCCCCCAGGTCGTCGACGACCACACCCCACGGCCCCGCGAGCTCGCCGTCCTGGGGCTGCGCGACGGGGTGCTCAAGGCCTTCGCGCTGCCCGGCCTGCTGCTGCGCACCCTGGGCAACCTGGTGCGGCTCGCACGGCGCGAGCGACCCGCCGACACCGACGTGCCGCGGCCGATCCTCGACACGCCGCGCACCCCCTTCAACACAGCCCTCACCTCACGGCGCTCCTTCTCCACCACCTCCCTGCCACTGGCCGAGCTCAAGCAGGTCAGGACCGCCCACGGGGTCACCCTCAACGACGTCGTTCTGGCCCTGGTCGGCGGCGCGCTGCGGCGCTACCTGCTGCAGCGCGACCAGCTGCCCGCCCGCAGCCTGACCTGCGCCGTCCCGGTCTCCACCGAGGAGGCCGGCGGCGTCCCGCGGCTGCGCGGCAACCTGGTCTCCAACCTCTTCACCGTGCTCGGCACCGACCAGGCCGACCCGGCCGCGCGGCTGCAGCGGATCCACCGCACCACCGCGGAGGCCAAGCGGGTCCAGCAGACCCTGGGGGCGGAGATGCTGCGCGGCTGGCTGGAGTTCTCGCCGCCGGGGCCGGCCACCCTGGTCATGCGCGCCTACTCCCGCTTGCGAGCCGCCCGCTGGCACCCCTCGCCGGTCAACGTGGTCGTCTCCAACGTCCCCGGGCCCCGCGAACCCGTGACCATCGACGGCGTGCCGATGACCGACGTCTTCAGCGTCGGTCCGATCCTCGAGGGCGTCGGCCTCAACGTGACCGTGTGGTCCTACGTCGACCGGATGAACGTCACCCTGCTCAGCTGCCCCGACCTGCTGCCCGACCTCGACGCGCTCACCGCCGAGCTGCGGCCCGCGCTCGACGAGCTGCTGGCCAGCCGGCCGCGGGTGCCCCGACCCGAGCGTCAGCCCCAGCCGTGACCGCCTCCCCCTTCTCGGCCCCGTCCGCACCGCCACGACCGCAGGAGAACCGATGACCCACCCCCTGTTCCACCGCCCGTTCACCCGGGCCGTGAAGGTCGGCAGCGACGCGACCTGGGCCGTCACCCGGCTGGCCGTGCGGTCCTCGCTGGCGGTCCCACGACTGGCAGCGGGCGCGCTGGGCCGCCGCCTCGTGCCCGAGCCGCCCTGCGGCACGGTGCCGCCGGGGCGCACGATGCGGCTGCCGGGGCGGGGCAGCACGTTCGTGGTCGACGTGCCCGGCCCGACGCCGGACGCCCCGGTGGTGGTGCTGCTGCACGGGCTCGCGTGCACGGCGTACCTCAACTGGTTCCCGGTGCTGGGCTCGCTGTCGGACCGCTTCCGCGTCGTCACCTTCGACCAGCGCTGGCACGGGCGCGGGATCGTCTCGGAGGAGTTCCGGATCGAGGACTGCGCCGACGACGTCGTGGCCGTCCTCGACGCCCTGGGGATCTGCCACGCGGTGCTGGCCGGCTACTCCCTCGGTGGGTTCGTGGCCCAGGAGACCTGGCACCGCCACCCCGACCGGGTCGCCGGGCTGGTGCTCGCCTCCACGGCCCGCAACGGCAAGGGGAAGCTGCAGGAGCGGCTCTTCTTCGACGCGCTCGCGGCCACGATGAACCCCATCACCCGACTCGCCGCCGCGAAGGTCGAGCAGCTGGCCCAGAGCCTGCCGCTGACCCCCGACGTCGAGCTCACCGACCTCACCTCATGGAGCCTGCGCCAGGTGCGCAGCACCAGCGGCTGGGCCTACCCGGCAGTCGTCAACGCCGTCGGGCACTACGACTCCTCGCCGTGGATCGGGGACGTCGACGTGCCCACCGCGGTCGTGGTCACCGAGAAGGACCACGCCATCCCCACCCGCCGTCAGCACAAGCTGGCGGCCGCGATCCCGGGCGCGAAGGTCTTCTCCGCGCCGGGCGGTCACGCCTCCGTCGTCCTCGACGCGGGGCGGTGGCAACCGGTCTTCGAGGCCGCCCTCGAGGACGTCTGGACCCGTGCCGGAGCCGACGTGGCGAGTGCCACTCACCCCCTGCGCGACGTGTCCGCCGGGTGAGAACGGGTATACGACCCCGCGGAGAGGGGTGACCACATGCACGAGACACACCACCTGGCCCACGAGGCGGCCAGCGTCGGCGTCGCACGCCACCGGCTGCGCGCCGCGCTCGAGCGCGAGGGCGTCGGCGAGTCCGTCGTGTACGACGCCACGCTCGTCCTCAGCGAGCTGGTCTCGAACGCCGTGCAGCACGGTCGGCCCGACCGCCGCGGCCGCCTGGAGGTCTGCTGGACCCTCGAGCGCGACCGGCTGGTCCTCGAGGTCACCGACCACGGTCACTCGACCATGCCGACCATCCGCCCCGAGGACCTCGACGCCGACCGCGGTCGCGGTCTGGTGATCGTCGACCAGGTCTGCGAGTCCTGGCGGGTCGACCAGAACGACGACCACACCTGCGTCGTCGCCGAGATGGTGCTCGCCGTCGCCTGACCCACCGGGGCCCTCAGGGGCCCACCGGGGCCCACCGGGGCCCACCGGGGCCCACCGGGGCCCTCAGGGGCCCACCGGGGCCCTCAGGGGCCCTCAGGGGCCCTCAGGGGCGGTCCGTCGGGTGCGAGGCCCGGGTCGAGGCCTGGGTCGACCTGCTCACACCCGGGACGGGAGTGAAGGTCGGGTCCTGGGGGAAGGGTGACCCGTACCCCGTCCCCCACCCCCGAGGAGTCCACGGTGCCCGCGGTGCCACCCGTCCTGCGCGAGCGCTACCGCCTCGAGGCCCGACTCGGATCCGGCGGGACCGCCGACGTCCACCGGGCCACGGACACCACCCTGCAGCGGCCCGTGGCGGTCAAGCTGCTCCGCGACGTCGCCGGCGACGCCTCGGACCGGGGCCGGTTCGTGGCCGAGGCCCGCACCCTGGCCTCGTTGTCGCACCGCAACCTGGTGATGGTCCTCGACGCCGGCATCGGCGACGAGGACGACCGGCCGTTCCTGGTGATGGAGCTCGTCGAGGGGCGCGCGCTGTCGGACGCGCTGCGCCAGGGGCCGCTCCCGGCGCGCGAGGTCGCCCGGATCGGAGCCGAGGTGGCCGCCGGCCTGGCCTTCGCCCACGAGCGGGGCGTCGTGCACCGCGACGTGAAGCCCGGCAACGTGCTGCTCAGCGACGACGGCCGGGTCAAGCTCGCCGACTTCGGGATCGCCCGGCTGATCGGCGACACCGTGCGCCACACCCGCACCGGCACGGCCATCGGCACTGCCGCCTACCTCGCGCCGGAGCAGGTGCGGGGCGAGGACGTCACAGGCTGCGCCGACGTCTACGCCCTCGGCCTGGTGCTGCTCGAGGCCCTCACCGGCCAGCGGGCCTTCCCGGGCAGCGCCACCGAGGCAGCACTGGCCCGCCTGCACCGCGACCCCGACGTACCCGACGACCTCCCGGCCGGCTGGCCCGCACTCCTACGCGCCATGACCGCAGCCGACCCGGCGGCCCGGCCGACGACCGCCGAGGTGGTGCGGGTCTGCAGCGCAGGGGCCACCGCGACCGCCGACGGCGCACTCCCGGCGCTCGTGACGGACGCACGCGCCCTCGGCACCGGCACCGGCTCCGGCTCCGACGCCGGCGACGACCCCACCCCGACCGCCGTGCTCACCGCGCCCGTGGCGACGACCTCGGTCGTGCCGGCCGGCGTCGCGGGCGCGGGCACAGCCGGTACGCCGGCGGCAGCCGCCGGCCGCGGCGCCGAGTCCCTCGCCACCGCTGGCTCCCCCGGCTCCCCCGACCGGTCCGGGGCCGGGCAGGCGGTCGCGGCCGCAGCGGCGGCGGGCGCCGTGGCCGCACCCGCTGCCGAGCCCGCGGTCGCGCGCGAGACCACGGGCCCGGCCGACGTGAGCGCCGCGACGCCAGTGGTCGGTCCCCTCGGCGTACGCCCCGCCGTGCCCGCGCTGGACCGTGCCGGCGACACGCTCGCCCGCGTCCCCGGCCTGCTCGCCGCCCGCTGGCGCGGCCTGGAGCCGCACCAGCGGGGTCTGGCCGGCTCGCTGGCGGCGCTGGTGCTGCTCATCCTCATCACCGCGGTCGCGGCCGGTGCTGCCACGACACAGGACCCCGGCCGCTCCAGCGATCCCGTCCGGCCCGGCGAGACCTCCTCGTCGGACACCGGGGAGCCGGACACCGGGGAGCCGGAGCCCGAGCCCGACGCCCCCGCAGAGGACCCGGCCCCGGCGGAGGAGCTCGTCGAGGACGAGGGCCCCGGGCTCGACGAGGACCGCGGCCCGGCCGGCGGACCGCCCGGCCTGGAGAAGAAGAAGGACAAGGGCCCGAAGGACAAGGGCCCGAAGGACAAGGGGCCCAAGAAGGGCTGAGGGACCCAGGCCTGGGTCGAGGCCCGGGTCGAGGCCCGGGTCGCCGGCGGGGGGTGGCTGGCGGCCGGGCGCGTCGTACGGTGGAGACATGGCCACCATCGACCTGACCGCCGAGAACTTCGAGTCGCACGTGAAGGGCGACGACATCCTGTTCGTCGACTTCTGGGCCAGCTGGTGCGGCCCGTGCCGGCAGTTCGCGCCGACCTACGAGGCGGCCAGCGAGGCCCACCCCGACATCACGTTCGGGTCGGTCAACACCGAGGAGCAGCAGGAGCTCTCAGCCGCGGCCGGCATCTCCTCGATCCCGACGCTGATGGCCTTCCGCGACGGCATCCTGGTCTTCGCCCAGCCGGGCGCGCTACCGCCGGCCGGCCTCGACCAGGTCATCACCGCGGTCAAGGGCCTGGACATGGACGAGGTGCGCGCGCAGGTCGCCCAGCAGGGCTGAGCCCGCTCACGGGGCCGGGCGCCGCAGAGTCGCGGGCGCTCAGGCCCGCGGGGTGTCCTCGGTGCTGTCGGCCGCGGGGGCGTCAGCAGCGTCAGCCTGCTCCTGCTCCTGCTCCTCCGGCTCGCCGTAGACCCCGCGCTGGCGGGCGTCCTCGACCTGGCGCAGCTGCCGGACCAGGCTCCAGCCCAGCAGGGCGACGGTGGCCACACCACCGAGGAAGATCCCGAAGGCGGTCCAGCCCGCCTTGACGTCCTCGGGCTCGGGGGCGGGGTCGAGGTTCCCCGGCAGCAGCGCGGGCAGCACGGAGAGGAACGCGTCGACGAGCATGCTCAGATCTTGCCACCGGTGCGGTCGGGGTGGTCCAGAAGGCCGGCGAAGAGGTCGTCCTCGGTGACCTGGCCGACAGTGGCGTCGGGGTGGTCGGGCAGGTGGCTGGTGACCAGCTCGAAGTCCTCGTGGGGCCACACCTCGGCCTGCAGCTCGCGCGGGATGGCGAACCAGAAGCCGTCGGGGTCGATCTGGGTGGCGTGCGCCA
Source organism: Nocardioides sp. (assembly GCF_030149505.1). Lineage (GTDB taxonomy): Bacteria > Actinomycetota > Actinomycetes > Propionibacteriales > Nocardioidaceae > Nocardioides. The sequence goes on from NZ_JASBRN010000016.1 coordinate 28,367, forward strand.
GCAGCGCCTGGTCGCGCACGCCGAACCACCGGTCGCAGCGCACCCGCGTGGTGATCCGGGCGTCCCACTCCGGCTCCGGCTTCCAGTCGCGCAGCCGCTCCTCCCACGGCGACTCCAGCCCGTGCTGGAGCATCGCGTCGTGCAGCGCCTGCATGCGCGGGCGGTTGAAGGAGTGGTGGTAGTAGAGCTTCAGTGGCTGCCAGGGCTCCCCCGCGTCGGGGAACCGCTCGGGGTCGCCGGCCGCCGCGAAGGCCGCCACCGACACCTCGTGGCAGCGGATGTGGTCGGGGTGGGGGTAGCCCCCGCGCTCGTCGTACGTCGTCATGACGTGCGGGCGGACCTCCCGCACGATCCGCACCAGCGCCTCGGTCGCCTCCTCGAGGTCGACGAGGCCGAAGCAGCCCTCCGGCAGCGGCGGCTTGGGGTCGCCGTCGGGCCAGCCGGAGTCGACGAAGCCCAGCCAGTGCTGGGTGATGCCGAGGATGTCGCGGGCGCGCTCCATCTCCTGGCGGCGCACCTCGGTGATGTTCTCGAGGATGTCGGGGCGGTCCATCTTGGGGTTGAGGATCGAGCCGCGCTCGCCGCCGGTGCAGGTGACGACGTGGACCTGGGCGCCCTCGGCGACGTACCTGGCCGTCGACGCCGCGCCCTTCGACGACTCGTCGTCGGGGTGGGCGTGGACGTGCATGAGCCGGAGACCGGCGTACGGGCGGTGCTCGACCCGGGGGGGCGCCCCGTCGGCGTGCGCGTCCTGCGACATGGGTCCCATCGTAGGAGGGGCCGCGGACCGCGAGGTGGGCCCGGTGGGTGGCGGGTGGCATCATCGAGGTGTGAGCTCGCAGGACCTGATGACGCAGCGCTACGGCGCACCGCGGCCGTGGCGGCGCACCGCCGGCATCGCGACGGCGGTCGCACTGGCGCTCGTGGGCGGGCTGTTCCTCGCCTGGGCCGCGTGGAGCTACGCGACCCCGGCCGCGCAGTCGGAGCTGGTGGGCTTCACCGTGACCGACCAGCACGAGGTCGTCGCGGACGTCCAGGTCGAGCTCGGCGACGAGGCCAGCGACGTGCAGTGCGTGCTGCGGGCGCTGGCCGAGGACAAGGTGACCGTCGGCGAGGCGGTCTTCATCCCCGGCGGCTCCGGCCGCATGTCGGTGCCGATCCGCACCGAGCGCGAGGCGACGGCCGTCGAGAAGGTCGGCTGCACCGCCGAGGGCCAGCAGCGCCCGCGCTGAGCCGGGCACGACGGCCGGCCCGAGCCACCCCTCGGGGTGGCCGCAAGCACCTGCGGTCGGGCGTGGACGTTGCTACAGTGGCGGGATCGACCGTCCCGCAGGGCTGATCGCGCGTGGCCCAGCGACCTCCGTCGTACGGCCACATCGTGGCCGCCGGAGGTGGTCAGACGATTCGCAGCAGTTCCGCACCCGAAGCAACGAGACGGGTCGTGGGGCCGCACCGCAGCGCCGGTGCGGAGCACCCCGCGGCTCCACGGCAGGAGTACCCCATGACGCAGTCCCCCCAGCAGGACAAGATCTGGCTGACCCAGTCGGCGTACGACAAGCTCGTCGCCGAGCTCGAGAACCTCAAGGGCCCCGTGCGCCAGGAGGTCATCGAGAAGATCAGCGCTGCCCGGGACGAGGGTGACCTCAAGGAGAACGGCGGCTACCACGCCGCCCGCGAGGAGCAGGGCCGGATCGAGGGCCGCATCCGCCAGCTCGAGGACATGCTGCGCCGCGCCGAGGTCGGAGAGACCCCTCCCGACGACGGCGTCGTCGAGCCCGGCATGAAGGTCACCTACAAGTTCGTCGGTGACGACGACGACGAGGCCGAGACCTTCCTCCTCGGTGCCCGGGAGATCGAGCCCGAGGGCCTCACGGTCTACTCGCCCCAGTCCCCGCTGGGTGCCGCGATCAACGGCGCCTCGAAGGGCGACACGGTCTCCTACGTCGCACCCAACGGCAAGACGCTCGAGGTCGTCATCCTCGACGCGGAGCCCTACACCGGCTGAGTCGCCCCGACGTACGGCGCGCACCCGCTGCCGCCACGCCACGACGCCCCGACGGTCCGCCGTCGGGGCGTCGTCGCGTGCAGGGCGGGCGGCCCACCGTCAGGTCCAGCGGCCCGCCGCTGAACCTCACGCCACAGCAACGTCCCACGAGCCCCAGCCGTCACTCCAGGACGCGGTACCCCTGCGCCCGCAGCTGGCCGAGGACCGCGCCGGAGTGCTCGGCGCCCCGGGTCTCCAGCTGCAGCATCACGTCGACCTCGTCGACCGAGAGGGTCGGGGAGATCCGCTCGTGGGCGACCTCGAGGACGTTGGCACCCGACCCACCGACGACGGCGAGCAGCCGGGCCAGGCCGCCGGGGACGTCGGGGATGGTGATGGTCAGGTTGAGGTAGCGCCCGGCCGCGGCCATGCCGTGCCGGATCACCTTGCCCAGCAGCAGCGGGTCGATGTTGCCGCCGGAGACGACCGCCACGCACGGGGTCGGGAAGCGGGTCGGGTCGTCGAGGATCGCCGCCACCGCAGCCGCGCCGGCCGGCTCGGAGACGAGCTTCGCCCGCTCGGCCAGAGCCAGCACGGCCCGGGCCAGGGAGTCCTCGGAGACGGTCACGACGTCGTCGACGTGGTCGCGCACGGCGGCGAAGGTGAGGTCGCCGGGGCGCCCGACCGCGATGCCGTCGGCCATGGTGCGCATCTGCTCCAGCGGCGTGGGGCGACCGGCCTCGAGCGAGCCGGGGTAGGCGGCGGCGTCCTTGGCCTGCACCCCGACGACGCGTACGTCGGGGCGCAGTGCCTTCACGGCCAGCGCGACCCCGGCGAGCAGCCCGCCCCCGCCGGTGGGCACGACGACGCAGGCGGCCTCGGGGAGTTGCTCGAGCACCTCGAGCCCGACGGTCCCCTGCCCGGCGATGATGTCCTCGTGGTCGAAGGGGTGGATCAGCACCGCTCCCGTGCGCTCGCTGAACTCGCGCGCGGCGACCAGCGCGTCCTCGAGGTAGGTGCCCGTGAAGACCACCTCGGCGCCGTACCCGCGCGTGGCGCGCTCCTTGGGGATCGGGGCGCCCTCGGGCATGAAGACCGTGGCGCGGGTGCCGACGAGCTGCGCGGCGAGGGCCACGCCCTGGGCGTGGTTGCCGGCGCTGGCCGCCACCACCCCGCGGGCGCGCTCCTCCTCGCTGAGCCGGGAGAGCCGGACATAGGCGCCACGGGCCTTGAAGGAGCCCGTGCGCTGGAGGTTCTCGGCCTTGATCCGCACCTCGCCGCCGGCGACCGCCGAGAGCCAGCGCGACTCCTCCATCGGCGTGCGCACCGCGATGCCGTCCAGCAGCACCCGGGCGGCCTCGATATCGGCGAGCGTGACGCTCACGCCTCGACCTCCCGCTCCGGGTCGGGCGGCGGTGGACCCGCGTCCTCGGTGTAGTCCTCCTCGAGCTCCTCGAGGGGGTCGTCGCCGGGATCGGTGTACGCCGCCAGGTGCTGGCCGACCGCGTTGAGGGCCGCGACGAGCGGGACCGCGACCAGCGCGCCCACGACGCCCGCGACCAGCACGCCCGTGGCGATGGCGACGATGACCCCGAGCGGGTGGACCGAGACCCAGCGCCCCATGAGGAAGGGCTGCAGCACGTGGCCCTCGACCTGCTGGACCACGATGACCCCGATGAGCATGAGCAGTGCCGTCCACGGGCCCTGGTCGACCAGCGCCACGAGGACGGCGACCGAGCCCGCGACCGTGGCACCGACCATGGGCACGAAGGCACCGAGGAAGACCAGGACACCGATGGCCGCGACGAAGGGCAGCCCCAGGACGGCCGCCCACACGGCGATGCCGATCGCGTCGACCAGCGCCACCACGACGGTCGCGCGAACGAACTGCCGCAGCGAGATCCACGCGACCCGACCCGAGGAGTCGACCCGGGCGCGCGCCGTGCGCGGGGAGAGCCGGACGACCCAGGACCAGATGCGGGCGCCGTCGGCCATGAAGAAGTAGGTGGCGAAGAGCACGATGAAGAAGCCGGCGAAGAGGTGGCCGAGCGTCACGCCGAGCTCGGTGACCCGGGTCAGCATCTCGCCGTCCTGGGAGCGGTCGGTGATGGCCTGCTGCACCTGGTCGATGTAGCCGTCGATCTGGGAGTCGGTGGCGTCGAGCGGGCCGTCGCGCAGCCAGGTGCGGATCTCCTCCAGCCCCTGGACCGTGGAGTCGGCCAGGTCGCTGGCGCCGCCCGCGACCTCGCGTCCCACGAAGGTCAGCAGCGCCCCCACGACCGCGATGCCGGCCACGAGGGTCAGCAGGGCGGCGAGACCCCGGGGCAACCAGCGGTCGAGCCGGTCGACGATCGGGACCACCAGCGCCGCGACGAGCAGCGAGATCACCACCGGCACGACCAGGACGATGAGGAAGTCCAGCACCCAGCCGATGACCGCGACGGCGGCCACGATGACCAGGAACCGCCACGACCATGCGGCGGCAAGGTCCAGCCCCGGCGGGACCGAGGAGCGGGCGAGCTCCTCACGGCGTACCTGCGGGGGCGCGAGCTGGCGCTCACGCTCGTCGCGCAGGGCCGACCACTGGGCGAAGAGCCGCTGGGCGAGACCCTCGGCCTCGGACTGGGGGCGATCACGACGCAGCCGGCGTCGCTCGTGCCGCCCGCCGCGGGGGTCGGGCTCACCGTCGTCGGGGTGGGTCCCGACTGCGGCGCCGAGCCCGTCGGCGAGGTCCTCGGCGACCGGGGGCAGGGGCCGGTCGGGCTGCTCGCTCATCGCCACGCCCTCGCGCCGGCGCCGGGCACGTCAGCCCGCCAGCGCGCGGTCGAGGTCGGCGAGCAGGTCGTCGACCGACTCGATGCCGACGCTGAGCCGGACCAGGTCAGCGGGCACCTCCAGGTCGGTGCCCGCGACGCTCGCGTGGGTCATCCGGCCGGGGTGCTCGATGAGGGACTCGACGCCGCCCAGGGACTCCCCCAGCGTGAAGACGTGGGTGCGCTCGCAGAGCGCCAGTGCCGCCTGCTCGCCGCCCTTGACGCGGAAGGACACCATGCCGCCGTACCGCTTCATCTGCTTGGTCGCGACCTCGTGGCCGGGGTGGTCGGCGAGCCCGGGGTAGATGACCTGCTCGACGGCGGCGTGGCCGAGCAGGTGCTCGACGACCCGCTCGGCGTTGTCGCAGTGGCGGTCCATCCGCACCGCGAGGGTCTTGAGGCCGCGCAGGGTGAGCCAGGCGTCGAAGGGGCCGGCGACCGCTCCCATCGCGTTCTGGTGGAAGCGCAGCCGCTCCGCGAGCTCGTCGTCGCGCACCACCAGGGCGCCGCCGACGACGTCGGAGTGGCCGCCGACGTACTTGGTCGTGGAGTGAACGACGACGTCGGCGCCGAGGGTGAGGGGCTGCTGGAGGTACGGCGAGGCGAAGGTGTTGTCGACGACCAGCAGCGCGCCCGCGTCGTGGGCGACGGCCGCGAGCGCCTCCACGTCACCGATCGTGAGCAGCGGGTTGGTCGGGGTCTCGACCCACACCAGGCGGGTCTCGCCGGGGCGGATGGCCGCGCGCACGGCGTCGACGTCGGAGACCGGGGCGGGGCTGTGCTGCAGGCCCCAGACCTTCTCGACCTTGTCGAAGAGCCGGAAGGTGCCGCCGTAGGCATCATCGGGGATGACCGCGTGCTGGCCCGGTGCGCAGAGCGACCGGAGCAGGGTGTCCTCGGCGGCCAGGCCGCTGGCGAAAGCCAGTCCGTGGGTGCCGCCCTCGACCGCCGCGAGCGCGCCCTCGAGTGCGGTGCGGGTGGGGTTGGCGGACCGGGAGTACTCGTAGCCGCCACGCAGCCCGCCGACCCCGTCCTGCTTGTAGGTCGAGGTGGCGTAGATCGGGGGGATCACGGCACCGGTCGTCGGGTCCGGCTCGTAGCCCGCATGGATGGCGCGGGTCTCGAAGCCGGCCTCGGACCAGTCGGGAGGGGTGTCGCTGTGGTCTGAGGTGTGCTCGCTCACCTGCCGAGAGTCTCAGATGTCGAGCGCCTGGGCGACCTCGGGGTCGAGGGCCTCGGCGAGCCGGTGCTCCGCCGCCGCACCGTCGTCACCCGCGCGGGTGACGGGCAGCCAGTCGTCGTGGCGCACCCAGTGCACGAGGGGGCTCAGCGGCCCGGGTGCGGCGGCGTGGGTCGCGCCCAGGTAGTCGGCCATGGGTCCGATGCTCCGGGCCGCGCCGGGGCCGTCGACCACGCGCAGCACGACCTGGTGGCGGTACGGCACGCCGACCAGGACGCCGCGGCCGCGGTCCTCCTCCTCGACCCGCTCGAGCACCTCGTCGAGCACCAGCGAGGTGCTCGCGACCAGGCCCGACTCCCCGACGAGGAGGTCGAAGCCGGCCTCGGGGTCGTCGACGGGTGCGACCCGGTCGTGGCTCAGGTCCATCCCGCGGGCGCGTGCGCGCAGGTTGTCGCGGGCCTGCTCGCGCCACGGCACGTGCGGGGCGCGCTCGGCCAGGGCCGCGGCCGAGGGCGTGAGCGCCTCGTCGCCGAGGTCGAGGGTCACGACCGAGGTCAGGTCCTCGGTCACCCGGGGAGCGTCGGGGTCCCAGCCCTCGGGCAGGGAGTCGGTGGGCACCAGCCGCAGCGCCGCCGCCGACAGCAGGGTGTGGTCGGGCAGCTCGGCGAGCGAGGAGGGGCCGGGCGCGAGGACGTCCTCGACGTGCCGCTCGACCAGCCCCGGCCACCGCGCCGTCGGCTCGGTCGCACACTCCGCAGCCAGGTCCCGCAACGGGTACACGCCGCCGCCCTCGACGACCAGCTCGTCGCCGACCGGGCGCACCACGATCCCCGCGCGCGCCAGCGTGGCCTCCACCAGCTGGTGCAGCCGTCGTACCTGCAGCGGCGAGAGGGGGGAGGTCGGCGTCACCCGCCGACCGGCCCCGACGGCGAAGGTTCCCCATGGTTCGAGCCTCCCGAGCGGTGCTCTGGAGCGCCGGGCCGAGGCCAGCGACGCAGGTCGTGCGCGTCGTCGCGCACCGGTCAACTACCGGTGGGGAACATGCTCGGCTTGGGGTTGTTGCAAACATGGAGGCGCGTCGCACCAGGCGTGACACCAGGCGTGCCTCCCGCCCGCCGACACCCGCAAGCAGAAGGAGCCCGACCGTGCTCTTCGGCCGCAAGCAGACCGCCCTCATCGAGCCCGAGCAGACCCTCCCCGGCCGCAGCGAGCGCCCCTGGCACCTCGCCGAGAAGCACCTGGTGCTGGGCACCCCGCTGGTCACCGACACCGCACCGGCCGGCCACGAGGTCGCGATCTTCGGCCTCGGCTGCTTCTGGGGAGCGGAGGAGATCTACTGGCAGCTCCCCGGCGTGTGGTCGACCTCGGTCGGGTACGCCGGCGGGACGACCCCCAACCCGTCGTACGAGGAGGTGTGCTCGGGGCGCACCAACCACACCGAGGCCGTGCGCGTCGTCTTCGACCCCACCGTCGTGTCGTACGCCGACCTGGTGAAGCGCTTCTTCGAGGTGCACGACCCCACGCAGGGCATGCGCCAAGGCAACGACGTGGGCACGCAGTACCGCTCCGCGATCTACTTCACGACGCCCGAGCAGGAGCAGGTCGCCCGCGAGCTGACCGACGTCTACGGCGCCGAGCTGGCCCGGCGCGGGCTGGGCGCGATCACCACCGAGATCCGTCCGGCCGCCGAGACGCCGTACTACTACGCCGAGGACGTGCACCAGCAGTACCTGCACAAGAACCCCTACGGCTACCGCTGCCACGCCAACACCGGGGTGCCGTTCCCGGCCTGAGCCACCTCGACTGGTCCCCTCGTCCGCGGGGCGCAGGGAGGCGCGTCCCCCAGGCATGGGGGGCGGGCCGTGCCGCCCGGCGGCGAAGCGGCCTGGGCCGATGGGAACCTGGCCTAGCCTGGACCCATGCAGATCCGTGCGCCCCGTCCTCTCGCGCTCCTCCTGATGCTCTGTCTCGGAGCGGGGGCCGCCGCCGCGCCAGCCGCCGCGGGCACGGACGGCCGCCCGAGCGACGCGTCCGAGGGAAGCGTGAGCGCCGAGCGGCCCGTCGAGACGCAGCGCGGGAAGGCCCGTCCTGCGCGTGGTTTCCTCGCGCCTCGTTCGGGAGTGCTCTTCGGCGTCTCCATCGACTGGGGCAACGACACGCTGGCCGCCTACGCCGAGCGCCTGGGGCGCGCACCGGCGGTGGCCGTGACCTTCACCGGCTTCCCGATGAGCTCCCAGGAAGAGATGTGGCTCGACCAGGCGGTCGAGCAGGCGCGGGCCGCAGGGAGCGAACTGCTGCTGACCGTGGAGCCGTTCACGGGACTCGACGCGGTGACGAAGGCCAACTCGCGCGCCCTGGCCACACGCCTCGCGGGGTACAACCGGCAGGGGGTCGATGTCTACCTGCGGTTCGCGCACGAGATGAACGGGTCCTGGTACCCCTGGGCGCAGAAGCCCGACGACTACGTCGACGCCTTCCGTCGCATGGCGACCGCTGTGCACGCCACGGCGCCACGCACCGCCATGATGTGGGCCCCCAACTACGGCGGTGGCTACCCGTTCGCCGGCGGCGTGCACCAGGCGCCGGCCGGCCGGGCAGACGCGGAGGCGATGGACACCGACGGTGACGGCACCGTCACCGGCGAGGACGATCCCTACCGCCCGTACTGGCCCGGCCGCAAGCACGTGGACTGGGTGGGGATGTCGGTCTACCACTGGGGTGCGGTCTACCCCTGGGGCGAGAACGAGGTGCCCGAGGACGGCAAGTACGTCGACCTCCTGCGCGGCACCTACGACGGGGCCGCCGGCGACGAGCTCGCCGTGCCGGACTTCTACCGCGAGTACGGCGAGCGGATGCGGCTCCCGGTGGCGGTGACCGAGACGGCCGCGTTGTACGTGCCCGACGCAGGTGGGGCGGACGAGCGAGCGATCAAGTCGGCGTGGTGGGATCAGGTCCTGGCCGCGACGAACGCCCGGACGATGCCGTGGTTGAAGATGGTGAACTGGTTCGAGTGGGCCAAGTTCGAGCCCGAGGTCGACGGTCGGGTCGACTGGACCGTCACCACCACCCCCGAGATCGCCGAGGGCTTCGTCGCTGCCCTGCCCCGGTGGCTGCGCTACGCAGGCGGTGCCCGCTGAGCCGGGACTCCCACGGTGCTGCGGAGCAGGCGCCGACCACCCCTCGGGCCGACCGCGCCGGCGACGCTGCGGACATGGACGCGTTCTGGGGCTCCTACGCGCTCGCGGGTCGACCGGGCGCCCGATACGCGCTGCGTCACCCGCTCGCCCTGTGGCGTGCGGTCCGCGCTGCTCACCGTCTGCCCCTCGTGCCCGTCGCCCCGTCCTCGACGCCCGGCGGCCGGGCGGTGGGGGCCGCCGCCCGGACGAAGACCGTCCTCGGGATCCCGAGCCGGGTGCTGGGCACCTCGGCCCTGGCGATCCCGGCGGAGACCGGGGCCTACCTCGCCGGCCGGTCGGCGGCCACGCTCCGACGGAAGGTGCGAGCGGCACAGCGCGCCGGTGTGGTGGTCGAGGCGGTCCGCGACCGCGCCGAGCGCGAGCACCTCGTGGCCCTCGCCGACGAGCGGGAGCGCCAGCACCCGGACCCGACGTACCGCGTCGCCGAGCCCGACAACCAGGACCTCCTCGACCACGACCTGTGCCTGGTGGCTCGCGGCCCGGACGGGAGCCCCCTGCTGCTCAGCGTCACACCCGTGGACCGCGACCTGGCGACCTTGCGGTACTTCCGCACCCTCGGTTCCGGGCCCCTGCACAGCGATGCCCGCTACCTCGTGACCGCTGAGCTGGTCGACCGGCTCTCCGCGCGAGGGGTCCGGTGGTTGCTCGACACCGAGCCCGTGAGCACGCAGACCAGCGGTCTGCGGCACTTCCAGCGGATGCTCGGGTTCCAGTACGTCCGGGTGCGTCTCGCCCGCACCCCGGCCACCGGCGGTGCCACCGCCGGCTGGCATGCCGTCCACGCCGTCGCCGGCTACGCCGCGGTCCTCTAGCCGAGCCCTCGACCCGGTCGCACCGACGGCTCCCCCGCCCGTTCCGCGGCACCCCGCCGGCGCCGGGCAGCCCTCACCCCGCCGTCCCTTGTGGCCACCCGGATGATGGACGAGTGACCGAGATGCCCCGCAAGGCGATGGCGCGCACCGCCCGGCTGGCCGGCCTGCCCCTGGGGTACGCCGGGCGGCAGGCCGTGGGCCTGGGCAAGCGGATCGGCGGCAAGCCCGCCGAGGCCGTGATGAGCGACATCCAGCAGCGGACCGCCGAGCAGGTCTTCCGCACGCTGGGCGAGCTCAAGGGCGGCGCGATGAAGTTCGGCCAGGCGCTGTCGGTGCTGGAGGCGGCGCTGCCCGAGGAGATGGTCGGGCCCTACCGCGACCAGCTGACCAAGCTGCAGGACGCCGCCCCGCCGATGCCGACCAGCACCGTGCGGGAGGTCCTGGCGCAGGACCTCGGGGCGGACTGGAAGACCCATCTCGTGTGGCTGGACGGAGGTCCGACCGCGGCCGCGTCGATCGGCCAGGTGCACCGTGGTCGGTGGCGCGACGAGGACGGCGTCGAGAAGGGCGTCGCGGTCAAGGTGCAGTACCCCGGTGCCGGCGAGGCGATCCAGGCCGACCTGAAGCAGCTCTCCCGCCTGGGCCGCACGGTCGCACCGCTCATCCCCGGCATCGACGTCAAGCCGCTCGTGGCGGAGCTCCAGGCCCGGGCGGTCGAGGAGCTCGACTACACCCTCGAGGCGCGCAGCCAGCACACGTTCCACGAGGCCTTCCGGGGCGACCCCGAGATCGTCATCCCGGACGCGGTCGCCAACGGCCCGACCGTGCTGGTCACCGAGTGGCTGGAGTCCACGTCCTCCCTCGCAGCGGTCATCGCCGACGGCACCCAGGAGCAGCGCGACCACTTCGGCCGGTTGTTCACGCTGTTCCTCGTCGCGGCCCCCGCCCGCACCGGTCTGCTCCACGCCGACCCGCACCCTGGCAACTTCCGTGTCGTGCCGGGCGTTGACGGTGGCCCCGAGCGGCTCGGCGTCCTCGACTTCGGCGCGGTCGCCCGGCTCGAGGGCGGCTTCCCGCCGGCCATGGGCCGGCTGCTGAGCCTGACTGCCACCCGCACCGGCGCCGAGCTCGTCGCCGCGATGCGGGAGGAGGGGTTCATCAAGGAGAAGGTCCAGGTCGACCCCGAGCTGGTCAGGGAGTACCTCTTCCCGTTCATCGAGCCGGCGCTGGTCGAGCGGTTCCAGTTCTCCCGCGAGTGGATGCGTGGGGTGTTCGCGCGGATCAACGACCCGAGGAACCCCGCGTTCACGATCGGCCTCAAGCTCAACCTGCCGCCGTCGTACCTGCTGATCCACCGCACGTGGCTCGGCGGGCTGGGCATCCTGTCGCAGCTCGAGGCCGAGGCGCCGTTCCAGCAGATGCTGATCGACCACGTGCCGGGGTTCACCCTCGACTGAGGCGGCCGGCCCGGAACGTCATACGAGGTGTCCGAAGGGACATCCCGTCCGTATGACGTCCCCGGAGGTGCTTAGAGGCCGGTGCGGCCGTCGATCGACTCGCGGATGAGGTCGGCGTGGCCGCAGTGCCGGGCGTACTCCTCGACCATGTGCACGAGGATCCAGCGCAGCGTCGGGGCCGAGCCGTGCCGCTCCCTGACGGCTCGGGTGTCCAGCCCCTCGCCGCGCGCGAGCGCCTCGTCGATCCGGACGTCGGAGGCGGCGATCTCCTCGTCCAGCCACGTGCGCAGCTGGTCGGGGCTGTCGTGGACGGCGCTGTGCCAGTCCCAGTCCTCGTCGGCGTCCCAGTCGACGTCGGCCCAGATGCCGGTGGCGTCGTTGCCGTGCAGCACGATCGAGAACCACCACTGCTCGACGAACGTGAGGTGCTTGAGCATCCCGCCCAGGGTCATCGTCGAGGGCTGCAGGGTCCAGGCCAGCCCGTCGGCTCCGACGCCGGCGCACTGGCGGCGCAGGGTGTCGCGGAACTGGTCGAGGAAGGCGCGCAGCGTGGTGACCTCGTCGGCGTCCACGGGGACCGGGGTGCTCATCGGTCGAACCTAGCCGGGTCGACGTCGGCGCCGCTCGACGACGGCGTACGACGGCGCGGCGTGAGGCCTCAGCCGCACCCGCCGGGGACGGCCGGGCCGTGGTCGGAGCCGGCGGGGCGGTGCAGCACCGCCCACGTGGGGGTCACGAGCAGGTCCTCGCCGTCGGCCTCGGCCGTGCCGTCGACCAGCAGCGTGAAGCCGGCCGGCTCGGTGCGCTCGGTCGGCGGCCACATCAGCGTCACGTCGGGGTGCGCGCCGGCGTTGGCGAGCGAGCCGCGGCCCGGGCCGCCCACCCGCAGCCGGCCGTCCTCGAGCACCGGTGCGGCCGCGACCGCCTTGACCTTCTCCCCCGAGGTGGTGAGCAGGTACGCCGTCGCGAACCGCTGCAGCTGTGCGGCGATCGAGTCCAGCTCCACCGGGATGCTCATGGCCGCAGCGTAGTCGTCCACAGCCCTCGCGCCGGCCGGTGCGTGGTTGTCGGTGGCGCCCACCACGGTGGTCACCACCAGACGCAGAGACGCGACGAGAGGGGTGGCCGTGGTGGCACAGGTGGTGAGGGACGCGGAGGAGTACCTCCGACGGGTGGCCGGCGAGGTGATGGCGCCGTACCCGCAGGAGTGCGTGCTCTGCTACGTCGCGCGGATGGTCGAGGAGCACGACTGTGACTCGACGCTGCGGTGGACGACACGGTTCCGCGAGCTGCGCTCGCCGCTCGCCTCCGGCCTCGAGGAGCGGATGCGGTCGGTCGGCGGCTTCTGCGACTGCGAGATCTTCGCCAACGGCTACGGGCTCGCGCGTGAGCACCTGGTGCGCGACCTCGACAGCGACGAGCTGGAGGCTCCGGAGAGGCTTCCGCCCTGCGCTGGCGTGAGGCAGATGGACTCGACGCGACCGTGCGGGGTCTGGGTGCGAGGTGGTGAGCCGCCCCTGCTGTGACGTGATGGCCGGACCGGACCGCGCGGCGTGCGGCGAGCGGCGCTCACCAGAGACCGGCGACCTCGCCGCCGAGCCGCACGACGAACGCCGCGACCACGAGGAGGAAGAACACCCGGACGAAGGAGGAGCCGCGCGCCACCGCGGTGCGGGCGCCGACGTAGCCGCCCACGAGGTTGGCCGCACCCATGAGCAGCCCGACCTTCCACAGCACCGCCCCCTGCGGCACGAAGACGGCCAGCGCGGCGAGGTTGGTGGCCCAGTTGGCCATCCGGGCCTTGGCGGAGGCCTCGAGGAAGCCGTAGCCCAGCAGCGCCACGAGCGCGACCACGAAGAAGGAGCCGGTCCCCGGGCCGAGCACGCCGTCGTAGAAGCCGACGACGAGCCCGGTGGCCAGCGCGGCGGCCGTGTGCCGGTGGCCGGAGAAGCGCAGCGCGGTCGACTCCCCCAGCGTCGGCCTGAGCGCGACGTAGGAGCCGACGAGGACCAGCGCCACCAGCACGATCGGCTCGAACGCCTCGCGCGGCACCTGCGAGGCGACCAGCGCCCCCAGGGCGGACCCCACGAAGGCCAGCGCCATCAGCGGCAGGAAGGTGCGGGGGTCGGGCCGGACCCGCCGGAAGTACGTCGCCGAGCTGACCGTCGTGCCACAGATCGAGGCGAGCTTGTTGGTGGCGAGCACCTGCACCGGCGCGGCCTGGGGCAGGCCGAGCAGGAGCGCCGGCAGCTGGATCAGCCCGCCCCCGCCGACCACGGCGTCGACGAACCCGGCCGTGAGGCCCGCGAGCGCCAGGAGGAGCAGCACGGTCGTCGTCGGGTCCTCCACGTCGCACGACCCTAGGTGGTGCCGGGGACCGACCCGGAGGCGGCCGCGCTGGCCTCGGCGCTGGGCCCGCCGCCTACGGTGGCGTCGTGCGGATCGTCTCCCTGCTGCCCTCGACCACCGAGATCCTCTTCGCCCTCGGGGTCGGTGACGACGTCGTCGGCGTGACCTTCGAGTGCGACCACCCCGAGGAGGCCCGCACCCGCCGGGTCGTCTCGGGCACGACGATGCCCGCGGGACTGGACCCGGCCGGGATCGACGCGTGGGTCTCGGCGGCGACGGCGGCCGGCGAGGACCTCTACACCCTGGACGCCGGGGCGCTGGCCGACCTGGACGCCGACCTCGTGCTCACCCAGGACCTCTGCGCGGTCTGTGCGATCGACGTCGACACCGTCGACGCGGCGCTCGACCACCTCGGCTGCCGGGCGGAGGTGCTCTCCTTCGACCCGCACACGCTGGCTGAGATCGCGGAGTCGATCCGCACCATCGGGGCCCGGGTGGGGCGCGAGGAGGCCGCTGACGAGCTGGCCGGCACGGTCGAGGCGCTGCAGCCCGGTCCCGCAGGCCCGGCCGAGGACGCCCCGCGCGTGGTGGTGCTCGAGTGGACCGACCCGCCCTACGCCCCGGGGCACTGGATCCCGGAGATGGTCGAGGCCGCGGGCGGGCGCTGCGTGCTGGGCACCGCCGGGCAGAAGTCGGTGCGGGTGACCTGGGAGGACGTCGCCGCGGCCCGGCCCGACCTCGTGGTGGTCGCACCGTGCGGCTTCGACCGCGCGGGTGCGCAGGCGCAGGCCGACGCCCTGGAGGCGGCCGGTGTGCTGCCGACCGGCGTGCCGACGTACGCCGTGGACGCCGACGGGCACTGGGCCCGGCCTGGCCCGCGGGTGGTCGACGGCGTCGCGGACCTGCGCTCCGCACTGGCCCGCCTCGACCAGGTCCGGGCCGGCACCCCCTCCCTCTAGGAGGAGGGGGGCCGGCCCGGGTGGGAGGACCGACGGTCGGGGTCGGGGACCGCCGTCGGCCGACGGGGCGACTCAGCGCAGCGTGACCGTCGTGCGCTGTCCACCGAGCCGCAGCTGGGCCTTGCCGATGCGACCGAGGACCTTCTTCCCGGCCCGGGTGGCCTTGAGGACGACCCTGCCCTGCTCGCCGGCCTCGACGGCGTAGCGACCGACGGCCAGGATCTGGCCCTTGCGGACCTGGGAGCCCTTCACCTTCTGGGAGCGCAGCGCGACCAGGCTGGCCTGACCGCCGCACTCCGCCGTGGCCTCGCACGCCAGGCTGGCGGTGACCGTGGACCGGCCGACCGTGAGCCGCGGGCTCGCCGGGACCGCGGGTGCAGCACCGCTGCGCACGCTGATCGAGGCGGAGTCGGCGTTGTTGCCGGTGCTGGACTCCGTGCTCGACGTCGCGGCCGAGGCGGTGTTGGTGATGGTCGGCGTGGGGTCCGCGACCGCGGTGCGCGTGCCCAGGCAGCCCAGCCACAGGTCCGCGGAGAGCGGCCCGGAGGTCGGGTTGTAGAGCTTGAACACGCGAATGATCGGGCGCGGGTCGTTGCCGAGGTTCACCAGACCCGGGTCGAGGTCCCAGCCGGCGACGACGCCCTTGGCGCCGTCGGAACAGCTCAGCGTGACCTCGAGGACCTCGCCGGGCGCGACGGTCACCGTGCGGAGCACAGCGTCCAGGTCGAGCAGGTGGCGGTGCCCGGCGGCCTCGCCGAGCTCGGTCGGCAGGCAGGTCACCGACACCTCGCCGGAGCTGGCGTCGCCGGCCCCCACCGCGAAGGCGAAGGTCCAGCCCCCGCTCCCCGACGGGTACGACGTCCGGCTGGTCGCCACGCCGTCCAGCACGTAGCCCGGACGCACCGGGGTGGTGCCCGGGGCGCACTGCAGCGTGGCGGTGCCGGTGCCGGAGGAGAGGTCGACGTCCGCGGTCACGACGTCACCGGGCAGCAGCGGGTGCGCGTGGCCGTCGACGACCTCGGTCGTCCCCTTCACGCAGACCGTGAAGACCTTCGCCTGGGCCCGACCGGTCGCACCGTTGCGGGCCGTGACCTGCCACGCGTCGGAGCCGAGGGCACGCGACTCGCTCACGCCGACCGACCCGAGCGTGCCGGTGCCCTGGTCGACGTGGTCGACACGACCGGAGCCGTCGGTGGCGACGTACCCGGTCGGGCAGGTCACCGAGAGCGTGCGCTCCTGGCCGGGCTCGAGGTCGAGCTGGACCTCGGCCTTCTGAACGTCGAGCCAGTGGTCGTGGTCGGGGCCGTCACCCGCGACCGGGTCGACGCTCGCCGTGATCTCGACGGTCCGCGACTCGCCCCCCGCGAGGGTCGGCCACGAGCAGGTCACCGTGCCGGCCGCCTCGGCGCACGGGGCACCGGCGGAGACGAAGGTGACGCCGTCGGGCAGCACGTCGGTGAGCACGACGCCCGCCGCGCTCCCCCCGCCGTCGTTGCGGACGGTCACGGTGTAGGTGACCTGCTGACCGGCGTAGGGCTGGGCGACGTCGACGTCCTTGACGACCACGAGGTCGACGGGAGCGGCCGCCACGGGGGTGCTCGTGGAGTCGCTGTCGCTCACCGTCGCTCCCCCGGGCGCCGTGCCCGTCGCGGTCGCGGTGTTGTCCACCGAGCCGTTGTCGAGGTCGGAGGTGGTCAGGACGTAGACCACCGGGTCGCAGTCACGGGCCGCGCCCGGGGCCAGCGGCGCGCCCCCGCAGGACACCAGCGGGTCGGCGAAGAGCGGGTCGGCCACCACGACCGGGTCCAGCACCACGGTCCCGGTGTTGCGGACGCGGAAGCCGTAGGTGATCTCGTCCCCGGCGTCCGCGCCGTTGCCGTCGACGTCGTCGATCGCCGAGGCGCTCTTGGTGAGCTCGATCCCGGGCGCGCCGGCGATCGGCACGACCACCGAGTCGTCGTCGACCGCGGTGGCCCCGCCCGGAGCGGTGCCGGTCGCGGTCGCGGTGTTGCCCCGCTCACCGGCGTCCAGGTCGGCCTGCGTGAGCGTGTAGGTGCGCGTCGGGCAGGTGACGCTCGCGCCGACCGCCAGGTCACCGCTGCCACAGGTGATCGGGGCACCGCCCAGCAGCGGGTCGGAGACCGTGACCGAGGTCAGCTTCACGGTGCCGGTGTTGTGGACCACGAAGCTGTAGGTGAGGGTGTCGCCGGCGTCGGGGCCGTTGCCGTCCACGTCGTCGATCGCCGAGGCGGTCTTGGTGAGCCGGACGGCCGGCAGCGGCGCGATCGTGGTCATCGTGGTGTCGGACGAGGTGACGTCCACGCCACCCGGGGCCTTGCCCGTGGCGGTGGCTGTGTTGACCACGACGCCGGCGTCCACGTCGCCCTGGGTGAGGGTGTACGCCGCTGTCGTGCAGGTCCGTGACGCGCCGGGCGCCAGCGGGCCGGTCGGGCAGGTCACGTTGGGCGAGGTTCCCCCGAGCCGCGGGTCGTGGACCGTGACCGGGTTCAACGTCGCTGCGCCCGTGTTCGTCACCGTGAAGGAGTAGGCGACCCGGTCACCTGCGTCGGCGCCGTTGCCGTCGAGGTCCTCGATGGTCGAGGCGGTCTTGTCCAGCTGGACCGAGCGCGCGGCCACCACGGTGCTGGTGGTCGAGTCGGTGGCCGTGACCGCGGCGCCACCCGGAGTGGTGCCGGTGGCGGTCGCGGTGTTGGTCACCACGCCTGCGTCGGCATCGGCCTGGGTGAGGGTGTAGGTGCGCGGTACGCAGCTGCGCGAGGCCCCCGGGGCCAGCGGCCCGGTCGGGCAGGTGATCGTCGGGCTGGCACCGGTGAAGAGCGGGTCGTGCACCGTGACCGGGTTCAGCGTCACCGTGCCGGTGTTGGTCACGGTGAACGCGTAGGTCAGGGTGTCCCCGGCGTCGGCGCCGTTGCCGTCCACGTCGACCAGGGACCCGGCGCTCTTGACCAGGCTGATCGCCGGACCGGCGGGGATCGGGCTGGTGGTGGTGGCGGTGTCGGTGACCTTCGCGCCCGTGGGACCGGTGCCGGTCGCGGTCGCGGCGTTGTCGCGCTTGCCGGCGTCCACGTCGGCCTGGGTCAGCGTGTAGTCGCGGCTGGTGCAGGTGCGGGAGGCACCCGGGACCAGCGCCCCGCCGGGGCAGCTGACGTTGGGGTTCGCCCCGGAGAGCACGGGGTCGTGCACGGTCACGGGGTCGAGCGTGACGTTGCCGGTGTTGGTGACCTTGAAGCCGTAGGTGAGGCGGTCACCGGCGTCGGCGCCGTTGGCGTCGAGGTCGTTGATCGCCGAGACCGTCTTGTCCAGCCGGATCGCAGCGGTGCGCGTGACCGGCGTGGTCGTGGTGTCGGTGGCCGTGCTGGTCCCACCACCCGGGCGCGTGCCCGTGGCGGTCGCGGTGTTCACGACACCACCGCTGTCCACGTCGGCCTGGGTCAGGGCGTAGGTCGCCGACGTGCAGGTGCGCGAGGCCCCCGGCGCCAACGAGCCGGTCGGGCAGGTGACGTTGGGCGAGGCACCGCCCAGGCGCGGGTCGTGCACGACGACCGGGCTGAGCGAGACGTTGCCGCTGTTGGTGACGACGAACCCGTAGGTGATGGTGTCGCCGACGTCATGACCGTTGCCGTCGAGGTCGTTGACGGCCGAGGCCGTCTTGTCGAGCGAGAGCCCGGGGAACGAGCCGAGCGCGGTGGTCGTCGAGTCCGTCGAGGTCACCTTCACCCCGTTGCTGCCGGTGCCGTTGCTGGTGGCGGTGTTGGACACGCCCCCGGCGTCGACGTCGGCCTGCGTCAGTGCGTAGGTGCGACTCGTGCAGGTCATCGAGGCGCCGATGGCCAGGGTGGTGGCCGGGCAGGTGATGTTGGGGTTCGCCCCGGACAGCAGCGGGTCGTGCACCGTGACCGCGCTGAGCGGGATGTTGCCGGTGTTGGTGACCTTGAAGGCGTAGCTGATGGTGTCGCCGGGGTCGGGGCGGCCGTTCGCGCCGAGCGCCGGGGCCGAGGCGGTCTTGTCGAGCGTGATCGCCGGCCGCAGCGGGCTGTTCGTGAAAGTGCAGGTCACCGCGGAGCCGGAGGTCGCCGGCACGGTGAACGTCCCCGTCTGACCGGTTCCGCTGGCGATGACCGTCCCGGAGCCGTTGACGCAGCTCCAGGTCGTCGCGTAGTTCGCGAGCGTGGTGGTGCCCGCCGCGGTCTGGGTGATCGTGTAGGTCTGACCGGGCAGGACGACGGCCGGACCGGCCTTCTCGGCGGCGTCGCCCTGGAGGCCGACGTCGGTGCCGGCGGTGGTCCCGGTGTTGCCCGACGTCAGGCCGTTGCCGGTGACGGTCACGGTGAACTGGTCGCCCGTCGTGTGCCTGCCGTCGGGCAGGTCGACCTGCGCCTGTGCAGTGCTCGGCGACGCGCAGGAGGCGAGGTCGACGAAGCCGAAGCCCATGGCGCTGCTGTCGACGATCGCGCCCGTGGTCGGGTTGACCCGGATGATCTTCGGGGTGCTGGTGCCGATGACGATGTGGCCGCTGGAGTCGAAGGCCATCGAGTGGTAGGTCCCGTTGTTGGCCGGGGTGGCCGTGAGGACCGACAGGCCCAGGGCGGTCGAGCCCGGCGTGGTCGGGAGTGCTCCGTTCACGCGGGCGAGCGTGCCGGCGGAGCTGCCGCCGTCGCTGCTGACGACGTACAGGTTGCCGGTGGCGTCGAAGGCGAAGTCGCCGTTGCCGCCGAGGCCGGTGCCGCTGATGGTGGCGACCTGGCCGATCGAGGTCTTGGTGAGGGTGTTGAAGGCGAAGACGGTCCAGGTCGAGCCGCCGGCGGCGTAGTAGTAGATGCCGGTGGCCGGGTTGATCGCCCCGGCCACGACGTTGCCGGCCAGGGAGTTGTTCGGCATGTTCCACGTCTGGTCGGTGCGGTCCACGCGCGCGACCTTGACCTTGTTGTTGCTCCGGTCGAAGGCCCAGATCTCCGTGCCGGCACCCGCGAGCGCCAGCGCGTTGTAGTTGCCGGAGCCGAAGTCGGCGTTGGAGGTGGCGCTCGACGCCCCCGACGTCGAGGTCACCTTGACCACCACGCCGGTGCCGCTCTCGAGCGCGTACACGGTGTTGGACGTGCAGCTGAAGCTCGCGAAGACCGCCGACGCCTGGGCGGCGGGCAGCAGGGCCAGGCCGCTGGTGCCGAGCAGCAGCGCCAGCAGGCCCAGGCCTCGACGACGCCAGCCGGCCGTCGGCCCCGTCCTCCGCCCCTGGGTGGTGCGGTCGCTGACATGAGCGCGCGTGCGCGCGCGGTCGTACGACGACATCGTCGCCTGCCTCTCTGTACGAGGCGCCCCCCCGGACGCTCGGTCGCGCGATGTCGCTGCCCCACCAGCGACGTCCCTCCCGGACAGGCAACACCGTCCGGCGACGCAGGGCGAGGGGCTCTACCCAGTTGTTCCCCTCGTGTGGGGCAACCGTTGCCCGATGTGGCTCAGGTGGGGGTCAGTCCCCCACCCAGAAGCCGCGGTTGCCGAACCAGCCGCCGTAGCCGCCGCCCCCGAGCCCCGACCGACCGAAGCCGGCGCGGTCGCCCAGGTAGGAGCCGACCACCGCAGCGCCGAGGTCGTCGAGCTCGGGTGCGACGACCCGGCCGTCGACGCGGGAGGCCATCTGGTCGATGAAGCGCGCCAGGCCCGGGTCCTCCCCGAGGCGGAAGAAGGTCGTCTGGGCGCCGAGGCGACGCGCGTTGTCGAGCTCGCGGACGGCGTACGCGACCGTCAGCGGGTGCGGCGGGTAGGTGAAGAAGACCTCGCCGTCGGGCTCGAGGTGGCTGGTGGGCTCGCCGTCGGTGACGATCAGCAGGACCGGCTGGGCGTTGGGGTGCTTGCGAAAGTGCCGGTTGGCCAGCAGCAGCCCGTGGTGGAGGTTGGTGCCCTTGTCGTACATCGCGTCGAGGGCGGTGAGCTCCTCGATGTCCATCGGCTGCGCGTGCCGGCCGAAGGCGATCATCTGCAGGTGGTCGCCGCGGAAGCGGGACCGGATGAGGGTGTGCAGCGCGAGTGCCGTGCGCTTCATCGGCACCCAGCGCCCGTCCATCGCCATCGAGAACGAGGTGTCGACCAGCAGCGCGACGGCGGCCTGGGTGCGCTCCTCGGTCTCCTGGACCTCGACGTCGTCGATCGACAGCCGGATCCCCGGACCAGTGCGCGGCTCCCCGGCGGTGCGGACGATCGCGTTGGTGAGCGTGCGCGTGACGTCCCAGGGCTCGGTGTCGCCGAAGGCCCAGGCGCGGGTGGAGCCCGAGCGCTCCCCAGCGGCACCGGCCTGGCGCGACTCGCGCTGGCCCTGGCGGCCCGAGAGCCGGTCGGCGGCGTCGCGCAGGAGCGCCTTGCCCAGCTGGCGCATCGCCTTGGGGGTCAGCCGGAGCTGACCGTCCGACCCGCGCTGGAGGGTGCCGTTCTCGCGCAGCGCCTTCTCCAGCTGCTGCAGGGTGCGCGCGTCCACGGCGGCCTCGTCGCCGAGCTGGCGGGCCAGCGCGTCGAGGTCGAGGTCGTCCATCCGCGCGCCGCCGTAGGACTGCGACAGCTGGTCGGACAGCGCGTCGAGCTCGGCGAGGTCCTGGAAGACGCCGGTGCCGTCACCGAGGCCGAGGCCCTCGGAGCCCTCCATCCGCTCCGAGCCGAACCAGTCCTCGCCCGGCCGCAGCTGCTGCAGGTTGCCGTCCAGGCGCGACAGCGCGTCCATCAGGGCCGGTGAGCCGAACGCCTGGGCCGAGAGCTCCATGAGCTGCTGGCGCTGCGCGGGGCTCATCGAGTTCATCATCCGCTGGGCCGCGGCCGCGCGCGCAGCCATCGCGTCCAGCAGCTCGTCGAGGTTCTCGGGTCCCTCGGGGAAGTGCTGGCCGTGCTTGGCCATGAACTCCTCGAAGTCCTCCTGCGTGTCCTCGCCGCGCTGCCGCTTCTCCAGCAGCTCGTTGAGGTCGGAGAGCATCTCCGCGATCGCGGCCCGGTCCTCGTCGGTGGCGTTCTCCAGCGCCTGCTTCATGCCCTGGAACCGCTGGTCGAGCAGCTCGCGGCCCAGCAGGTCCTTGATCTGCTCGTAGGCCTCGCGCGCCTCCCGGCTCTGCCAGTCGTACGACGCCAGCTCGCTCACCGCAGCGGCCGGGTTCGGGGACACGCTGTCCAGCGTCATCTCGCGCAGCGCCCGGTCGCCGTCGTCCATCATCGCGTCGCGGGCCAGCTGCTTGCGCTCCTCGAGCAGGGCGCGGTCGAGCAGCTCGCGGACCTCCTGGAGCGTGCCGTCCAGGTTGTGCCTGCTGGCGAGCTCGCGGCGCCGCTCTGCGACGCGGCGAGCCAGGTCGTCCAGGCCCGCCTGGTCGCGACCGCCGCGGCGCAGGAACTCCCGCAGCGCCCGCTCGGGGCTGTAGCCGGCCATGACGTCCTCGCCGATGGCGTCGAGGGCCTCGGACAGGTCGACCGGGGGGGCGAGCGGGTCCGGCCCGCCGTCGTACCGGCCGTAGCGGGAGGCGCGGCGCTGGGACCAGACGTCAGCCATCGCAGATCACCCGTCGCTCAGCCATACACCGTCTCGCCGCGGCCGGACTCCTTGCTCACCTTGCGGGCGAGGTAGAGCCCCTCGAGGGCCAGCTCGATCGCGCCGGCGCGCTGGCCGTCGTCGCTCGCCCCCAGCCGGTCGCAGATCTGGTCGTAGAGGTCGGACTCGCCCAGTCGCGGGAGCCCGGACAGGAAGTCGAGCGCGGTGACCTGCTCGCCGGTGGTGACCATCTGGCCGGCCTCGATGGCCTCCACGAGCAGGCCCATGTCGAGACCGCGGAAGACCTCGCGCACGGTCTCGGCGACCGCGGTGCGCAGCAGGTGGGTGAGGATCTCGGCCTCACGGCCCTCCTCGCCGGACTCGAACTCGATCTTGCCGCCGAGCACGTCGACGGCGGTCTCGAGGTCGACCACCCGGGCGACGGCCTGCGGCTCGCCCTGGACGGTCGCGCGGTGCAGCGCGGCCGCGGCGATCGTCTCCGCGCCGGCGATGGCGAAGCGGGCCGAGACGCCCGAGCGCTGGTCGACCGCGCTGGACCCGCGGAGGTTGCGGGTGAAGCGGGCCAGGATCTCCAGCAGGTGCGGCGGGACGTCGGCGACGAGCTCGGCCTCCTGCTGGATGACGGCCACCTCGTCGGCGAGCTCGGTCGGGTAGTGGGTGCGGATCTCGGCGCCGAAGCGGTCCTTGAGCGGGGTGATGATCCGGCCGCGGTTGGTGTAGTCCTCGGGGTTGGCGCTCGCCACGACGAGCACGTCCAGCGGCAGCCGCAGGACGTAGCCGCGGATCTGGATGTCGCGCTCCTCCATCACGTTGAGCATCGCCACCTGGATCCGCTCGGCAAGGTCGGGCAGCTCGTTGATGGCCACGATGCCGCGGTGGCTGCGCGGGATCAGCCCGAAGTGGATGGTCTCCAGGTCACCGAGCGAACGACCCTCGGCGACCTTCATCGGGTCGACGTCGCCGATCAGGTCGGCGACGGAGGTGTCGGGGGTGGCCAGCTTCTCGACGTACCGCTCATCGCGGTGGCGCCAGGAGATCCGCAGGGAGTCGCCGTGCTCGGCCACCGCCTGCTGGGACTGCACGGTGATCGGCTCGTAGGGGTGCTCACCGATCTCGGACCCGGAGATCACCGGCGACCACTTGTCGAGCAGGCCCACCATCGTGCGCAGCAGCCGGGTCTTGCCCTGGCCGCGCTCGCCGAGCAGCACGATGTCGTGCCCGGCGATCAGCGCCCGCTCCAGCTGCGGGATCACCGTGTCCTCGAATCCGTGCAGGCCGGGCCACGGGTCGCGGCCCTCGCGCAGGGCGGCGAGGAGGTTGTCGCGCATCTCAGCGCGCAGGGTCTTCAGCTCGTGCCCCGAGGCGCGCAGCTCGCCGAGGGTGGAGATGGTGGGCTGCGGGCGGGACTGGGGGGCGGAGGAGGTGGCGCTCACGCGATCACGCTACGCCGGGGACCCAACGCTCGAGGGCACGTCCGACGTACGGCGGCGGGCTGGGCCTGCGAGGCACGAGCCGGTCCGGGGCGGCTGACCTCGCGGGTCGAGGTGCGGGTCGAGGTGCGAGTCGAGGTGCGGGTCGAGGTGCGAGTCGAGGTGCGAGGACGCGGAGGAGCACGTCTCCAGGCCTCGACCCAGGCCTCGACCCAGGCCTCGACCCAGGCCTCGACCCAGGCCGTCCCTCAGTCCTCGGGGACGACCATGACCGCGCCGCGCGCCTGCTCCAGGAAGCTGCGGCTGATCGAGCCCAGCAGCGCGGAGGCGATGGGGTTGCGCTGGCGGTGGCCCACCACGACGAGGTCGGCGCCGTCGGCGGCCTCGAGGAGCTCCTCCTCGATGTGGCCGAAGACGGCGCGCGGGGTGACCTGGACGTCGGGGTAGCGCTCCGACAGACCGCTGGTGGCCTCGGCGATGACGAGCTCGGCCTCCTCCTCGGCCTGGTCGCGCAGCTCGGCGGTGACCTGGCCGCCGACGGCGACCCGGGCGTCGAAGGTGCAGTGCAGGACGGTGAGCGGCAGCCCGCGCAGCGAGGCGTTCTCGAAGGCCGCGGCGACGACCGGGGCGGTGCCGTCGTGGCCGTCGATGGCGACGAGCACGCCCGTGCCCTCGCCGGGCTCCGGGCCGCCGGGGCGGACCACGACGACCGGGCCCTTGCCGTGGCGGGCCACGGCGCTGCTGACCGAGCCGAGCATAAGCGCGCTGATCGGACCCCGCCCGCGCGAGCCGAGCACGGTCACCGCGGCGTCGGCGGAGAAGCCGGCCAGCAGGGCGCGCGCGTCCTCGTGCCGCACCACCTGGAGGACCTCGACCTCGGGGTCGAGCTCGGCAGCCCGGGCCGCGGCGGCGGCCACGACCTCGGCGGCAGCGGCCTTGATCTCGGCCTGGAGCGCCGCGTGGTCGACACCCGCCTGGTCCAGCCACACCGAGGGGATGCTGTCCCAGCCGTGGACCAGCGCGACCGGCCGGTTGGTCAGCCCGGCGTGGGCGACGGCCCACTCCAGCGCCAGCCCGGCGCCCTCCGAGCCGTCGACTCCGACGACGATCGAACCGTCCGGGACAGGGGTGAGGGTCTCGCTCATGGCGTCATCATGTCCCATCGGTCACGGGGCCACGCACGGCCGGAGGTCCCGGGGCCCGGGGTCCTCGGGCCCGGGCCCGACCCTGGTCCGCGGACGGTCCGACCGCGCCGCTCCCACTAGGCTGCGCCCGTGACCGCGACCCTCGCCGTGCTCTGCGCACTGCTGGTCGTGGCGGTGCTGGCCCTGGCCACGACGGTGGGCCGGCTGCGTCGGCGGCTGGCGCTGTCCGAGGCGATGGTCCGCCAGCTGGAGGCCGACCTCGACACGGCGCTGCGGCCCCGTCCGCCGGTCTCACCGGCCGAGCGGGCCATGCGCGCGCTGGTCGGCACCGCCGCGCGGGTGCGCGAGCGCGGCGTCGCCGGGGCCGTCAGCGACTCCCTGGAGGACCTCGCCGCGTGGGCGGCCTACGAGCCCAACGAGGACATCCTCTCGATCGCCGCCCCCGACGGCACGGTCACGCTGCTCTTCTCCGACATCGAGGACTCCACCGCCCTCAACGACCGGCTCGGCGACAAGGCCTGGGTCCGGGTGCTCGCCGCCCACGACGCCCTCGTGCGGGCCGCGGTCGACAAGCGCCGCGGACGGGTCGTGAAGTCGGCCGGCGACGGCTTCATGGTGGCCTTCCGCGACCCCGTCTCGGCCGTGCTCGCCGCTCGCGGCATCCAGCGCGCGCTGGCCCGCACCCTCGACCCGCGGCTGCGCCTGACCCCCGTCCGGGTGCGGATCGGGGTCCACACCGGCACCGCCATCAGCCGCGACGGCGACTACTTCGGCCGCAACGTGGCCATGGCCGCCCGGGTCGCCGGGCTCGCCGACGGCGGGGAGGTGCTGGTCACCGAGGCGGTCCGCGAGGGCACCGCCGACTCCGGGGACCGCCGGATGCGCTTCGAGGACGCCGGCACCGTCGAGCTCAAGGGGCTGCCCGGGGAGCACCCCCTGTGGCGCCTGGTGGTCGAGACGTGAGCGACCCCCTCGGCCGGCCCGCCGGGCCCGGCCCGCTCGGGTCGCCCGGGCGACCCGTCACCTGCCCCTGCGGGTCGAGGGCGTCGTACGACGCGTGCTGCGGGCCGCTGCTCGCCGGGGCGCGGCTGGCCGCGACGCCGCTGGAGCTGATGCGCAGCCGCTACACCGCCTTCGCCGTCGGCGGCCGCGAGGGGCTGGACCACCTGTTCCGGACGTGGCACCCGCGCACCCGCCCGCCGCGGCTGGTCGAGGACGGCCTGGACACCGACCGCACCTGGACCCGGCTGGAGGTGCTCGGCCACGGTGCGGACTGGGTGGAGTTCGACGCCCACTACGCCCGGCTCGACGGGACCGCGGGGGTGCAGCACGAGCACAGCCTCTTCGCGCAGCGCGCGGGGCGGTGGATGTACGTCGAGGCCGCGCCGGACACTCCCTGAGCCAGCCGGTTCCCGAGGTCCTTCCGTCTGGGGACCTTCGTCCCTCCTTCCAGGAGGGGTGCCGCGGCGACGATGGACGGACCGACCCGCCATCCCGAACCGTCGAACCGAGGACCTGCCGTGCTGGAACCCGTCGAGCTCTCCGTCTCCGAGGCCGAGGCGCTGCTGCGCTCCGGGGTCACCGGTCGGGTCGCCGTCTCCACGCCCAAGGGGCCGCACATCCTGCCGGTCAACTACTCCGTCGTCGGGGACTGCGTGGTGATCCGCACCTCGCCGTACTCGCTGCTCGGCACCCACGCGCACGGCACCACGGTGGCCTTCGAGACCGACGTGATCGACCACGAGCGCCAGCGCGGCTGGAGCGTGGTGGTCCGCGGGCGGGCCGAGGTCATCTCCGACCCGGAGGCGCTGGAGCAGATCCGCCGCACCTGGCAGCCGCGGCCGTGGGCCTCCGGTTCCCGCACGCTCCACCTCGGCATCCGCCTCGAGGAGGTCTCCGGACGCCGCCTCGGCAACGGCTGGGAACCGCTGCACGAGGTGCCCTGCCGCCGCGTCGTGTGAACGCGCTGGTCGGTCCGCACCCCGCGGACCGCCTCGTGCCCCAGACTGGGCAGGTGCCCTTCCACAGCCCGGAGCTCTCCGACTCGGCGCAGGCGCTGCTCGACGCCGTCGTGGCGATCGCCAGCGACCTGGACCTCACCAGCGTGCTCTCGCGCATCGTGGAGGCCGCCTGCCAGCTGACCGACGCGAGGTACGGCGCGGTGGGGGTCATCGGCCCCGACGGCAACCTGGTGGAGTTCATCACCCACGGCCTGGACCCGCACGAGCGCGAGGCCATCGGCGCCCCGCCGCACGGCCGCGGCATCCTCGGCCTGCTCATCAAGCACCCCGAGCCGCTCCGGCTCGAGGACCTCTCGCGCCACCCCGAGAGCTACGGCTTCCCGGCCGACCACCCGCCGATGCGCTCCTTCCTGGGCGTGCCCGTGCGGATCCGCGGGACCGTCTTCGGCAACCTGTACCTGACCGAGAAGGCCCACGGGCAGTTCGACGAGGGCGACACCCTCCTCGTCGAGGCGCTGGCCTCCGCGGCCGGCTTCGTCATCGAGAACGCCCGCGCCTACACCCTCAGCGAGCGTCGGCGGCAGTGGCTGCAGGCCACCGCCGAGCTCGTCGACGACCTCCAGCCGCCGCTGGACACCAGGGTCGCCCTGCAGCGGATCGCCCACGCCGCCCTGTCCGTCGGACGCGCCCGTGGCACCGCCGTCGTGCACACCTCCGGCGAGCCGGCCGCGGCCGCCGACCAGGCGGTGCTGGCCTCGGCCGGCGCCGACCCCGAGGTCATGCGCGCGGAGATCGTCACGGTGCTCCGACGCGCGGGTGCGGGTGTGGAGGAGCCGGTCGACGTCGACACGGGCCGCCAACGCGCGCTCGTCGTGCCGCTGCGGGCGCACCTCACCGACCCCACCGCGCTCATCACCTTCTTCGGCGACGAGCACAACGTGCTGGAGCTCGAGGAGCGCGAGCTCCTCATCTCCTTCGCCGACCAGGCCGCGCTCGCCCTCGACCGCGCGCAGGCGGTTGCGGACCGCGCCGAGCTCGCGGTCATCTCCGACCGCGAGCGGATCGCCCGCGACCTCCACGACACGGTCATCCAGCGGCTCTTCGCGACCGGGCTGACGTTGCAGGCGGTCTCCAGCGGGGTCGCGGACCCGGCCCTCACCGCGCGGATCGGCAAGGCCGTGGACGACCTCGACCAGGTGGTGCGGGACATCCGCGGCACGATCTTCGAGCTGCGTCACACCGGCGGAGCGTCGTTGCACGCGGAGGTCCGGGGTCTCGTGCGGGAGTACGCACGAGTGCTGGGCTGGACGCCGGTCGTCCGGGTCGAGGGACCGGTCGACACCGCCGTACCCGACCACGTGCGGGAGCACCTCGTCCCGGTCCTGCGCGAGGCGCTGTCCAACCTCTCCCGGCACGCCGAGGCCACGTCGGCGCACGTGCTGGTGCACGCCGCCGACGGGGAGCTGCTGCTCGAGGTCGCCGACGACGGCGTCGGCCCCACCGAGGGCGCCTCGCACAGCGGACTGCGCAACGCCCGCGGCCGCGCCGCCGGCCTCGGCGGCACGTCCTCGCTGGCCCGCCGCGACGGGGGCGGCTCGGTCTTCACCTGGCGCGTCCCGCTCCGCGACTGACTCCCCGGCCCGCGCTGACTCGTCGCTGGTTCGAGCGTGACTCGGCGCTGGTTCGAGGGTCACTCGGCACTGGTTCGAGGGTGACTCGGCGCTGATACGAGTCGCGCTCGAATCGGCGCCGAGTCGGGCTCTTCTGCTGCATGTGTGGGTGCTGTGATCGCGCCTGAATGAGCGCACGCCGTTCTCTGTCTAGGTTTCTGAGCTGTCGAAGAACAGTCACCAGGAGCAGGAGAACGGCGTGCGTGAACGCAGCCTATGGCG
>NZ_JASBRN010000017.1 GCF_030149505.1 Nocardioides sp.
CGCCATAGGCTGCGTTCACGCACGCCGTTCTCCTGCTCCTGGTGACTGTTCTTCGACAGCTCAGAAACCTAGACAGAGAACGGCGTGCGCTCATTCAGGCGCGATCACAGCACCCACACATGCAGCAGAAGAGCCCGACTCCCCGGCAGGAATCAGCCCGGCCCCCACCGGAGCAGCCTGCGGAGCTACCGTCGTCGGCTGCGGCGCGACGACGGGATCGGCCGCGATCGCTACGTGTTCGGGGGAGTCCTCAGACCCGGCCTCATGTGCTGGCGCAGCACCTCCGACTCCGCGGTCGTCCTCGCCTCGCTCAGCCGACCCACCCGCTCCAGGTAGCCCTCCGACGGATCCGACGGGCCGGCGATCTGGTCCGCCAACGTGTCGATCTCCGTCTCGATCTGCAGGCCCAGTTCCTCGAAGTAGCTCTCCGGATCGGAGATCGCCGCCAACTCCGTGGCCCGATGCTTCGCGTAGTGTTCCCGCATCCGCGCCCCGTACGGGTTCATCCCGAGCCCCTTCCTCCGTCACGACCTGCAGCGTGGTGGCCGTGTGCAGCTCGCGCTCGCTGGCGGCCTCACCAACTTGGTCACCAACCTGGTCACCAGGCTCCTCACCAAGATCCCACAGCGCCAGCTGATCGGAGTCAGCAACACTCGTCCGCCGTCGCACCACGCCCGGCACCTCCAACTCATAGGTGAGGACGCCGGCCGCAGCACCCACGCCACGGCTCACCACCGCCCTCACCACGAAAGGCACCCGGCCGGGCCGCGGATCGGACACCGGCGAGCGAAAATGTGGAAAAAGTTCAGGCAGCCCCCGCGTCAGGCGTCCGATCCGTGAGTCGAGCCGTTGCCTATCCGGGCATGACCACAACACACAGCGCCCCGCCCCCGAGCCGGGCCGACCACCGCAACTACCCTCCCGGTGACCGGCAAACCTTCGAGCTCTACGGCCACCGGATCACCCACACCACCAACTCCGATGTGCAGCAGCTCCTCGCGGCCGCGCACACCGACCGCGTCCGGCCCCTGTGCCTGTGCCGCCCCGCCGGCGTGGCCATGTACGTCGCCAAGATCGGGCCCGACAAGTACGTCATCAAACGAATGCCCGACTCCGGGCTCGAGCACGCACCCAGCTGCGCCTCCTACCTGCCGCCCGAAGGGCTCTCCGGGCTCGGCCAGGTCCTCGGCTCCGCGATCACCGAGGAAGCCGACAGCGGCCTGACCGCCATCAAGCTCGGGTTCCGCATGTCGAAGGCCGAGCGCGCCGCCCCGACCGGCGCCGGCGCCGGGGGAGTGGCGGACTCGGTCGCCGCCGACCCGAACCGCCTCACCCTCCGCGCCGTCCTGCACTACCTGTGGCAGGAAGCCGACCTGGCGACCTGGACGCCCGGCATGGACGGCAAGCGCAACTGGCGCATTGTGTCCTGGTACCTGCGCCAGGCCGCCCGCGGGAAGTTCACCAAGGGCAAGCCGCTCTCCGCCCGGCTCTACGTCCCCGAGCCGTTCAACGCCGAGAAGAAGACCGACATCGCCGCGCGCCGTCTCGCGGCATGGGCACCGATGCAGCAGCACGGCTCCGCCCAGCAGTTCATGATGCTGATCGGGGAGCTCAAGGCGATCGCGCCGGCACGGTTCGGCCACAAGCTCGTCATCAAGCACATGCCCGACGCCCCGCTCATGGTCGACGACAAGCTGCACGACCGCCTCCACAAGCGGTTCGGAGACGAACTCGAACTGAGCCGCGCCGACGACGACGGCCACCTGATGGTGATCGCCACCTTCTCCGTCGGCCGCGCCGGCCTGGCCACCGCCGAAGAGATCTCCCTCGTCATGACCGACGAACACTGGCTGCCGTATGAGTCTCTCCGCGACAAGCTGCTCCTCGACGCCGCACTCACCGCCCGCCGCCGGTTCACCAAGTCGCTGCGCTACAACCTCGCGCCCGACAAGCCCATGGCCTCCCTGGTGTTCACCGACACCGAGGCCCCGACCGCAGCGTTCGTGCTCACGAGTGACGAGGACCGCGCGATCGCCGCCGAGATCGCCGCCGACACCGGCACCGAGGTCTGGACCTGGGTCGTGCCCGCGGACATGCCGCCGCTCCCGCCGGTCGCCAACCACTGAGCAGCCCCCCGCCGTCCCGCTGAGCCGGAAGCCCCACGCCAGCACGCCGGGTGGCCCGCGGCTCGCCTCGTGGCAACACCCGGACGGTCGGATCGAGCTCGGCAAGGTCGTCCACCACGACGACTACGCGCTGCGCCGACGGGGTCTCGTGTCGGCGCCGAGGCGCCCTGGTCCCGAGGCCGAGCGGCCTGCAGTTTTCGTGTCTTCCGTCGGCCGCCGTAGGTAGGGTTTCCGACTGGGGTTGCACGCTCGCGGCCCTGCGCCAACCCAGGGAGCCGCCGTGCGTCTGACCGCCGACAAGATCGTGACTTGGACCGATCCGTCCGCGCCCGCAGGCGTCACCACCGAGAAGGTCTATCTCGGCCCAGACCCGCACGGCCTCGGAGGATTCCAGGTCGCGGTCGCATCCGCCGTCGCCCCGCCGTCCCGCCAGAGTCTCCGGACCCTCTTCACGGCCCGCACGGGCCGGACACAGGTGCAGCTCGTTGTCGCCGTCGTCCACGACGGATCGGTCCACCTCTTTGGCCCCGATCCACAGGCTCAACCGATCGTCCTGCCGGTCGAGCAGGCCCAGCGCCAGCTTCAGTCAGTGCTCGCTGAGCCAGACCTCCTCGCGGCAACGGAGCGATTCGCCGGCTTCCGCAAGGCGAACGACTCGACCGGCGTCGCCGGCTTCACGAACAGCGGCCTCTTCGCCTCCCACCACATCACCAGCAACGTTCCGAAGCGACCCGACTGGGAGTCGCTCGGCAGCAAAGCCGGGGCCCTGCTCAGCAAGCGCGGCAAGCAACTCGTCGAAGCCCTCGGGTTCGGCACGCAGCCCGGGCCGAACGGCACCATGCTGCTGTCCATCGGCGGGCGTCCGCCCCGCGCTGTCGCGGTACTGCTCGAGGACACCGAGCAGTTCGACGCAAAGACCCAGCGATTCCAGCTCTCGCCCGTCGCGTTCGGCCTCGCCGTGGCCTCCAAGCAGGAAGTTCCCTGGCTCGTCGTACTCCGCAAGGACCAGATCCGGCTCTACCCAGGCCGCGACGGCGTCGGCGTCGGGTCCAAAGGCCAGGCCGAAACGTTCTTCGAAGTCGACCTCTCGACCATCGACTCCGAGTACGCAGCCCTTCTCCCGCTGATCTTCTCCGCCGACGCCCTCGTCGCCGACGGCACGGCCGACGAGCTCCTTCGTGACAGCTCGCGCTACGCCAGCGAGCTCGGCGCACGCCTCCGCGAACGCATCTACGACGAGATCGTGCCGCCCGTAGCGGTCGAGGTCGCCCAGCGGCTCGCCAAGGACGCGTCCGTTCCACTCGACGCCGACGGGCTCGCACTCGCCTACCGCGTCACCCTCCGCATCCTCTTCCGGCTCCTCTTCCAGGCCTACGCCGAGGACCGAGGCCTCCTGCCCTCCGGCCGCAACGAGGGCTTCGACGCCAACAGCCTCAAGACCAACGCACGCCGACTCATCGACACCGACACGGACGAATTCGGCGACTCCACGACCATCTGGTTCGACCTCGTGCAGGTATGGAACGCCATCGACCATGGCAACCCCCAGTGGCAGATCCCGTCCTACAACGGCGGACTCTTCTCCACCGACCCCGACAGGTCACCCGAAGGCGCGCTCATCAAGAAGATCGAGCTCCCCGACAGCGTGCTCGGCCCAGCACTGAAGAGCCTCCTCATCGACGTGAGCCACGACGGCGTACTCGGCCCCGTCGACTTCCGCTCCCTGAGCGTCCGCGAGTTCGGCACCATCTACGAAGGCCTCCTCGAGAGCTCACTCTCGCTCGCCGAGGAAGACCTCACCCTCGACAACAGCGGCGCCTGGATCCCCGCCAAACCCGGCGACACCGTCTACGCGCCCGCCTCGTCGGTCTACTTCCACACCGCCTCCGGCGAGCGCAAGGCCACCGGCTCCTACTTCACACCCAAAGTCGTCGTCGACCACCTCATCGAACGCTCCATCGTGCCGGCACTCACCGCACACCTGGAGAAGATCGCCGGTCACCTCCACAAGGGCGATGCCGCTGCTGCGGCACGCGACTTCTTCGACTTCCGCGTGGCCGACCTCGCGATGGGGTCGGGCCACTTCCTCGTGGCCGCCGTCGACAAGATCGAAGCTCTCATGCGCACCTTCCTCACTGAGCACGCAGTGCCGGGAGTCACCGAAGAGCTGCTCCGGCTAGCTGCCGTGGCTCGCGACGCGCTTGGCACAGACGACGTCGCCAAGAGCGAGGTAGACGAGGTCGGCCTCCTCCGACGTCAGGTCGCCCGCCGCTGCATCTACGGCCTCGACATCAACCCCATGGCCGTCGAGCTCGCACGATTGGCCCTCTGGATCCACACCTTCGTGCCCGGTCTGCCCATGAGCAACCTCGACCACGGCCTCATCAACGCCAACAGCCTCACCGGCATCGGCACCATCGATGAAGCCCTCGACGCCCTCCAACCGGGCCGCAACCCAGGCGAGCTGAGCCTCTTCGACGAGATCCTCACCGACCAGCTCGCCTCGTCCAAGACACTCCTCGTCGACGTCGCCAACGCCAGCGAGGCGAACAAGGCAGAGGTTGAGGAAGGTGCGCGCATGCTTGCGCAAGCGCGCGAGGCCGCTGACACCGCCAGACGGATCTTCGATGCTGCGGTTGCTGCACGAATTGGGTGGATCAATCCAGGCCTCATCCTCGATCCGGACTCGCTGCAACTGGTTCTGAAGCGGCCAGAGGTGGGCGAGGTCGCGGGCAGTCTCCAGCCAGCACACATGCCCTACCTGTTCCCGGAGGTCTTTCTCCGCGACGGCGCGGGCTTCGACGTCGTCCTCGGCAACCCTCCTTGGGAGAAGCTCCACGTCGAAGAGCACCAGTGGTGGGGCCTGCGGCTTCCTGGGCTGCGGTCCATGCCGACCAAGCAGCGGGACGCAGCTCTCGACGCCTTCCGGTCCAGCCGCCCAGACCTGGAGGCCGAGTACGAGGGCGAGATCGAACGGGTACGGGCGATGGCTGACGCCGTCTCCTCCGGACCTTTCGTTGGGCTCGGGGCCGCCCACCTCGACCTCTATCAGGCATTCGCATGGCGAAACTGGCAGCTTCTGCGAACCGGAGGACGCACCGCCCTAGTGCTGCCACGGGGAGCCCTGTCGGGGTCCGCCCTGGCAGCGTGGCGCCGCGAAATCATCACGAGCGGTTCATTTGCTGACGTCTGCTTCATCGAGAACGCCGCTCGCTGGGCGTTCGACATGGAACCGCGCTACACGATCGGGCTCAGCGTTGCAGAGAAGGGTGGGGAGCGGGTTGTCCGGTGGGCCGGACCGTTCGCTAGCGAGAAGAGCTTCCTCGATGGCGCAGGCGACCTCGCTGAGGTTCCTGGAGATGAGTTCGTGTCGTGGTCAAATACGGTCGCGTTCCCGCTGATCCCCGACCCCCTCTCGGCTCAAGTCTTCCGTCAGATGAAGACGAACCCCCGCTTCGACGCCGTGCGAGAGGGCTGGGAGTTCCGACCCATCCAGGGCGACATGAATGCGAGCGGCGACCGGGGCGTGATGCAGTTCGATACCGACTCCGCACGTGGGCGCATCCCAATTGTTGCCGGCGCGAGCTACAACATCTGGGACCCGGACGCAGGGACTCCCTTTGCCTACGGTGATCCCGCGGTATTGCGGCCGCATCTAGCGAACAAGCTCGCCAGTGCGGTGCGGAACCCTCGGTCCGCCTACAAGGGCCTCGCGTTCCCCCCCGAGACCCTGCCGTTGGATCGAGCACGCATTGCCTTCCGCGACATTGCTCGCGCTACCGACACGCGCACCGCTATCCCATGCCTCCTCCCGCCCGGCACCGCCGCTGTCCATCAATCGCCGATCCTTGTCCGGCGCCAAGGAGACGAGCGCGCCGAGGCCTTCCTGCTGGGCGTCATGTCCAGCATTCCGTTCGACTGGGGCGCGCGCCGGTGGGTCGAGCTGCACCTCACCTTCGAGCTGCTCAACCCGCTACCGGTGCCGGCATACGACGCTGACTCCCCGCTCTGCAATCGGGTCGCGGAGATCGCTGGGCGTCTCGCAGCGGTGGATGCCCGCTATTCCGTGTGGGCCGACGCTGTAGGCGTGCCTGTCGGATCGGTGATCCCAGAGGAGAAGGGCCGCCTCCTCGCCGAGTTGGACGCCCTCGTTGGCCTGCTCTACGGACTCACCGAGGACCAGGTCGAGCACCTGTTCGCCACGTTCCACCGGGGCTGGAACTACGAGGCCCGACTCAACCTGGTCCTCGATCAGTACCGAGAGTGGAAGGGCAAGGCATGACCCAGCTCCCCGACTTCGCTACCAACTACGCGCCAAGCGAGCCAGAGACGACGGTCGCCGACAAGGTCAACGAGCTCTTCCGGCTCCTGCGACAAAACAAGGTGACGGCGCCGCCTATCGCGATTGCGACGGCGTACGTCAACCCCGCTGGGTTCGCGCTGCTCGCGGACGAACTGGAGACCGCGCCGCGAGTACGGCTCCTGCTCGGCGCCGAGCCTGAGGAGGACTCGGTCCGTGCGATCACGGCTGGCGACGCGGATCAAGACGCGCGGCGCGATGCCGCGATCGCTGCCCACCAGGCTTGGCTGGAGGCGGAGCGAGACACGATGGGCTTCGCGCGGGTGCCCACCTCCGAGGCGAAGCGGATGGTCGAGTGGCTCCAGCGCGTCGACCCCGACGGCACCGCAAGGGTGGAGGTTCGCCGCTACACGGGTGGCTTCCTGCACGGCAAGACCTACCTCGTCGAGGACGGCGCGGCTCAGGCCGCGATCGCTGGCTCCTCGAACATGACCTACGCCGGCCTTGCCCACAACGCCGAGTTGAACCTCGGCACCGGTGGTGGCACCAGCTCGGCCAGCAAGGTCCGCGAGTGGTTCGAGCACTTCTGGGACCTCAGCGAGCCCTACGACCTCGCCGAGCTCTACGGCCGGCTATGGGACCCGCACACCCCGTGGAGCGTCTACCTGCGGATGCTCTGGGAGCTCTACGGTGAGCACCTCGACGACGACGAGAACCCGAACGTCCGGACCGGCCTGAACCTCACCCGCTTCCAGGCCGACGGCGTGACCCGGATGGAGCGTCTCCTCGACGAGCACGGGGGCGTGCTGGTCGCCGACGAGGTCGGCCTCGGCAAGACCTATCTCGCCGGTGAGGTCATCTACCGGACCGCGAACATCAACCGGCAGCGCGTGCTCATCGTCGCTCCCGCCGCGCTGAAGTCCTCGATGTGGGAACCCTTCCTGGAGTCCCACGACTTCAGCCGCTGGGTGAAGGTCTACTCCTACGAAGAGGTCCGCAACCGCCTCGACCCCGACAAGGGGTCCATCGACACGTTCCTCCAAGAGGTCGAGGACTACTCGCTCGTCGTCATCGACGAAGCCCACAACCTCCGTAACTCCGGCGCCCAACGCTCGGGTGCCGTCGACCGCGTGATCACCGCTGGCAGTCCCAAGCGCGTCGTTCTGCTCACTGCCACGCCGGTCAACAACTCGCTCAACGACCTCGAGACCCTGGTCAAGTACTTCATCCGCGACGACGCCCGGTTCGCCTCCCTCGGCATCCCCAGCATCCGCGAGTACATCAAGCAGGCCCAGGCCATCGACCCGGCCAACCTCACCCCGGAGCACCTCTTCGACCTGATGGACCAGGTCGCCGTGCGCCGCACTCGGAAGTTCGTCAAAGACCACTACGCCAACGAACTGATCATCGGCCCCGACGGAAAGCCAACGACGATCAAGTTCCCGCAACCCAAGGTGCGCCGGATCGACTACGACCTCGACGACGACGGGCTGGCGCTCATCGACGCCATGGTCTACGCCCTCGACGACCCGACTGACCCCCACGCGCCCCGAGCCTGGGAGGACCGCAGCCGCGACCCGAAGCGGCTGATGCTGGCGCGCTACCTGTCCAGCATGTACACCGTCGACCACGACCTGCAGGAGTACCAGATCACCAACGCTGGCCTGCTGCGCTCCGGACTGTTGAAGCGTCTGGAGTCCAGCCCCCAGGCGTTGCACGCCTCGCTGGAGAGGATGATCGTCTCCCACGAGTCGTTCCTCGAGGCGCTGGGCAAGGGCTACGTGCTCAAGGGCGAGGCGCTCAGCGAATGGGTCACCTCGGACTCCGACGACCTCGACGAGTTCGTCTTGGAGTTCGACCAGGACGACCAGATCGAATCGGTCGACGGCTTTCACCTCACCGAGCTGCAAGCCGACGTCGACTCCGACATCATCCTGCTGCGCGAGCTGAGGGACCTCGCCGAGGTCGTCATCAACGGCCTCGAACCGAAGGTCGAGCGTCTCGTCGAAGAGCTGACCCAGATCGCGGCCGACGCCCAGCGCGTCGACCCGCGCGGGTTGTCCCACGCTGACCGGCGCAAGGTCATCATCTTCTCCGCCTTCACCGACACAGTCCTCCCGATCCACGAGGCCGTCGTCAAGGCAATCGAGAACGCGCCTGCCGGGTCACCCTTGGCGGACTACCGCGGCCGTGTCGCCCCGCCGATCATGGGCTCCTACGCCAAGACCCACGAGCGCGGCGCGAGCGGCGGCGTCGATCAAGGCGGCCGCGCGTCGACCATCGCCGGATTCGCCCCGGCCACAGCCGGACCCCGCAACGCCGCCGGCGAGCCTGCGGCCAAGGACGAGTTCGACATCCTGTTCACCACCGACGTGCTCGCCGAGGGCGTGAACCTCCAGCAGGCCGGACAGATGATCAACTACGACCTGCCGTGGAACCCGATGCGGATCGTCCAGCGTCACGGCCGCGTCGACCGCATCGGCTCCAAGCACGACTACGTCTTCCTCGGCCTGTTCTTCCCCGCTGAACGGCTAGATGCCCTCCTCGAGCTGGAGGCCCGCCTGGAGGCGAAGCTCGCGCTCGCAGACGCCGCGGTCGGAGCGGGGGAGGTCCTCCCGGGCCGCGGCCCGGGCCACGAGGTCAACCTCGCCGACGACCAGGTGATCGATGAGTTTGAGAAGCTTCTCGACTCCGGCGGCTCGAGCGCCTCACTGTCCGGTGAGGAGTACCGCCGCCGGCTCTTTGGCGCGTTCAACATGGAGCCGGTTCTCAAGTCCGACGTCCTGTCCCTGCCATACGGCTCGGGAAGCGGCTTCGTGAATCCGGTCGTGCACGGCAACGGCTACGTCTTCTGCGTCAAGATCGGCAAGAGCGCCAAGCCGTGGTTCCGCTACGTCCCGGCCCATGACGACTGGACGCTCCGCCTCACCGAAGACGGCGAGCCGATCGTCTCGTCCGACACCCTCATCTCACTGCGCGTCGCGGACCCGCAGGACTCCAACGCCGACCGCTGGCTCCCCGAGGACGTCTACGACCACGCGTTCGACGCCTGGGAGGTAGCCCGCGACAGCGTCTACGCAGCCTGGAAGGAACTGACCGACCCCAACGCTTTCCAGCCCGACCTGCCGCTGTCCTTCCGCGACGCCTACTCGTTGGTGCTCCGCAAGGGCGGCTACCTCGGCAAGGACGCGCAGATCTCTCTGGCCAACAGGCTCCGCAGCGTGCCCTCGGCCAAGGTCGCTCGACAAGTGCGAGGAGCGCTCAACCAGGGCGCCACCGACGAACAGCGCATCGGTCTCGTGACCGAGGTCCTCGACGAGGCCGGCATCACCGCACCCCCGCCGCGTGAGCCCCTGCCGGACATCGAGAAGCACGAAGTGCGGCTGGTGACCTGGATGGCGGTCAAGGGGACTCGCGGCCAGGAAGACGCGCTGGGTCAGATTCCCGGCACGAAGCTCCCGGGCGAGCTGCTCTGATGGCCTTCGAGGCACGACACTCCATCGACAAGGGTCTGCACCACCTCGCACGGCGACTCGACCCGATCATCGGGGCGAGGCTCGCCCCGAGCCTCGGTGGACTGCCATGGCCAACCGTGCTCTCCGAGCTGGACAAGATGCGCGGCAAGCCCCCGAAGTCGTACGTCGCGACAGACCTTCAGTCCCAGCTCAAGGCACTCACCGAACGACTCGGCAACCTAGGCTTCCCCTTCGACAACCACACGCGCCTGGTGAGCGCTCTGGGCAGCGAGCTGCGGATCGTGCGCAACCGCTGGGCGCACCACGACGAGCTGACCACCCTGGACGCCTGGCGCACCCACGACTTCGCCGTGCGACTGCTGGAGCACTTCGGCGACAGCGACGGCGTTGCTGTTGCGAGCGATCTTCGCGACGAGGCGTTCCATGCCCTGGCGGAGGAGAAGGGCGTCGCAGCCCACGCCGAGCCCACAGTCCCCGCGCCGGTCGTCATGCCGGAGCCCTCCGCCGGCGAGCAGGACGCTGACGTGGTCCGTCCCGACCCGGTCACGCTCACGCGCGGCGATGCGGCAAGCACGCCAACCATCGGCTCGGGCCGCTTCGAGTTCGAGCCGTGGACTGTCGTGATCGTCGGCGACGTCTCAGTGCTCGACGACCTGCCGAAGAAGGCCGCCAAAGAGAAGGTGCGCGCCGTCGCCACCGAGATCGTCGAGTTCGAGGGACCGATCCACATCGACAGGCTCGCTCAGCTCACCGCCGCGTCGTTCGGCGTCCAGCGGTTGTGGCCGGCACGCGAGAAGAAGCTGCCCTACCAGATCAGGCAGACCGGACTTCTCGTCGACGCGGACAAGTTCGTGTGGCCGGCCGATCTCGACCCAAAGACTTGGGGCGAGTTCCGCCCCAACGACAGCACCGTCGATCGACCATTCACCCAGATCAGCACGGTCGAGATCGCCAACGCCATGCGCCTCCTCAAGAGCAGCGCAGTGGGCATCAGCGCCGACGACCTCGACGCCGCCACGCTTCAAACCTTCGGCCGGAAGCGCAAGACCAAGCAGTTCGCCGCGCACCTCGACAAGGCGCGGGCGCTGGTCTGAGAGCGCAAGGCCGCGACGACGAACAGCTGGACTACTTGCCGCCGTCTTCCATCAGACGCAGCTGAGCGCGGTCCGGCCAGACCAGCTCGAGCAGCGGCTGGCGTGGAGCGAGAGCTGCTCCTGGGCAGTCGGGGTCGTTGCACGGCCCGAAGAAGAGGTCAGCCTCCAGGTGCAGGTCAGTCTCCATGAGCGGGGTTCCTCCTCCGGGGTTCAGCGGAATGCGGTGGGGTGTGCCAGGACCAGCGCACCGTGCCCTTCGGGTGCCGTGGTCTCGACGCCCTTGGCCTTCTGCTCGGCGGCCGCAGCCCGGATGCGCTGCACCCGCTCCAAGGAGTCGGAGCCGTGCTGCCACTGCGCGAGGTGGATCAACGAGCCCGCGAGGCCGCGCTGGGCGACGATGCGGTCAGCGTCGCGCCGCACCACCGCGCGCCAGGCACGATCGGCCGCCGGCGCGACGTAGCTGACCGCCACCAGCACGCCAGTCGCCACCCCGAGAACCGGGTCCCCACCCGGCTGGAACCCCTGGAAGACAACAACGACACCGACCACGACCCGCAGATGCCACGCGAACTCCGCAGCGGGCACCCAGGAGAAGATGCGCGCGATCTGCCGCACCACGACGTACACCAGCGTCCAGGGCAGCGCCCAAAGCCGCGCCGCCAGGTCGAACCGCGCCGGGCCGACCCGCTGACTCGCGACCGCATGCCCGATAGCCGTCGCGGCATCCTCGTGCGTCAGGCGCCGC
Organism: Nocardioides sp.; assembly: GCF_030149505.1. GTDB lineage: Bacteria > Actinomycetota > Actinomycetes > Propionibacteriales > Nocardioidaceae > Nocardioides. Next base: position 11,742 of record NZ_JASBRN010000017.1, read on the forward strand.
TCATACACACCTTGCACGAGCCACGGCTCCACGATCACCGTGCCGCGACCAACCGGGGAGGCGGGCAGCCTCGCGTCCTCATCGAGCCGGACCAGCACGCGGCCCGGCGCGAGATCGAGCTTCTCAAGGAGCGCCAGCGTCGGTGCGAGGACAGCGCGCTCACCGGGACGAAGGCCCCGCGCGAACCCGAATACACGGGCAGCAGGCGCCTCCAACCAGCCGCACGCCAAGAACAGAGAGACCAGCAGCGTGCCCAGGAACGCGAGCACCAGGCCCGCGTCGGGGAGGAAGCCCAGGCCGATGCCTGCCACGAAGCTGCCGGCGAGACCGGCCGGCACGACGGCGCACGACCGGATCGCCTTGGTCGACGTACGCATGTTCCCTCACGTCCCCTCGTGGCGGGACCCCTGCCTGAGCCTCACCAGCCGGCGCGACCCGAACGCGCCGACACGTTCACTCTGAGTGTCCACCCAACCTCCGACAGGGCAACCGCAGCGCCGCGTGCCTGTGGATACCGGTCGGCAATCCACAGGCACGGGGATGGTTGCTTGACAACCGCACCGCGGTGCGTCTAGCTGCGCAGGCAGCTGTCCAGGCGGTCCTGGTCGTCCTCGGCGAGGTAGACGACGTCGATCCGGGGATGTCCGGTCGCAGGGCGAGCGGCGGGTGGGGGAGTGGGGGCGAGGAACCGCGCGAGGCGCCGCTCCAGTCGCGAACGATTGGTCTTCACGGATCTGTCTCCGTCCTTCTCAGCGGCCAGGGGCCGACGACTCCGGTCCATCGACACCGGGGGCGTCGTGAGCCTCGTGGGTGGGGCGCTCCGCAGGGTTCGTGTCGCGCAGGGCAGCCTGTTGCATCAGGGCGCCGGAAGCGGCCTGGTGCATCGCCCGCTCCCACTCCCGCGGGTCGATCGCCTGCTCGAGGGCGGTCGCGATCAGGTCGGCCAGCGGGGGGCGTGCCTCGGAGATCTGATCGAGCGCGACCCACGCCTGCGCACCCTTGCCCTGCAGGTAGGAGCTGAGCGCCAGCATCGCCACAGCGGTATCGCGTACCTCCACGGGTGCGCGACGCACTAGGTCGTGCCAGAGCTCGGTGAACACCGGCGCGTTCTCGCGGGTCATTCGCATCTGGGCGACGTTGCGGGCTCCGCCGTCGTGGATCACGGCCAGGACGCGGGCCGCGTCGCTGTCGGAGAGGTAGTCCCGATCGTGGCCGAACTGGTCAAGCCGCTCGCCCAGCCAGCCGGCCTCGGCCTGGAGAGCGGCCAGGTCCATGTCCCGCACACGGGCCTCGGCCGCGGGCAGGTGTTCGGCGACCGCGGTGGGGTCGCCCTGCAGTGCGGCGGCCAGATCCTCGCGCCGGCCAGTGGGCATGACGCGACCCATCAGGGCGTACTCGGCGTCGATCCCGGCACGGACGCTCGGATCGACGGTCCCGCTGGTGCCGGTGAGAACGTCGAACCACTCCTCGCCGTTGACCCAGAGCATGGGGCCCACCTCGGGACCGCGGTCGTGGTTGACCAGGGTCTCGCCCAGGGTGGCGAGGGCTTCGAGACAGGTCCGGCTGTCCTCGCCGAACGCGACCAGTGCGAGGCGGCGCGTCGGGTGGCGACCGAGGTAGACGTCGCGCATCTGCTGCAGGAACAGCCTCATCGACTCGGGGGAGTCGGGGAGATCCAGGCGTGAGGTGGGGCCGCCGCCGAACGGGAGACAGATCATGCTCGCTTCGGGCTGGAAACCCAGCATGTGCGGGATATGCGAGATCAGCTCGTCGTGCGAGCGGATCGTGAGCGTGTTCTTCATCAGTGAGCCCACCTGTTCAGGTTGAAGCGGGACGTTTTCTGGAGAAGCAACCGGCAGTGCGGCGGATCGGACAGGTGGGCGGCTACCGATGTGGCGCCGCGGTGGATCGGGCCTGGCCTGGCGCGTCGGCGGGCATCCACCGCGAGGGGCCGGACGCGACCTGGTTGAGCGCGACTGCTTGGAGCGGTGCCGAAGCAGCCGTGCTGTCGGCGGGGATCACGACCCCCTTGTTGGCCTCGCGGAGTTGCTCGAGTGCGAGCTCCCAGGTGCGGCCGGTCAGGTGTCCTAGCTGCACGCGGTCGGCATCGGTGCGCACGATGAGGCGGTCGATCTCTTCGCTGCTGAACATCGGTCGGCCTTGTGCGTCGCAGTCGGCGACGAAGACGCCCAGGTCTGGGTGGTGGAGATGGACTTCCCCCAGGTGCTGGTACTTCGGGTCCTCCCAAACCTTCCAGGCCGCCTCGCTGGGCAGGGCCGCGGCGATCTCCGCGCTGGAGCCCACAGAGATCTCGCTGCGGATGTACCCGTGGCCCAGCTCGAGGCCCCGCGGGTGGCCGTCGCCCCGAGGGGGTTCGCCGGGAAGCACAATCTCCTCTCCCAGGCCGAACTCCTCGAAGACCTCGAGGACGGTGTTCACCCGCTCCGGTGGGCAGGAGTAGACGACTGCTTCGATCGGTGTGCGATCACCCATGGCACGTAGACCTTCCTCTCAGATGGCGATGCCGGGGGCTGCCGGCTTGTCTGGCTGGTGGACCTGCTGCGGGGGACCGCTGGGCCATGACTGGCTGGCCGGCGGGTGGGTGGCCGCGTAACTGAGCGAGGCAGCGAGCTCCGCCGAGGCCCGGGCTCGTGACTGTGCACGCTCGATCACCGAGCGCATCATCGTCAGGTCCTCGTCAGCCCGGTTGACCCGCTGTCCAGCGTGGTGGACGCGCGAGTCGAGGAGCATGAGCGCGTCGGTAGCGGCCGACGACTCGGCGGCCTGCTGGGCATGGCGGATGATCTGGTCTGCGACCGGTCGCGCTAGCGTCACGACCTCGCTGAGGACGTCGATCTGGGTGCGCAGTACCCGGACCTCGCTTTCCCGCTCATCGCCCTCGGTGCCGCGCGCGAGCTCGCGGCCAGCGCGCTCGACAGCGCTGCCGGCGGCGGCTAGGTGGCGGCTGAGGTCCTCGCCGAGCTCGTTCATCAGGCCGGACCTGTTGCGCAGGCGCGCCAGGTGCTCACTGGCGGACTCCAGGTAGAAGTCCCGTCGGTCCTCCTGATGGGTGTAAAAGGCGTCGGTGGCGGCGTCGTCGAGCACCCGCAGCGACGATGCGGCGACGTCGCCGAGCTCGTCGACGGTGTCGGCGGCTCGTCGCAGCGCCCGCTCCGCATCGAACACGGCCTCGGCGGCCGCGAGGACCTCACGCTCCTTCATCGACGCTCACCGAGCCTGCGTCCGGGGTCATCGACACTTGCGAGGATCGAGCGAAGCCGGCTCGTCGCCGTCATCGTCTGGGTCAGCTGGTCGCGCAGCACGACGACCGGGTGGGGATGCGGCCCGGCTGGGCCGGCGTTCGGGGACTGGTTCATCAGGGGTCCTTCTCCTCAGGTGTGACTTCCTGCTCTGTTGCGGAGAAGCAACCGGTCAGGCGCCGGATCGGACAGCCAGACCCGAACTACGTTCCGGCGGACACGTCTGCGGAGGCACGGGCGTGGGGGAGTGAAGGGAGGACAGGTCTTCCGCGGCGCCGCTTGGTCGTCGAGACTTGCTGGCCATGGACGACCTGGCGGCCCTGCTCGAGCGGCAGGTGGCCAATGCGGCATCCGCCTGGCGGCACACGAAGGCCGACACCGAGGCCTATCGCCGTCTGGTCGTCGCCACCGATGAGTGGGAGACCTACGGAACCCCGACTCTCACCGAGGACGAGACGGCCCAGATGGCCGCCCAGATGCGCCGGGCCGCCCGACACGCCCTGGTATCCCGAGACGACGAGGCGACCCGGCTCGCGCACCTGGTCACCGTCGCGGCCGCGGCCTGGCTGCGCGCGACACCGGCCACTGATGCTGAGGCCTATCGTCGACTCGATCGAGCCATCGACGAGTGGGACGCCTACGCCGCCCCGCGGCTCGACGAGGCCGCCGAAGAGCTGCTCGACCAGCTCGCCGACGACTCTGCGCCCGTCGCGATCAGCGAGGTCGTCGCCGAGATCTACGCGCAGTTCCCCCGGAACAAGCCCCTCTAAGCCCAACCCCGGGGGTGCACTCCACCGGCCGGTAGGTCTCGCCGAGGCGAGCACCGAGCGCCTTGCCAGCCCTGCCGGCGCGCCTTCATCGAGGCGGGCACGTGTGAGAGCCCGCTGGCGTCTCGGGTCACCGGCGGGCTCTCAGAGCGAGCATCGCACGACACCCCGAAACATGTCCGGCGAATGCGTGAACCCGGAGCCGCAGGCGACGGGAGAGAGGTGCGTTCCGTCTTTCGTTACGTCTTTCGTTTCGTTACGTCTTTCGTTGTGCTATCGTGACGTTATGAGTGAACAGGGGCAGCAGACAGAGCAGCGGACGTGCCGCTTCCCGGGCTGCGACCGCCCGGCCGCCGCGGGGGACGCCGCGACCGGCCGGCCCCCGGAGTACTGCGACAACCCCGGACACAACCGGGCGGCCGCCTGGCGTGAGCGCCAGCGCCTCAAGGAAGGCGGCCAGGCCGATGCGCGCGGCACCGCCGAGGAGGCCCGGCCCGTCGAGGCAGCCCGCCAGAAGGCCAGCGAGCTGGTCGCGCAGCTCACCGGCATGGCCGAGCTGTTCCTCGACCAACTGCCCCGAGCGATCGAGGAGATCCGCACCGCCGGGGACCTCGACGCGGCCGAGGCGCAGATTGAGTCGGTCACCACCGAAGCCGAGGAGCGCATCGCGGCCGCGGCCGCCCGAGCCTCACGGGCGGAGCAGGCCCAGCGCCGAGCCGAGGCCGAGCGCGCCGAGGCCGACGCCGCGGCGATCGAGGCCACCGAGACCGTCGAGCGGCTGGAGGCCGAACTCGCCGACGTGGGCGCTCAGGCGGACGGCTACCAGAACGAGGCCAATGCCCTGCAGGAGGAGCTCACCGCGACCCGAGACGCCGCGGCAGCAGCCGCGGCCGACGCGGAGGCCGCCATCGCGGCGCTGCGCAACGAGCTCGCCTCGCTGCAGACCCGGCTCGAGGAGCGCATCGCCGTCCTCGAGGGCGAGCGTGACCACCTTGCCGAGGAACTCGACACTGCCCAGGCGGCCCGCGCGGAGGCCGAGGAGCGCGCCCGGGGAGCCGTCGAGCGGGCCACCGCCGAGACCGTCCGTGCGGACCGAGCCGAGCAGGCCGCCGCTGCGGCTCGCGGGCAGGTCGACACGGCGCGACGCCAGGTCGACGAGCTTCGTGAGCAGATCGGCGAGCTGCGCGCCGCCGAGGCCACCGCCCGCGCCGAGCGCGACGCCGCACGTGCCGAGGTGGAACGGGAACGCAGCCACGGGGAGCAGCGGCTCACCGATCTGCGCGCCAGCTTCCAGGAGCAGCTCGAGGAGCTTCGTGCCGAGCGCGCCGGTCTCCAGACGCAGCTGGATCAACTCCGAGCCGCGGCGAGCAAGCCGAAGACACAGCGGAAGCCGTCGAGCAAATGAGTCGCAACGTCGCCGCACAGTGGCCCGAGCTGTTCGTCGGCCTCACTCCGGGGCAGCGTCGCACGGTCGTCCGCAACCTGGCCCGGGCTTACCCCGCCGGTGCCCCGCCCACCCGGGTCGAGGTCGACGACATGGTGCAGTACGTCGTCGGCGAGATCACCCCGACCGAGTACCAGCGGCGCTGCTCACGCGCCCGGTCGGCGCCGGTAGCGGCCGGGAGGGCCTGATGACCGATCCCGACCGTATGCGCTCTCTGCCGATCCATATCCCGCTGATTCGGGTCGTCCGCTCGGAGCGGTCAGAGGACGGAGCTCGTCTGTACGCGAACCGCTGCAGCTGTGGCGAGTGGGGTCCGTTCGTCGATTCCAGCGAGGTCGATCCTGTGACGGCCCTTGTTCGTGAGCACGGCGTCACCGAGCCCGCCGCGTGCGCGGACTGCGGCCACGTCACACCCCCGGACCCGACCAAACCGCCAGCCTGGCGGGCGGCATGGCGGCGCTACCGGCCCGTCGAGGAGGACGGCGTGTGGCGCTACGTCTGCTCGGACCGCGCCGCCTGCCAACTGCGACAGCTCGCTCCCGCCGAGGAAGACGACTGCGACCCACTCACCGCCCTGGTCGGTGGAACGTCCAGCTTCGCCGTCAGCCTCGATCTGTCGGGGGAGTGGGCCCACACCGTCGACGGCATCGAGGAAGCCGTCGCCAACTACCAGCACGTCCGGGCCCACTGCCCACGCCGCTGGGACCAGATCGGCCCCGAGGACCGCCGCGCACTCACCGCCCTGGTCTCCGCGGTCGAAGCCCTCCAGGCTGCCGTCGACACTGCGCTGCACTACGCACCGCTGCCTGCCCTCAAGGCCGGCGCGACCTGGGATGACCTCGCCGCCGCCACGGGGGAGTGGACCGCGGACGAATGCCGCGCCGACTACCTCGAGCGCGTGCAGAGTCTCGACTGGCCCGAGAAGGAAGCAGCAGAGATCCGCGCCCTCCTCGAGGTCGACTGACCCTGTTCCCCGGCGCGCGCAACGCGTCAGCTCCTAAGGTGGGCCTCGTGGCCCTCACCCGACGAACCGAGCGCTTCGGCGACCTCGCGCGCGCGACCGAGGACCAGCTGCGCGAGCACGGACTGCAGCTCGACGGCGCCGTCGTCGACCAGATCCTGCGCAACCGCATCGACGCGGTCGCCGAGGCCATGCGCGTGACACCACGCACCGCGCTGAACTACGCGCCCGACAACCTGCCTGTGATCCTCGCCGACACGATCACCGAGGCCTCACAGGCACTACCGCCCACCATGCCATGCGGAAGCCGGCGGCCCGACCTGCGGATCGTGAAGTAGCTCGTCCCGCCTGGGCGCTGGACGTGACCCGGCGGTTCACAGCGGGACCGAAGGGTTAGTCCTCCCAGCCCGCAACGATCTGCCGACGGTCGCCACACGTCCCCTTGGTTTCGTCACCGGTTGTGGCGAACGCGCCCTCGCGATCCATCGGCCAGCACAGCGGGTACCCGTCGTGGAAATGCCTCAGATGCACCAGGTTGGCGGCCGTCTCGATCGACGCCCCAGCGGCCGTCGCGGCCGGGAGACCAGCGGGCTCGATAGCGATCGAGGGCAAACTGGTCGCTGACCTGTGCACCAGCCGGTAGACCCCTGATGCCCAGAGATGGAAGCGGCCCGCGGGGCAACATGCTGAACCCCAAGGGCCTCGACAGCTTGAACGCTGCAGCCTTCAAATCGTCGTGACGCCTCAGTACCCCGGCCTCCGAACGGCAATCGGCATCCCCGCTGTGCCGCCACGCCCGACCACATTGGGTTGCGGATGTTTCTCGCCTCTGTCTGACCGGCGGCCAAACTCGCCGGCGTCAGGCAGCGGAACTAGACCTGCGCGGTGATTCATCCGCCGCAACGCCAAGGCACCTCGGCCCTTTCCTCGCCCAACGCATTCCTCTGCTGGCATGCAGGGCATAGGCAAACGTCGGCCGGTCCAGTCGTGATCAGGCGCTGGCTTGCGTGTGGTTTTCTCCTCGCCGCGGTCAGCTGCTCGGCGTCCGCTCGAGCGCGGTGATCGCCCGGGTGAGGGCGCTCCGGGCGGCGCGCAGTTCCTTGAGCACGTCGACGGCCCGCGGTTGCGGGTCGGTGCGCAGCACGAAGGCGCCGACGCCCTGACGGGTCTCCACCAGGCCGTCGTCGACGAGCAGCTGCTGGGCCTGGCGGATGGTGTTCAGGCCGGGCACGTCGTAGTGCTCCTGCAGGGCCGCGATCGAGGGCAGCTGCTGACCCGGGGAGAACTCGCCGGCGGCGATGCGGCGGCGGAGGTCCTCGGCGATCTCACGGTATCGAGCCATGCCTCATGTTAGCCTGTCCCTATCAGTTATCTAGTGGGGCTGTGGGTACTAGTTAACATAAGGTAGGTTATCGGCGACCAACCCACGGGAGTAGAAGTAGATGCGACTACTCCCGTTCCTCGAGTCTGACCACGTTTCTGCAGCTCACCCCGCACATCGCTGCCTAATGGCCTCCGGCGCTCCGTGCCGAGCCTTGCCGCATCCGTGCAGGTCGCCGTAGGTTTCCTGCATTAGATGCAGGTTTCCACGACTGAGGTGCGCTCATGCAAGGTGTTCCGGGCTTCGTCCCTCGCGTTCTTCGAGACGCCGAGGTCGGCCTCTTTCGAGCCGACGAACGCGTGTTCGAGGCGATGCTCGACGGCTGGAAGGCACAGATGCTGGCCCGGGGACTGACCACCCAGACCATCGAGGGCCGCTGCCGCCTCCTGTCCCGTTTCCGTGAGTACGCCGGTACGTTCCCGTGGACGTGGCGGCCCGTCGACCTCGACGACTTCATGGCCGAGCGACGCTCTGGCGAGAAGCCGATCAGCCTCACGACCCTGCGGTCGGACAGCAACGCGATCGCGATGTTCTGTGCCTACGTGTCGTCGCCGGCCTACGGCTGGGGCGAGTTTTGCGAGCAGACCTTCGGCGATGTCCCTGCGCAGATCGCCTTCGACTGGAACACCCCGCGCCACACCACCGATGATGCGACCCCGCCAGGACGGCGAGCGTTCAAGCAGAAGGAGCTGCAGAGGCTCTTCGACTACCAGGACGACCTCGTCGACCGCGAGTACGCCGCCGGAAGCAAGCGCTGGCTCCCAGCGTTGCGCGACTCGATTGCGTTCAAGGTCTGTTACGCCTACGGGCTGCGCCGTCGCGAGGTGACGATGCTCGACCTGCACGACTTCGGCCCGAACCCGCACGTGCCCGCGTACGGAGAGTTCGGCGCTGTCACGATCCGATGGGCCAAGGGCACCGCAGGATCAGGGCCCCGACGCCGCACCGTGCTGACGGTTCCCGAGTTCGAGTGGGTCGTGGATCTCCTGCGGTTCTGGATCCACGAAGGTGGCCGGGACCAGTTCGCCACTGCCGACCGCTCGGCGGCACTGTGGCCCAGCGAACGGGCCGATCGGATCACGCTCGGCAGCCTTGGGGACTCCTTCGCCGCCGCACGCGACGCCATCGGCCTGCCCAAGGAGCTCGGCCTGCACTGCCTGCGCCACTCCTACATCACCCACCTGATCGAGGCCGGCTACGACCCAGCGTTCGTGCAGACCCAGGCCGGCCACTCCCACGCATCGGTCACCGGCGTCTACACCTCGGTCGGCGACGACTTCAAGCAAAAGACGATCCAGAAGATGATCGCCCGCCGTATCGCGCGTCCCGAGGAGGCGAACACCGATGGCTGAGCAACGACGCATCGGCTACAACTGGAACCTGCGCACCGTGATGGCGCAACGCAACCTTTGGAAGAGCACCGAGCTAATGCCGTTGCTGAAGTCGCGCGGCGTCAATCTGTCGGAGAGCCAGGTGTATCGACTCGTCACCGGTACCCCTGAGCGCATCCCCGCGCGCACGTTCGCCGCCTTGTGCGACATCCTCGACTGCGAACCCAATGACCTGTTCGAGCCGTACGTCGAGATGCGGGCAGCGAAGACGGCGGACGCGCCGAAGCGACCCGAGGACCTCGGTGTGAAGCCGGGCAGCCCGATCGCGCGACGGGTCAGGATCGTCCCGGACGACGAGGATGGCTAGACCCCGCAATAGGAGCGACGCGACCCTATGGCCGGTCCCCTGCGGCCGCTGCCGTGAGCATCACCAGATCGTCGCGAACTGGCCAGACGGAGGCGTGTGCCGATACTGCTACCAGCAAGCCAAGAGGACGCGCGGCACCTGCGCCTGCGGCCACGAAGGCGTCCTCCCCGGCCGAATCGACGGACATCCCGCATGCCGGAGGTGCTCCGGCGTCAAGCTCAACATCGACTGCAAGACCTGCGGCGCCGAAGACGAGCTCTACCGCGGCAGCCGATGCTGGTCATGCGAGCTCGCCGTCCTCGTCGACCAGCTTCTCACCAACCCTGACACCGGCGTAACGGCCGCCGAGCTCGTCCCCGTAGCAGCGGCCTTGAAGTCGATGAAGAGATCCAACAGCGGCGTGACCTGGATCAGACAACGCCATGTGTCGGCCTTCCTCAAGGACCTGGCGATGGCGCCGGCGATCACCCACGAGAAGCTCGACCAGCTGCCGGGACCAGATCGCACCCGCAACTACATCCGCGGCCTGCTGGTCGAGCACGGCGCGCTGCCACGGCGCGACGAGCTCGCCGTCCGCTACGACCAATGGGCGACCGGTGCACTCGAGCGGGTGAGCAGCGACGAGCACCGCGACGTCGTACGCCGCTACATCCGCTGGCACCTGCAACGGCGCATGAACCAGCTGGAGACAGTGCCCCAGGGCACGTTCCTGCGATCGAAGCAGACCACCACCGTCGCGATCGAGTTCCTGAACTGGCTCCACGACCACGGCACCACCCTCGCTGAGCTCCGGCAGGAGCACCTCGACGCCTGGCTGGCAGACGGGCCGAGCACCCGCAGATTTGTCGACCGCTTCGTCCCCTGGGCGATCAAGTGCCGACTCGTCGACCCCGACCTCACCATCGCGCCGCACCGCCGCGGCACCAGCCCGAAACTGTCCAAGCCGGAGCAGGACGCAGCCGTCGAGCGCGTCGTCCACACCGACGAGCTCACAGGGCGTGACCGGGCTGCTGCCGTCCTGGTACTTGTCTTTGGCCAGCACATCGAAGACGTCATCAAGCTGACCTGGGACGACGTCACTGTCACCGACGACCTCGTTACCGTCCGGCTCGGTGAGACCGAGTTCGCACTCCCCTCCCCATTGGACCAGCCCTTGCGACAGCTCGCCGCTACGCCCGGCAACGACCTGACCGCGTCCCACCCCAACAGCAACTGGGTCTTCCGTGGCTACCGCCCCGGCAGCCACATCCAGGGATCGAGCCTGAGGAGCAGGCTTAAGTCCGTCTTCAGCACACGCGCAGCTCGACTCGGGACCCTGCACGAGCTGACGAAACTGGGACCCGTGCCGATCATCGCCGACGCGCTCGGCTACCACCCGTCCACCATCGAGCGGCACGCGATCGGCTCCGCCAGCGTGTACTCCCAATACGTCGCGGCCAAGCGCGAGTTGGCCTGACTCGGACATCCAGGCCAGCGAGCAGTAGTTAGGCAAGGCCCGCCCCCGAGGTGGACGCGGGTCGCTATCATCGGCGCGGCCCCTCTCGAAGAGCCGTGCCGCCGCTTTGGTTAGTTAGCCAACCGGTAGGTATAGTAACGAAGTGATGTCATCCGCCCCGGCTCCAGCGCACCGGCCCTCCATGCGCGACGAGATGGTCGCCAGCACCCTGACGCTGGCGCGCACCGGCGCATCGGTCTCGCTGGACTCCGCCGCCCGCGCCGCCGGGGTTACCAAGGCGGGGCTGATATACCACTTCCGGACCAAGCAGGCGTTGATGACAGCGGTCATCGACCATCTGATGGACCAGTACGAGCATGAACTCACCACCCGGCTTCCGACTAGTGACACCACAGCAAGGACGACCGCTGCACGGCTCGGTGCCTACCTCGACTGGGTGTGCGACGGGCACTTCGACCTCGGAGACCTCGTCATGTTCACCGACCCCCGCCTGCGCGAGCCACTGAGCGAACGCTGGAACGAACGCATGGGCGCATGGGTCGACATCGCTGAGACCCTCCCTGCCCACGAACGCGCCCGGTTCCACGCCGTGCGGCTCATCGCCGACGGCATCTGGCTCAACGCCGCCAGCAACGGCATCCCACTGACCGACCAAGACCGCGACGCAGTCCAAGCACTCGCCCACCAACTCCTCAAGGAGAACTCATGACCAAGTGGCTCCTCCTGGCCGCAGCCATCTGCAGCGAAGTCACCGGCTCCCTGTCCCTCAAGGGCGCCCTCAACCACCCCGCGCTCTACGCCGTCGTCGCCGTCGGATACCTCGCCTCATTCACGCTCCTCGCCCTGGTCTTGAAGCAAGGCATGGCCCTCGGCGTCGCCTACGGCATCTGGGGTGCGCTCGGCGTCGCCCTCACCGCCGTCATGTCCGCCCTCATCTTCGACGAAGCGCTCACCGCCCTCATGGGCCTGGGCATCGCCCTCATCATCGCGGGCGTCCTCACCGTCGAACTCGGCTCCCAAGCCGCGCACAAGAACGCTCACACGAAGGAGTCCATCTGATGCAGTGGCTGTTCCTCATCGGAGCCATCGTCTTCGAGGTCTTCGGGGCCATCTCTCTGCGCATGGCCGCCACTGGGCAACGCGCCTACTACGGCGCCGTCGCCGTCGGCTACCTCTTCGCCTTCGGCTTCCTCACCCTCACCCTCAACGAAGGCCTCGGCCTCGGCGTCGCCTACGGCATCTGGGCAGCCTCCGGCGTCGCCCTCACCGCAGTCGCATCCAAGATCCTGTTCAAGGAACCCCTCACCCCGATCATGCTCGGCGGCATCGCCCTCATCATCGGCGGCGTGCTCATGGTCGAACTGGGCGCCACCCACTAGGACCGCCTTACCCGACTACCGTCCGCGGCGCTTTAGGCAACGTCCGGATCTGCCGCGATCCGGGCGGTCACTCCCGAGCTACTCCCTCCTCCTCAGCTCCCGTGCCTGCCAGTT
>NZ_JASBRN010000025.1 GCF_030149505.1 Nocardioides sp.
CCCCCTTCGTCGCTACCAGCCCTCTCGCTCGTTCCTCACGAGAGGGCCGCCAGACCCAACCACGCTCCTCCGGGGGCGCCGTCGAGCCGGCGCTCGGGCCGGGGGGCCCGGACGGCGTGGGCGACCCCTCCGCTGCGTTCGTCGGTGCGGGTGGGCTGGTGGCTGGGGATGGGCTGGTCGACGAGGAGTACCGAGTCGCGTTCGAGCGGGTGCAGGAGCGGTTGCACGCCGGGGACAGCTACGAGGTGAACCTGACCCACCGCCTGCGGGTGGAGAGCGGGATCGAGCCGGCGGCGGCGTACCTGCGGCTGCGCGAGCTCAACCCGGCGCCGTACGCCGGGTTCCTGCAGCACGACGTGCCGGGGGCGCGGGCGTGGCTGCTGTCGAGCAGCCCGGAGCGGTTTGCGACGGTCTCGACAAGCTCGACCAGCGGAAAAGGCTCGACCACCGACGGGCAGCGGCTGCTGGAGACCAAGCCGATCAAGGGGACGACCCCGCGCAGCGACGACCCGGTGGTCGACGCTGAGCACCGGGACCGGCTGGCGAGCGATCCGCGCTACCGGGCGGAGAACCTGATGATCGTGGACCTGCTGCGCCACGACGTGGCGTCGGTGTGCGAGGTGGGCAGCGTCGAGGTGCCGCAGCTGATGGAGGTGGAGTCCTACGAGACCGTGCACCAGCTGGTGTCGACGGTGCGGGGGCGGCTGCGGTCGGAGGTGTCGACGGTGGCGGCGCTGCGCGCGCTGTTCCCGGCGGGATCGATGACCGGGGCGCCGAAGCTGCGGACGATGGAGGTCGTCGACGAGGTCGAGGCGAGCCCGCGGGGGGCGTACGCCGGCGCGTTCGGCTGGGTGTCCGGTGACGGGCGGGCGGACCTGGGGGTGGTCATCCGGTCGCTGGTGACGGCGGGCGACGGGCGGTGGACGGTGGGGACCGGGGGTGGCATCACGGTGCTGTCGGACGTGGTGGAGGAGCACGCGGAGGCGGCGCTCAAGGCGCGGCGGCTGCTGGAGGTCTTCACCCCCTCGTGAGGGGGCTCCGACGTCTGCGGTGACTAGGGTCGGGGGCATGGCGTCCCACGCACCCGACCAGCGCTCGATCGACGGCGCGATGGACCGCGAGGAGCAGAAGCCGACGGTGGTGGTGCTCTTCGGTGCCGTCGGCGACCTGTCCAAGCGCAAGCTGCTGCCGGGTCTGCTGCACCTCTTCCAAGCCGACCTGCTCAACGACGCCCGGATCGTCGGGACCTCGCTCGAGGAGGTCGACACCGAGGAGTTCCGGCGGATCGCGCGGCAGGCCGTCGACGAGCACGGCGACTCGTGCTCGGAGCAGGTGTGGGCGGAGTTCGTGGAGCTGCTGACCTACGTGCCGCAGAAGGCCGGGACCGAGGCGCTGGCCCAGGAGGTACGCCGGGCCGAGGAGCTGCTCCCCGGTGCACCGCAGGACAAGCGGAGGCTGCACTACCTCTCGGTCCCGCCCAACGCTGCGCTCGCGGTCGTCAAGCAGCTCGACGACGCCGACCTGGTCGAGCGGTCGCGGATCGTGATGGAGAAGCCCTTCGGCACCGACCTGGAGTCGGCGAAGGCGCTCAACGCGCGGGTGCACGAGGTGTTCGCCGAGGAGCAGGTCTTCCGGATCGACCACTTCCTGGGCAAGGAGGCCGCGCAGAACATCCTGGCCTTCCGCTTCGCCAACGGCCTGTTCGAGCCGATCTGGAACCGCAACTTCATCGACCACGTGCAGATCGACGTGCCCGAGACGCTGGGGCTCGAGGGGCGCACGGCGTTCTACGAGACCACCGGCGCCTACCGCGACATGGTCGTCACCCACCTCATGCAGGTGCTGGCGTTCGCGGCGATGGAGCCACCGACCTCCTTGACGCCGGGACCGATCAGCGACGAGAAGCTCAAGGTCTTCCGCTCGATGAAGCCGCTGGACCCCAGCGAGGTCGTGCGCGGGCAGTACCAGGGCTACCGCGGCAAGGAGGAGGTCGCCGACGAGTCCGACACCGAGACCTTCGTGGCGCTGCGGGTCGACATCGACAACTGGCGCTGGGCCGGCGTGCCGTTCTACCTGCGGACCGGCAAGAAGCTCGCCGAGGGCGCGCGCATCATCTCGATCGCCTTCAAGGAGCCGCCGCTCAGCATGTTCCCCGAGGGTTCCAACGTCGGCACCCAGGGCCCTGACCACCTCACCTTCGACCTGGCCGACCAGTCGCGGATGTCGCTGTCGTTCTACGGCAAGCGGCCCGGCCCGGGGATGAAGCTCGACAAGCTCTCGATGCAGTTCGCCACCCACGACACCCCGTCGTCGGGCCTGGTGCTGGAGGCCTACGAGCGGCTGATCCACGACGCGATGCGCGGTGACCACACGCTGTTCACGACCGCCTCGGGCATCGAGGAGCTGTGGGCGAAGTCGATGCCCCTGCTGGAGAACCCGCCGCCGGTGCGGTCCTACCAGCCGGGCTCGTGGGGCCCCAACGCGATCCACCAGCTCATCGCACCGCACGCCTGGCGGCTGCCCTTCGAGCGGGCCTGGCGCGAGTCGGACGGCGCGGGCTGAGAGGTGGGCGGCCGAGGAGTCGGGGTCAGGAGCCGGAGGGGTACCCGGCGTCCTCCATGTCGCCCAGGCCACCGCCGTCGACCACGTCGGTGAAGCCGGCGTCGCGCATCCGGGCCACGGCGTCGGCCGAGCGGCTGCCGGAGCGGCAGTAGACGACGTACGACGCCTCGGGGTCCAGCTCGGCGAGCCGGTCGTCGAAGTCGGGGGCGGTGACGTCGATGTTCAGCGCGCCCTCGACGTGGCCCTCGTCGAACTCGGCAGGGGTGCGCACGTCGATGACGGTGGCGCCGGAGTCGACCGCCGAGGAGATCGAGGCGCTGCCGTCGCCGCTGGAGCAAGCGGTGAGTGCGAGGAGCAGGGCGGCCAGCAGGGACACGAGGCGGGTCATGCGCCGAGGATAGCGACAACCCCCCAAGGGGATGTCAGACACCGGGCTCGGAGCGCGGGTCGTCCTCCCAGCGGCGACCGCCCATGTCGATGCCGCGGCGGGTGTTGGACATCGACGTCACGACCGTCGTGCCCAGCGGGCCGTGCCGGTCGAAGACCGTGCAGCTGCCGACCGCGACCCCGTCGACCTCGACCCGGTCCAGCGCGCGCAGGCCCACGGTCACGCCGATCGGCAGCCGGGCGAGCGTCAGGGTCACGTCGGCGTTGATGTGCTGCACCCCGGCGCTGCCCCAGTTGCAGGCGAGGCTGGTGCCGTCGGCCGACGCGGCGACCGCCTGGAACGGGGTGACGGCCTCGCCGAGGACGATCGCGGGCGCGGTGTTCCAGTAGGTCTTGCGCGAGCCGTCCTGGTGCTGGCGGAAGTCCTGCGACCAGCCGGCGCTGCTGTGGATGAACGGCACGTGCGGCTGGTCGGTCACCGGAGCGACGTCCAACGGGGGTGCCTCGGGCCGGTCCGGGTTCGACCAGGTGTCGCCGGGGGCGTCCTCGGTCGGGCGCAGCCACAGGCTCGATGCCCGGGCGGTCGGCCCGCCCTCCTGGTGCAGGGTGACGTCGACGAGCGCCAGCCTCCGGCTCTCGCGCACCACCCGCGTGGTCGTCCACGCGGGCTGCATGCGTGTGGGGGCGAAGAGGTCGACCGTGACCCGGGTCGGCACCAGCTCGGGTCGACCCAGCTCCCGGCGTACGACGGTCTCGGCCGCGCGCCCCAGCAGGCCGGCCACCGCGACGCCGTGCGCCTGGTCGTCGGACCAGCTGCTCATCGCCAGGTGCAGCGGCTCCACGGCGTCCGCCTGCGCGTGCTCGGGCAGGGCTGCGAAGAAGGCGAGGTCCACGGGGCGCACGCTACCCACCGCCGAACCGTCACTTCCGAACCCCCGAGACGTCACATCCGGACCGGCGCTGTGCGAGATCGACGGCTGGGAGGTGCGGGACTGACGGGTGGAGGGTTCAGGACTGACGGTTCGGCGGTCAGGCCAGGCCGGCCTTGCGGGCGAGGCGGTCGGCGAGCTCGGCGGGGTCGAGCTCGTCGGCGAGGATCCGGGAGGTCGCCCAGCCCGAGGTGTCGAGGCCGGAGAGCCGGGTGAAGACGTGGAGGTCGTCGGCGTAGGTGTCGGCCAGCAGCCGCAGGTCCTCGCCGGTGGGCGGGGCGGCGTCGAGCCGGCGCTCGTGGGAGTTGCGGGGACGCGGGTCGATCTCGCGGCCGAAGCGGTGCAGCCCCAGGAAGTCGGTCATCGAGTCCAGCGCCGCACCCGGATCGACGACGACGTCGTCGAAGCGCATCAGCAGCATCCGCTCGCGCGGCAGGTGCTCGAGCGCGCGGCGCAGCTGCGCGCCGTAGAGACCGCGCGAGACGACGGAGTACTGCCGGGCGTCACGCTTGCTCCAGCCCTCCGGGACCTCGTGCACCCCGGGGGTGCGCATCCGGATCAGCTCCCCGAAGCCGGGGTACTCCCGCTTGGCGTCCAGCTTGTCGGTGAGCATCGTCCACTGCGAGAACGCCCGCTCGATCGGGTCGCGGAAGCACAGCACCAGCTGCACCTCGGGCCCGCCGGTCGCGGCCAGGTGGGCGTCGTACGCCGCGATCCGCTCCATCGCCCCCGGCCAGAAGAAGTACGACGGGGTGGAGTCGATCGCGCGGCGGGCCAGACCGGCCTGGTCCTCCCGCGGCACGGTGCCGTAGGCGGAGTAGTCCGGCGCCGACCAGTCGAGGCTGTCGTCGTCGAAGAAGTGCCGCTCCTTGACCCCGTGCCGGGCCACGTGGCGGTGCCGCACGAGCAGGGCGTGGAGCGTGCCCGAGGCGCCCTTCTGCACCCCGCCCAGGATGATGCTGACGGGGAGGAAGGGCTGGTCCGGTGCAGACGCCTCGGGGGTCACGGGGGGAGTCTAGGAGTGTGCGTCCACCAGGCTGGGGCTGCCGGGGAGCTCGAGCACGAGCCGGGCCCCGCCGTGGGGCGAGCGCTCGGCCCGCACGGAGCCGGCGTGCCGGGAGGCGGCCTGCGCGACGATCGAGAGCCCGAGGCCGGAGCCGGGCATCGCGCGGGACTCCTCGGAGCGGTAGAAGCGGTCGAAGACGTGGGGCAGGTCGTGCTCGGCGATGCCGGGCCCTTCGTCGTCGACGGTGAGGACGCCGCGGTCCAGGTGGACGCGCACGGTGCCGCCGGGCGGGCTCCACTTCGCGGCGTTGTCGAGCAGGTTGGTGACGGCCCGCTCGAGGGTGCCGGTCTCGCCCTGGACCACCCAGGGCGTCGTGTCGACGTCGAACCGGAGGGACGGCGCGCGACGGCGTACGCGCTCGACGGCGTGGTCGACGGCCTCGGCGAGCTCGACGGCCTCCACGACGGTGGGCAGCGGCTCGTCGCGGGCCAGCTCCACCAGGTCGCCCACCAGCTGGCTGAGCTCCTCGATCTGGGCGGCGACGTCGGCGAGCAGCTCGGCGCGCGCCTCCGCCGGGAGCGACAGCCCGCCGGCGTCGGCCTGGTCGAGGAGCTCGATGTTGGTGCGCAGGGAGGTGAGTGGCGTGCGCAGCTCGTGGCCGGCGTCGGCGACCAGCTGCCGCTGCCGCGTGCGGGAGAGCTCGAGGGCCAGCAGCATCTGGTTGAAGGCGGTGGCCAGGCGGGCGACCTCGTCGTCGCCCTCGACCTGGATCGGGGTCAGCTGCTCGGTCCGCGCGATCGTCTCCACCGCGCCGGTGAGCCGGCGCACCGGGCGCAGACCGTTGCTCGCGACGGCCCAGCCGGCGATGCCCGCGGTGATCATGCCGGCGATGCCGAACAGGACGGTGACGAAGCCGAGCTTGCCGAGCACCCGCTCCTGCGGGGCCAGGGACTGCGCGAGCACCAGCGCCTGTCCCTGCCCCGAGGCGCCGGCCGGCACCGCCACGACCCGGAACCGCTCCTCCCCGGTGTCGACCGTGCGGAGGGAGAAGGGCTCCTGGCGCAGCGCCACGGCCAGCTCCTCCTCGCCCAGGGAGATGCGGGGGTCGCCGGCCCGGTCGGCGGAGAAGATCGGGGGGTTCTCGTCGAGGTCGATGAAGGCGATCCGGATGTCCCCGGCACCCAGCGCCCACGGCGGGATGTCGGCGCGGACGCTGTTGGCCAGCGTGGTCTGGGTGGCGGCCTGCTGGGCCCGCTCGAGCAGCGAGGAGTCCAGCGAGCTGCCGAGCTGGACCCGCGTGGTGACGAAGGCACCGAGGGCCACGAAGGCGACCGAGAGGCCCACCGCGATCGTCGTCAGGAGCGTGACCCGGCTGGCCAGCGAGCGGCGGTAGTGCCAGCGCTCGCGGCTCCTCATGACTCCTTGAGCACGTAGCCCACACCGCGCACGGTGTGCAGCAGCCGCGGCTCGCCCTCGGCCTCGGTCTTGCGGCGCAGGTAGCCGACGTAGACCTCGAGGGAGTTGGCGGTCGTGGGGAAGTCGTAGCCCCAGACCTCCTCGAGGATGAAGGAGCGCTCCAGCACCCGGCGCGGCCTGCGCAGGAACATCTCCAGCAGCGCGAACTCCGTGCGGGTCAGCTCGATCAGCCGCTCGCCGCGACGCACCTCGCGGGTGGCGGTGTCCATGGAGAGGTCGGCGAAGGAGAGCACCTCGTCGTCGGCGCCCTCGGGAGGCGCGACCCGGCGCAGCAGGGCACGCAGCCGAGCGAGCAGCTCGGCCAGCGCGAACGGCTTGGTGAGGTAGTCGTCGGCCCCGGCGTCCAGGCCCTCGACCCGGTCCCCGACCGCGTCGCGCGCGGTCAGCACGAGCACCGGTACGTCGTTGCCGGCCGTCCGCAGGGCGCGGGTCGTCTCCAGCCCCCCGAGCCGCGGCATCATCACGTCCATCACGACCACGTCGGGCCGGGCCGAGCCGATCGAGGCCAGGGCCTCCGCGCCGTCGTGGGCCACCGACACGGCGTACCCGTTGAACTCCAGGCTGCGGCGCAGCGACTCGCGCACGGCCTTGTCGTCGTCGACGACCAGGACGCGGTGCTTCGCGTCGGTGCGGTCCTCGGCGGGTGCGGTCACGGGTCCACTGTGCCAGGCAGGGCTGAGCGCGGGCTGAGAGCCACGGACTGAGGAGGGGTGTCGAACGGCTCCCGGCGGGGTACGGTCCGCGGCAGACGGGGCGGCGGTAAGAGCAGCCCCCAGGGCTGGGGGGCCTCATGCGGACGAGTCGTGCCGTGCTGTCGGTGGTGCTGCTGTGCGGAGGGCTGGGCACGACCGGGCCCGCGAACGCGCACGAGGGGCAGGTGGGCCCCGCCGGTGGTGAGCGGCCCGCCGCGGGTCCCGGCCTCTTCTCCACGACGGCGTCGGCGCCGGCGCGGGCGGCCGAGCCCGGTCTGCCCGACCGCTTCCGTGACGAGGTGGTCATCGGCGGCCTCACCGAGCCGACGTCGGTGTCCTTCGCGCCCGACGGCACGGCCTTCGTCTCGCAGAAGTCCGGCGCCGTCCTGACCTACGACCGCCAGCCCGACGGCACGTACGCCGACCCGAGCCCCGGGCAGTTCGTCGACCTGCGCGCGCAGGTGCACAACTACTACGACCGCGGGCTGCTGAGCCTCGACGTCGACCCCGACTTCCCGCGCCGGCCCTACGTCTACGTCGTCTACGCCTGGGACGTCGACCCCCGCGACCCCGGCCGGGTCCCGGGCTGGGGCGAGCCCGACGGCTACTACGACGAGTGCCCCGAGCCGACCGGCACCAGCCCGGACGAGCAGGCCGTCGGCTGCGTCGTGCAGGCACGCGTCTCGCGCCTCACCGCCGTCCGGGGCCCCGACGGCTGGGTGATGGCGCCGGACGGTGAGCAGCCGCTGCTCGACGACTACTGCCTGCAGTTCCCCTCGCACGCGGCAGGCTCGGTCCAGGTTGGACCCGACGGCGCGCTCTACGCCACGGTCGGCGAGGGCGCGTCGTTCGACTTCGCCGACTACGGCCAGGTCGGCAACCCGTGCGGGGACCCGCAGGACGAGGGCGGCTCAATGCGCAGCCAGGACCTGCTGACCACCGGCGACCCGGTCGGCCTCAACGGCTCGGTGGTCCGGATCGACCCCGACACCGGCGCCCCCGCGCCGGGCAACCCCGTGCACCCGCAGGGGGGCGTCGCCTCGAGCGCGATCGCCATCGGCCTGCGCAACCCGTTCCGGTTCACCTTCCGCCCGGGCGCCGGCGACCGGCCCGAGCTGTGGGTCGGCGACGTCGGCGGCAACGGCTTCGAGGAGGTCGACCGGGTCGTCGACGCCTCCGCCGTCGGTGCCTCCGCGCGCAACTTCGGCTGGCCCTGCTTCGAGGGCCCCGGCCGCAACCCCGAGTTCCAGGCACTCGACCTGCCGGTCTGTGAGCGGCTCTACCGCGAGGGCGGGGTGGCGGCGCCGTACTTCGCCTACGAGACCCGGGGCGACAGCCTCTCCGACGACGAGGGCTGCGCGAGCGGCACCGCGTCGATCTCCGGGGTGCAGTTCCTCGGCGCGACCTACCCGTCGAGGTACGCCGGGGGGCTGGCCTTCAGCGACTTCTCTCGCCAGTGCGTCTTCGTGCTGCTGCCCGGTGCCGACGGGCTGCCCGACCCCGACCGGGTCGAGCCGCTCGTCACCGGCGCCCGGTCGCCTGTCGACCTCACCACCGGTCCCGACGGCGATCTCTACTACGTCTCCTACGGCACCGACGAGCGCGGCTTCCCGCTGCCCGGCAACGGGGCGATCCGCCGGGTGCACCACTACCCGGGCAACCTGCCGCCCACCGCGCGCCTCGAGGTCGAGGGCGAGCCCTACGGCGACGTCCCGCTCGAGGTGTCCCTCGACGCGTCCGGCAGCCGCGACGAGGGGTCCATGACCTACGCATGGGACCTCGACGGCGACGGGGTCTACGACGACGCCACCGGTCCGAGGGCCGGCCGCACCTACACCGACGGGGACACCAACGTGCTGGTCGGCGTGCGGGTCACCGACGAGGACGGCGCCACGAGCACCGCCCAGCAGTGGCTCTACCCGGGCAACACCCCGCCGACGCTGACCATCGAGAAGCCGACCGACACCACCACCTTCGCCGTCGGCGACCAGATCGACCTCGTGGCCAGCGGCAGCGACGCCGAGGACGGCAGCTACGCCTCGCGTGCGGACAAGTTCTCCTGGACCGTCTCGGTGCGGCACTGCCCGTCGGTGTGCCACACGCACCCGTTCACGACCTTCCAGTACCAGAACGTCGTCGAGGGCAGGTTCTTCGCACCCGACCACGAGTACCCCTCGACGATCCTGCTCACGGCCTCGGTGATCGACGACCGCAACATGACCACGTTCCGCTCCATCGAGCTGCAGCCCCGCCCCAGTGAGCTGGTGCTGACCAGTCGCCCCGCCGGTGCGCGGCTCAAGGCGACCGGGCACGTCGGCGAGGGCACCTACACCTACATCGAGAACAGCCGGCTCACGGTCTCCGCCCCCAAGCGGCAGAACATCCGCGGCAAGGTCTGGCTCTTCGAGCGGTGGAGCGACGGCGGGGCGCGCACGCACGAGGTGGTCGCGGCGCAGGGTGGCGTCGACCTGCGCGCGGTCTACCGCGCGAAGAAGGGCAAGCGCAAGCGGTAGCCCTCGCCGGTGGTCACAGGTAGCGGCCGGCCAGCCCGGCGGCGCGGGCGGCGTACCCACCGCCGAAGAGGCACGCGTGCACCAGCAGCGGGAAGAGCTGGTGCAGCGCGACCCGCTCCTGCCAGCCCTCGGCCAGCGGGGAGACCGACTCGTAGGCCTCGAGCAGCTGCGGCAGGTGCGGCAGCCCGAACAGCGCGAGCATGGCGAGGTCCACCTCCCGGTGGCCGCCGTACGCCGCCGGGTCGACGAGCCAGCCGCGCGCCGGTGACCCCGGCGACTGGAGCGACGGTCCGCCCCACACGACGTTGCCGTTCCACAGGTCGCCGTGCAGCCGGGCCGGTGGCTCCTCGGGGAGCAGCGCCGTGAGCCGGCCGACGACCGCCTCGACGGTCGCGGCCTGACCGGCGGTGACGTGCCCGCGGTCGCGGCCGAGCTTGAGGTAGGGCAGCAGCCGGCGCACGGCGTAGAACTCGGCCCAGGTGTCGGTGGGCCGCTGCGGCAGCGGCAGCCGCCCGATGAAGCCGTCGCGCTCGGCGCCGAAGCCGGGGGCGCCGGCGGCGTGGGTGCGCGCCAGCCCGCGGCCGAGCTCGGCGGCCGCCTCGGGGGTGGCACGCACCGGCTCGACCCAGCGCACCACCAGGCAGTCGGGGGCGACGGCCAGCAGCTCGGGCACGGGTGCGCCGTCGTCGTGCTCGGCCGCCTCGGCCAGCCAGCGCAGCCCGGCGGCCTCGCTCTCGAAGAAGCCGTCGGGCACGTGCGGTGCGGTCTTGGCCAGCGCCGTGGTGCCGTCGGAGAGCCGCAGCTTGGTGGCGTGGCAGGTGTCCCCCCCGGCCACGTCGGCGGTCGCCACGACGGCGGTGCCGAGCAGCTGCTCGGCCCGCTGCGCGATCCGCGGGGCGCGGGTCACGAGGCGTCCGGCCCCGCCCCGGCCGGAGGCCCGGCCAGCCCTGCGAGCACCGTCGGCAGCGCTGCGACCAGGGCGTCGCTCGTCCGCTCGACCATCCTCAGCACCTCCTCGAACCCGGAGTCCCCACCGTAGTAGGGGTCAGGGACCTCGCCACCCCGCCCGTCGGGGTCGAGGTCGCGGAAGAGCCTGACCCGCTCCGCCTCCGCGGTCGCGCCGGTGCCGGCCGCGAGGGCGCGCGCATCGGCGAGGTTCTGCTCGTCCATGGTCAGCAGCAGGTCGTGGTCGCCGAACCACTCCGGGGTCAGCTGCTGGGCCCGGTGGCGGCTCGGGTCGAGCCCGGCGGCGCGCAAGGTGGCCGCGGCGCGCGGGTCCATCGGCTTGCCCTCGTGCCAGCCGGCGGTGCCGCAGGAGTCGACGACGACGTACGGCGCCAGGCCGGCGGCGTCGACCCGGTCGCGCAGGACGACCTCGGCCATCGGGGAGCGGCAGATGTTGCCGAGGCAGACCAGGCCGATCCGGTAGCGGCCCGGCCGGCGCGGCGGCGGGAGGAGGGACCCGTCGGTGGAGGTCACGGCGCGGGTCAGTCGTCCTTGCCGAGGACGTTGTCGACCAGCCAGGTCACGAGGGTGATGACGATCGCGCCGCCGACCGCGGGCCAGAAGCCCGTGACCCGGAAGCCGATGTCCAGCGCGCCGGCGATGGCGTCGGTGAGCAGCAGCATCGCCGCGTTGATGACGAGCAGGAACAGCCCCAGGGTCAGCAGCACCAGCGGCAGGGAGAGCAGGGTGAGGGCCGGCTTGAGGACGGCGGTCACCGTGCCGAGGATGAGCGCCACCAGCAGCAGCGGGAGGATCTTCTCGGACAGCTCGGCGTCGCGCGGGGTGAAGCGGATGCCGTCGATCAGCCAGGCCGCGACGGCCAGCGCGACGGCGTTGGTGAAGAGCCAGGTGACGATGCGCACCGTTCGATCATGGCAGGGAGGGGCTCCCACGGGGCGACCCGGGGACCACTAGCCTCGGGGCGGTGTTCCCGGTCGGTGGTGTGGGCGTGATGCTCGTGGGCGTCGCGGTGACCGGCCTGCTCAGCGCGGTCCTCGCGACGGTCCTGGCCCGGCGTACCGGCGCCTCCTGGGCGTGGTCCCTGGCGCTGCTGCTCTGGTCGCTGGCCGCGATCGGCTTCGTCACGCTGATCCCCGCCGACGGCAGCCCGGGCGTGGTCTACGCCGACCAGCGCTACTACAACTCCTGCTCCTTCGACTACGGCGGTCCGGCGCCGGAGGGCTTCTGGGTCCTCTCCGGCGGCCAGCGGCTGCTCAACGTGCTGGTCTTCGTGCCGTCGGGCGCGCTCCTGGTGCTTGTCCTGGGCCGCTGGCGCAGCGCCTGGTGGACCGTGCCGATCGGCCTGGTCGGCCTGGGACTGGTCTCGGTCGGCATCGAGGCGACCCAGCAGGTGCTCTCGAGGCTCGACCGGTCCTGCGACGTCACCGACGTGGTCGACAACCTCACGGGTGCAGGCATCGGGGTCGCCCTCGGGCTGGCGTTCCTGCCGCTGGTGCGGCCGTGGCGCCGGGGTCGACCGCGGGCCGCGCAGCGGTCCTAGGGTGGCGGCATGGCCGACACCCCCCAGCCCCGGGCGCACATCCGCGACATCCCGGCGTACGTCCCCGGCAAGCCGCCCACCCCGCGGCCGGACCTGGTGACCTACAAGCTCTCCAGCAACGAGAACCCCTACCCGCCGCTGCCCGGCGTCGTGGAGGCCGCGCACGCCGCGGTCGCGACGATGAACCGCTACCCCGACATGGGCAACGCCCTGCTCTACGCCGGCCTCGCCGAGCGGCTCGGCGTCCCGGTCGAGGACCTGGCCGCCGGCACCGGCTCGGTCGCGCTGGTCTACCAGCTGCTCAGCGCCTTCTGCGACCCCGGCGACGAGGTCGTGCACGCCTGGCGCTCCTTCGAGGCCTACCCGATCGCCATCACCACCGCCGGTGCGGTCTCGGTGAAGGTGCCGGTCACCGAGGACGGTCGCCACGACCTCGACGCGATGGCCGCCGCGATCACCGAGCGCACCAAGGTCGTGCTCGTCTGCACCCCCAACAACCCCACCGGCCCCTCGGTCACCCAGACCGAGCTCGACGCCTTCCTCGCGCGGGTGCCCTCGCACGTGGTGGTCGTCGTCGACGAGGCCTACCTGGAGTTCGTGCGGATGCCCGACGCGGTCGACGGCGTCGCGACCTACCGCGCCCACCCCAACGTCGTGCTCTTCCGGACCTTCTCCAAGGCCTACGGCCTCGCCGGCTTCCGGGTCGGGTACGCCGTCGCGCAGGCGCCCGTCGCCGCGGCCCTGCGCGCGGTCTCGCTGCCCTTCGGCGTCAGCGCGGTCGCGCAGGTCGCGGCCCTGGCGTCCCTCGACGCCGAGGACGCGCTGCTCGAGCGGGTCGACGCGCTCGTCGCCGAGCGCGACCGGGTGGGTGCCCGGCTGCGCGAGGTCGGGTGGCAGGTGCCGGAGGCCCAGGGGAACTTCTTCTGGTTCGCCCTCGGCGAGCGGACCGCGGAGTTCGCCGCGGCCTGCGACGAGGCCGGCATCGTGGTGCGGCCCTTCGCCGGCGAGGGCTGCCGGGTCTCGGTCGGGGAGACCGAGGCCAACGACCGGCTGGTCGAGGTGGCGGCGCGGTTCGTGTGACCCGGGCGGGCTCCTCGGGTGAGCAGGCTGGTTGAAGTCTCACCTAGCCTCGGGCGCATGAGCGATGAGACACCGTCGTACGTCGAGGAGGGCGGCTTCGAGCGGGACATGACCTACGTCCCGGACCGGATCACCCGCGGTGGCGCCAAGCCCGAGCACGGGCCCGTCAACGGTGAGCTGTGGCCGGTCGAGCCCGGTCGCTACCGCCTGGTCGCCGCTCGCGCCTGCCCGTGGGCCAACCGCGCGATCATCGTGCGCGAGCTGCTCGGCCTGCAGGACGTCATCTCCCTCGGCACCCCCGGCCCGACCCACGACGCGAAGTCGTGGACCTTCGACCTCGACGCCGGGGACAAGGACCCGGTGCTGGGGATCCACTGGCTGCGCGCGGCCTACGACAAGCGCTTCCCCGACTACCCGCGCGGCATCACGGTGCCCGCGATCGTCGACGTCCCCTCCGGCGAGCTGGTCACCAACGACTTCCCGTGGATCACCCACGACCTCTTCTTCGAGTGGCGCGACCACCACAAGCCCGACGCCCCTGACCTGTGGCCCGAGGACCTCCGCGAGGAGATGGAGGAGGTGATGGAGCGGGTGTTCACCGAGGTCAACAACGGCGTCTACCGCTGCGGCTTCGCCGGGGACCAGGGCTCCTACGAGTCGGCGTACGACCGGCTCTTCGACGCCCTCGACTGGCTCGAGGAGCGGCTCTCGACCCGCCGCTACCTCATGGGCGAGGCGATCACCGAGGCCGACGTGCGGCTCTTCACGACCCTGGCGCGCTTCGACGCGGTCTACCACGGCCACTTCAAGTGCAACCGCAACAAGCTGACCGAGATGCCGCACCTGTGGGGCTACGCGCGCGACCTGTTCCAGACCCCCGGCTTCGGCGACACCATCGACTTCGCCCAGATCAAGGCGCACTACTACGTCGTGCACTCCGACATCAACCCGACCGGGATCATCCCCAAGGGGCCGGACGAGTCGCTCTGGCACACGCCCCACGGGCGCGAGCGCGTCTGACCGGTCGGGCGCAGGGCGCCCGACTGTGCGTACGCCGATCTGGAGGTCCTGCACCGAAGCAGGTTCAGTCGAGGACCTCGAGATCGGCCCGCTCGACGCGTCAGGTCACCGGAGGGCGCCCGGCGGCGCCGCGGGATCAGCTGCTCTTGGCCTCGACCTCGCTCTTGAGCTTGAGGACCTTGCCGCCATCCTCCTGCTCGATGAGGTACGCCGGGTCGTCCTTGCTCCCGTCGCGGGTGATCTTCTCGCCCTTGATCTGGCGGGTGACCTTCTCGCGGTGGATCTCGGCGACCTTGCCCTCGGCAGTCGAGCCGCCCCACTTCCAGGTGACCTTGCTGCCCTTGCGGATGCTCATGGACCGACCGTAGGCAGGCTGCCGCCCGGCCCCGCACACCCGGCGGAGGACACCCGCAGGGCTGGTGTGGGCCGCGTGGCAGCGCGGGGTCAGCGCGAGGCGTCGGCCTCCGCGGCGGCCTTCAGCTTCACCAGGGTGGCCTCGATCGCCTGCTGGGTCTTGTCGCCGAAGAGCGTGGACAGCAGCGCTCGGCCGGGGGCCGGGTAGTGGGAGAGGTCCCAGGTCTCGGTCACCTCGGTGCCGCCGTCGGGGGTGGGCGTGAGCTCGTAGCGCCAGCGGTGCAGCCCGGCGTGCCGCCAGGCGATCAGCCGGTCGGTCTCGAACTCCACGACCTTGTTGCTGATCCGGTAGGGCGCGCCCATCTTCATGCTCATGCCGAACCGCGAGCCGAGCTCGAGGCGGTCCGGGCCGGAGACGGCGTCGCGCACCGTGCCGGAACCGTCGATCCGGGAGTGCTGGCGCGGGTCGGCCACGATCGCGAAGACCGTGGCCGGGGGAGCGGCGACGGTCGTCGTGGCGGAGCGGTTCTTGGACGTCTTCGCGTGGGGGGAGGCCATGGCACCGAGCGTATGGACCGGGTTGGAACGCGCACCGCACCCGGCTGTTACGTTGGTCCCATCGGGATGTGTCCCGGGTCACAACCGCGCCACCCCAGCGGTCCAGCCCGAGGCCCACCGGACCCAGCGCCCCGGCACGGAGACCCCACCGCCGGGCGAGGCAGAAGGAGACCAGCGCAGATGACCCCACCACCCGACACCGCGGACGGGACGTTCGGCCCCGACCTGGTCGAGGTCTTCGGACCCAGCCAGAGCGACGGCGGCCCCGAGCTGGTGCAGCTCCTGACCCCCGAGGGCGAGCGCGTCCACCACCCGGAGTTCGACCTCGACTTCTCCGCCGAGCAGATCCGCGGCTTCTACCGCGACATGGTGCTGACCCGGCGCATCGACACCGAGGCCACCGCCCTGCAGCGCCACGGCGAGCTCGGCATCTGGGCCCAGCTGCTCGGGCAGGAGGCCGCGCAGATCGGCGCCGGCCGCGCCCTGCGCCCGCAGGACTACGTCTTCCCGACCTACCGCGAGCACGGCGTCGCCTGGTGCCGCGGCATCGACCCGCTCAAGCTGCTCGGGCTCTTCCGCGGCGTCGACCACGGCTCCTGGGACCCACACGAGTTCAACTTCGGGCTCTACACGATCGTCATCGGCGCCCAGACCCTGCACGCCACCGGCTACGCCATGGGCATGCAGCGCGACGGCGTCGTCGGCACCGGTGACGCCGACCGCGACGCCGCGGTCATCGCGCACTTCGGCGACGGCGCCTCCTCGCAGGGCGACGTCAACGAGGCCTTCATCTTCGCCGCGTCCTACAACGCGCCGGTCGTCTTCTTCTGCCAGAACAACCAGTGGGCGATCTCGGAGCCGATCGAGCGCCAGACCCGCATCCCGCTCTACCAGCGCGCGCTGGGCTTCGGCTTCCCGGGCATCCGGGTGGACGGCAACGACGTGCTGGCGACGTACGCCGTCACGCAGGCTGCCCTCCAGCGGGCCCGTGACGGGCAGGGGCCGACCTTCGTCGAGGCCTACACCTACCGCATGGGTGCGCACACCACGACCGACGACCCGACGCGCTACCGACTCTCCGCCGACGTGGAGTCCTGGAAGCTCAAGGACCCGATCGCGCGGCTCGAGGTCTACCTGCGCCGCAACGGCCTGGTCGACGACGGGCTGGTCGAGCAGGTCAAGACCGAGGCCGACGAGCTCGGCGCGCACCTGCGGGAGGGCTGCAAGGCGATGGCCGACCCGAGCCCGATGCGGATGTTCGAGCACGTCTACGCCGAGATCCCCGAGGAGCTGGCCGTGCAGCGCGACGGCTACGCCGACTACCTCGCGACCTTCGAGGGGGCGCACTGACATGACCGGCACGAAGATCACCCTCGCCAAGGGCCTCAACATGGGCCTGCGCAAGGCGATGGAGGACGACCCCAGGGTCCTGCTCATGGGCGAGGACGTCGGCAAGCTCGGCGGCGTCTTCCGCATCACCGACGGCCTGCAGAAGGACTTCGGCGAGGACCGTGTCATCGACTCCCCGCTCGCGGAATCCGGCATCGTCGGCACCGCGGTCGGCCTGGCGCTGCGCGGCTACCGCCCGGTGGTGGAGATCCAGTTCGACGGGTTCGTCTACCCCGCCTACGACCAGATCGTGTGCCAGGTCGCGAAGATGCGCTACCGCTCGGCCGGGCACAGCCCGATGCCGATGGTCATCCGCATCCCCTTCGGTGGCGGGATCGGCGCGGTCGAGCACCACTCGGAGTCGCCCGAGGCGCAGTTCGCGCACACCCCGGGCCTGAAGGTGGTCGCCTGCTCCAACCCGGTCGACGGCTACTGGATGATCCAGCAGGCGATCGCCTCCGACGACCCGGTGATCTTCCTGGAGCCCAAGCGGCAGTACCACGCCGAGAAGATGGAGCTCGACGAGTCGCTCGCCCCACCGCCGCTCTTCACCTCGCGCGTCGCTCGCCGCGGCACCGACGTGACGGTGCTGGCCTACGGCCCGACCGTGCGCACGGCCATGACCGCCGCGGAGGCCGCAGCCGGCGAGGGCCGCTCGCTCGAGGTCATCGACCTGCGCACGCTCTCCCCGCTCGACATGGGGCCGGTCCTGGAGTCGGTGCGCCGCACCGGCCGCTGCGTGGTCGTGCACGAGGCGCACGTCAACCTCGGCCTGGGTGCCGAGCTGGCCGCCCGGGTGACCGAGGAGTGCTTCTACTCCCTGGAGGCGCCGGTGCTGCGCGTGGGCGGCTTCGACACGCCGTACCCCGCGTCCCGGATCGAGGAGGAGTTCCTCCCCGACCTGGACCGGCTCCTCGACGCCGTCGACCGCACGTTCGCCTTCTGAGCCCAGCCCCACCGCTGGTTGAGGAGGCGCGCCAGCGCCGTCTCGAAACCCGGTGACCGAGAGGAAACCAGATGCCTGAGTACAAGCTGCCCGACGTCGGCGAGGGCCTGACCGAGGCCGAGATCGTCGCCTGGCGGGTCAAGGTCGGCGACGTCATCGAGGTCAACGACATCGTCGTGGACATCGAGACCGCGAAGTCGATCGTCGAGCTGCCCTCGCCCTACGCCGGCGAGGTGACCGCCCTGCTCGTGCCCGAGGGGGAGACCGTCCCCGTCGGGACGCCGATCATCCGGATCGGTGCGGAGGAGGCGGTTGAGGAGGTTGCGCAGCAACCGTCTCGAAACCCCGGAGCCTCCGCCGCGACGCCGACGCCCGAGGCCGAGATGGAGATCGACCTGTCCAACCCCGCCGCCTCCGGTGGTGGCGAGGGCGAGAGCCTGGTGGGGCGCAACAAGGCCGACCGCGGCCCGACCCGGCGTGCGCGCCGTGCCGCCCCCGGTGCGGTCGCCGCCAACGCGCAGGCGCAGGCGGCGTTCGAGCCGGGCGCCTCGCCCGCCGTCGACGTCGACGAGCTGCCCGAGCAGGCGCCACCGGCCCCGTCGGCGGTCGAGGAGGTTGCTCTGCAACCGTCTCGAGACCCCGAGCCCGCCGCCGTACGCGCCCTGGCGAAGCCGCCGGTCCGCAAGCTGGCCAAGGACCTCGGGGTCGACCTGACCTCGCTGGCCGGCGCCGGGCCCGCGGGCTCGGTGACCCGGGACCAGGTGCAGGCCGCGGCCGCCGGGACGTCATCCGGAGGGGACGTCCGTCCGGTCGCAGCGCATGACGTCCCGCGGGCGGCCGGCGCCCGCGAGACCCGCGAGCCGATCAAGGGCGTGCGCAAGATGATGGCGCAGGCGATGGTGTCCTCGGCGTACTCCGCGCCCCACGTCACCGAGTGGGTCACCGTCGACGCGACCCGCACCGTGGAGCTGGTGGAGCGGCTGCGCTCGCACCGCGAGTTCCGCGACGTGAAGGTCAGCCCGCTGCTGGTGCTGGCGAAGGCGTGCCTGCTGGCGATCCGGCGTACGCCGGAGATCAACTCGTTCTGGGACGAGGCGGCCCAGGAGGTCGTGCTCAAGCACTACGTCAACCTCGGCATCGCTGCCGCGACGCCGCGCGGGCTGGTCGTGCCCAACGTCAAGGACGCCGACGCGATGACCCTGCGCGAGCTCGCCGAGGCGCTCGGCGAGCTGACGACGACCGCGAAGGAGGGCCGCACCCAGCCGGCCGACATGAGCGGCGGGTCGTTCACGATCACCAACGTGGGCGTCTTCGGCGTCGACGCCGGCACGCCGATCATCAACCCGGGCGAGTCCGCGATCCTGTGCTTCGGCTCGATCACGAAGAAGCCGTGGGTGGTGGACGACGAGATCGTCGTGCGGCACGTCACGACCCTGGCGCTCTCGTTCGACCACCGGCACGTGGACGGGGAGAAGGGGTCGCGGTTCCTCGCCGACGTCGCCTCGATCCTCGAGGACCCGGCCTCGGCGCTGCTGTTCTGAGGTGACTCGTGCGGGTCAGCGTGCGCCCTGACGCGCGCTGACCCGCACGAGTCGGTCGCCCGCGGGACGAAAGACCTCAGGTCGGCCACCGCTGGGCCGATCTCACTTCTCATGAGGGTCCGCCTTCCCTAGGTTCCACGCGGACCCGGAGAGGGGTGTCACCATGCGCAACTCGATCAAGGCCGCGCTCGCCGCGACCACCGGGGCCGCACTGCTGCTCGGGGGTGCGGGGTCGCTGGCCTACTGGCAGGACGTCGAGACCGAGACCGGTGACACCGTCACGACCGGCGTCCTGGACGTGACGGCGCCCGACTGTGAGGACGGCTGGGTCGACGAGACCGCCGACCTCGTGGACTTCTCGAACTATCTCGTGGTGCCCGGAGAGGTCTTCACGCAGCAGTGCACGTTCACCTTCGCCGCGACCGGCGACAACCTGTCCGCGGACATCGGTCTGGTCGCCCCGAGCGCGCTGACCGGGACGCTGGCGGGTGAACTGACCTACACGGCCACCTACACGTGGGACGGGGGTGCGCCGGTCGCGCTGGACGACGCCGCGGTCGCGACGATCACTAACGTCAACAACGGCGACACCCTGGTCATCGACATGGAGATCGAGCTCCCGTTCGGTGTCGCCGTCGACAACGGCAGCAACAACGGCGCGGAGTTCGGCGCCGGAACGCTGCAGGCCGTCGTTGAGGACGTCGTCGTCACGGTGACCCAGACCGACCCCAACCCGTAAGCCGATGGCGCGCCAGCTCGTGCGCGCCGTCTCCTGGGTGGTCCTCCTGGGGGCGACGGCGCTGGTGACGCTCGCGGTGCTCGTGCCGCGGGTGGCCGGCGCGACGCCGTACACGGTGCTCACCGGTTCGATGAGCCCGGCGTACCCCGCCGGCACGCTCGTCGTGGTGCGCCCGGTCGCGCTCGCCGACGTGCGCGTCGGGGACGTGGTGACCTACCAGCTGCGCAGCGGCGAGCCGACCGTCGCGACGCACCGCGTCGTCGGTGTCGGCTGGACCGCGGACGGCGAGAAGGTGCTCACGACCCGCGGCGACGCCAACTCCGTGGCGGACGCGGAGCCGGTGCGCGAGGTCCAGCTGCGGGGCGAGGTCTGGTACTCGCTGCCCTGGGTGGGCCGGCTCAACGTCCTGCTCTCCCCGGACCAGCACCAGCTGCTGGTGCAGCTCGCAGCCGGGGGGCTCTTCCTGTACGCCGCGGTGCTGCTGCTGCGCGGGTGGCGGTCGGACCCAGGCCACACGCCGGCACGGCACCCGGCCGAGCACGGGTTGCCGCACGTGTCGTCGCTCCGGGCTCGGGGCCTGCTGGTCACGCCGCCTGGCCGTCACGTCGGGTCGCAGCACGACGAGAGTGACGCGGCCCCGGCAACGGCCGCGGCTTCGGAAGAGGTGTCGGCATGAGCGGCCGGCACGCGGCGCCGCGACGTGCTGAGCCGCGGCGGCCTGCCCGTAGGGGCGCTGCGTCCCGTCGTACCGCACCTCGGCCGACGCGGCCGTGGACGCCGGTCGTCGTCGCCCTCGTCGGGGCGCTGGGGCTGGTGGGGGGACTCGGGACGCAGGCGTACTGGAACGACGTCGAGACGGTCGCCGGCGCCACGGTCACCTCGGGGTCGCTGGACCTGCTGGTGGAGGGTGAGCAGAGCTACACCTGGACAGCGCTCGACCTCCTGAACATCGCGCCCGGAGAGAGCACGGCCAAGGTGCTCACACTCAACAACGCCGGCACGACTCCCTTCACGGTCTCCATCACCGCCTCCGCGACGGCCTCCGTCGTGGCCCTCCGCGATGCCATGCGGGTCACGGTGGTGCCGGCAGGGACCGTCAGCCAGACCAGCGCGGTCTACCCGCGGGCGGAGAGCTGCACGGGCACCGCATCCTTCGGTCCGGCAGCCCTGACCGGCTCCGAGACCACTGTCCTGACCGAGAGCGATGTCGTCGACCCATGGGACTCGCTGACGATCTGCGTGCGGCTACATCTTGACCTCGCCGCGGACAACTCCACCAAGTCCAGTACGTACACCCCCACCTTCACCATTACCGCGACCCAGGTGGCGCCGTGAGGCGGGCTGCGGCGGTCGGCGTGATGGCGGCCGTGGTGCTGGCTGGCACCTCACCAGCGGCAGGGACATGGAGCGACGTATCGACCGTGACGGGAACGCCCGTCTCCTCCGGTTCGCTCCAGGCCCCCGTGCTGACCTGCCAGAGCGTTGACGTGCTCGGGGCACTGGGCCTGCGCCTGCTCACCAAGGTCGTGCTCACCTGGACGGCGTCGACGAGCCCTACGCTTCTCGACTACACGGCCCAGGTCGTGTCTCCGGGGACCCGCAACCTCGCGGTGACGTCCAACGGTTCGACCAGGTCGACAGAGATCACCCCGGACATCCTCACTGGCCTCCTCGGTGGCACTGTCACAGTCCGAGTGCAGGCGAGGTTGGCGAACAGCAACTGGGCCGCCTCGACGGACCGAAACGTGACGTACGACGTCCTGGGCCTGCGCGTGAGCTGCTGATCACCCCAGGTCGACCGGGCCGACCTCCCAGCCCTGGGGCGCCATCGGGTGCAGCATCGCGTCGGTGCCGCCGTCGATGAACAGGCACGCGCCGACGATGTTGGTCGCCTCGGGCCCGAGCAGGAAGCAGATCGGGCCGGCCACCTCCTCGGCGCGGCCGGTGCGGCCGATCGCGGTGGGGTAGGCGTCGATGGCGGTGCCGAGCAGCGGGTCGGCCCGCATCTGCTCGACCATCGCGGTCTCGGTCGCGCCGGGGGCGACGGAGTTGAGCCGGATGCCCGCGCCGGCCCACTCCGGCTTCACGCCCTCGCGGCGGGCCCACCAGGCCAGGCCGGCCTTGCTGGAGGGGTAGACCATGACCGAGTCGACCTTCGCGGCCTCGACCCGGGCCGCGGCCTCGTCGCCGCGCAGGCAGGCCTCGACGGTGGGGACGTTCCAGCCGGGCATGCCGGTGATCGAGTTGCTGGCCAGGAACACGACCGCCGCGTCGCCGTCGCGCTCCGCGGCCGCGTGCAGCTGCGGGTGCAGCCCGGTCACCATCGCGACGGCCCCGAAGAAGTTCACCGACACCACCAGGTCGCCCGGCACGCCCGTGCGACCCGCCAGCCCCGCCGCCGGCACCAGCCCGTGGACCACGTCGGTCAGCGCCTGCACCCCGGCGACCGCGGCCGCCCGGCCCTCCGGCGTACCCAGGTCGGCGGCCACGTCGACGCCCTCGCCCTCGCGCAGGTCGACCCCGATGACCCGGTGCCCCCGCTCGCGCAGCATCGACGCCGTCGCCCTGCCGATCCCTGAGGCAGCTCCGGTGACGACGTGGGTGCGCGGGCTCGTGGGGGCGGTCATGCGCGGGACTGTAATGCGTTCTAGTCGTCGGGCGACCCCGGGCGACCCGCTCAGCGGGAGCGGCTCAGCTCAGCACGTCCTTGCGCGCGAAGAGCACGAACCCGAGCGCCGTGAACCCGACGGCGTAGACCAGCGACCACAGCGTCCCGTCGACCAGGTCGTCCCAGACGACGTCCTGGCGCAGCAGCCCGAACCACGCGGAGGCGTCGTGGAGGGGCAGGGCGTTGCGCAAGGAGCCGAGGTTCTCGATCTGGTCGAGGATCGCGCTGACGATCGTGACCAGGACCGCCCCGCCGACCGCGGCGAGCGGGGCGTCGGTGCGCACCCCGAGGCAGAAGGCGATGGCGCCGACGGGGAGCAGGATGACGACGAGGTACGCCGCGATCAGCGCGATCCGGCCGGCGAAGGTCCCCCACTCCAGGGTGCTGCCGTCGAGGCCGGTGAACGCATCGGCCCCGTAGAAGACCAGCCCCACCAGCAGCGACCAGCCGATCAGCACCACGACAGCGAGCGCCGTGCTGACCAGGCCGATCACGAGCTTGGTCGCCAGCAGCCGGGAGCGCGGGACCGGCGCGACCAGGAGGTAGCGCAACGTCGACCACGACGCCTCCGAGGGCAGCGAGTCGCCCACGAAGAGCGCCGCGACCACCAGGAGCAGGAACGAGGCCGAGACCGCGGTGGTGAAGACGGCGAAGTTGGCCGCGCCGCTGGTCGCGAGGTCGACGAACCGGTCGTCCCCGCCACCGCCGTCGCCGTCGCCCAGTGCGAACGCGCCGACGATGATCAACGGCAGGGCAAGGAGGAGGCCGAAGGTCCACAGGGTCCGGCGCCGGCGCAGCTGCCGGCCGGTCTCGGCGCTCAGGGTCAGCGGCCGCCCGGGGAGCCTCGTCGCGGCGGGGGCGGCGGTCGGGATCGGGGTCGGAGTGCTCATCGGGCGCGCACCTGCCTCAGGTCGGGGTCGGTGCCCGAGGCCTCGGCGATCACGCCGAGGAAGACCTCCTCGAGCTGGCGGCGGCTGCTGACCGCCACGAGGTCCGCGCCGCTGCCGGCGACGAGGCGCACCACCTCGGCACGGGGCAGCTCGGCGGTGACGACCAGCCGCGGTCCGACCGGCTCGGTCGCGCCCTCCGCCTCCTCCTCGGGCAGCACCTCGACCTCGGAGACGCCGGGCTGGCGGCGTACGACGTCGGCGACCGTGTCGGGGTCCGAGCCGGGCCCGAGCGTGAGCAGCGTGGTGCCGGCGCTGTCGACCAGCTCGGCCACGGTGCCGGTCACGACGACGCGGCCGGCGTGCATGACCACGACGTGCGAGCAGGTCATCTCGACCTCGGCCAGCAGGTGGCTGGAGACGATGACGGTGCGGCCGGCGGCGGCGTAGCGCTGCAGGATCGGCCGGAGCCCGGCGATCTGCGGCGGGTCGAGGCCGTTGGTCGGTTCGTCGAGCACCAGCACCTCGGGGAACCCGAGCATCGCCTGGGCGATCCCGAGTCGCTGGCGCATGCCCTGGCTGTAGGTGCGCACGGGTCGCTCGACCGCGCCGCCGAGCGCCGCGACCTCGAGCACCTCCTCGAAGCGCGCCTCCTCCTCGGGGCGGCCGGTGGCGGCCCAGTAGGCGTGGAGGTTCTGCCGGCCGGTGAGGTGCGGCAGGAAGCCCGGGCCCTCGACCAGGGCACCGACCCGCGCCAGCACGGGTGAGCCGGGGTGGACCTGCTCCCCGAGCACGTGCACGCGCCCGGAGTCGGGGCGGATGAGGCCCATGGCCATGCGCAGGGTCGTGGTCTTGCCGGCGCCGTTGGGGCCGAGCAGGCCGACGACCTGGCCGCGGCCGGCGGTCCAGGAGACGTCGTCGACCGCGCGGTGGCCGTCGGCGTAGGTCTTGACCAGGCCCTCGACGACGAGCGGCACGTCGGCGAGCTCCGGGTCCGGGGCGGTGGCCCGGCCCCGGCGTCGCACGAGCGGCACGAGGACCGAGGCGGCCAGGAGCACGCCGAGGGCGACCAGGAGCCCGACGACCTCGGCGTCCGGGCCGCCGGTCCCGCCGTCGACCGGGGTGCCGGCGACCGAGGGCAGCCGCAGCCGGTCGACGGTGACGACGTCGGCTCGGGCCGCGCGCGGGGACGCGTAGGTCTGGTCGGTCGTGGTGACGAGCACGCGTAGCCGGCTGCCCGCGGGCACCCGCCAGGTGCCGCCGGCGAGGTCGACGTCGACGGTGCGGGCCTCGCCCGGCGTGGTGGCGATCCGCACCGGCGCGACCAGCTGGCGGGTCAGCACGGCGGTGTCGTCGGGGGTGACCTGCCACAGGCTGAGGAAGAGCGTGCTGGTCGGCGCGCTCGAGGTGACGCTGAGGCTGACCCGGGGCGCGCCCACGAGGACCCGCTCGGACTCCAGCGGCTCGGTGTCGAAGGCGACCGACTGCCCGGGCAGGGCGGCCAGCGGGTAGGTCGAGACCGCGTCGGTCACGGCGTCGACCAGGGCGTCGCCGGTCCCGGGCACGGTGGTGAGCGAGGCCGGCACCCCGCCGGGCGGGTTCAGCACCGGTCGCGGCTCGGGGTCGAGCGGCACCTCGTCGTACGTCGGCAGGGGCAGGTCGGGGGTCGTGAAGTCCTGCGGCTCGTCGCGCTCGCGGCCGGGGGCCGGCGGCACGGAGTAGGAGAACGGCGGCACCGGGAGGTCCGACCCGTCACCGCTGCGCGGGTCCCGGGCGGGGTCGAGGTAGTGGTCGAGCCACCGCTCGAGCCCGGCCGCCTCGTCGAGCACCGACGTCGCGAAGGCGTCGTGCCCGCCCTCGGTCCACCGCACGGCCACGGGGGTGCCGCGCTCGGTGAGCGCCGCGGCGGTCGCATCGCTCTGGTCGGTGCCGAAGAGGGAGTCGGCGAGCCCCTGGACGAGGTACGTCGGGGCGCGCAGGTCGCCCAGCAGCGGGGCCGGGCTGTGCGCCGCCAGCATCCCCAGCAGCTCGTCGCTGGCCTCGCCGGTGCGGGACGCGTCGAGGAACAGCTCGCAGATCTCCCGGTCGAAGCGGCCGCACACGGGGTCGGTGGCCGCCCCCTGGGCGGCGCTCCCGAGGAAGAACCGCGACGCCCACAGCTGCTTGAACGGCCCCGGCCCGCGGCTGCGCGCGGCCTGCGGGAAGAACGCCTCGGCCAGGTCGTTCCACGTGATCGCCGCGACGACGGTGTCGACCCGGTCGTCCGTGGCGGCGGTCATCAGCGCCAGCGCCCCGCTGTACGACGCCCCCACGGCGGCCACCCGCGGGTCGCCCCGGCCGTCACGCAGCACGTCGTCGCGCTTGGCGAGCTCGTCGAGCAGGACCCGGGCATCCGCGACCTCGAAGTCCGGGTCGGCCAGGTGGATCCGGCCGCCGGAGGCGCCGAACCCGCGGGCGGAGTAGGCCAGCACGACGTACCCCTGTGCAGCGAGCCGGCGCCCCAGCCCGTCGAGGTCGGCCTTGCTGCCGCCGAAGCCGTGGGTTGCCAGCACCGCCGGGTGCGGCCCCTCGCCGGCCGGGACGTACGTCGTGGTGTCGATCCGCACCGGCTGCCCGTCGGGCTCGGGGCCGACCCGGACCATCGCCTCGCTCGTCGTCACCTCGGTCGGCGCTGTCGCGGGCTGGTCGTCGGACTGCTCGAGGACCTGGTCGACCCGCGGCTGGGCCGGGAGCGGCTGGGTCGGGAGCGGCTGGGCGGCGGTCGCCCCCGGGAGGAGGAGTGCGGCCCCGAGAGCCATCGCGGCGGCGGTCGCCAGCGGGGCGCGGGGACGGATCACGGGGCCAGTCAACCGGGTGGGGGCAAGGTTTGTCGGCCGGCCGATAGAACGTGCGCTCCGGTTGGGTGGCCGCGTCGCAAGGTTCGTCGGCCGGCCGACAGACCTTGCGGTGGGCCGCTGGACCTTTGTCGTCCAACCCCAGGGTTTGTCGGCCGGCCGATGAACCTTGCCGCTCAGCCGGCGTACCGCGCCGCCCGGTCGGCCGGCGAGCCCGGCCCCCGGGCGAGCAGCCCGGCGAGCTCGTGGGCCAGGACGGCGCCGACCCGGCGGCAGAACTCCTCGGGCTCCTCGGCGGCGTCGGGCTTCTCGGCCACGACCCGGTCCACGACGCCGAGGGCGTGCAGGTCCAGGGCCCGCACCTTCTGGGCGCGGGCCATCTCGGGGGCGTGCGCGGTGTCGCGGTGGACGATCGCGGAGGCGCCCTCGGGCGGGAGCGGGGAGAGCCAGGCGTGCTGGGCCGCGACGACCCGGTCGGCGGGCAGCAGGGCGAGGGCACCGCCGCCGTTGCCCTCGCCGAGCATCAGCGACAGGGTCGGGGCGTCGAGGGTGACCAGGTCGCCGAGGCAGCGGGCGATCTCCCCGGCGAGACCGCCGTTCTCGGCGTCCATCGACAGGGCCGCGCCGGCGGTGTCGATCACCGTGAGCAGCGGCAGGCCGAGCTCGGAGGCCAGCCGCATCCCGCGCCGGGCCTCGCGCAGCGCCCCGGGCCCGAGCGGGTGCGCGGCGGTCTGGCCGCGCCGGTCCTGGCCGAGGAACACGCACGGCACGTCGCCGAAGCGCACCAGCGCGATGAGCAGCCCCGGGTCGGACTCGCCCTGGCCGGTGCCGTTGAGGGGGACGACGTCGCTGGCGGCGTACCTCAGCAGCCGGCGTACGCCGGGGCGGCCGGTGTCGCGCGAGCGGGTGACGGCGTCCCAGGTGTCGACGTCGGGCACCGGCTCGTCGCCGGGGTCAGGGGCGTCGAGCGGTGCCGGCGGCCGCATGACCCGCAGCGCCCGGTCGAGGATGTCGGGAATGTCCTCGGGCGCGACGACGGCGTCGATGATGCCGCGGGCGTAGAGGTTCTCGGAGGTCTGCACGTCCTCGGGGAACTCCTCGCCGTAGAGCGCCTGGTAGACCCGCGGACCCAGGAACCCCACGAGCGCCCCCGGCTCGGCCACCGTCACGTGCCCCAGCGAGCCCCACGACGCCATGACCCCGCCAGTGGTCGGGTTGCGGAGGTAGACGAGGTACGGCAGGCCCGCGCCGCGGTGCGCCATGACCGCCTCGGCGATCCGGACCATCTGCACGAACGCCGGCGTCCCCTCCTGCATCCGGGTGCCGCCGGAGATCGGGGCGGCCAGGAGCGGCAGCCCCTCGTGGGTCGCGCGGCGGATCGCGGCGACCAGCCGGTCGGCGGTGGCCCGGCCGATGGAGCCGGCCAGGAAGCCGAACTCGCCGACCAGCACCGCCACCCGCCGGCCGCGCAGCAGACCCTCGCCGGTCAGCACCGACTCGTCGGTCCCCGCCTTCTCGCGGGCCGTGGCCAGGTCGGCGGCGTACGCCTCGGAGATCTCGCCGTACGCCGGCGGCTCGTCCCACGAGGACCACGACCCCGCGTCGAGGACGAGGTCGATGAGGTCGGCGGCGCTGAGTCGATCGGGCATGGTCGGAGGGTAGGCCGCGCGGCGGCTGTGGGCTGACCGTCTCCGGGGGTCGAGCAGCGAGCGCCAGCGGGCGCCGTCGAGACCGCGGCACCTGCCTGTGGTCGGCGACCACAGGCAGGTCACGCGGTCTCGACGACGGCTCGCCAGGGCTCGCCTGCTCGACCGACGCTAGGAGAGCAGTGCCAGCACCTCGGCCTCCTCCTGGCGGGTCAACCCGGTGACGACGGCGTCCGGCGTCGCGCGCAGCCAGGCGAGGGTGTCGCGGGCGGTCTCGGCGATCCGGCGCACCGTGAGACCGGCGGCCTCCGAGGGGGTCCAGTCGTGGGCGAGCATCCCGTCGTACGCCGGTCGCGGCAGCCACAGCGGGAGCGACCGTGGCCCCGACCAGGGCTGCACGCCGGCCGCCGCGAGCTCGTCGTCGCCGGCCCACACCCACGCCGGGGTCACGTCGAGCCCGATGGTGCAGTCGGTCAGCAGGTCGCCGATCGCCATGGCCGGACCCACGCCGTCGAAGGTGCCGGTGAGTCCGTCCTCGGCCGCGCGCACGAGCCAGGCTGCGAGGTCGCGCACGTCGATGACCTGCACGGTGTCGGTGGGCAGGCCTCCGGCCAGCACCTCCTCGGCGGGCTCGACGTCGGCCAACCGCGCCGGCCAGTAGGAGAAGCGGCCGGTCGGGTCGCCGGGACCCACGATCAGCCCGGGGCGCACCACGAAGGCGCGCTCGACCCCGTCGCGGACCAGCTGCTCGCACGCGATCTTCATCGGCCCGTAGGCGTCGGGCTGCTCGGCGAGGTCGACGTCCTCGGGCTGCGGGTCGCGCAGGGGGAGGCTCGCCGGGGTCCCGTCGGGGGTCGTCTCGTCGGCGTAGACGTTGATCGTGGAGACGAAGGTCCAGTGCGCCCCGGGCCAGGCGGCCACCGCGCGACGCACCCACGACGGCGTACGGGCCACGTCGACGACCGCGTCGAACCGCTCGGCCGCGAGGTCGGCCGGCACCTCGCCGGTCCGGTCGAAGGCCACGTGCCGGGCCCCCTCGGGCACCGACCCCGACTCGCCCCGCGCCGCGCACACCACCTCGTGGCCGCGCGCCAGCGCCTCGACCGCCACCGCCCGCGACAGGAACACCGTCCCGCCCAGCACCAGGAATCTCATGCCGCCACCCTCGCCGCGCCCGGCCGGCCCGGGGAAGGGGTGTTCGCGGTGGGCTGACGGGGTTACTCCGAATCAGATGTGATGCGGGACGCGAGCTGAGCATCAGATCTGATGCGGAGTACCTCGCCCGTCAGCCCGACCCGAGGCGACACGCCCGACTCACCCGTTGGGGGCGGAGCAGCGGCGTGGGAGGTGGTTAACCACCCCGGTGCCGGGCCACACCGCCCGGCCCGACCGGTCCCGACCCTCTCGGGTGGGCCACGACCCAGCGAAGGATCGCCATGTCCGCACTGCTCCTCGGTTCCATCTCCGTGCTCGCCGACACCTCCGAGCTCCAGCGCGAGGCCTTCAACCGGGCCTTCGCCGAGCACGGCCTGGACTGGGAGTGGTCGCAGGAGGAGTACCGCGACCTGCTGACCAGCAACGGGGGCCGTGACCGCGTGGCCGAGTACGCCGCCGGGCGCGGCGAGACCGTGGACGCCGAGGCGGTCCACGCGACCAAGTCGCGGCTCTTCCAGGCCCGGCTGCGCGAGGGCGCGGCCAGCGTCCGCCCGGGCGTCTCCGAGACCATCGCGCAGGCCCGTGCCGCGGGCCACCGGGTCGCCCTGGTGACGACCACCTCCGCGGAGAACCTCGCCGCCCTCGACGCCGGCCTCGGGGGGCTGCCCGCCCTGCGGGACTTCGACCTGGTCGTCGACGCCGACCAGGTGGAGGTCGGCAAGCCCGACCCGGCGGCGTACCTCCTCGCGCTCGAGAAGCTCGGCGAGCGCGCCGAGGACTGCGTTGCGGTCGAGGACAACCTCGGCGGCGTCGAGTCCGCGCGGGCGGCCGGCATCCGGGTCGTCGCGTTCCCCAACGCCAACACCGAGGGCCACGACTTCGGCGGCACCACCACCGTGCAGCAGCTCGACCTCGACGCCGTCCTGCCGCAGGCCGGTTGAGCGACACCACCCTCTCCCCGACCCACAGACAGACCAGGAGCCACCGATGGACCAGCCGCTCGCCCGCCTCGAGACCTCACCGACGTCCTTCCACGTCGAGGCCTACGAGAAGATCGACTACACCCTCGACGTCGTCGACGGCGTCTTCGACCCCGCCAACCTCGCGCTGGCCGACTGCTTCTCCGCCGCCGGCCGCTGCCTGGCGGTCGTCGACGAGAACGTCCTGGCCCTGCACGGGGAGTCGATGCGCGCCTACTTCGAGCACCACGGCATCGACCTGGTGGTCGAGCCCGTGCGGATCGCGGAGACCGCCAAGTCCCTGCGCACGCTCGAGGACATCGTCGACGCGCTGTCGGCCTTCGGCCTGCGGCGCAAGGAGGAGGTGCTCGTCGTCGGCGGCGGGCTGACCACCGACGTGGCGGGCTTCGCCTGTGCGTCGTACAAGCGCACCACCGGCTACGTCCGCATCCCCACCACCCTCATCGGGCTGATCGACGCCAGCGTCTCGATCAAGGTCGGGTGCAACCACGGCAAGCTGAAGAACCGCCTCGGCGCCTACCACGCCTCCAGCAAGGTGCTGCTGGACTTCGGCTTCCTGGAGACGCTGCCGATCGACCAGGTCCGCAACGGCATCGCCGAGATCATCAAGATCGCGACCGTCGGCCACCGCGAGGTCTTCGAGCTGCTGGAGAAGCACGGCGAGGAGCTGCTGGAGTCCCACGTCGCGCAGGCCCCCGGCTCCGAGCACCTGCGCCCGGTCGCCGACGAGGTCACCTACGAGGCCATCCGCCGGATGCTCGAGCTCGAGGTGCCCAACCTGCACGAGCTCGACCTCGACCGGGTCATCGCCTACGGCCACACCTGGAGCCCCACGCTCGAGCTGGCCCCCGAGCCGCCGTTCTTCCACGGGCACGCGATCAGCATCGACATGGCCTACTCCGCCACGCTCGCGGAGAGGTTGGGCCTCATCGACACCGTCCAGCGCGACCGGATCCTCGGCCTCTTCAGCCGGCTCGGGCTCTCCATCGACAGCCCGTTCTTCACCGCCGAGATCCTGGAGAAGGCGACCCCGTCGATCATCCAGACCCGCGACGGCCTGCTCCGTGCGGCCATGCCCGGCCCGATCGGCACCTGCCACTTCGTCAACGACCTCACCATCGAGGACCTCGTGGAGGGCCTGGCCGCCCACAAGGCGCTGTGCGCGGCGTACCCCCGTCGAGGCGAGGGCGTCGACGCCTTCACCGCGCCCGAGGACGAGGGCCTGCACGCCGTCGTCCCCTCGCGGACGGTGGCCTGAGGACATGATCGAGGCGGCCGTGGCGCCCCGGCCGGTCACCCCGGTCGGGATCGTCGCCGAGCGGCTCGGCCGCGCCGAGGAGCGGTTGGTCGCGGCGGGCGTCGCCGACGACCTGCTGGTCGAGCTGCGGCACGCCATGCGCGTGGCCGAGGGCCTCGAGCCGTACGTCGAGGCGCACACCTCCCCGGAGTCCGAGGCGCTCGCCGGGCTGGCGCGGCTGACCGCGGCCACCGACTGGGCCTCGGGCAACACCGACGGCGGACCGGCCCTGGAGCAGGAGATGCTCTCGGGCCACGTCGAGGGCGCGTTCCTGGCGTTCCTCGTGCGGGCCACCGGTGCGCGCCGGGTGCTCGAGGTCGGCATGTTCACCGGGTACGCCGCGCTCGCGATGGCCGAGGCGCTGCCCGCCTCCGGCGCCGCTGGTGAGGACTGCGAGGTGGTCGCGCTCGAGCTCGACCCGCGGGCGGTCGAGGTGGCCCGCGAGGGCTTCGCCGCCTCGCCCGCCGGGGCCCGGGTGCGGATCGAGGAGGGGCCGGCCGCGGAGTCGCTCGCGCGCCTGGCCGCCGCCGGGGAGCGCTTCGACCTGGTCTTCGTCGACGCCGACAAGGGCGGGTACGCCGGGTACCTCGACCAGCTGCTCGCCGGGGACCTCCTCGCCCGCGGCGCGGTGGTCGCCATCGACAACACGCTGCTGCAGGGCGAGCCCTGGGCCGAGTCACCGAGCGCCAACGGGTCTGCCATCGCGGCCTTCAACGACCGCGTCGCGGCAGATCCCGGCTGGGAGCGGGTGCTCGTGCCGCTCCGGGACGGGGTCACCCTGCTGCGGCGCCGGGACACGTGATGAGCCGGCCTCCGGCGGTCGAGCAGCGAGCGTCAGCGAGCGTCGTCGAGACCCCGGACGCTGATC
Organism: Nocardioides sp.; assembly: GCF_030149505.1. Classification (GTDB taxonomy): domain Bacteria; phylum Actinomycetota; class Actinomycetes; order Propionibacteriales; family Nocardioidaceae; genus Nocardioides. The sequence continues at coordinate 32,034 of NZ_JASBRN010000025.1, forward strand.
CGCGGACCTCACGCACCACGAGTCCGTCACGCGGTCTCGACGACGCCCTCGCCGGCGCTCGGGCTGCTCGACCATCCGGCGCAGCGGCGGCCGAGCAGCGAGGGGGCGGCGAGGGCCCCGGTCGGATCCGCCAGGCCGCCCAGGCGGCGGGCGTGCTGGGCCTGCTCACCGCGACCCTGCCGGTCAACCTCGCGCTCGCGGGCGCGGCCACCCTGCGGCGTACGCCGTCGGGCGCGGTCGCACGGCCCACCACCGCCCAGCGCCGGACCGTGCTGGTGACCGGCGGCAAGATGACCAAGGCGCTGGTGCTGGCGCGGGGCTTCCACGCGGCGGGGCACCGGGTGCTGCTGGCCGAGCAGGCGCGCTACCGCCTCACCGCGCACCGCACGTCGCGCGCGGTCGAGGCCTTCCACGTGCTGCCGACGCCCGGGTCCGCCGGCTACGAGCAGGCCGTGCTCGACCTGGTCCGCGCCGAGGGCGTGGACACCTTCGTCCCGGTCAGCAGCCCCGCCTCCAGCCTCCCCGAGGCCGAGGTCGGCGAGCTGCTGCGCGCCGAGGGCGTCGTGGTCGTGCACCTCGACGCCGAGCGGCTGCGGGCGGTCGACGACAAGCACGCCTTCGCCGCCGCCGCGGCCGCCGGGCTCCCGGTGCCCGACACCCACCGGATCACCGATCCCCAGCAGGTGCTCGACCTCGACTTCGACGCGCTGCCGGGCGCGGCGTACGTGCTGAAGTCGATCGCCTACGACCCCGTGCGCCGCCTCGACCTGACCCCGCTGCCGCGACCGACCCGCGCCGAGACCGAGGCGTTCCTGGCCGGGCTGCCGATCAGCGAGGAGCGGCCCTGGATCCTCCAGGAGCTGCTCGAGGGCACCGAGTGGTGCACCCACGGGACGGTCCGCGACGGTCGGCTCGCGGTGCACGTCGCGTGCCGGTCCTCGGCGTGGCAGCTCGTCTACGAGCACGAGGAGCACCCGGGCATCCGTGCGTGGGTGGAGCAGTGGGTCCGGGACGTGCTCGGCCCCGGCGCCACGGGACAGGTGTCGCTGGACTTCATCGAGGGACCCGACGGGGTCGTGCGGGCCATCGAGTGCAACCCGCGCACGCACTCGGCGATCACCCTGCTCGAGGGGCACCCGGACCTGGCGGCGGCCTACCTCGGCGGTGGCCCGGACGAGCGCGAGCACCAGCCGGTCGAGCCCGAGCTCGGCGGCGCCCCGACGTACTGGACCCACCACGAGCTCTGGCAGGGCCTCACCCACCCCCGCACCCTGCCCGAGCGGCTGCGGCTGCTGCGGCGCGGCCGCGACGCCGTGCTCACCCCGACCGACCCGTGGCCGTTCCTCGCGCTGCACCACCTGCACGTGCCGTCGCTGGTGCTGGCCAACCTCCGCGCCGGGCGGCCGTGGCAGAAGGTCGACCTCAACATCGGCAAGCTCGTCGAGCCCGGTGGGGACTGAGCGCGTGCGCCTCCTCCACCTGGTCGGCTCCCCGACCGACGACTTCCACGCCGAGCTGTCGCTGGTCTACGCCCGGGGCGCCCTGGCCTCCCTCCAGGAGGGCACCGACCACGAGCACGTCGTGGCGTTCGTGGCGCCCGACGGCCTCTGGCGGCTGCCGGACCGGCCCGCGCTCGACGACGCGACGCTCGGGTCGACCGAGCCGGTCGAGCTCGCCACTGCGCTGCGACGCGTGCGGGAGGTCGGGATCGACGCCGCGCTGCCGCAGATGTTCTGCCGCGCGGGTATGACGCACTACCGCGCCCTGCTGGACGTGCTCGACCTCCCCTACCTCGGCAACGACCCCGCCACGATGGCACTCGGCGCCGACAAGGCCCGGGCCCGCGCGGTCGTCGCAGCGGCCGGGGTGCCCGTGCCGGAGGGCGCGGTCGTGCGCGTCGGCGACCCGCGGCCGGTGTTCGCCCGGCCCGGCTCGGGCGGCAGCGGCGACGTGGTCGTCAAGCCGGTCGACGCCGACAACTCCGCGGGGGTCACGCTGGTGCGCGGGGGCGAGCCGGACGCGGCGTACGTCGCCGCGGTGGCCGCCGCCTGCCGCGACGACGGAAGCGGCCGCGCGCTGGTGGAGCGCTACGTCCCACTCGGTCGCGAGGTGCGCTGCGGGGTGCTGGCGACACGGGAGGGACTGGTGGCGCTGCCGCTGGAGGAGTACGCCGTGGACGAGGCCGCCTCCCCCGTGCGGCTGGCCGACAGCAAGCTCGCGCGCGACGGCGCGGGCGACCTCGGGCTGGTCGCCAAGGACGTCACCCGCGCGTGGATCGTGCCGGCCGACGACCCCGTCGTGCCAGCCGTCCACGAGGCCGCGCTGGCGGCGTACGACGCCCTCGGCTGCCGCCACTACGGCCTCTTCGACCTGCGGATCGACCCCGAGGGGCGGCCGTGGTTCCTCGAGGCCGGCCTCTACTGCTCCTACGCCCCGACCAGCGTCGTGGCGACCATGGCCCGCGCCGCGGGCATCGACCTGCCCGCGCTGCTGCAGCACGGGCTCGACCGGCTCGGCCTGCCCGCTCCCGCTCACTCTCTCGGAGGCACCGCATGAGGACCGTCCCGCTCCAGCCCCTCGGCGTCCGTGTCGAGGACCTCGACCTCGCCGATCCCGCCCTCGACCTGCCCGGCCTGGTGCCGGTGCTGCGCGACCTGCTCGCCGAGCACGGGGTCGTCCACGTGCCCGACCAGCACGCGCTCGACGACGACGGGTTCCTCGCGCTGCTGCAGGCCTTCGGGCCGCTCGCGTTCACCACCGGCGAGACCCCGCTGGCGTCGCACCCGCAGCTCAACGTGATCAGCAACGTCGGCCGCGAGAGCCCGCCGGTCAGCAACTGGCACGTCGACACCTCCTACGTCGACCGGCCGCCGGCGTACACCGCGCTGCGAGCCGTGCAGGTGCCGGTCGAGGGTGGCGCGACGCAGTTCAGCGACCAGTACGCCGCCCTCGACTCCCTCCCCGACGACCTGCGCGCGCTGCTGGCCGACAAGACGCTGCGCCACGTCGTCACCGGCGTCGATCCGGGCCCGGGCGAGCAGACCGAGGCCGAGCACCCGCTCTTCCGGCCGCACCCGGTCACGGGCCGCCCGGCGCTCTACCTCACCGCTCCCAAGCGGTGCGCAGCGATCAGCGGGCTCGACGAGGTCGAGACCCGCGAGGTCGTCGCCCGGCTGCTCGACCACTCCACCCGCCCCGACAACGTCCTCGCCCACCGCTGGGCCCCCGGCGACGTGGTGCTCTGGGACAACGCCTGCGTGCTCCACCGCGCCGACCACTCCGCCGTCGTCGGCGACCGGGTCATGCACCGGGGGATGGTCGCCTCCCACGTGGCATGACCCCCGGACTTCGTGACTCGGCGCTGGTTCGAGGGTGACTCGGCACGCCTTCGAGCGTCACTCGGCGCGCGCTGGACTCGACTTGACTGCGACCCGCCCACCTTCGAGCCCGCCTGCAAGTCTCCGCGTTCGTAGCTCGCACCGGGATGGTAAGGAGCCGGTCCGGGCACTCGCCTTACCCACCGACTCCCGCCGCGACAGGGGACCGAAACGAGCACGCTATGCACGACTGTGCACACGCAGTGAGTAGACGCCCACTCCCTGCGACGCTCGATGGCGGCGATCGTCGAGACGCGGCTCGCCCTGTGGAGAGCTCGTGGCCCGGCCCGGCCCCTGTCGGGTAGGAAGGACCCGACCGCCGGAGACGAGCATCTCCAGCGGAACATCTCGGGAAAGGCAACAGCATGTGGAAGTACGTCGATCGGATCCGCGAGAAGGACGCCGAGGCACGCCAGAAAGTCACCGCCTCGCGAGGTCGGTGGATAGTGGGGCAGCTCGCGCTAGTGCTCGTCTTCGCATTGGCAGCGATGTTCATCTTCGACAAGACCGACGCCATCGGCGCTCAGGCCGACTCAAAGCCCTCGGCGTCGTACAAGTGCGTCGACGACACCGGAACCCCGTGCGGGACCTGGGCTGAGAAGAAGACCAAGCGTTTCGAGAACGGCAAGCTCGACAACTCCAAGGGCCTGGTCCTGCCGGCGAAGTGGCAGAAGAAGATCACCAAGAAGATGGTCGCCAAGTACGGCAAGGGCGGGAACGGCACCCAAGCCCGCTACGACGGCGACTGGGGCTGGTGGAAGCGGCCGCTGACGGTCGCCATGTGCGGGTACGACATGCAGACCATGGGCCTATGCCTGGCCGGGAAGCCAGATGTCGCCAAGGAAGTCGTCGAGGTCAAGGTCACCTGCGGCGGCCTCGGCGTGATCGGCAGCCTCGGTAGCGGCGGAATCGTCGGATTCGGCAAGGGCGCCGGCGGCTGCCTGTTCGGAAAACTCGCTATCGCCTGGTTCGACTAACAAGCAACGCTCTCGACAGTTCCTCTGATCGCGAAGGCGGACCCTCGGCACAGTCCGACGGGTCCGCCTTCTTCGTTTATCGGAGCTCACCCGTGGCACCAATGAATGACACGTCCGACTCGGGCTGCGACGACACCGTCCCCGACCCGATGCACGTCAGCCTCGCGGCCGCCCCTGTTCACCGTGGACGGTCGAGGGCGCAGCGAGGTCGCGCGCGCCGCGTAACGTGCACGAGGGGAAACCGACCCGGGACTTGACCGACACCACCATCGTCGAGGAGGTGACCGAACCCGACCTCCAGGCCCTCACGGCCTGACCGACACGCCCAACCGAGGGATCAACCTCGTACACCACACCCGCGGACTGGACCCGCGCTGGGTCGGCCTCGAACCAGCGCCGGGTGAGCGGTGAACCAGCGCCGAGTCAGCGTTGAACCAGCGCCGAGTCAGCGGGGAGGCGAGTCGGTCCCGAGCAACCAGGCGTCGAAGACCGGCCGGAGGTCCCGTCCCGCCTCGGTCGACCACCACGAGACGACGTCGTCGTACGACGCGGTGCCGTACGGGCGGGAGGCCGGCCACTCGCGCATCAGTCGCCAGAACAGCTCGTCCCCGAGCAGCTCGCGGACCTCGTGCCACATGAGCGCCCCGGAGTAGTAGGCGTTGCCCTCGCCGAAGGTGGCCGGGTCGTACGCCGCGGGCGGCCCGGACTCCGCGCGCATCGCCGGCTCGTCCTGCGCCCAGAAGTCGAGCAGCGCCTCCAGGGAGTAGGGCTCCTCCTCGGCCTGCCACAGGCCCTGGAGGGGACCGCCCCGCAGGACGACGGGACCTACCCCGCGCTCTCGGTCGGCTCCGAGGCCGGCTGGACCGAGGAGTCCTCGGCCGGCCACGGGGTCTTCCTCGCCCTGATGCCCGGCACGGACCTGCCCGAGCGGATGCCGGGCCACCCCGAGTGCGACTCCACCGCCCCGCCGTACTCCGACGCCGGCACGCAGCCCTCCCGGACCGTCGTCCACTCCGGCTGCCCCGGCGGCGTCACCGTCGAGCGGGTCGTCCAGGTCGCGGCCGACCGGGTCCTCTGGGTGCAGGTCCGCAGCCCCGACACCGCCACCGCCAACCGCATCCTCGACTCCGTCACCACCCGCGGCATCTGACGCTCACTCGGCACTGTTTCGAGGGCGACTCGGCGCCAGTTCGACCCTGACTCGGCGCGGATTCGAGAGTGAGTCGGCGCCCATTCGAGTCACTCGAACCAGCGCCGACTCACCGTCGAACCAGTGCCGAGTGACGCTCGAATCCGCGCCGAGTCACCCTTGAACCAGTGCCGAGTCAGCGCGCCCCGGGACCGGTCGTTCAGCCGTCGAGGGTGGAGTGGACCTGCCGCCCGGCGACCCAGGTGCCGGCGACGGTGACGGCGCGGAGATGGGCGGCCGCCTCGGCGGGGGTGTCGTACGCCGCCAGCGGGTCGTGGTCGAGGAGCGCGAGGTCACCGAGCGACCCGACCCCGACCGTCCCGGCACCGTCGACCGAGGCGCGCAGGACCTCGAGCGGGGTGAGTGCCTGCTCCCCGTGCCAGGCCTCGCGCTCGTCGCCGGAGCGGTGGACCGCGGCGGCCATCGCCAGCCACGGGTCCAGCGGGCTGACCGGGGCGTCGGAGCCGAGCGCGAGCTCCACGCCGTCGTCGAGCATCCACCGGAAGGCGAAGCAGCGCGCGGACCGCTCTCCCCAGATCCGCTCGGTCAGGTCGCGGTCGTCGAGCAGGTGCGCGGGCTGCACGCTGGCCCGGATGCCCAGCCGCGCCATCTCGCGCACGTCACCGCGGTTGACCATCTGCGCGTGCTCGATCGAGCCCCGCGCGCCGGTCTCGGCGTACGACGCCAGCGCCTCGGCGACCGCGGCGTCGCCGATCGCGTGCGTGGCCACCTCGAGCCCGTGCGCCCGGGCCCGGGCGAGCAGGGCGCGCAGCTCGGCACCCGACAGGTTGGGCTGGCCGGAGGGGTACTCCAGGCGGTACGCGTCGCCGTACGGCTCGCAGCACCACGCCGTGCGGGTGTTGAGCGAGCCGTCGCTGATGATCTTCAGCGGCCCCATGACCAGCCGGTCGTCACCGGGCACCAGCGGGTCGCCCGTGCGCAGGCCGCGGGCGAGGACGTCGTCGAGCCCCTCGGCGTACGTCGCCATCCGGACCCGCAGCACGTCGGCACCCTCGGCCCACCGCTCCTGCCACTCCGGCACGCCGCCGGACCACTCGAAGTCCGCGAGCCCGACGACGCCCATGGACGCGGCGTGGTCGAGGGTGCGGCGGTAGGCCTCCGGGCTGGTGCCGTCGTCGCCGATGAGCGTGGAGAGCCGGGCCATCGCCGCGAACCACTCGGACTCGCGCACCACCGAGTCGCGCACCGGCAGGGCGAGGTGCAGCAGGGCGGGGGTGTTGAGCCAGGCGTGGTGGGCGTCGCCGGAGATCAGCACGACCGGGGTGTCCCCGGAGACCGCGTCGAGCTCGGAGACGGTCACCTCGCGCTCCCAGCCGGCCGAGCGGTGGCCCCAGCCGATGACGGGGAGGTCGGGGTACTCGGCCACCCGTGCGGCCACCAGGGCCGTGGCGTCCTCGGGGGACCGCGCCCCGGCGAGGTCGAGCCGCCCGGAGGTCAGCGTCCACTGGGCCAGGTGCACGTGCTGGTCCCACAGCCCCGGCACCAGCCAGCGGCCGTCGGCGCGCACCTCCTCGACCCCGGCGGGCCGCTCGAGAGCGGGCCCGACGGCGCTGACGCGACCCCCCTCCACCAGGACGTCCACGGGGTCGCGCGGCGCCTCGGTGGTCACCGGGACCAGGCGCGCGCCGCGCAGGATCAGGCTGCTCATGGGCGCGACGATAGGCACCACCGGGTCGCGACCCGAAAACCGCCGTGGGCCGGGCGCGCGGACCCGGTTACGGTGACGCCCGTGGACGCACGCAGGCTCGGGCTGGCGGCGCTCGCGGTCGTCCTGCTCGCGGCCGCTGGCGCGGCCCTGGGGTACGCCGCCGGGCGCGAGACCCCGGCCCCGCTGGTCGTCGACGCCGCACCCGTGGCGGCCGCCAACCCGGCGTACCCGCGCGACCCCGTGCTGCGGGTCCTCCCCGACCCCGACGACCCGCCGCTGCGACCGGGGCTCCCCACCGCGCGGGCGGTCGTGGGCACCAGCCCGTTCTCGGTGTCGCTGCCCGTGCCGCGCGGCTGGGTCCGCTCCGACGCCACCGCCGGCGAGACGCGCTTCTACCCCGAGCCGCCCACCGACGACACCGTCGGCGGGTACTTCGTGCGGGTGCGCCTGGTGGGCAACCAGTACCTCTCGGTGCCGGCCCAGCTCGACGCCCGGCTCGAGGCGCTCTCGACCGCGAGCGGGATCGAGGACCTCACCCTGGAGTCGCGCTCCTTCGACGCCCTCGTCGTCTCCTACGTCGCCGACGGCTACCGCCGCGTGGCGATGGAGCAGTTCGTGGCGCCGCCGGGGGAGGAGGTCGCCTCGGCGTACGTCGCCGTCATCGGCCGCGAACGCGACCGCGACGGCCTCGCCGACCTGCTGGACCGGCTCACCGGCGGTCTGCGCTTCGAGTGAGCCGAGCCCGCTCGGCCCCGGACGCAGCACTGGCCCGGACGGTCGAGGGAGGGCGACCGTCCGGGCCAGTGCCCGGGGGGATGGATCAGGGGAGGTCGACCGGGCGCAGCACGCGGTTGATGGCGTGGGCCAGCTGGTTGGCCTGCGCGTTGATGTCGGTCACCGTGACGCGCGGGTCGGCGTCGGAGGCGTCGCCGTCCTCGAGGGTGATCTTCGAACCGTCGACACGCACGGTCACCGAGCCGCCCTGGGCGGTCTCGACGGCCTGGTCGTCGGCGGCGACGACCGCGGTGGAGTCGAGCTTCGAGCCGGCGACCACGTGGTAGAGCAGGACGGTCTCGAGGGTGTCGACGTCGACGTTGGCAGCCAGCGCCTTGAACGCCTTGCGCTCGTTCTGGCCGGCGGCGGGCTCGACGAGATCGCGGGCCAGGCGGCGGAAGGCCAGGTCGGTCGGCGCGAAGGCGGTCAGCGTCTGGGTGCCGTCGGCCAGCAGGGCCACGGGGCTCTCCGGCTTCGCGCCGAGCACGACGCGCACGGCGCGGTCGAGCACGTCGAAGTCCTTCTGGTCGCGGTCGAACTTGTTGCCGTCGGCGGCCAGGACCTCGGCAAGGCTCGTGTCGGTCTCGTCGGCAGAGGCCGGGGCGGAGGTCGCGAGCGCGCCGGTGACGGCGAGGGCGGCGACGGAGCCGAGGGCAGCGGTGCGGCGGAGGAGGGACATGGTGGAAAACCTTTCCGAGTAGGTCAGCGGTGTGTTCAACCGTTGCCCGTGATTCGGCCCGACCCGACCACCCGGATGGGTGGAATCTCCACTGTCTGTGGAGAATCCTGTTGAGAATTTCCTGAGAGCGGACGGGGCCGTGACCTCAGGTTCGCGGGCTCAGCCCTCCAGCAGCCGCAGGATCTCCTGCGCGACCGCCTCCTGGTGCGCCGCGAACGGGTGGAAGGCCAGCGCCTGCCCCTCCACCGTGTCCTTGCCGGCGATCCAGGGGTCCTCGGAGCACACGTCGTGGCCCTCGGTGAGGGCGTAGGCGTCGACGTACTCGGCCCCGCCCTTGCGCGCGCCTTCCTCCAGCGCCTCGGCCAGCCCGCGGTTCATGGTGCGCGCGAAGGCCAGGTCCCCGTCGGCGATCGGCAGCTGCGGGCAGGCGCGGTCGCCCTGCGGGACGATCTGCGGGTAGCCGACGACCAGGATCCGGGCGTCGGGTGCCCGGCCGCGGACGCCCTGGACCACCGAGGAGATGCGCTCCTCGATCTTGGCCAGCACCTCCGGGCCGTCCTCGGAGGCGACGTCGGTGCACGGGCTGCCGTCGGGGTCGGTCGAGGCGATCTGGGCGCACCCACCGACGAGGGTCGAGAAGAGGCCGAAGTCGTTGCCGCCGATGGAGACCGTCACCAGCGAGGTGTCCTCGGTGACCGCCTGCAGCTGCGGCGGGCGGCTCAGGCCGTCGAAGGTCCGCTGGACCCCGATCAGCGAGGTGGTGTCGGCGCCGGCGCAGCTGACGTCCTCGAGCTGGGTGCCCTCGAGCGCGGCCGCCACCAGCGAGGGGTAGTTGCCGCTCGAGCGCAGGCAGCCGTCCTGGGGGTCGGTCTCGGGCACCAGGGGCGCGGAGGTGTAGGAGTCGCCGATCGCGACGTAGCGGGGGTACTCGGCGGTCGCGGAGGCATCCTCGGACGCATCCGTCGTGGCGGGGTCCGAGGCCGAGGGCGAGTCCGACCCGGAGCCGGAGGGCTGCTCGGAGGCGTCCTCGCCGCACCCGACCAGGGCGACGGACAGGACCGTGGCGGCCAGGAGGCGGGGCAGGGCTCGGGGAAGGGCTCGCATGGCGCGAACGTACCCGCCGCCGCCCGGGGCACCGACCGGGTGAAGGCGCCCGGGCGGCGCGCTCGAGCCGACGCGCTCACGCCAGGGCGATGGTCAGCGCCAGCACTGTCCCCGGGTCGTCCAGCCGTTCGCCGTACAGCTCGCGCAGCTGCTGCATCCGGTATCGCACCGTCTGCGGGTGCACGAACAGCTCCGCCGCGACGTCCTCGCGGCGGCCGTGGTGCAGCAGCCACGAGCGCAGCGTCTCGGTGAGCTTCTCGGCCTGCGCGGGCCGCAGGTCGGCGAGCGGTGCCAGGACCTGGGCGCGCAGGTCGGCGCGCGCCTCGGGGTCGGCGTCCAGCACCAGCCTCGGCAGGTCGGCCTCGGTGTCGGGGCCGAGCCCGGCCTCCCGGGCCCGCACCGCCCGGTCGTACGACGAGCGCACCTCCAGCCACGGCCGCGCGGGCCCCACGACGGCCTCGCGGTCGCGCACGGCCCGCAGCAGGCCGGCGCGGGCGCGGCCGTGGGCCTCCGGCACGAGCAGCAGCTCGACCCCCTCGATCCCGGGCACCTCGGGGACCTCGATGGTCGCGGCGCTGACCGCGCCGAGCACCGGGCGCGCCTGCGACTCCGGCACCAGCACGGCGGTCAGGGTGGTGGGCGGCTCCCACTCCGCCGCCGCCGCGGCCTCGAGCGTGGCCTCGGCGGTCGAGCCGTCGAGCAGGTGCCGGGCCACCCGCTCCAGCAGCCGCTGCCGCACGCGCCCGCTGGTGGCCAGCTCGTCGGTGTGCCCGGCGGCGGAGGCGGCCGACAGCTCGTCGATGAAGGCGAAGGTCAGCTCGGCGAAGCCGCCCACGGCCTCGGCGTCCATGCCCGCCTCGATGGCGGCGGTGGACAGCTCGCGCCAGGAGACCCGGGCGCCGATCCGGTAGGCCGAGAGCAGGGCGTCGGTGCTGCGGCCGCTGCGCGCCTCGCCCCGACCGAGCTGGTAGGCGCCCTCCACCGCGGGCGCGGTGGGGGTGCGGGGATCGGTGCCGCGGCGCCCGCTGGCCAGGGAGAGGAACCCGCTGAGCGCCAGCTGCACCGCGCTGCGGATCGTGTCGCCCATCGAGCCGGACAGGGCGTTCTCGTAGGCCGGCACCTCGTCGATGATCGCGGCCACGACCTGCTCGGCGACCCGCGGGAGGTCGGCGCGCATCCGGGCCGCGGCCTGGGGTGCCAGGACCAGGCCGTGGTCCGCCGTACGCCGGGGCAGGTCGCGCGGCACCACGCCTCCTTTGTTCGCCACGAACAAGAAACCCGGACGGGTTCACGTCGCTGACACAGGACTTTACCCCGAGCGGTCCAGCACCATGGTCGACATGACCACCGCACACCTGCCCGCCAGCGTGGGCGGACGCCCCACCGGGCTGGGACGAACGCTGCGCGAGCGCGTCCGCACCGCCGCCCGGTCGGTGGCCGAGTCCGCGGTCACTCCGCTCGACCTCGACGACCTGCTCGACCACTTTCACCCGCTGCGCCGCGGCGCCGAGCTCTCGGGCCGCGTGCTGGAGGTGGTCCCCGAGACCGCGCAGTCCGCCACCCTCGTCATCAAGCCCGGTCGCGACTGGGCCGGCCACGTGCCCGGGCAGTACGTCCGGGTCGGCGTCGACGTCGAGGGCGTGCGCCTGTGGCGCACCTACTCCCTGACCCACGGCCCCCGCGCCGACGGCTCGATCTCGATCACCGTCAAGGCGATCGAGGGCGGCACCGTCTCGAACCACCTGGTCCACCGCACCGCCCCCGGCACGATGCTGCGCCTGGCCCAGGCCGACGGCGACTTCGTGCTCCCGCAGCCGCTCCCGGCGAAGCTGCTCCTGGTCACCGCCGGCTCCGGCATCACCCCGGTCATCGGCATGCTGCGCAACCTCTTCTCCCGCGCCACCCCGCCGACCACGGACATCGTGCTCATCCACTCCGCGCTCTCCCGCGCGGAGGTGATCTTCGCCGAGGAGATCCGGGGGTACGCCGCCCGCGGGCTGATCCGCCTGGTCGAGCTGCACACCGACACCGACGGGCTGCTCGACGTCGACTCCCTCGACGAGCTCGTGCCCGACCTGGCCGCGCGTCCGACGTACGCCTGCGGACCCGCGGGGCTGCTCGACGCGCTCGAGGCCCACCACTCCGCACGCGGCCTGGTGCTGCACACCGAGCGCTTCCGTCCCGTGACCGTCGCGGCACCGGGCGAGGGTGGCACGGTCACCTTCGCCGACGGCCGAGAGGTCAGCGCCGACGGTTCCACCCCGATCCTCGACGCCGCGGAGTCCGCCGGCGTCCTCATGCCCAGCGGATGCCGGATGGGCATCTGCATGGGCTGCGTCCTGCCGCTGAAGGAGGGAGCCGTGCGCGACCTGCGCAACGGCGCCCTCACCGTCGCCGTCCCGGGGGAGACCGACCCGGCCGGCGTCCCGATCCAGACCTGCGTGAGCGCCCCCGCCGGCGCCTGCTCCGTCGACCACTCCTGAGGAGAACCCGATGACGACGATCACCCGCAAGCCCGAGAACCCCACGGCGCACCTCACCGAGGCCGACATCGAGCAGATCGGCATCGAGCTCGACGCGATCCGCCAGGACGTCATCGACTCGCGCGGCGAGCGCGACGCGGCGTACATCCGTCGGCTCGTCGACGTGCAGCGTCGCCTCGAGCTGGGCTCGCGAGCCGTGCTCCTCGGCTCGGCGATCCCCCCGCTGTGGGTGCTGGGCACCGTCGGGCTCTCGGTCGCCAAGATCCTGGAGAACATGGAGATCGGGCACAACGTCATGCATGGCCAGTGGGACTGGATGCGTGACCCGAAGATCCACTCGACCACGTGGGAGTGGGACAACGCCTCGACCTCCGACGGCTGGAAGCACAGCCACAACGAGGTGCACCACACGTACACGAACATCGTCGGCAAGGACAACGACCTCGGCTACGGCATCATGCGCGTCGACGAGGACCAGCGCTGGGTGCCGTTCTACCTGCTGCAGCCGCTGTGGAACTTCGTCAACGCCTGCGTCTTCGAGTACGGCATCGCCGCCTACGACCTCGAGCTCGGCAAGAACCTGAGGATCCCGAAGGAGAAGCGCTCCGCGGAGTTCCAGGAGAACCTCGCCAAGACCCTGCGGAAGATCCGCAAGCAGGCCACCAAGGACTACGTCGTCCACCCGCTGCTGGCCCTGCCGTTCGGCGGTGCCGTCGGCGCGCTGGCCGGCAACCTCGTGGCCAACGTCGTGCGCAACGTCTGGTCGCACTCGGTCATCATGTGCGGCCACTTCCCCGAGGGCGTCGAGACCTTCGAGCGCGCCGCCATCCCCGAGGACGAGACCCGCGGCGAGTGGTACCTGCGCCAGATGCTCGGCTCGGCCAACATCTCCGGCGGCAAGGTCACGCACCTCATGACCGGCAACCTGTCGCACCAGATCGAGCACCACCTCTTCCCCGACCTGCCGTCCAACCGGTACGCCGAGGTCGCCCCCAAGGTGCAGGCGCTCTTCGAGAAGTACGACCTGAACTACCACGAGGCGCCGCTGCCGCAGCAGCTCTACTCCGCCTGGCACAAGGTCGTGCGGCTCTCGCTGCCCAACGACTGGCTGGCCACCACCACCCCGAAGAACCTGCCCTCGCAGCTGAAGACGCTGTGGGCGATGTCGACCAAGGGCCCCAAGGTCCGCCGCGCCGCCCAGGCCCGGCTGACCCAGCTCGCCCGGCGCCAGCAGGTGGCTGCCTCCGAGCAGGCGGGGTCCGCGGCGGCCTGAGCCCGCGGAAGCGGGGATAGTCCGCACGAGAAGTCACCCTCAGCTCGAGCTGAGGGTGACTTCGCGTTCGGAGTACCCCGCCGATGGGATCTCTGTGACGCGTGGGACTCAGGCGGAGACGCTCGCGGGGAGCGCCTCGGTCGAGGCGTGGTGGGCCAGCGCGGCCCGGAGTCCGCGCTGCGAGGCCACCATGAGCACCACGGCGAGGACCGTCGTCGTCACGGTGACCCCGAAGGCTGCGGTGTGGGTGCCGGTCGCGTCGGCGAGCCGGCCGGCCACCGAGGCGCCCAGGGCGTAGCCGATCCCGGTCGCGCTCGCGAGCACGGTCATGGCGGCGCCGACGCGGCTCTGCGGCACGACCCGCTCGCCCATGCTGAAGACCGCGATCATGTACGGCGCCACGGCGCAGCCCAGGAGCAGCACCGTCAGTGTGACGGTGAGCAGCGAGTCGACCAGCAGCAGCGGCAGCGACAGCACCAGCAGCCCGACGGCGGCCGCCAGCGCCCGGCGCTCGTGCCCGATCCGCTCCGGGAGGTACGCCGTCAGCAGCCCGGCCACCGCACTGCCGACGCCGAGCGTGGCGTGGACGAAGCCGGCCGCGCCCGGGTCGCCCGCCGCGGTGGCGAGCACGGTGGCCCCGGTCTGGGTCGCCCCGAACAGCACCCCGATGCAGAGCTGGGCCAGCGCCAAGGTCAGGAGCACCCCGGTGAGCAGCCGCGTCGCCACGACCGGGCCGTGGTGGCGGGTGTGCCGGGCGGAGGCGTCGAGGGCGAAGGCGCTGCCGAAGACCGCGAGCAGCCCGGCCGCGACCAGCAGCGCGCCCGACGGGCTGATCGCCACGGCGACGAGCCCGACCAGTGCGGGGCCGAGGGCGAAGGACGCCTCGTCGGCCGCGCCCTCGTAGGCGAACGCGGCATCGACGAGCCGGCGCTGCTCGTGGCCGGTGCCGTGGGTCAGCGGGCGCCAGCGCACGCGCGCCAGCGGACCGACCTGTGGCATCGCGAGGCCCGCGAGCGCCGCGATCACGATGGTGAGCGGCGTCGAGCCGCCGACCTGGAGCACCAGCGCGAGCAGGCCGAGCGCGCCGGCGAGCGACTGCACCAGCACGACCGGCCGCTGGCCGACCCGGTCGGCGAGGCCGCCCGCGACCGGGGCGCCGAGCGCGTTGGCGACGGCGAGTGCGCCGGCGGCCAGGCCGCCGAGGCCGTAGCTGTCGGTCGCCGAGGAGACCAGCAGCAGCGTGCCGAGCTGGGACATCGCCAGCGGCAGCCGCCCGAGGAAGGCGACGAGGACGTAGGTGGGACCGGCGAGGTGGAGCAGTCGTCGGTAGGAAGCGAGGGGACTCATGGGGTGTGTTCCTGGGGTACGGCGAGCATCGCGCCGGACCCACCACCAAGAACGCGTCGAACCCTCTGCTTCTGAAGTTGTGGGCGCCACGATACCCCCGCCGAACCGTCACCTCCGAACCGCCGAACCGTCAGGTGTGAACCGCCGACCCGTCAGGTGTGAACCGCCGACCCGTCAGCTTCGAACGGCCGACGTGCGGAAGTGACGGCTCGAGGGTTCGGAAGTGACGGCTCGGCGGTGCGCGAGCGACGGTTCGAGGGTTCGTTCCTGACGGTTCGGCGGTGCGCGCGGTCGGTAGCGTGGCGGGGTGCAGGTCGTCTCCGTCGGGTACGCCGCGGTCAAGGGCACCCGCCACCTGACCCGTCCCGAGGTGCGGATCGGGCCGGCCGGGGTCGTCGGCGACCGGCGGTGGTGCCTGGTCGACGTGGAGGCGCGGCAGGTGCTCCGCACGGTGGCGCACCCGCGGCTCATGGGGCTCGCGGTCGACGAGGAGCCGCTCGTCGCGGCCGGCGCCGTCGCGGCCGGCACCGTCACGACCGGCACCGGGGACCGGGTCACCTGCGACTACTGGGGCCGTGAGGTGGCCCTCGACCTGCTCGACCACCCGCTGGCCGCGGAGGCGTCCGGGCTGCTCGGGCTGCCGCCGGCACGCGGCGTACGGCTCGCGGCGGCGCCCGAGCGCGGCGTGGTGTACGCCGGGGCGGTGAGCCTGGTCGCGCTCTCGACCGTGGAGGCGCTGGCCGCGGAGGTCGGTGTGCCGGTGGACCCGCGGCGCTTCCGCGCCAACCTGGTCGTCGACACCGGCCTGCCGCCGCGGGCCGAGGAGGCGTGGGTGGGGCGCGCGGTGCGCGTGGGCGACACCGTCGTGCGCCCCACGGCGCTGACCACGCGCTGCGCCGTCGTCGACCACCACCCCGACACCGGCGCGCGCGACCTCCGGGTGCTCGCCGCGCTGCCGGTCATCGGCGGGGCCCCGGTGTGCGGGGCCGACGGCGAGGTGGTCGCCGATGGCGTCGTGCGTCCGGGGGACCCGGTCGAGCCGGTCGGGGACTGACCCGGCGGGGCGGCTGGGCTCAGCCCCCGAGCGCGGCCGACACCACCGCGCGGGCCTCCTCCTGGACCTGCGCGAGGTGCTCGGGACCGCGGAAGGACTCGGCGTAGATCTTGTAGACGTCCTCGGTGCCCGAGGGCCGCGCGGCGAACCACGCCGACTCCGTGGTCACCTTGAGCCCGCCGATCGAGGCGCCGTTGCCGGGGGCCTCGGTGAGCCTGCCGGTGATCTCCTCGCCGGCCAGCGTGGTGGCGGTGACGGCGTCGGGGGTCAGGGCCGCGAGCGCGGCCTTCTGCTCGCGCGTCGCGGGCGCGTCGACCCGGGCGTACGCCGGCTCCCCGTGTGCCGCGACCAGGTCCGCGTAGTGCTGCGAGGGCGACCGGCCGGTGGTCGCGATGACCTCGGCCGCCAGGAGGCACAGCAGCAGGCCGTCCTTGTCGGTGGTCCACACCGAGCCGTCGCGGCGCAGGAACGAGGCGCCCGCGGACTCCTCGCCGCCGAAGCCGAAGGACCCGTCGACCAGTCCGGGCACGAACCACTTGAACCCGACCGGCACCTCGACCAGCGGCTTGCCGAGCGAGGCGGCGACCTTGTCGATCATGGCGGAGGAGACCAGGGTCTTGCCGATCCGCGCGGTGTCCGGCCAGCCCGGTCGCGCGCCGCCGAACAGGTGCTGGATCGCCACGGCCAGGAAGTGGTTGGGGTTCATCAGCCCCGCGTCCGGCGTGACGATGCCGTGCCGGTCGGCGTCGGCGTCGTTGCCGGTCGCGACGGCGTACGCGGCGTCCTCGCCCATCCGCCCGATCAGCGAGGCCATCGCGGAGGGCGAGGAGCAGTCCATCCGGATCTTGCCGTCCCAGTCGAGCGTCATGAAGCGCCACGTCGGGTCGACCAGCGGGTTCACGACGGTCAGGTCGAGCCCGTGCCGGTCGGCGACCTCGCCCCAGTAGTGCACGGCCGCGCCGCCCATCGGGTCCGCCCCGATCCGCACCCCCGCCTCGCGGATCGCCTCGACGTCGATCACCGAGGGCAGGTCGTCGACGTAGGTGCCGAGGAAGTCGTACGCCGTCGCGGCCGCCCGCGCCCGGGCGAACGGCACCCGGCGTACCCCCTCCAGGCCGGCGCGCAGCAGCTCGTTGGCCCGCGCGGCGATGACCTTCGTGGCGTCGGAGTCGGCGGGGCCGCCATGGGGCGGGTTGTACTTGAAGCCACCGTCGCGCGGGGGGTTGTGGGAAGGCGTGACGACGATGCCGTCGGCCAGGCCGGACGCCGGGCCCCTCCCGCTGGTCGAGCCTGTCGAGACCCCGTTCGCGCGCAGGATCGCGTGCGACACCGCGGGCGTGGGGGTGTAGCCGTCGCGGGAGTCGACCATGACGGTGACGTCGTTGGCCGCGAGGACCTCGAGCGCGGAGACCCAGGCCGGCTCGGACAGCGCGTGGGTGTCGCGGCCGAGGAAGAGCGGTCCGTCGAAGCCCTGGGAGGCGCGGTACTCGCAGATCGCCTGCGTCGTGGCCAGGATGTGCGCCTCGTTGAAGGAGCGTGACAGCGAGGACCCGCGGTGCCCGCTGGTGCCGAAGGCGACCTGCTGGTCGACGTCCTCCGGGTCGGGCTCGTCGCTGAAGTACGCCGTCACCAGGTGGGCGACGTCGACCAGGTCCTCGGGCTGGGCCGGCTGTCCTGCGCGCGGGTGGCTCATGGCCGTGATCATGCCGTGCGGCGCGGCCCGTGCGCCCCCTTCGGAGGTGGGAGGATCGGCGCCATGTCGACCACCGCCTCTCCCGCCGCGCGCGCCGTCACCCACTCGAGCGAGCGGGCCGCCAGCCACGTCACCTGCACGGTCACCGACGGGATCGCCCACGTGCGGCTGGACCGGCCGGAGAAGCTCAACGCCCTGACCCTGCAGGTGCTCGACGACCTCGCGGCCACCGCGCGCACCCTGCGCCGCGACAGGAGCCTGCGTGCGGTCGTGCTGTCCGGCGAGGGCGATGCGTTCTGCGCCGGCCTGGACTTCGCGCACGTGATGAAGCAGCCGATGCGGGTGGCCCGCTCCTTCGTCCCGCACCCGCTGCGCGGCACCAACACCTTCCAGGAGGCCTGCTGGGCCTGGCGCCGGCTGCCGGTCCCGGTCGTCGCCGCCGTCCACGGACACTGCCTCGGCGGTGGGCTGCAGATCGCGCTGGCGGCCGACTTCCGGGTCGCGACCCCCGACTCGCAGTGGTCGGTGCTCGAGGGCAAGTGGGGGATCATCCCCGACATGTCCGGTGTCCGGTCGCTCAAGGAGCTGGTCGGCATCGACGTGGCCAAGAAGCTGACGATGACCGCGGAGGTCGTCTCCGGCGAGGAGGCGCACCGCCTCGGCCTGGTCACCACCCTCGACGCCGACCCGGTCGCCGCCGCGCTCGCCCTGGCCCAGCAGCTCAAGGGCCGCTCACCGGACCAGCTGGCCGCGGCCAAGCGGCTCTTCGACGACACCTGGACCGCCGGCGCGCGCTACACCTTCTTCCGCGAGCGGGTCGAGCAGGCCTGGCTGCTGGCCGCCCGCAACACGGCCGTCGCGCGGAAGGCGGCCTTCGCCCGGGTCGCCCCGGAGTTCGGGCCGCGGGGACGCTGACGCCGTTGCGGTGGGCCCGTCCGGTCGCCTGGCTGGCGGTCGTCTCCCTGTGGCTGGCGCTCGGGCCGCTGGTCGTCGTCGCCGCCGTGGTGCTGCTCGCGGTGCCTCGCACGGGTCGCCGCGCACGCCCGCTGCTGCTCGGCTCCGGGCCCCCCACCCGTCGTACGACGCTCGCGGCCGTGGCCGCGGCGGGACTGGTCGTGGGTGGGCTGTGGGTGCTGCCGGACGGTCGGCTGCCGGTGCCGCCGGGCGGAGGTGCGTGGGTGACCCCGGGCTACACGGGTCGACCGGTCTCCGCCCAGCCGCTGCTCGCCGACGGGGCGGGGGTGCCCGACCCGGTCGTCGTGCCGACCGTCTCCGACCTGCCCGGTCCGCTGGGGCTGTCGGTGGAGGTCGACTCGGCGTGGTTCGGCGCGGAGCACTGCGGAGCGCTGCTGCCCGACTCCCACGGGCGGCTCGCGGCGCTGTGCACGAGCCGGAGCGGTGCACGGCTCAAGGTGATCGACCCGCGCACGCTGCGGCCGGTCGCGACGCAGGAGCTGCCCGACGCGTGCGGGGAGTCGGGGGCGCCCGCGCCGCCGGTGCTCGACGCCGCGGGCAACCTGCTCGTCGCCACCGGTGACCGGCGGCTGCTGCAGGTCGCCACCGCCGACGCCGCGGACGACCCGGCGCTGGTGACCGAGGCGGTCGTGGACCTCGCCCCGGTCGTGCCGGCGGGGGACTGCGTGGTCGCGGTGGTGGTCGACGGGACCGAGCGGGCCTGGTTCGCGACGGCCGCCGGGCTCGTGGGCGTCGTCGCCGGGGACGCCGACCCAGTCGTCGTGGACCTCGGGGAGCCGGTGGGCCAGCCGCTGGCGGCCGACCGGGACGGCGTCTACGTCACGACGGTCGAGGCGGTGCACCGGGTCGTCACGAGGGCGGGTGCCCCGCTGGTCGGGTGGCGGACGGCGTACGAGACCGGGAGCGGGGTGAAGCCCGGCCAGCGCGACGCCGGCAGCGGCTCGGGAGCGGTGCTCCTCGACTCCGACGCCGGGCCGCTGCTCGCCTTCACCGACAACGCCAACCCGCGGATGCACGTGGTGGTCCTGCGGGCAGGGGACGGCGAGCAGGTCTGCCGCACGCAGGTCTTCGAGGACGACGCGTCCGCGACCGAGGCCGCCCTGGTGCCGGTGGAGGGCGGCGTGGTCGTGACCAACGGCCACGGCTGGACCGGGCTGGCGAGCGGGGTGCTCGGCCGCCGCCCGCCCGGCGGTCTGGCGCGGGTCGAGGCGGACTGCAGCACGGCCTGGACGTCCCCGGAGGTCGCGCCGACGTCGGGCGTGACCCTCTCGCGGGCGACCGGTCTGCTGTACGCCTGGACCAAGCGCCGCAGCTGGCTCGGCGCCGACGCGTGGTACCTCACCGCCCTCGACGCCCGCACCGGCCGCACGGCCTGGTCGGCCCGCGGCGGCACCGGCCCGTGGGCCGACAACGACGGCGCCGCCGTCACCCTCGGTCCCGGGGGCGCCGCGTTCGTGGGCACCCGGGCCGGGCTGGTCCGGGTCGTCGACGGCACCCGCGGCCTGCGCGACTGAGCCGTACGACCCGGGGTCGAGCCGGCCGAGCCGCCCCGCACCGGTGGTCGAGCCGCCCCGCACCGGTGGTCGAGCAGGCCGAGCCGCTGGGCGAGCCCGTGTCGACACAGCGTGAGGTGTCTGTGCTCGGCCGCGTCGCGACCGATCTGGAGGTCCGGCACCGAACCAGGTGCCGTCCAGGACCTCCAGATCGCGCGAGGTGACCGCGACCGGCCGGTGAGCCTAGGGGTAGGTGATCCCCGTCGCGGTCTCGCTGAGCTCCCAGAGCGACCGGGCCGCCTCGGGGTCGCGGGCGCGGCGGGACATCGGGACGACCTGCGGGAGGCCGGACATCTCGCCTGGGCCGCCCGGTCCGCAGTAGGTGGACCCGGGCAGGTCGGCGGTCGCGGCCATGAGCGTGGGCCAGGCGCCGGCCGCGGCGGACTGGGAGACCGCGCGGATGGTCGCGTCGAGGATGGAGGCGATGCCGCCCGAGGACCGGCCGTACTGCCCGTTGGCGGCCAAGTGGGTGCCGGCGAAGCCGGGGTGCGCGGCCAGCGCCTTCACCGGGAGCTCGGCCTCGCGGCAGCGCCGGTCGAGCTCGAGGGTGAAGAGCAGGTTGGCGAGCTTGGAACGGGCGTAGGCGCCCCACCGGTCGTGGCGGCCCCGCTGGACGGTGGGGTCCTCCAGGGGTGCGCGGGTCGCCACCTTGTGGAAGCCGGAGGAGACGGTGACGACGCGCCCGGCGCCGCTGGCGACCAGCTGCGGCAGCAGAAGGCCGGTCAGCAGGAACGGACCGAAGTGGTTGGTCGCCATGGTGAGCTCGAACCCGTCGGCGGTGCGGGTGCGCGGGACGCCCATGACGCCGGCGTTGTTGACCAGCACGTCGACCGGACCGAGCGCGGCGGCGGCCGCACCGGCCGAGCGGACCGAGGAGAGGTCCGACAGGTCGACGACGAGCGGCACCAGGTCGGCGCCGGGCACCTCCTCGGTGATGGCCACCGAGGTCTCGTCCAGCTTGCGAGGTGTGCGCCCGGCCAGCACGACGCGCGCACCGCGGCGGGCCAGCTCCAGCGCGGTGTGGTGGCCGAGACCGCCCAGGGACGGTCCGGTGACCACGACCGTGCGGCCGGCTTGGTCGGGGATGTCGGCGAGCTGCCAGGCGTCCATGCGCGTCCTCCTCGTGCTCGGGGGTGGCTCGGGTGGTGGCAGGAAGGGTCGGTGCTGCCTCCGCCGCGGGTCAGGGTGTGGGTCAGGGAGTGGTGGCCATCGCGTCGACCACCCGCTGCCCCAGCGACTCGTCGCCCTCGATGCGCACCGCGCCGGGCGCCGGCCGGCGACCGCCGGCCAGGCACGTGAAGGACTCGCGGTCCATCGCCAGCAGCACGTCGGGGGTCGCGGGCGGCTCGGGGAGCACACGGCCGCGGCGGTCCTCGCCGACCTCGAAGGCGAAGGGCGCGCTCCCCTCCATGTCCAGGACCAGCGAGGTCCCCGGCTCGGCACCGACCTTCTTGGCGAGGACGAAGCCCATCGACTCGGCGAGGTACTCCGCGGTGTGCCGCGCCGGCTCGGTGGCCATGCCGCCGGGGCGACCGACGGCGCGACGCACGTCCTGCTCGTGCATCCAGACGTCGAGGGGGCGGTTGCGCAGCAGGGTGCGCCACGACCACGGGACGCCACCGAAGATCCGCTCGGGGATCGCGTCGGCGTCGGTGGGCGGGTCCGCGAGCAGGGCGGTGCGTCGGGCAGTGGCCGACTCCCGGATCTCGGTGATGAGGGCGTCCGGGCTGGCATCGCGCCGGTTGACCACGCCGATCTCGGTGTAGTGCCCCAGCAGGCCGGTGACGTGCGCCGGGGGCGGGTCGCCGATGTCGGCGTGCTCCTCCTCGCCGGTCGCCAGCACCTTCTCCAGGTGGGCGACGTGGGCGGCGACCGCCCGCACGTCCCAGCCGGGGAGGTCGGTCGGACGGTCCCAGTCGGCCTCGTCGAGGCCCTCGAGCAGGGCGGTGAAGTCGTCGATCGCCTGCCACCACACGTCGGCGTACCCCGCCAGCAGCTCCTGGTCGCTCATGGGCCGGACTCTAATCGGGCTACCGTCCGGGGCACCTGACCGTCCGCGGATCTCGACCCGCCCGTCGCGGCCTCGTCCCTCGGCCGCGGCGCTTGCTCGATCAGGCTCAGGCGTCGCTACCGGAACCGGACCGCGAGGACGGCGACGTCGTCGGCCAGCGCACCGTCGTCGAGGTCGCTGAGGACCCCGTCGAGGAAGTCGGTGACCGGCCCCGACGGCTGCGCGAGTGCCGCCTTCCGCAGCCGCTCGAGCCCGTGGGTGAGGTCCTCGCCGCGCCGCTCGACCAGACCGTCGGTGTAGAGCAGCAGCGTGGAGCCGTCGGGGATGCGTCGCCGGTTGTCGCTGCGGTGCGCGTCGGGCAGCACGCCGAGCATGACGTCGTGGTGCTCGTCCTCGAGCCAGGTGACCTCGCCGTCGGGGGCCAGCAGCAGCGGCGGCGGGTGGCCGGCGTTGGTCCAGCGCAGGGTGCGGCCGCCGGAGCCGTCGGGCTCCTCGCTCCGGAGGTAGACCAGGGTCGCCAGGCCGTCGACGCCGAGGTCTGCCATCGCCTCCTCCAGCCGCAGCACCTGCCGCGACGGCGGGTCGTCGACGGCCCACGCCAGCGCGCGCAGGGTGGTGCGCATCTGGCCCATGGTCGCGGCCGCGCCGATGTCGTGCCCGACGACGTCGCCGATCATCAGGCTGGTCGCGCCGGAGGGCATGAGCACGGCGTCGTACCAGTCGCCGCCGACCTGGTCCCGCGCGGCCGCGGGCCGGTAGCGGGCGGCCATCTCCAGCTCCTCGGTCTCCGGGAGCCGGGGGAGCAGGGCGGTCTGGAGGACGACCAGCGCGTCGTGCTGCTCCTGGACAAGCAGGGTGCGGGACAGCGACTGGGCGGCGTACGTCGCCAGCACGCCGAGCGTGGCCAGCTCGTCCGCCGCGAGGTCGCGGGGGTCCTCCCAGATCACGGCCATGGCGCCGAAGGTCCGGCCCGCCGAGGTCAGCGGGAAGAAGGCGCGGCACTCGCCGACCTGTGCGCGGTAGTCCAGGTCGGGGTAGTGCTGGTTCTGGTCGGCGCGGTCGCGGTAGTGCAGTGGCTGCTCGCTGACGATGCAGTGGCCCAGCGGGTTGCTCAGGTCGGCGCGCAGGCTGTTGTTGAGCTGGGCCGAGCGCCACGTGTCCCCGGTCTGGGGCACGTAGTGCAGCCGGGGGACCTCGACGTCGAGGTGCGGCTGGGTCGGCAGGTCGTGGGCGGCGGCCTCGGAGAGCCAGATGCCGGCGCGCAGGCAGCCGAGCTGCTCGCGGGCCACCCGCTCGGCCGCGGCCGCGACCTCGGCGACGGTCGCCGCCGAGGCCAGGCCCTCGCTGAGGGCGAGCAGGACGGCGCTGCGCCGGCCCAGCGAGTCGGCCTCCTGGGCGGCCTCGGCGGCCTCCTCCCGCAACCCGCGCTGGGCGAGCTCGGTGGAGCACGCGGCGGCGAGGTCCGCCAGGGCCTCGAGCGCGTCGAGGGTCCAGGCGCGGGGCTCGGGGTCGATGGCGCAGAGCGAGCCGATGATCTGGCCGGTGTGGTCGCGGATCGGGTGGCCGGCGTAGGCGACGACCCCGAGGTCGGGGATCGCCAGGTTGTCGCGCAGGCGCTCGTCGAGCCGTGCGTCCCCGGTCACGACCGGCGCCTGGTCGTGGACGACCCACTGGCAGAAGGAGTGGGTCAACGGGGTCTGCCGCGCGGCGTCGTACGGCGCGGAGAGGCCCTCGGCGCCGACGAAGACCTGCCGGTCGGTCTCGACCAGGCTGACCAGCGCGACGGGGACGTCGAGCGCGCGGCGGACCATCCGCGCGTAGCGGTCGAACGAGGCGTCCACGCCCAGCGAGGTGGCGCCGTCGTCGAGTCCGTCCATGCAGCCTCCCGCCGGTGTCAGCGCACGCTAACCCGGGGCCGCCCGGGGCGCCGCCTTTACCCTGTCGACCACCCTTTGGGTTGGTCGGGAGGGTCCGTGCGGGGGAGGATCAGGGGAGTGAGCACCCAGCCCCGCCGCCAGCCCGTTCGGCAACCCGTCAGGGCCCCTGAGCTCGTCGGCCGCGGCTGGCTCAACACCGACGGCCCGCTGCGCCTCGCGGACCTGCGCGGTCGCTTCGCCCTGCTGGATTTCTGGACCTTCTGCTGCGTCAACTGCCTGCACGTGCTGGACGAGCTGCGACCGGTCGAGGCGGCGTACGCCGAGGAGCTGGTGGTCATCGGGGTGCACTCCCCGAAGTTCGTCCACGAGGCCGACCCGGTCGCGCTCGCGGCGGCCGTCGAGCGCTACGGCGTGCACCACCCGGTGCTCGACGACCCCGAGCTGGTGACCTGGCAGGCCTACACCGCGCGCGCGTGGCCGACGCTCGTGCTGGTCGACCCGGAGGGCTACGTCGTCGCGCAGTACGCCGGGGAGGGGCACGCCCACGCGATCTCCGCGTTGCTGGCAGACCTGGTCCCGCAGCACCGCGAGCGCGGCACGCTGCAGCCCGGTGACTCGCCGTACGTCCCGCCGGTCGTGGAGCCGAGCGACCTGCGGTTCCCGGCCTCGGCGGTCCCGCTCCCGGGCGGTGCCGCCGGTGGTGGCGTCCTCGTCGCCGACGCCGGCCACGACCAGGTGGTCGAGCTGTCCGCGGACGGGGAGGTGGTGCGCCGCCTCGGCGGGTTCCGCGAGCCCAACGGGCTGTGCCTGCTGCCGGCCGACGTCGCCGTCGCGGTGGGGTACGACGTGGTCGTGGCCGACACGGTGGGCCACCGGCTGGCGGGGCTGCGGCTGGAGGACGGCTCGGTCCGCACGCTGGCCGGGGACGGCCAGCAGTGGATGCCCGGTGACGGCGTCGAGCGGCTCTCCTCGCCGTGGGACGTCGCCTGGTGGGGCGACCGGGTGTGGGTCGCGATGGCCGGGATCCACCAGCTGTGGACCTTCGACCCGCTGACCGGCGCGGTCGAGGTCGCGGCCGGCACGACCAACGAGGGGCTGCTGGACGGGCCCCTCGAGGAGGCGTGGTTCGCCCAGACCTCGCGGCTCGCGCCCGACGGGGACCGGCTGTGGCTCGCGGACTCCGAGACCTCGTCGTTGCGCTACGTCTCCTCGGTCGACCGCGCGGTCCACACCGTCGTGGGCTCGGG
Organism: Nocardioides sp.; assembly: GCF_030149505.1. Classification (GTDB taxonomy): domain Bacteria; phylum Actinomycetota; class Actinomycetes; order Propionibacteriales; family Nocardioidaceae; genus Nocardioides. The sequence continues at coordinate 57,316 of NZ_JASBRN010000025.1, forward strand.
GCTCTTCGAGTTCGGGTTCCAGGACGGGCCGGCCGGGCAGGCGCTGCTCCAGCACCCGCTCGGGGTCACGGTCCTGCCCGACGGATCGGTCGCGGTCTGCGACACCTACAACGGCGCCGTGCGCCGCTACGACCCCGCCACCGGGTCGGTGGGGACGCTCGCGGAGGGTCTGGCCGAGCCGTCGGCGGCGTACGTCGACCCGGCGGAGCCTGCCGTCCTCGTCGTGGTCGAGTCGACCGCGCACCGGCTGACCCCGGTGCCGCTGGGCGGGGTGGTGAAGGTCGACGGGTTCGCGCACTCGACGCAGCGGCCGGTCACCCCCGTCGCGGCCTCGCTGTCGCTGACGATCACCTTCACCCCGCCGCCGGGCCAGAAGGTCGACGACCGCTTCGGCCCGCCCTCGCAGCTGGTCGTCGAGTCGACCCCGCCGGGGCTGATCCGCTCCGGCGGCGGCCGCGACACCGCCCTGACCCGGGTGCTCGAGCTCGACCCGCACGCCGGTGAGGGTGTCCTGCACGTCGCCGCCCGCGCCGCGTCCTGCGACGCCGACGGCGGGGAGGGTGCGGCCTGTCGGATGCATCAGCAGGACTGGGGGATCCCGGTGCGGATCTCGCCGGACGGGCCGGGGGAGCTGGTGCTCCCGCTGGGGGGTGTGTGAGCGGGGCGGCTTCAGCGGCCGGCCGTCAAACCTGACGGAGGGCCGCTGAAACTGCAGCGGCCCTCCGTCAGCTTCAGCGGCCGGCCGCTGAAGCTGCCAACTGCCCGGCCGCAGCAACCCCGCCTACCCCCGCGCCAGCCCGACCGCGATGAGCAGCATCGTGACCCCGATCAGCACGTCGAGCACCTGCCACGCCCGGGGCCGGGCGAAGAGGGGGGAGGCCAGCCGCGCGCCGTACCCCAGCCCCGTGAACCACAGCAGCGACGCCACCACCGCGCCGACCGCGAAGGCCCAGCGGTCCTCCGAGCCGTTGGCCAGCGAGCCGAGCAGCAGGACGGTGTCGAGGTAGACGTGCGGGTTGAGCCAGGTCAGCGCCACGGCCGTGAGCACCGCAGCCGAGAGCGGGCCGGCCGCACCGGCTCCGTCGGTCGATCCAGCAGCCGTCGACCCGTCCAGCACCTCGCCGCCGCGCCAGGCCCGGCGGAAGGAGAGGACGGCGTACGCCGCCAGGAACACCACCCCGCCCCACCGCACCACGTCCAGCACCACCGGTGCCCGGGTCACGATCGTGCCGATGCCCGCGACGCCGGCGCTGATCAGCACCGCGTCGGAGACCGCGCAGACCGCGACGACCGGGCCGACGTGGTGGCGGGCCAGACCGGAGCGCAGGACGAAGGCGTTCTGGCTGCCGATCGCCACGATGAGGGTCAGCCCGGCGGCGAGCCCGGTCAAGGCGGGAGCCAGAGCATCGATCAACGCGGTGGAGAGCACGGGACGACGGTAGGCAGCCGACGGTGTGAAGGGAAGCGAAAGAATCTGCCGGCCCCTTAGCATCGCTTCATGAGTGAGGCGCCACCGCTGACCCAGCCGCCGCCGCCGTCGTCGACGCCGCTCCCCGCTGCGCAGCTGGCCGCCCTCGTCGCGGTGGTGGACCGCGGCACGTTCGAGGCTGCCGCCCGCGCGCTGCACGTGACGCCGAGCGCGGTCAGCCAGCGGGTGCGGGCGCTGGAGTCGGCCGTCGGCCAGGTGCTGGTACGCCGGGCCGCACCCTGCACGGCCACCGCCGCCGGCCTGGTGCTGGTCCGGCTGGGGCGCGCCCAGGCGCTGCTGGAGGCCGAGGCCCGCCATGCCCTGCACCCGTGGGAGGCCGGTCGCACGGAGCTGGGGGTGGCGGTCAACGCCGACTCCCTGGCCACCTGGTTCCGCGACGTCCTCACGGCCGTCGCCGGCTGGGACGACGTGCTGCTGCGCCTGGAGGTCGAGGACCAGGCGCACTCCCACGACCTGCTGCGGCGCGGGGAGGCGCTGGCCGCGGTCACGAGCGACCCCGAGCCGGTGCAGGGCTGCTCGGTGGAGCACCTGGGGACGATGCGCTACCACGCGGCTGCGGCCACCTGGCTGGCCGAGCGGTACGCCGACGCCACCGGTCGCCCCGACTGGCGGCGGCTCCCGATGGTGGTCTTCAACCCCAAGGACACCCTCCAGCACGACCTGCTGGCCGGGCTGGGAATGGGCGCCCCCGCCGCGCACCGGGTCCCGACGTCCGCGGACTTCCTGGCCGCGGTCACCGCCGGTCTCGGCTGGGGGATGCTGCCGGAGGAGCAGCTGGCCCCGCTCGAGCGCGGCGGGCGACTGGTCCGGCTCGCACCCGACCGGCCCGTCGGCGTACCCCTCCACTGGCAGCGCTGGCGCCTGGACTCCCCGCTGCTGGACCGACTCACCGGGGCCGTCCGGTCCGCGGCGGGCCGGCACCTGGGCTGAGGACCGGGCGTGTGGCCGGGTTTGTCGGGTAGCCGACAGACCCGGCCATGGTGGTCGAAAGTTCCGTCGTCGCGCTCCCGGGTTCGTCGGGTAGCCGACGAATCCGGGACCGACCGACCGACCGACCGGCTGACCGACCGACCGACCGAGCCGACGGGTCGACCCCCGCACGCCGACGGCCCGCCACCCCGGAGGGCAGCGGGCCGTCGTGCGACGAGGGGCGCGCCTAGATCAGAAGGCAGCCTCGTCGAGGTCCATCAGCGCCAGGTCGGTGGACTCGGCGATCGCGCGCTCGGCGGAGAGCTTGGGGAGCACGTTCTGCGCGAAGAACTGCGCAGCGGCGACCTTGCCCTCGTAGAACGCCTTGTCCTTGCCGCCGCCGTCCTCGGCACCCAGCTTGGTGAGGGACACCTCGGCGCCGCGGAGCAGCAGCCAGGCGCAGACCACGTCACCCAGCGCCATCAGCAGGCGGGTGGTGTTGAGGCCGACCTTGTAGATGTTGCGGATCTCGTCCTGGGCGCTCATCAGGTCGTTGATGAGGTGGCCGACCATCGCGTTGGCGTCGTCGAGCGCGGTGGCGAGCAGGGCCCGCTCGTTCTTCAGCCGGCCGTTGCCCGCCTCGGAGTCCAGGAACTTCTGGATCTCGCCGGCGACGTGACCCAGGGCCCTGCCCTGGTCCTTGACGATCTTGCGGAAGAAGAAGTCCTGGCCCTGGATCGCGGTGGTGCCCTCGTAGAGGGTGTCGATCTTGGCGTCGCGGACGTACTGCTCGATGGGGTACTCCTGCAGGAAGCCGGAGCCACCGAAGGTCTGCAGGGACTCGGTGCCGAGCAGGGTCCAGGAGCGCTCGGAGCCGTAGCCCTTCACGATCGGGAGCAGCAGGTCGTTGACGGCCTCGGCGAGCTTGGTCTCCTCGGAGTCCATGGTGCCCTCGTGCTCGGCGACCATCACCTTGTCCTGCCAGGTGGCGGTGTAGAGCACCAGCGCGCGCATCGCCTCGGCGTACGACTTCTGGGTCATCAGCGAGCGGCGCACGTCGGGGTGGTGGGTGATCGTGACGCGCGGCGCGGTCTTGTCGCCGGACTGGGTCAGGTCGGCGCCCTGGACGCGGGTCTTGGCGAACTCCAGCGCGTTGAGGTAACCCGTGGAGAGCGTGGCGATCGCCTTGGTGCCCACCATCATCCGGGCGTTCTCGATCACGTCGAACATCTGCGCGATGCCGTTGTGCACCTCGCCGACCAGCCAGCCCTTGGCGGGCTCGCCGCCGCCGACCTGCGGGTCGCCGAAGGTGACCTCGCAGGTGTTGGAGACCTTGATGCCCATCTTGTGCTCGACGTTGGTGACGTAGATGCCGTTGCGCTCGCCGGTCAGCTCGCCGGTCTCGTGGTCGAAGTGGTGCTCGGGCATCCAGAAGAGCGAGAGGCCCTTGGTGCCGGGACCGCCGGCGCCCTCGACACCCTCCGGGCGCGCGAGCACCAGGTGCATCACGTTCTCGGTCATGTCGTTGGTGGCCGAGGTGATGAAGCGCTTGACGCCCGTGACGTTCCACGAGCCGTCCTCGTTCGGGGTGGCCTTGGTGCGGCCGGCGCCCACGTCGGAGCCGGCGTCGGGCTCGGTGAGCACCATGGTGCAGCCCCACTCACGCTCGACCATGATCCGGGCGATGCGCATGTCGCGCTCCACGCCGTTGGCGTTGTTGTAGATCACGCCGGCGAACGGGGCGCCTGCGGCGTACATGTGGATGGGCGCGTTGGAGCCCAGCACCAGCTCGCCGATCGCCCAGTTGAGGCTGGACGGCGCGGGGGTGCCGCCGAGCTCCTCACGGATCTGCAGGCGCCAGAACTCGGCGTCCATCCAGGCGCGATAGCTCTTCTTGAACGACTCCGGCAGCGGCGCCGAGTGGGTCGCGGGGTCGAAGACCGGCGGGTTGCGGTCGCTGTCCTCGAAGGAGGCGGCGAGGTCCTCGCGCGCGAGGCGGTCGACCTCGGCCAGGACCTCACGCGCGGTGTCGCTGTCGACCTCCGCGAAGGGACCGGTGCCCAGGACCTCGTCGCGGCCCAGGACCTCGAAGAGGTTGAACTCGATGTCGCGCAGGTTGCTCTTGTAGTGGCTCACGGGGGCCCACCTTCTGATCTCGGGAACCGGCGTCGCATGGGGGCAGCACGTCGGTGTGCTACTGGCCGGTAATAAGTGATGATACGCGCGAGTAACTTAGCGAGCAACCACTTCCGGGTGACGTCCCGATCGGCCGGATCCGGCGCGTGGCAAGGGAATCCGGCGACCGACGTGTGCGGCGTCGCCCTCGCGGACCGGAGACGTCGACGATGTCGAGTGACTCGATCGACTCCTCTGACACACTGACCCCATGCGCGTCTCCGCCAAGTCCGACTACGCCCTCCGGGCGCTGATCGAGATGTCGGGACGCGTCGGGGGCCCCGCGGTGAGCGCCGAGGAGCTCGGAAAGCTCCAGGACATCCCGCGCAACTTCCTGCAGGCGATCCTCGCCGACCTGCGCCGGGCCGGCGTCGTGCTGAGCCAGCGCGGCCAGTCCGGCGGGTGGCGGCTGGCCCGCCCCGCCGACGAGGTCTCGGTGGCCGACGTCATCCGCGCCGTCGACGGCCCGCTCGTCTCCGTCTACGGCCTGCGCCCGGAGTCGGTGGAGTACAACGAGCGCGCCGAGCCGCTCCAGCAGGTCTGGATCGCCGCCCGTCGCTCGCTGCGCGACGTCTTCGAGCACGTCTCCATCCAGCAGCTCGCCGACCAGCAGCTGCCCGACTGCGTGTCCCAGCGGACCGCGGACGAGGACGCCTGGGCACCGCACTGACCGCCGGGACGGCCGGCTCGACGTACGACGGGTGGCCGGTGCGGCCCCGGGTCAGCCCTCGACGAGGGCGGCGGCGAGCCGGGTGCGGAGGCTGGCCCGCTTGCGCTCGAGCTTGGCGTTGCGCTTGAGGAGGTCCTCGACGTGCTCGCGGGTGCGGGCCAGCTCGACCAGCAGGTCGCCCAGCGCGTCGGTGGTGGTCGCGAGCCGCTCCTCGGTCGTGGGCTCCACGACCGCCCGGACCGGCGCGGGCGAGGGCAGCAGCGGCGTGGTGTCGCCGACGACGTCGTACCCGCCGTCGGCGAGGGCCTTGCGCCAGCGCTCGCCGAGGTCGAGGAGCTCCTCGTGCAGGTCCGCGGGTGCCGGGGGGAGGGCGTCGGAGGTCGGTGCCAGGTGGGCGTCGACCAGCTGGCGCCGGATCCGCCCGTCCGCGCGACCGTCGACCGAGGCGTTGACACCGCGCAGCACCTCGAGCGAGCCGAGGGACGAGCCCAGCGAACCGGCCGCCGCCGCACCGGCGGGGCCCGAGAGGCCCGCCGGGGCGGGGGTGGCCGCGCCCGCGTGGGTCTCGAGCGGCAGCGATGCGGGGTCGGCGCCCACGACGCGGGCGACGCACTGCCAGGTGGCCCGGACCGGGTCCTCGCCCGGCTGTGGGACCACGACGTGCACCCGGTCGGGGCGGCGCAGCTCCGAGGACCAGCGCTCCAGCACCTGCTCCACGTCCTGGTCGGCCCAGAAGGCACCGGCCTCGTCGAGTCGGCGGGCCGGGTCCAGGACGCGGCGGGCGTAGCGACGCAGCTCCAGGTCGGAGCCGGCGCGGACCGCCTCGGACCACGCGGCGACCAGCTGGCGCGCGGGGTCGGCCAGCGTCGCGACGAGGTGGACCTCGAAGCCCGCCAGGCTGTCCAGCAGCAGGGCGACCTGCTCGCGGGTGGCGCCGGCCAGCAGGTCGTCGGAGACGACGACCGCGTCGTGGGTCTTGGCGCCCTCCTTGCGCGCGCGCTTGCACAGCAGCGCGAGAGTCCCCTCGACCTCCTTGCGCTTCAGCCCGTAGGTGCTGTGCAGGCGGCGCAGCTCCAGGGCGGCACGGCGCGCCTCGTCGGCGCTGCGGGCCGGGACCCGGACGCCGGCCTCCGCGAGCGGACCGGCGTGCGCGGCGAGCGCGGCGGCGAGACCGCCGGCCCCGGTGTCCGGGAGTCCCAGGTGGACGACGAACCTGCGCTTGGCCATGCCGCCAGCGTGGGCCCGCGAGGGGAGCGGCAGGTGAACGGCGGGGTGGCGCCCCGCCGACGCCTCGTCTAAGCCTGGGTGAAGGAGGCCATGGTGCGCTCGGGCTCCCAGTAGGCCTTCATCGAGGTCACGCGGCCCTCGTCGTCGACGACGTAGACCATGACCAGGTCGGTCGTGGTGTGCGAGCCGTCGGCGAAGGCCGTGCGGATCGAGCCGATGTTGGCGCAGGTGTTGCTGCCCGGGTTGGCGAAGGACTCGGTGATGGTGAACGCGAAGGTGTCGATCGGGGCGATCGCCTGCTCCCAGAAGGCCCGGATGCCCGCGTGCCCGCGGTGGCCCTTGCCCTCGGGGTCGAACATCGAGGGGCCGACCGGGTCCTCGACGACCCCGTCCTCGGCGTACACCGTCAGCCACTCCTCCAGGTCGCCCTTGGCGACCGCGGAGTAGGAGCGCATCGAGGCCATCCGCGCCGGGTGCTCGTCGGTGCTGGCGCGCCAGTCGATGGCGTCGGAGGTGAGGGCTGCGGGGCGGGAGCCGGTGGAGGTCGTCACGAGCGGATCGTACGACGAAACAAGAACGTGTTCTAGATCTCCGTCTCTCGCGTACGTCGGCGGGCCCGGCGCCCGAGGTCAGCACCGCGCCCGGGGGCTGAGCCACCGCCGAGCCGTCAGATCCGAACCGTCCACCGGGCAGTTCGGAACCCCCGAGCCGTCAGTCCTGCACGTGCCGCTGGGCCCACTCCACGAGCGGGCGCAGCGAGCGCCAGTCGTCGCGCACCAGATCGAGCGCCGTGGCGGTGTGGATCTCCGGCCCGAAGCCGTGCTGCTTGCCCAGGGTCAGCGACTTGTGCCGCAGCAGGGCGATCCGCGGGTGGTCGGCGTCGAAGCCGCGCGGATGGGTCTTCAGCGTGTCACCGCCGACCTCGAAGCCCTGCCCCTCCAGGCCGGCGACGAGCGCCTCGAGCTCCGGTCCGAAGCGCTCGTGCGCGACGGCCTCGCGGTACGCCGCCAGCCGGGTGCCCGACGCCTCGTAGAACCCGGCCCCCGTGCGCAGCCCCTGCGGGCTGATCTCGACGTACCACCCCGTCGCCGGGCCGACCCCGACGTAGGCGCCCTGGTGGGTCTTCCGGTGATGGTCGTATTAGACGGGGCGGCTGACCGGTCTCGGACGGCTCAGTCGCGCACGTGTCGCTGGGCCCACTCGACTAGCGGTCGGAGGGTGCGCCAGTCGTTGCGAACCAGATCGAGCGCGGCCGGTGTGTGGATCTCGGGTCCGAAGCCGTGCTGCTGGCCGAGCGTCAGCGACTTGTGGCGCAGCAACTCGATCCGCGGGTGGTCGGCGTCGAAGCCGCGCGGGTGGGTCTTGAGGGTGTCGCCGCCGACCTCGAAGCCCTGCCCTTTCAGGCCTGCGACCAGCGCCTCCAGTTCGGGACCGAAGCGCTCGTGCGCGACGGCCTCGCGGTACGCCGCCAGCCGGGTGCCCGATGCCTCGTAGAACCCGGCCCCGGTGCGCAGCCCCTGGGGGCTGATCTCGACGTACCAGCCGGTCGCCGGGCCGACGCCGACGTACGCGCCTTGGTGAGTCTTGTAAGGCGTCCGGTCCTTCGAGAACCGCACGTCTCGGTAGGGCCGGAAGATTTTCGCTGGCCCGAAGTCGTCAGCCAGCGCGGTGCAGAGAGCCGTCATCGGCGCCTTCACCGATTCGATGTACACGTGCTTGTGGGCCTCCCAAAACGACTTGGTGTTGTCGACCTCGAGGTCGTCGTAGAAGTCGAGTGCCGCGACGGGGAAACCGGTGAACTCCACGGAGCCACCCTAGGCACGGCGTAAGATGGGGCCTACCGGACCTCGACGTGCAGGACGTTCCTTCACGTCGCCGGGAAGCATCCTGCGTCGGCTTTCCGGGTCCTGGCACTGCAGTTCGCGCTCGCATCGCCGACCGGAGACGCTCCCTTGAGGAGCTCCCGTGCCTGCTCGAAACCTGCCACCCGACCCCCGGCAACTGGCCGCGCAACTCGCGGCCCTGCGTACCGCGGTAGAGGCTTACCGCGCCACCGCGCGCGACTCATGACTTCGGAAGCTGTCGCGCTAGCCGAGGTTGCATTCCTGGAAAAGAAACGCCCGGCTACTCCAGACCGCTGCGCCCCTGCAGCTTCTCCCAGCCCGGAAAGCGCTCGGCCATCTCTGCGACCGTGATCTGCCGATCCGTGCGCACGTAGAAGGCGTCGAGCTGGTCGAGGCCTTCGAGGGTCATGCGGACGGCTTCCGCGACGTCGGCGTAGTCGTCGTTGGTGATGTCGTCTGGCAGCTCGATGCGAATCGACCTCGGCATGACCGCATCTTGCCGCGATTGCCGGTGCTCGGACGGCGAACGCTCAGAGCCCGCACTTCTCGCGGACGTACGAGACGACTCCGAAGCGCCGTAGGCGCCTCACGGGCCCCGTAGCGGGCCACTGAGCGCCTTCGCGAGGCGCTGCTACTAGTTCAGATACCCGTTCGTCCCGATTCTAGAAAGGACGAACGCCCCGACCGGATCTTGGCGGATACGTGGTCGAGGCGTTCCTGACGCTATGGAAATACTAGCCCGACCTGAATCGCTGTTTCTTGGCGACGGTCCCCTCGACGCCCACTTCTGGCGACTCCTGCTGCTCGGCGACGCGGACGAGCTGATCCCGCCCGAGACACTCCGGCGAGCCGTCACGGCTGTGGTCGAGCAGACCAACGAGTACACCGCGGCCGGCCGATACCGGCGCTACCGAGACGGCACCTGGCACACGGTGTCTCGGGCGTCGCGGCGCTATCCGACGGCCGTCTACCTCTACGACGCTGCCGAGAAGGCCGAGGTGCTCTGCCTGGACCTGGACCCGAAGGCCGACCGCACGGCTGCGGATGTCGAGGTAGAGGCCGGCGAGCTGACGCGGCTTCTGGAGCGATGCGGCCTGCGCTGGATCGCCGACCGTTCGACCCGTGGCGGCGTGCATGTGCTGATTCGGCTGGACGAGCGCCGGCATCGGAGCGAGCTGAGTGCCCTGCAAGTCGAGCTGCGCCGTTGGTTCCCGAGCATCGACCCGGCAGTGATGTCCGGCGCTGCGGCGATGCTCACCATGCCCGGGTCGCCGTGCAAGCGCGAGCCTGACGATGACGAGGTGCGCTACCGGCAGCTGCTCGGCGTGCACTCTGCCGCCCGGCTCCGTGACTGGCTGACTGGCCCCTCTGCGCCTGCTGCTTGGGCTGCTCTGTGGACCGCCCTCGGCTCTCCTACTGAATTCTCAATGTTCACAACTGGGACGAACGAGAGTTTCCACGCGGGCGCCCCCCTGCGACCCGGGCTGTCAGAGGGGACTCCAACTGCGCTCCCAGCGGCAGGGGAAGGCACGCCCGAGGACGGCCAAGAGGACGTTCCCGGGGTAGGCGACGACGCCGAGGACCCGGATGCCGCTTGCCCGGTACGGCGGTGGCCGGTGCAGCGGACTGTCGTACGGACGCCCGATGCGGTCCCGGCTGCCGTGGCCGAGCTGGCCGCGACCGGCGTGCACGGGTCCGGCGACCGGTCCCGGGGTGCCTGGGCCGTCGTGTGTGCGTGCATCGAGGCCGGCTGGAGCCGAGAGAGCTGGCTCGCCCGAGTCATCGAGTGGCCGGAACTGGCCGGCTACCGAGTACTACGCGGACACAAAGCTGCGGACCTGCGCGTCGCTGCTAGGGCCGAGTGGGACCGCGCGGTGGCGAAGGGCGTACGGCCGCTGGCGGGGTCGAAGGCCGTGCGGATGATCTCCGGCGAAGTGCGGCTACCGGCCGAAGTGGGTGCGTGGGTCGGCGCTGCGTACGAGGTGCTGACTGTGGCTCGGGCGACCAAGGTGCTGCGGGTCGACGCGGCCGCGAATGTGAAGGCATTGGTCGAGGGGCTCGCGCGTCTGGGAGCCGAGCGAGGAGCCGAGTTCCGGCAGGCGATCCGGGGGATGGCGGGCGTGGCGGGGTTGTCACGGTCCGGGGTCGAGCACGCCCGGGACTGGTTGCGGGCGCAGGGGCTGCTCGTCACCGAGGCGCAACGGCCGGATCTGACACGGCGCGACATCGGGGAAGAGGACTGGACGCGCTGGACGCTCGTGGTGCCGGACGGCGTGACGGCCGAGCCGGTGACCGCGGTGCCGATCCTCGAACCGCTCTGGGCGGCGCTGGGCTGGGTGCACCGTGAGGTGTGGGCAGCGGCGTGGCGAGTTGAGTCGCTCGGCGAGCTGGCGGCCGAGCTCGGGATCGGCAACCGGACCACGCTCACCGGCTACCTCGCGCGGCTGGCCGACGTCGGGCTGTACCGGCCGGTGCCGCGGAAGGTGGGTGTCGCGGTGCCACTGATGCAGCTGGATAGCGCGGCGTATGAGGGGCTGTGCGGGGAGTGGCGCGCTACGTCCGAGCAGCTGCGGGCCGACCGCTGGGAATCGGTGATGGCTCGGCAACGCGAGGTCGGGTCGGCAAAGACGGTGCAGCGGCTGCGCGGGGAGCCGACGGTGGACGCCGCGTGGCGGAGGCAAGTAGAGGCACGCGAGACGCTGGTCGACCTGGAGGCCTACGCGTGCCGGCTTGCGGAAGGGGGCGAGGTGCTTGACCTGACAGATTCCCGGCAACGCCTGGCTGCGGTCGAGGCGCAGCTGGAGGCCGAGATCGCCGAGGTTGAGCGGAATAGCCTTACGGGCTCCGAGTGGGTCTCGGGCGAATGAGACGACGAGCGGTGCCTCGCTGGGCGTTGAGGGGGCCGTAGCGGGCCGCGCTGCGCGTCCTCAAGCCGACGAGAGCGCCCTGTCATAACGATGAGCGTGCGCTTACGGAGACCTCATGGACGAGCCCAGAACAGCGCTCACGACGATTCAGGCATGCGAGGCTGCCAACCGCCTCGTCTGGCAGTACATGGATAGGGAGCCCGACCCGGACAGGAGAGTCGAGCCCGTGCCCATCCATGGGATCGCTCTGAGCGGCGCTTGGTTGGATCCACAGGAGGGTGTGGATCAAGCTGTGGATAACCGCGTCGCTGCAGACGTGAGCGCGCAACTGGGCGCCGGTGACACCGGAGGCCGGTTGAAGCGTGCCGAAGACGGTCCTGCGTGGCGACACTAGATGCGGGAATCTCAACGCGTCTCGGGGTCGGGCACTCGCAGTAGCAACATGGCTGTGTCATCTGCCAACTGCTCGTCGCTGTGCCGCGAGATCGCCTCATTCAGCGTCGCGACAGCGTCGGACGCCGACAGACCTTTGCAGGTGGCGTAGGCGTGCCTCAAGCCGTCTTCACCGAACAGCGATCGGGCTTGCCCCGGCTGGCAACGTGGGGGATGCGCTTCGGTGACCCCGTCGGTGTACAACAGAAGCGAGTCACCTGGCGAGAGTTCAAAGGGCACATCGTGCAAGGACACCTCGGGCAGGACACCCAGGAGTTGCCCCGGCCCTCCAACAGCTTCGATCTGGGCGTCTGCCCTAGAAATGAGCGCCGGGGGGTGGCCGGCTGTGCACAGATGACCGGTTACCCCGCGTGGGGATGCGCGGAAAGTGGCGAACGCAGCCGTTAGGAAGCGATCTTGTTCCGGCTCATCCATCATCGCGGCGTTCAGTGAGGCTAGAACACGCGAGGGTAGGACGTCGTGTCTTGCTTCAGCGCGCAGTGTGTATCTGACAAACGAGGCAACCTTCGCGGCCTCAACGCCTTTGCCGCATACGTCGCCCATGACAGCTCCCCAGGAACCATCGCGCAACTGGAAAAGGTCGTAGAAGTCGCCCACCACGCGAAAGCCCGTGGCAGCCGGAATGTAAGAGGCCGCGGTTTGTAGGTAAGGAATGGAGGCCAGCACGGGAGGAAGCAGATTCTCCTGCAAGTTGGTTGCCAACTCACTCACACAGGCCAGGGCCTCCTGAGTAGCGGCGAGGGATTGCCGCAACTGCACCTCGTTACTGACCGCGGCCGCAATCGTCCGGATCGCGGCCATTTCAGAATCAGTCCAGTCGCGCGGCTTTGTGTCGATGACACACATGCTGCCCAGCACGTGACCGTTCGCGTCAAGAACGGGAAAGCCCGCCCAGGCGCCGATGCGCATCGGCGCGACCGACGGGTGGTTTCGAGTGCGCGCATCGCTAGCTGCGTCACTCACGATGAACGGCGCACCAGCGAGGCCGACCAAGAAGTAGCAAAAGCTCTCATGCACCGGGTTTTGCCTGGCCGACCCGGACTCGACGCCGACGCATGCCTTCCAGAAGGATCTATCCCCGTCCACGAAGGTCACGAACGCCCGGTCGCATCCCGTGGCCAAGGCCGCTAGTTGCGCCAAGGCATCGAAAGCGGGCTCAGGTGCTGTGTCCAAGAGTCCAGTGGCCGCCACGGCGGCCAAGCGCCGTGGGTCGTTCACCTCGGGCGGCAACCCTTGGTGCGGCGAGCCATCAGCGATGGGGTACTCGGAAGTCAGCTCGTCCATGAAGAGACTTCCAATTTGCAGGGCTGCAGCACAGTGCTCCTCGATCGGCGCGCGGCCGACCCGGCTACTGCCGAGGGACTGGTTACCATGACGTTGGTGTCGCTGAGCGTCAGACCATGGGGGGGACTCAGCGCTCAGCGACACTGCAAAGGCTATGGGGTGCAGTGCACCAAGCAAGGAACAGCCCACGTGGTCTGGACCGGCGCGAGTCCACTAGACCGGTCCCGTCGTGGAACGGAGCTAGCACCTACGGCAGGCCGCGCCGATAGAACTGAGCCGATCCAAGATCGAACCAGTTCAGTGCTGCGATCTGCCCGAGTCATGGCTCTGGCGAGAGAATCAGCGCGTCAGATGTCGGACCCGGCCGCCCGCGCACCGGACACGTCACATGCGACGCCGCCGGGTTGCTACGCGCCTTAACGTCTGCCGCTAGGCGCGTTCAGGCATCCCTGCCGGAAGTTTTACTGCGGCACGGGTGTCAACTGGTCCGGTTGCGGGAGAATCTTCGGTGCTGTCGCAGGGGGCTAAGTGCGTCAGTCGGGCCGCCCATGCGGCTTGCACAGGGTTGCAGAAGGATGCGTCATGGAGCTCGTGCCTCGCAGTGTGCTGGCGGACCTGCTGTCGGGTGCCGACGGTGCCCTGGACAGCCACGCAGAAAAGTGGAGTCCAGCAGAGTGGTGTACGACGGACCTGAGTGAGCGCGTGCCTGCAACGTAGGCGCGGCCACCAGGTGGATCCTTCGAGTGATCTCTCACAACCGACTCGAAGAAGGACACCTTGATGACCGCTGTGCCCA
>NZ_JASBRN010000056.1 GCF_030149505.1 Nocardioides sp.
GGCGGGAGCAGGAACTCCTGATCCCGCACGACTGGGCGATACGAACGAGCCATGCCCAAGTATTTCGCCCCAGCCGCAAAAACGGGCCGATCTCGCCCGGCGATTTGCAACAGCCACCTGCTTGAACCGGAACACCACACAGTGGGCGTACCCGGTCTGGAGCGGAACCAGCAGGGCCCTCGCGATCTGCGGCGCCGGCCGGGCCGAGCCGTGGGAACCTCGCGGGGTGCCGGCACGTCGCAAGGTCGTGAGTGGGACGTACGGCGCTCGGCCGGCCGGCAGTGGACGCCGTACGTCGGCGACGCCGGCGTCGGCCGTCCTCGCCCTGCTGGTCGCCTCGGTGCTCGCCGGTTGCGCGGGCCCCGAGCCGGGGACCGGCCCGGACCCCGACGGGCCAGCGCCCGACCCTGCCCCTGCTGCCTCTGCCCCTGCCGCCGCTGCCCCTCTCGATCCGGCACCCGCCGACGATGACGACCAGTCGGGCGGGATGGGCGTGCCCCAGCTCTCCGCCCCGGACGCCCCGGACGCCCCGGACGCCCCGCACCGGCCCCGACCCCTGACCGTCCGCCTGCAGGTGTCGGACCGCGGTTGCTTCCTGGGCACCGTCCCGGCGACGTCGGACCCGCTGCTGGTCGTCTGGCCCGAGGGCACGGCGATCGGCGCCTCCGGAGACGAGTACGTGCTGCCCTCGGGTGCCACCGCGACCGACGGGAGCCGCCTGTCTGCGCGCGGCGCCCTGATGCCCGTGCGCTCGCTGCCGTCGTACGCCGAGGACGGGTACTGGGCGATGGCCGTCGACTTCTGCACGCCCGACGCCGCCCGGGTGCTGTTCCTCACCGAGGTGCGGGTGCGATGAGCGAGACCCTTGCCGCCAGACTGGGGTCGTGGAGATCTGGGTGAACCCGGCCTGCTCGAAGTGCCGGGCCGCCACGGCGGCTCTGGACGAGGCGGGCGTGGCGTACACGGTCCGGCGCTACCTCGAGGAGCCGCCGACCCGCGGCGAGCTCGTGGCGGTGCTCGAGCGGCTGGGTCTGGAGCCCTGGGACGTCACCCGCACCGGGGAGCCCTCGGCCGCGAGAGTGGCCGACCTGCCCCGCACCCCCGAGGCTCGCGAGGACTGGCTCGCCGCCCTGGTCGCCGACCCGCGGCTGCTCCAGCGGCCGATCATCACCGCCGACGACGGTACGACGGTGGTCGGGCGCGATCCCGAGTCCCTGGCCCGGGTGCTCCCGCCGGGCTGACCCGGCCGGACCGGTGGCCGCACGAGGCCGGTCAGCCGACGTACCGGATGCCGATCATCAGCAGGGGCGTGTCGTCGCCGACCTCGCGGCCCTCCGAGGCCCAGAACCTGCGGTGCCCCTCGCGCCAGTGCTCGAGGTCGCGGTGTCCCTCCCCCTCCGACCGCGCGAACTCCCACGGCACCTCGCCGAAGGTCGTCCGCTCCACCGACGTCACCTCGACGACTCCGGCCGGGGTGCCGTCGTCGTGCAGCAGCACCAGTCGCTCGCCGACGTGCTCGAAGGCCTCGCCCTCCTGCTCATACTCCTCCACGAGCCCGGCCGTCGCCCGCTTGCGACCCTCGATCACCAGGCCGTTGAGGCGTGCCCGCATCTCCCCGGGGGAGCCGAGCTCGAGCGACCTCAGTCCGTCGACGCGGGGCCAGGTCACGACGACACCCCTACCCGGACGCCGAGCCCCACCAGCACGGCCACGACGAAGGCGATCAGCATCTCCACGACCTCATGGTCGGCACCGCGGCAGGGTCACGCCAGTCCTTTTGCCGAGGCGAAGGCTAGGCGTCTCCGGCCGGGCGCACGACGTGGAAGGGATCCATGTCGGCCGTCAAGACCCTCGAGGCGTGGCGGTAGGCGCCGGCAGGTCCAAGACGCGCGAGTGGCGCAGGCGCCAGACGAGGTACGCCGTGCCAAGGCGCGTGCGGCCGTAGCCCTCGAACGGGTCGAACCCGAGAGTCGCGTTCACGGTCTCAAGGCGCGACTGCATCGTGCTGTGGTGCACGCCGGCTTCGCGAGCGGCCTGCCGCAACGAGTGCGACCGGACCACCGAGGACAAGGTCTCCGCGCCCCACGGGTAGGCCATCACTGCGTCGACCAGCGCGACGTCGGGCTGGAAGGAGCCGTCCGGCGCGTCGGCGAGCAGCCCGATCAGTCCGCCGAAGTCGTCGGCCAGAACCGACCCGACCGCCGGCGGATCGCACAGCCGCAGCGCGACGAGAGCTGTGCGGAAGGAGTGGTGGAGGTCCTCCACCTCGGTGGCGACGCCGACCCCGCTGGGTACAGCGGCCACCTCGTGGGCACTGGCCGGAAGGACCAGCGCGTGGATGGCACCGAAACGCGTTGCAACGACGTCCTCGGGGCCCTGGGGGTGCTCGGGCCACACGGCGAAGAGGGGCGCACAGACCACTCGGTAGCGCGTCCCCGGACGCAGTCCGAGGGTGATCGCAGAAACGCAGCGTGCCTGCACGTCCACCTCGGCATCGAGCAGCAGGCTCAGGTCGCGCCGGTGGTCGCTCTCACGCCCGCGGCCGTGCCGCATGCGAACCGCCAGGGCGAGTCGCTCCAGCACGATGGCGTCGTTGGGCTGCCGCTCCCCGTTCCGCTCCAACCACACTGTCAGTCCGTCGCTCGCATCCTGCTGGAACGCCGGGTCCACCTCCGGTCGTACGTCGGCCGCGTGATGGCCGCGGGGATCGATGCGCACGGTCTTTGCCGGCGTCTCGGAGTGGAAGCCGGCGACGCAGCCAGCGAGCGATGCGGCAGCGGCAAGCAGCGCGCGCGTGTTGACGTTGCCGACCATGAGTTCGTCGAAGCAGGCGATGACGCGCAGCCCGAGGCTCGCGCTCGGGTCGAGCCGGGCAATGCGGCCGAGCAGCTCCTGCACGACGACCTCCTTCTGCGAGCGAGCGTAGTCCGGTGCTCAGTCGGCGATGATCCGCTCGACCCAGTCGTTCCTGGCCCGGATCATGGCGCGGCCGACGGAGGTATGGGCGGCAAAGATGTCGCATGCGTGGAAGGCCCCCGACCACACGTGCAGCTCCGCGTCACCGCCCGCACGCCAGATCCCGTCCGCGTAGGCGATCGCCTCGTCGCGAAAGATCTCGGCGGCACCCACGTCGATGAATGCCGGAGGCAGGCCCGAGAGGTCCCTTGCGCGGGCGGGGGCGGCGTACTCTGACACCGCCTCGGTGCCGCGGGCGTCGCCGAGCAGAGCAGTCCAGCCGGTCTCGTTGCTGACGCGGTCCCACACGCCGATGCCGTCGAACTGATGGGTCGAGGCCGTGGTGCCGCGGTCGTCGAGCATCGGGTAGTCGAGCACCTGACCCCGTAGCACCGGTCCGTCTCGGTCGCGGGCTGCGAGCGCGAGGCCTGCTGCGAGCCCACCTCCGGCGCTCGCTCCCGCGACCACGAGGCGGTCACGCCGCAAGCCCCAATCCCCTGCACGCGAGGCAGCGGCCTCGAGCGCGGCGTACATGTCGTCGAAGGGGTACGGGTGCGGGTGCTCAGGTGCCAGCCGATACTCCACCGTCACGAGGACCGCGCCGAAGTCGGACACCCAGTCGAGAACCAGGTCGATCCCGCTGAAGCGGTCGCCGAACATCAGCCCGCCCGAGTGCGCGTACACCACCCCCGGGCGCTCACCAGGCGCATCCTTGGGACGCAGCACCGACACGGCGACCTCGTGTCCGTCCGGAGCGACGACCACGTCGTCGGTGCAGACGATGCCCTTGGCGACGAGGAGGTCCTCGATGGGCGGGGCGGCGTACGACACGCGCATGAAGTCGATGAGGTCGGGCGTGATCGTCGGCGGGAACATGCCGCCGACCACCGCCAGGCCGGCCCGCAGCTCGGCGTCGAACGGCGGGCGCGCGACCGGCTGCACCTCGGCTGTCACAGGTCTCTCCACATCTTGCCCAATCAGGGAATCGCAGTTCGGGCGCCTCAGTAGATCGGCGGAATGGCCAGCCTGCCACCGCCATGTGGCGGTCGTCACTCCACCGACTCAGACGTCTTGTCGGTTCCCACTCGCCACGGGTTGCAAGACGGTGGTCGGCAGCCGGACGGAGGAACCGTCCCCGCACTCTGAGGAGCAGCCATGGCCACACACATCGACGGGTCCGGGATCGACCGCGTGCTTGCCGACGCCGTGTCGGACGGCGCAGTGCCGCACGTCGCCGCGATCGTCGCCGATCGCGACGGCGTCCTCTACGAGGGCGGGGCCGGGATCCGCATAGCCGGAGAGTCTGATGACCCGGTCGGCACCTCCACCCACTTCCGCATCATGTCGATGACCAAGATGGTCTGCACCGTCGCTGCGCTGCAGCAGAAGGAACGCGGCGAACTCGACTTCGACGCTCCGGTGGAGGAGTACGTCCCGGACTTCGCCGACGTCAAGGTGCTCGAGGGGTTCGACGGGGACGAGCCCATCCTGGTCGAGCCGCGCACGAAGGCGACGGTTCACCACCTCGTGACGCACACCTCTGGCCTGGGGTACTGGTTCTGGAACGACCAGCTCGTGAAGTACGAAGCGGCGACTGGCGTCCCGAACGTCGTACCCGGATCGATGGGCGCCTTCGGTGCACCCATGACGGCGCACCCCGGGGAGAAGTACGTGTACGGCATCAACACCGACTGGCTCGGCCGCGTCGTGGAGGCCGTCGCCGGCAAGAAGCTGGACGCAGTCATCGACGAGGGCATCGCGGGCCCGCTCGGCATGAGCAGCACCACGTTCCACCCGGACCAGACGCAGATGGACAACGCCGTCACCGTCCACGTGAAGGGCGAGGACGGCACATGGGCGTCGGCCGGCAACATCCTCAACCCCGAACCCGACTGGTGGGCGGGCGGCCATGGCCTCTTCTCCACCCCCCGCGACTACATCCGCTTCGAGCAGGCGCTCCTGCGAGGAGGCGAGCTCAACGGCGTGCGCATCCTGGACGAAGCCACGGTCGACGCCGCCTTCACCAACCAGATCGGCGACCTCGACTTCCCCGCCGAGATCCCCACCGCGGACCCGCCGATCACCGACACGATGTATGCCGGACCCGGCAACAAGTGGGGCTACGGACTCCTGCTCAACAGCCACGACATCCCTGGCCGCCGCCGCGCCGGCACCGGGTCGTGGGCGGGGCTCTTCAACACCCACTTCTTCATCGACCGCACGACCGGCATCTGCGCCTCGATCTACACCAACTCGCTGCCCTTCATCACGCGTCACGAGGCCTGGAAGCTCTACGGAGACTTTGAGGAAGCGGTGTACGCCGCGCTCTGATCGGGACGGTCAGGTGGCCGACCACGATCGATTCCAGCGCCCACCGCAGCCCGCGACGCGAGAGCTTGGCCCGCGGCTCGGCCGCCTTCGAGGTGGCCCTCGGCATCACGGAGGCGTCGCGGCGGATCCGGTAGACGGATCGACGAGGGTCAGCCCGGCTGCCCGCCCTCCTCCCGCTCGCGGCGGCGCTTCTCCTCGGCCTCGTACCTCGCGCGCGCCCGCTGCTCCTCGGCGCGTGCCCGGACCTGACGCAGGAACTCGGCGTCCTTGGCCGGGTCGGAGGCAATCATCCGGCCGGGCCGCTCGTACTCGGCGTACGGCGAGGACGCCGGAGGCACGGGCTTGGGGCGACCGACGAAGAGGTAGACCAGCGAGCCGACCAGCGGGAAGAGCAGGATCATCACGATCCACGCCCACTTCGGCAGGTTCCGCGGCTCGCGGGTGCCGATCACGTCGACCAGGCAGAAGACGGCCAGGGCGAAGGCCACGACGGCGGGCAGGTAGCGGATCACCTGCGCAGTCTCCCCGGCCCGGGCCGACCTGTCACGCGGTCGGGTGGCACCTGACATGCTGACCGCCGTGGACGAACGTGCCGACGAGGGCTACGAGCTGACCCGGCTGGCCAGTGCCGACAACTTCCGCGACGTGGCCGGCCCGGGCTACCTCACCGTCGACGGCGTCAGGTTGCGCCGCGGCGTGCTCTTCCGCTCCAACGAGCTCCAGCTGAGCGCCGTCGACGCCGGGGCGCTGCGCGACCTCGGGATCCGCGACGTGCTGGACCTGCGCGACCACCCGGAGGTGGAGGCGCACCCCGATGCCGAGGTGCCCGGGGCGGCCTGGACGCACGTGCGGGTCCCCGGCATCCCGATGGACGACGTCGCCACCCTGACCTCGCGCGAGGAGGGCCTGGCCACCATGAAGCGGGTCTACCGCGTCTTCGTCGAGGACGACGGCGCACGGGCCGCGTTCGGCGAGCTGCTCACCGTGCTCGCCGACGCCGAGCACCCCCAGCTCTTCCACTGCACCGCCGGCAAGGACCGCACGGGCTGGGCGAGCGCGCTGCTGCTGCGTGCCTGCGGGGTGCCGGAGGAGACCGTCGTCGAGGACTACCTGCTGACCAACCGCTTCGACGGCACCCGCGCGAAGTACCTCGCGATGGTCCGCGAGCACCTCGGCGAGGACAAGGTCGCGGTCTACGAGACGGTCATGGTCGCCGACACCGCCTACCTTGCCGAGGCCGACGCCGCCGTCGCCGAGCACTTCGGCGACCTCGAGGGCTACCTGTACGACGGCCTGCGGATCACCCGCGGCACCGTCGAGTCCCTGCGCGCCCGGCTGCGGGGCTGAGCCCGCAGCCCCGGGCGGCCCGGGCGTCCAGGAGGCCCGTCAGGGGGTGCGCCCGTGCGGGGCGTCGTGCGGGGTCTCGCGCGGATCCTCACGCGGAGTCTCGCGCGCGGGCCGCGGCTCGTCGGCCTCCCCGGTCCCGACACCGGCCTCCGCGCCGTCGACGTCCGAGGCCCGCAGCACCGTGGTGGGCGGCTGCTTGCGCAGCTCCTCCAGCCGCGGCGCCGGTTCCACGGCCGCCGCGTCGGTGTCGGTGAAGTGGACGTCGATGACCTCGTTGACCTTGTGACGCTGCGCGCGCACGTAGTAGGTGTACGCGCGGCGGTCGGCGGCGGTGAGTTCGACCTTGTCGGTGAACAGCGTCATCAGCGCGCGGGGGTAGAGCCGGCGCGCCAGCACGACGTTGATCTCCATCCCGATCACGCCCATCACCGCGGCGATGTAGAGCAGCCCCATGAGGCCGAGGACCAGCGCGAACGTGCCGTTCATGCCGCTGGTGCCACTCAGCACCGCGGTGACGTAGAGCGTCCCGACGAACTGCAGCGCCTGCAGCATGAGCGCGACGGAGAAGGCACCGGGCGCGGCCTGCATGAAGCGGAGCCGACGAGCCGCGGCCAGCCGGAACAGGTAGGTCAGCACCAGGCCCACGAGCGCGACCGAGACCAGTCGGATCAGCCAGCGCAGGTTGCCGCTCATGTCGCCGCCGAGGGCGTCGGTCTCCGAGCCGACCGCCGAGAGGATCGAGAGGCCGAGGATCGCCAGGCCGGCCGAGCCGAGGAGCACCAGGCTCTTGAAGCGCAGCACGATCGGGTTGGGCCGGGAGTTGCGCGGCACGGCCCAGGCGATGTTCTGCGCGTTCTGCAGCGCCTGGCCCAGGCCGAGGGAGCCGTAGAGCGCCGTCAGACCACCGACGACCACGGCCGTCGTGGAGCCGGTCAGGCCTTCGGGCCGGCCCAGCTCCTCGCCGATGATCGGGAACTGGCCCAGCGCGGAGCTGAGGACCGCCTCCTGCAGCTGCGGGTCGCCCTGCAGCAGGAAGCCGAGGATCGAGGTGGCCAGCAGCAGGAGCGGGAAGATCGCGATGAACCCGTAGTAGGTGATGATCGCGGCGAGGTAGGGACCCTGGTCGTCGACGTACTTGTAGAAGACCGCGATCGGCACCGACAGCACGCGACGGCGCCGCTGCACACCGTCGAGCGTCGTCGCGATCCGTCCCACGGGGGACGACGGTATCGGTAGGGACCCGGCTCAGGGCTCAGCGATACCCGGTTACCCGGGTGTCCGTGCACATACCGGCCACTGCAACACCACCGAAGGGCGGCGAGACCCGGGTACCGGGGTATCGCCGCACCCCCCAGCAGCCTCAGTAGGACTTGGGCAGCCCGAGGGAGTGCATCGAGACGAAGTTGAGGACCATCTCGCGGCTGACCGGGGCGATGCGACCGACCCGGGCTGCGACGAGGAGGGCGGCCATGCCGTACTCCTGCGAGATGCCGAAGCCGCCGTGCGTCTGCACCGCGCGGTCCGCGGTGTCGCACGCTGCCTCCGCAGCGGCGTACTTAGCCATGTTCGCGGCCTCGCCGGCGGCGAACTCGTCCCCCGCGTCGTAGAGCGCGGCGGCCTTCTGGGTCATGAGGCGTGCCATCTCGATCTCGATGTGGCTCTGCGCCAGGGGGTGCGCGATCGCCTGGTGACCGCCGATCGGGCCGTTGAAGACCTCACGCTCCTTGGCGTAGGCCACGGCTCGCTCCAGGGCGTAGCGAGCCAGGCCGGTGCTGAACGAGGCACCCATGATCCGCTCGGGGTTGAGGCCGGCGAACAGCTGGGCGAGCCCGCCGTTCTCGTCGCCCACCAAGGCATCCGCAGGCAGCCGGACGTCGTCGATGAAGACCTGGAACTGGCTCTCCGGGCTGACGATCTCCATCGGGATCGCGGTGTACTCGAAGCCGGGAGCGTCCGTTGGAACGACGAACAGGACCGGCTTGATCTTGCCGGTCTTGGCGTCCTCGGTGCGTGCGACGATCAGGACGTTGTCGGCCTCGTCGACCCCGGAGATCCAGATCTTGCGGCCGTTGAGGACCCACCCGTCGCCGTCCTTGCGGGCGGTGGTGGCGATGTTGTGGGTGTTGGTGCCGGCGTCGGGCTCGGTGATGGCGAAGACCATCGTGCTCGTGCCGTCGCAGATGCCGGGCAACCACTTCTGCTTCTGCGCCTCGGTGCCGTACCGGCTGATCACCGTCCCGCAGATGGCCGGCGAGACGACCATGAGCAGCAGGGGACAGCCGGCGGCTGCGAGCTCCTCGCACACAGCAGCCAGGTCGCCGATACCCCCACCCCCGCCGCCGTACTCTTCGGGGACGTTGATGCCGAGATAACCGGCCTTCCCGATTTCCAGCCACAGGTCCGTGGTCTTCTGGCCGGCACGCGCCTGACCGGTGAAGTAGTCGTGTCCGTACTTGCTCGCCAGACGCGCGACCTGCTTGCGCAGCTCCTGGCGCTCCTCGGACTCGGTGAACGTGCTCATGCCTGCTCCTCTGCTGCTTCGACCACTGCCATGACTTCTCCCGCGGCGACCTGCTGACCGGTCGTCACGCCGAGCTGGGTGACCACGCCGTCGGTCGGTGCGCTCACGGTGTGCTGCATCTTCATCGCCTCCAGCACGAGCACCGGGTCGCCCGCGGCGACCTGCTGCCCCTGCTCGACAAGGACCTTGACCACGCTGCCCGGCATCGGCGCCAGCAGCGAGCCGCTCGCGACCTGGTCGGCCGGGTCCACGAACCGCGGCACCCTGGTCAGGCGGACGTGCCCGCCCGGTCCGTCGACGTCGACGACCTCGCGCCCGGGCAGGCCGGTGACCGTGCAGGCGTACGTCGTCGCGACGCCGTCCCGCTCGAGCGTGACCGTCTCCGGGGCCGCGGCCAGGACGCGCACGTCCTCGGCCGTGTAGCCGTCGCGACCGCCCCACCACTCCGCGGTGACCTCGGTGTCACCGACCGTGAACGTGGTGCGCTGCGGCTGGCTCGGCACGTTGCGGAACCCGACCGGGATCCGCTGCTGGACCGCGCGCGCGACCCGGTGGGCCTCGGCGATCGCCAGCGCGGCCGCGAGCGGCGCGTCCCGGTCGGCCTCCCGAGCCGGCGGCGCCCAGTCGGTGAGGAACGCGGTGCTCACCTCGCCGCGCAGGAACGCGGGGTCGGTGAGGATCGCGACGAGCTGGTCGCGGTTGGTGGTCAGCCCGTGGATCCGGCTGCGGCGCAGGACGCCGGCGAGCTGGCGCGCGGCCTGCTCGCGGCTCGGTGCGTGCACCACGACCTTGGCCAGCATCGCGTCGTAGAAGGTCGAGACCTCGCTGCCGGAGACGAACCCGCGGTCCACCCGCACGCCCGGCTCGGAGCCGTCCGCGCCGGGGATCTCGAAGGTGGTGAGGAGGCCGGACTGCGGCTGGTAGTCCGCGGCCGGGTCCTCGGCGTAGAGCCGGACCTCGATCGCGTGCCCCTGCACGGGTCCGGCAGCCGAGGCCGGTGCGCCCTCGGCCGCCGCCAGCTGCTGGGCGACCAGGTCCACCGCGTGCACGAGCTCGGTGACCGGGTGCTCGACCTGCAGCCGGGTGTTCATCTCCAAGAAGAAGAACCGCTCCGTCTCCTCGTCGTAGAGGAACTCCACTGTGCCGGCGCCGCGGTAGTCGATCGCCTCGGCGGCCGCCCGGGCCGCCTCGTGCATGGCGGTGCGCACGTGGTCGGGCAGACCCGGGGCGGGCGCCTCCTCGACGACCTTCTGGTGCCGGCGCTGGATCGAGCAGTCGCGGTCGCCGTAGACGACCGAGCCGACGACCTGCACCTCGACGTGGCGGCCGCGCTCGACGTACGGCTCGACGAACACGGTGCCGTCACCGAAGGCGGAGGCCGCCTCCTCGCGTGCCTTCGCGATCTCCGTCTCGAGGTCGGCCAGCGACCGCACGACGCGCATGCCGCGGCCGCCGCCACCGGCGGAGGCCTTGACCAGCAGCGGCAGGTCGGCCTCGGTCGGCTGCTCGGGTGCCTCCAGGACGGGCACACCGGCGGCCTTCATCAGCTCCTTTGCGCCGATCTTGGAGCCCATCGCGGTGATCGAGGCCGGGTCGGGCCCGACCCAGGTCAGGCCGGCGTCGACGACGGCCTGGGCGAACTCCGCGTTCTCGGACAGGAAGCCGTAGCCGGGGTGGATCGCGTCGGCGCCGGCGCGGCGGGCCGCGTCGAGGACGCGGTCGACCCGCAGGTAGGTCTCGGCCGGCGTGCTGCCGGGCAGGCGTACGGCGACGTCGGCCTCGGCCACGTAGGGCAGGGCCGCGTCGGCGTCGGAGTGGATCGCCACCGTCTCGATGCCGAGGCTGCGGCAGGTCCGGAAGACCCGGCTGGCGATCTCGGCACGGTTGGCGACGAGCAGTCGCGAGATCTGTCGCTTCATGGGCGGAACACCCCGAATCGGTCGGTGCCGGCGATCGGCTTGTTGCGGATGACGGACAGGCAGATGCCCAGGACCGTTCGGGTGTCGCGCGGGTCGATGACGCCATCGTCGTACAGCATCCCGGAGAGGAAGTGCGGCAACGACTGCTCCTCGATCTGGGCCTCCACGACTTCCTTGATCGCCCTGAATCCCTCGGCGTCGAAGACCTCACCCTTGGACTCGGCTGACTGGCGGGCGACGATCTCGAGCACGCCGGCCAGCTGCGCCGGACCCATGACCGCCGACTTCGCCGAAGGCCAGGTGAAGAGGAAGCGTGGATCGTAGGCGCGGCCGTTCATGCCGTAGTTTCCGGCACCGTAGGAGGCACCCATGATCACCGTCAGGTGCGGCACGGTGGAGTTGGAGATCGCGTTGATCATCATCGCGCCGTGCTTGATGATCCCGCCCTGCTCGTACTCCTTGCCGACCATGTAGCCGGTGGTGTTGTGCAGGAACAGCAGCGGGGTGTCGGACTGGTTGGCCAGCTGCACGAACTGCGTGGCCTTCTGCGCCTCCTCGCTGAACAGCACGCCCTGGGCGTTGGCGAGGATGCCGACCGGCTGGCCGTGGATCGAGGCCCACCCGGTCACCAGCGAGGTGCCATAGAGCGGCTTGAACTCGTCGAAGGCCACGGCGTTGGTCGGGCTGACCCCGTCGACGATCCGCGCGATCACCTCGCGCGGGTCGAACGGCTCCTTGAGGTCGCTGGGGATCAGGTCGAGCAGCTCCTCGGGGTCGAGGTCGGGCTCGGCGTACGACGGGGCCGGGTCCTTGCGGGCCCGGTCGAGCCGCGCCACGATGCGCCGCCCGATCCGGATCGCGTCGAGCTCATCCTCGGCGAGGTAGTCAGCCAGTCCGGACGTCCGCGCGTGCATCTCGGCACCGCCGAGGCTCTCGTCGTCGGACTCCTCGCCCGTGGCCATCTTCACCAGCGGCGGACCGCCGAGGAAGACCTTGGCCCGCTCCTTGACCATCACCGTGTAGTCGCTCATGCCCGGCACGTAGGCACCGCCGGCGGTGGAGTTGCCGAAGACCAGCGCGACCGTCGGCTCCTTGCGCGCGCTGGCGCGCGTCAGGTCGCGGAACATGCGCCCACCCGGGATGAAGATCTCCTTCTGCGACGGCAGGTCCGCTCCGCCGGACTCGACCAGCGAGATCGTCGGCAGACCGTTCTCCTGGGCGATCTGGGAGGCCCGGAAGATCTTCTTCACCGTGATCGGGTTCGACGCACCCCCCTTCACCGAGGGGTCGTTGGCGCTGATCAGGCACTCGACCCCCTCGACGACACCGATGCCGGTGACCACGCTCGCGCCGACGGGGAAGTCCGTCCCCCAGGCTGCCAGGGGCGAGAGCTCGAGGAACGCCGAGCCCTCGTCGATCAGCAGCTCAATCCGTTCGCGGGGCAGCAGCTTGCCGCGCTTGTGGTGGCGGGCGACGCTGCGCTCACCGCCGCCGGCGACGGCCTTGGCCTGCTCGGCGTGGAGCGCCTCGATCTTGGCCAGCATGGCTTCGCGGCGCGTGGGCGTCTCAGCCACGGGTGCGTCGGTCACTTCTCGAGCACCGCCTTCATCTTCTCCATCGTGGTGCGCATACCCTTCTCGTTGGTCTTCCCGCGCGACCAGCCCAGCAGCAGCCAGTAGATCTTCATCGGGAGCTTGGTCTCGAGCCGGAAGTACTCGGTGACCTTCGAGCCGCCCGAGCCGTCGGGGGCGATCCGGTAGCCCCAGTTGTTGATGGTCACCTCGGGGGTCCCGACGGAGAACTCGAACACGCCCTCGGACGTGTCGGTCGGCGGCTCGCAGCGCGTGACCCTGCAGGCCGACCAGTACGTCGGGCCGACGCCGTTGCGCTTGACGTGGCCCTTGAACGTCGCGCCGACCTCGGGGCCGGTGCTGCCGCGGGTCCAGCGGGCCTCGAAGGTCTCGGGGGAGAACTCCCCGATCCGGGTCACGTCGCTGACCAGGTCCCACACCTCCTGCGGTGCGGCGGCGATGTCGACAGTGACCTGGCCGGTGGGGTGTCCGATGCTCATCGTGCCTCCTCCAGGGGTGACCGGCTCTGCCAACCGATCGGGGCCGGCGATCCTCACTGTTCGACCCTCTTGCGTGGGCTGTAACCGAACAGCTTCGCTGCGAGGTCGGCCAAGACCTCGCTGGCACCGCCGCCGATGGGCAGGATGCGGGAGTCGCGCGCATGTCGCTCGACCTCGGTGCCGTGCATGTAACCGGTGCCTCCGTGCAGCTGGACCGCCTCGTATGTGACCTTGGTGGCAGCATCGACCGCCGTCTGCTTGGCCAGGCAGGCCTGAGCCACGACGTTCTCGCCGGCGATGTGGCGACCGGCGACATCGCGCGCGTAGGCGCGTGCCACCTCGACCTCGCGTCGCATCTCGACCAGCTTGTGCCGGACCACCTGGTTGGCCACCAGCGGACGGCCGAAGGTGTGCCGGTCGTGGGCGTAGGCGACGGTGAGATCCAGCGCGCGAGCCGCGATCCCGTAGGCGTGCACGGCGAGCCCGATCCGCTCGACCACGAACTGCTCGGCGATCTGGTAGAACCCGGTGTTCTCGCGACCGACGAGGTTCTCGACGGGGACCCGCACGTCGACGTAGGCCAGCTCGGCGGTGTCCGAGCAGTGCCAGCCAGTCTTGCGAAGTGCCCGGTCAACGGTGAATCCGGGCGTGTCCTTCTCCACGACGAGCAGTGAGACCCCCGCATGCCCGGGGCCACCGGTACGCACCGCAGTCGTTACGAAGTCGGCCCTCACCCCGGAGGTGATGAAGGTCTTGGCGCCGTTGACCACGTAGTGGTCGCCGTCGCGCACGGCTGTGGTCCGGATTCCCGCGACATCGGACCCGCCGCCCGGCTCGGTCACCGCGAGGGAGCCGATCATCCGCCCCTCGAGTGTGGGTCGGACATACCGCTCCACCAAGCCCGCCCAGTCCGCACCCTCCTCCCGCTGCGCTGCCGCGACCATGTGTGGCAACGCGATCCCGTGGGTGAACAGCGACGCCAGCACGCCGCTGGAGCCGCCGGCGGTCAGCAGCCCCTCCTGGCAGTCGTTGGTGTCTTGCAGATCGCCCCCGGAACCGCCGAACTCCTCGGGGAATCCCACGCCAAGGATCCCTTGCTGGGCGGCACTGCGGTGGAGGTCGCGTGGCAGCATGCCCTCCTCCTCCCACGCATCGAGATGCGGGGCGATCTCTCGTCGAGTGAACTCCGCCCCGAGGGCGAAGACAGGCGAGTCGTTGACGATGGACGGGTTCACAGCAGCTCCTCCTGCACGTGCACGCTCCGGGCGCGCATCCACTCACCGAGGCCCTTGGCCTGCGGGTCGAACCGGGTTGAGGCCGCGACACCGTCGCCGAGCAGCCCCTTGATCACGATGTTCACGGCGCCGAGGTTCGGCAGCATGTGGACCTCGACGGCGTCCTCGCCCAGCGCCGCCGCCTCGGGCACGAGCTCGCGGACCTTGCGCGGGCTCATCAGCTTGGCCAGCCAGGTCACGCGGGCGTCGTACGACGGCGAGCCGTCATGGGCGACCCACAGCCCGACGTTGGCGTCGCCGCCCTTGTCGCCGGAGCGCGCGTGCACGAAGGTCCCGAGTGGCATCCGCCGCGTGAGGGTGTCGGCGGGCGCCGGGAACGGCGTGGGACGCAGCCCGGCGGTGTGGACGGCCTCGGCCGTCACCTCGGGGTCGGGCACGACCTCGCGGGTGCCGTCGGGCAGGACCACGACGTGCTCGACGGCGCTGCGCTCGACGTACGCCGGTCGGTAGACGCCGTACGGCGTGGGCTGGCTGGGCGGGGTGGTCATGGTGAAGCCGGGGTAGGACGCCAGGGCGTTCTCCACCAGCGGGCCGGTGAACCCCTTGCCGCACGGGCCGGGCTCGGGGTCCTTCACCGTGCAGCGCAGCAGCGTGGAGGCGGCCTCCTCGGTGTCGGCGTCGGCCTCGGGGAGGGTCACGCGGCTCCACTCGACGCTCTGCGCGGTGAGGCGCGGCGAGACCTGCTCGCGCACCCAGTCGGCCTTGGCCTCGACGTCGAGACCGGTGAGCACCAGCTCCATGGAGTTGCGCCAGCCGCCGAGCTCGTTGACGCAAACCTTGAGCTTCTCCGGCGGCGGCGACCCGACCGTGCCGGAGATGCCGACGCGGTCGGTGCCGAGCTGCTCGAGCCGGACGGTGTCGAGGTGGGTGGTGACGTCGGGGTTGAGGTAGCGCGTGGACTGGATCTCGTAGACCAGCTGCGCGGTGACGGTGTCGACGGTGACCGCGCCGCCGGTGCCCGCCTGCTTGGTGATGACGCTCGAGCCGTCGGCGTGCAGCTCCGCGACGGGGAAGCCGAGCGGCTTCGTGGGGTCCATGCCGGCCTTCATCAGCGCGCGGAAGCCGCTGAAGTTGCCGCCGGTGGCCTGGGTGCCGCACTCGATGACGTGCCCGGCGACGACCGCGCCCGCGAGGGCGTCGTGGTCGGCCGGGGTCCAGCCGAAGTGGGACGCGCCCGCGCCCACGACGAGCGCGGCGTCGGTGACCCGGCCGGTGACGACGACCTGGGCGCCGGTGTCGAGCGCGCGGGCGATGCCGAAGCCGCCGAGGTAGGCGTTGGCGGTCAGGGCGCCCGGGAATCCCAGCTCCTGCGCGCGGGCACGCAGGTCGTCACCCTCGACGTGGGCGACCGCGACATCGAGCCCGAGACCCTGTGCGAGCTCGCGGACCTTGTCGGCCAGGCCGGCGGGGTTGAGGCCGCCGGCGTTGGTGACGATCCGGATGCCCTTCTCGACCGCGTCGCCGAGGCAGTCCTCGAGCTGGCGCAGGTGGGTCCGGGCGTAGCCCAGGCCCGGGTCCTTCATCGTGTCCTTGCCGAGGATCAGCATGGTCAGCTCGGCGAGGTAGTCGCCGGTGATGACGTCGATCGGGCGGCCGTCCTCGAGGGCGCCGTCGACCAGCTCGCGCATGGCCGAGAGGCGATCGCCGTAGAAGCCGGAGCAGTTGCCGACGAGCAAGCTGCGGGCGGTTTCGGCGCTCATGCCTGCTTCTCCCGTCCGCCGCCGGCCGGGCCGGCGAAGGCCTGCGCGATGGTGAGCCAGTGCTCGGCGTCCTCGCCCATGGCGACCAGGTCGGTGTCGTCGCGGTGCACGCGCTGGGTGACCAGGCAGCAGAAGTCGTACGCCGAGCCGCTGACCCGCTGCCGGGCGTCCTCGGGGCCCCAGGTCCACACCGCGCCGCTGGGCGCGGTGAGCTCCACGCGGAACTCCTCGGCCGGCGGGGTCTGCTCGTGGACGGAGTAGGCGAAGTCGCGGGTGCGGATGCCCAGGTGCGCGACGTGCTTGATCCGGTCGGTCGGCAGCGGGCGGCCGCCCTCGGCCGCGGGGTTCGCGACCGCGTCGTAGACGTCGAGGGCGTGCGCCCACGTCTCCATGTAGCGCGCGGTGGCCATGCTGGCCGGCGACATCGGCGGGCCGAACCACGGCATCTTCGCGCCGGCCGGCACCGCCCGGAGGGCCTCGCCCAGCGCCGTACGGCCCTGGTCCCAGCGGGCCAGCAGCTCCGCGGTCGGCATTGCGGCCAGCTCCTCGGCGCCCGCGTCGACGAAGCCGTCGACGTCGGCCAGGGCGGCGGTGACGATCGCGTCCCACACTTGCTTGCCGTCGGGCCAGCGCTCGGGGTCGGTGGTGCGGGCGGCGGCGACGGCCTGCTCGTCGGTCCACGCCAGGTGCGCGACCTGGTGGGCGACGGTCCACCCGGGCGCGGGCGTGGGGGTGGACCAGGCGTCGGGCTCCAGCCCGGTCACCACGGCGCGCAGGGCGTCGCCCTCGGCGGTGAGGTCGGCCAGCAGGTCGTCGAGCAGGCTCATCAGGTCGTCTCCCTGGGGGTGGCGGGCGTGGCATGGGCGGAGGTGGCGCGGGTGGCTCGTGCGTCGGTCGCGTCGGAGGTCGGCCCGGGGGCGGCGTCGAGGGCCTGGTCGATCACCTGGGCCCAGCGGTCGAGGATCCGCTCGCGGCGGCGGCGGTCGTCGGTGATGGTGGTGGCCAGACCGAGGCCGCGGACCAGGTCGAGGGTGGCCTGCACCAGCTCGCGGACGCCGGGCACCGACTCGTCGGCGCCGAGCAGCTCGACGGTGAGGCGGTGCACCTCGCGGCCGACCTTCTGCTCCAGCGGCGCCACGGCCTCCATCAGGGCCGGGTCGGTGCGCGCGGCGACCCACAGCTCCAGCGCGGCGGTGAAGACCGGCGAGGTGAAGTGGTCGCCGAGCAGGGTCAGCACCGCCCGGGTCCCGCCACCGCTGGGCAGCGCCGCGGCGGCCGCCTCGAGCTCCGCACCGCGCACGGCGGTCAGGTGCTCGACCGCGGCCACGACCAGGTCGTTCTTGGTCGGGAAGTGGTGCAGCTGCGCTCCGCGGCTCACCCCCGCACGCTCGCTGACCAGCGTCGTGCTGGTGCCCGCGAACCCGCGCTCGACGAGCAGCTCGACCGTCGCCTCCAGGAGCCGGGCGCGCATGGCCCGGGAGCGCTCCTCCTGGGGCACCCGGGTCGTCGCTGCGGTCACCACGCGCTCATCCTGGGGGTCGGACTAACAAACAGTCAACCCTGTCTTTTTGTGCTGACGTGCGCGTTCAGTCGAGCCGGGCGGTCAGCGGCAGCCGGGACCGGGCCGTGAGGCCCACGAGGACGGCGGTGAGCAGAGGCAGCCCGACGACGACGCCGAGGACGAGCAGCCACGGCACGTCGAGGTAGTGGCTCGGTCCTGCCGGCGTGCCGGCCCCGAGGTCGACGGGACCGGTCAGCGGGTAGGTGATGGCCACCCCCGGCACGGCGCCGACCAGCGCCCCGAGCACCGCGCCGACCAGACCCACCACCAGGGCGTACGCCGCCGCCACCCCGCGCCGGGTGCGCGGTGCGGCCCCGACGGCCGACAGCGTGGCGAGGTCGGGGCGGGCGTCGGAGAGCGCGAGGAACGTGGCGGTCAGGGTGCCGCCGAGCATCAGGACGGCACCGAGGGAACCGAGGACCAGCTGCACGACCACCGTCTCGGCGCCCGGCTCGTAACCACGCTCGACGTAGGTGCTGGACCGCTGGCCGGCCATCCCCTGCACCACCTCGGAGACGTCCTGCTCGACGGCGCGCGACACCGGGCCCGCCAGCACCAGGCCGGCGTCGTGGACCGGGGCGGAGAGCCGCTCGGCGGTGCGGGTGGACAGCACGCCCTGGATCGGCGCGTAGTCGCCCTCGACCGGCACGAAGAACGTCGGCACCTCCACCACGCGGCGGGAGCCCTCCGGCCCCCGCACCCGCAGCACGACCGCCCCGCGACCCACTCCCTCCCTGACACTGTCGGCGCCGTCCCCGACGTCGGGCCCGAGGCCGTTGCCGGCTCCGAAGAAGGCCAGCGCGCCGCCCTCGCTGAGCACCTCGTCGGCCGCGGCGCGCTGCTCCTGGTCCAGACCCACGAGTACGTCGGGCACCTCGTCGGCCACGAGCACGCTGGCGTCCAGGGCGCCGCCCCACGAGGAGAGCACGACCTCCCCCGGTCGGTCGCCCGCGCCGGAGCCTGCTGAGCGGAACGAGACCTCCGTGTAGCGCCCGTGCTCGGGGTCGACCCCGACCAGACGCTGCGTGGCCAGGTCGGGCGCGACGTCGGCCAGGGCGGCTTCGATCTGCTCGTAGTCGGGGTTCCTGCGGTAGTCGACGACCAGGCCCGTGCCCTCGGGCAGGGTCGCGGTGTAGCTCTCGCGGTTCTCCGCCTCGTCGCTGCTGATCGCCACGCCCAGCGCTACGACCCCGGCGACGGTGGCGGCGACCGCGGCCACCGCCGGGACGGTGCGGGTGCGGTGCCGGGCGGCGTCGCGGGCCGCCAGCCGCAGGGAGAGCGGCAGGTGGCGGGAGGCCCGGGCGACCGCCGAAACCACTGCCGGGACGAGCAGGATCATCCCCAGCACGCAGACGATCGCCGAGGCAGCGATCGGGATCTCGCCGCCGCCCGCGGTGCCGCGCGAGGCGCCGTACGCCGCCCCGGCGACACCGAGGCCGAGCAGCGCGAGGCCGAGCAGGGGCGAGCGTCGCGAGGGCGCCGCATCCCCTCGCCGGCCGGCGAGCACCGCGACGACGTCCTGGCGGGAGGCCAGCCAGGCCGGGACCGCGGCGGCCAGCAGGGCGCTCAGCAGGCCGAAGGCGGCCACGCCGAGCAGGTGCCAGGGCTGGACGTCGAAGGGGCCGAAGCGCTGGTCGGTGATCCGTTCGGCGAACGGTACGGCGGCGGCGCCACCGAGCACGCCGAGCACCAGCCCGAGCAGGGCGGCCAGCATCCCGAGCACCACGCCCGAGGCGAGGACCACGCGTCGAGCCTGTCGCGGCGTGCCCCCTGCGGCCGCGACCAGCGCGAGCGTCCGGGACTGGCGGCGTGCGCCGACGGCGAAGGCCGGACCGGCCAGGAGCACCACCTCGAGCAGCACCATCACCACGACCAGCACGAGGCTGGCCACGAGCGGCCCGTCGAGCAGGTCCTGCCCGTAGCGGACCTCCGGCGCGAGCGCGGACTCCGGCGGGGGGTCGGCCAGCACGGCGCGCGAGGTCACGACGCCGCCGAGGTCGTTGAGGTCACGGACGTCGGCCCACGCGACCGGGTCGCCGCCGACCAGCCAGCTGGAGGGTTCACCCAGGTCGAAGGCCCCCGGGAGGCCGTAGGCCCGGGCGCGGCCCGTGGTCGAGCCGCTCTCGGCGGTGCCGACGATCTCCAGGCTGATCCCGCGGGAGAGCTCGAGCTGCTCGCCCGGCTCGCGTCCCAGGAGGTACCCGTTGACGACCACCTCGTCGGTGCTGGTCGGCCAGCGACCGCTCGTGAGCTCGACGAGGCCCGCGGTGAGCGGGTCGTCGAGGGAGGTCTCCAGCACCTCCGCGTCGCCGCTGCCCAGGGCCGTCGTGTAGCGGACCGAGCCCTCGGAGATCGGAGCAACCGGCCGCTGGCCGAGCAGGTCCTCGACCTCGGCCAGGGTCAGCGGCTCACCACCCCGACCCCCGCCCCAGCCCATGCCGTTCTCGGGGTCGGGCAGCTGGAAGACGACGGCGTCGCCGCTGGCGTCCGCGGCGTCGACCCGCGCCTCGGCCGCCCCGAGCCGCCGCTCCACCACCTCGAGGCCGGACACCTCCGCGGTGGCGTAGACGGTGTCGGCGATCGAGACCGCGGTGACCGGCAGGGCGATCATCACGAGCGTCAGCAGGCTGCGCCCGCGTGCGCGTCGGGCTTCGCGGGCGGCCAGGCGCAGCGCGAGCCGCCACCCGACCACCGCTGCCGAGAAGCGCCCGCTCATCCGAGCCGTCCGGCACCGAGCAGGTCCTCGACCGGCGCACTGCCGGACTCGTCGACGACCACGCCGTCGCGCAGGAAGACGACCCGGTCGGCCCAGGCCGCGTGCCGGGCCTCGTGGGTGACCAGGACGCCGGCGGCGCCTGCGTCGCACCGGGCGCGCAGCAGCCGCAGGATCTCCTCGCCGGTCTCGCTGTCGAGCGCCCCGGTCGGTTCGTCGGCCAGGACCAGCCGGCGCTCGCCCACGACGGCCCGCGCGATCGCGACGCGCTGCTGCTGACCGCCGGACATGTCGTCGGGGAAGCGGTCGGCCAGCGCGGCGATGCCGACCTCCTCCAGCGCCTGCATCGCCTCGCGCCTGGCACGCGAGGCACGGACGCCGTCGAGCTCCCGGGGCAGCGCGACGTTCTCAACCGCGGTGAGGGCCGGGATGAGGTTGAAGCCCTGGAAGACGTAGCCCACCGACGTACGCCGCATGCGCGCCCGCTCGGAGCGGTCCAGCGCGGTCAGGTCGACGCCCTCGACCTCGACGACGCCCGAGCTCGGCTCGTCGAGGCCGCCGGCGATGGTGAGCAGGGTGGACTTGCCCGAGCCCGAGGGGCCCATGACCGCGACGAGCTCGCCGGGGTGAGCGGCGAAGGTGACGCCGCGCAGGGCGTGCACCTGGGCCTCGCCCTCGCCGTGCACGCGGTGGACGTCGAGCAGCCGCAGGGCGGCGGTGCCGAGGTCGGCGCTCATCGGCCGGCCTCCTCGTCCGTGCTGCGGCGCGGCCGGCGGGCCAGCGCGGTCGGGGCGGGTCGGCGCAGCGGGCGGGTGCGGTCGCGCAGCCGCTCCGCGGAGTGCCGCAGCCAGCGGTCCTCGCTGCGGGTCAGCTGGGCGACGAGGGCCACGGGCAGGGCGCGGGGTCTCATCGGCGTGCTCCCTTCCGGCGGTCGACCGACGCGGAGGCCGGGGCCATCTCGGAGGTCGGAGCGGAGCGCGCGGCAGTGGTCGTCCCGGCGTCCTGCACGGCAGCGCGGCGCAGTCGGGTCTCGCAGTGGTCCAGCCAGCGGATCTCGGCCTCGGCGGCGAAGACCAGCGAGTCGAGCACCAGGCCCCAGGCCAGGTCGGCGCGCGCGGGGCTCGTCTCGGCACCGGCCTGGCGCTTGAGCCGGGTGTAGTCCTGCAGCGCGGTCATCGAGGCGCTGCGCTGGCGCTGGATCAGGGTGCCGACGTCGACGCCGGGCACGGTGACCGCGAGCGCCAGCTTGATCGCCAGCTCGTCGCGCGGCGGCTGGGTGCGGGCGACCGGCGTCGTGAACCAGGTCGCGACCTCCTCGTGACCGCTCTCGGTGAGCCGCCAGCGCTCGTGGCCGTCCTCGTCCTCGCCGGCGGCCTCGACCAGCCCGTCGCGCTCGAGCCGGGTCAGGGTCGTGTAGACCTGCCCGACGTTGAGCGGCCAGGTGCCGCCGGTACGGCTCTCGAACTCCTGCCGCAGCTGGTAGCCGTACATCGGCTCCTGCTCCAGCAGGGACAGCAGCGCGTGCTTGACCGACACGGTCGGCTCCTCCCGAGGTGCCGGGAGCACGGCGCCCATCGCAGTGCCTACCCGGTATGTACCGACCGTAGCCCCCTGCCTACCCGGTATGCAACCGCCACCGCCGAACCGTCAGTTCCGCACCGCCGAACCGTCAGTTCCGAACCCTTGAGACGTCAGTTCCGAACGCTCGCCTCCCGATGTCGTACGCCGCAGCGAGACTGTCCCCATGACCACGACCCTGATCACCGGCGCCAGCTCCGGCCTGGGCGCCGAGATGGCCCGCCAGCTCGCCGCCCGCGGCGAGGACCTCGCCCTCTGCGCCCGGCGCACCGATCGGCTGGAGGAGCTGCGCGCAGAGATCCTCGCCGCGCACCCCGAGCGCCGCGTCGCGGTGACCGCCCTCGACGTGACCGACCACGAGGCCGTGCACACGGTGGTGCACGCCCTGCGCGAGGAGCTCGGCGGCCTCGACCGCGTCGTCGTCAACGCCGGTCTCGGCAAGGGCGCGGCGATCGGCACCGGCCGCGCCGACGCCAACCGCGAGACCGCCGTCACCAACTTCCTCGGGGCCCTGGCGCAGACCGAGGCCGCGATGGAGGTCTTCCGCGCGCAGGGCCACGGGCACCTGGTGATGATCTCGTCGATGTCGGCGATGCGCGGGATGCCCAAGTCGCTGACGACGTACGCCGCCACGAAGGCCGGCGTCGCCCACCTCGCCGAGGGCATCCGCACCGAGCTGCACGGCACCCCGCTGCAGAAGAAGATCAAGGTGACGGTGCTCTACCCGGGCTACATCGCCTCGGAGATGAACGAGAAGGTCCAGCAGTCGACCCCCCTCATGGTCCCCACCGACAAGGGGGTGCGGGCGATGGTGTCCGCGATCGAGAAGCAGGTCGACGACGCGTGCGTGCCTGCGCTGCCGTGGGCGCCGCTGTCGGTGGTCATGAAGCACGCCCCGCTGGGGATCTTGAAGAAGCTCGTCTGAGGGACCGCCCCTCCACCTCCAGGCGCAGCCCGGCCACCGTGTGCGAGAGCCCGCGGTGGTCGGGGACCGTCGTCGCCACGACGGTGAGGACGAGGTAGGCCGCCAGCAGCCACTCGCGGCCGGGGACCTGCGGCGGCACCATGACCAGCAGGTAGACCGGGCCGACCCCGGCGGCGAGCTTGAGCAGCCGCGCCGGGGCGGTCCAGCCACGGCGGTCGGTGCGCGTGGTGACCGCCACGACCAGCTCGCCGAACGTGCGTCCGCGACCGAGCACGAGGACCGCCTCGATCGCGAACGGGACCGTCCACTGGAGTACCCACTGGACGTCGCGGTGCGGGCTGGTGTCCAGAACGAACAGCATGAGCCCGCGCCACAACCCGGCGACCAGCCCGCCGACCAGGAGCACGAAGAGGCCGTCGCACACCATCCCGACCATCCGGCGCCCCCAGGTGATCCGGGTGGGCAGCGGCCTGGGCTGGTCGCGCTGCTCCCGCAGCGGGAGCGCGAGCAGCGCCCCGACGAGCGCGCCGAGGGTGTTGACGAGCAGGTCGTCGACGTCGAACTTGCGGTAGGCGCAGCCGAAGAACCCCCAGACACCGGTGCGCTGGGTCAGCTCGATCAACAGCGACACCGAGAAGCCCGCGACGGTCGAGGCGAGCACGCCGCGCTGCAGGACCAGCCGGACGAGCACGCCGAACGGCACGAAGAGCAGCACGTTGAGCAGCACCTGCTGCAGGACCGGGTCGCGCAGGAGCACCTGCAGCCCGTCCGCCGGACCGCCGATGTCCTCGATCGTGCCGAACAGCTCGGTCTGGGGCACCCGGCAGCGGAAGGACCCGCGGTCGGGCAGCGGCAGCAGGGTGTAGGTCCACAGCGCCACGCTGTAGACGGCCGCGGAGACTAGGACCGTGAGGTCACGAGGGCTCAGCTCGCCGTCGCGGCGGTACTGGTAGGCCGCCACCGGGACGAACAGCAGCACGGACACGACCGTCCCGAGGCCGATCGCGACGACGGCGTTGAAGAGCTGGGCCGGCATGCTCGCGACGCTATCGGCGCCCGGTCCGGCCGCACGGATCGAGGGGCCCGACCGGCCACGCGCTACGGGAGGCAGGCTCCGCGCTGCCCGCGCGAGCTCAGCGGTAGGTCAGCAGCTCCCCGGCCAGGTGCTCGTGCTCGTTGAAGGTCAGCAGCCGGGTGCCGCGGGGGCCGACGAGGACCCGGGTGACCCCGGAGTTGACCGCGACCGTGTTGAGCCGCTGCCAGGTGTCGGGCAGGGCGGCGCCGGAGACCCCGAGCAGGCCGGCGGCCACCAGGCCGACGACACCTCCGGACGTCACCACGACGACCGTCTGCCCGCTGCCGCTGCGCGCGACCGCGTCGGCCAGCGCGGCGGAGGTGCGGGCTCCGAAGTCGTGCCAGGACTCGTCGTACCCCTCCCCGCCGGAGGTCCACAGCTCGGTGGCCCGCTCGAAGAGCGCCTGGAACTCCTTGCGGTCCAGGGAGAACGGGTCGGCAGGGAGGTCGGGGAAGCGGGCGACGACGCCGAGGTGGTCGAACTCGTCCCAGCGGGCGTCCTCCTCCACGGCAGGACCGGCGGGCGCGGCCCAGCCGGCCCCCTCGAGCATCGCCTCGAGGGTCTCGCGGTGGCGCCGCATCCCGCCGCGCAGCAGCACGGTGGGGCGTACGCCGGCAGCCGCGAGGTGCGCGCCGAGCCGGCGGCCCTGCTCCCAGCCGGTCTCCGACAGCACGTCGTAGTCCTCGGCCCCGAAGGAGGCCTGGCCGTGCCGGACCAGCAGCAGCTGCCCCATCAGGCCCCACTGCCGGTGCTGGCCTCGGTCACCAGCCGCCGGCAGCGCTGCTCGAGGTAGGACACGACCTGCCCGAGCAGGGCGTAGGACTCGTTGGTGGTCTGCTTGTTCACGTAGCGGTACCAGATCTGCTGGGCGATGACCGCGAGCCGGAACAACCCGAAGACCTCGTAGAAGACCAGGTCCCGCTCGCTGGGGGCGTGGCCGGTGCGCGCGCAGTAGCGGTCGACCCACTCGCGGCGCGTCCACATGCCCGGCGCGTTGGAGGGCTGCCGGCGGAAGAGCTGGAACAGGTCGTCGTCGTCGGCCTCGACCCAGTAGGCGATCATCGAGGACAGGTCCATCAGCGGGTCGCCGACGGTCGCGAGCTCCCAGTCGAGCACGGCGCGCACCTGGAGGTCCTCGTCGAGCACGAGGTTGTCGAGCCGGTAGTCGTTGTGGATCAGCACCTGGCCGACGTCGGCCGGCTGGTGCTCCTCGATCCAGGCCAGCACGTCGGACCAGTCGCCCGTGTCCTCGGTGCGCGAGCCGTCGAGGCGACGGATCCAGCTGCGGACCTGGCGCCCGACGTACCCCTCGCCCCTGCCGAGCGCCGCCAGCTCGGGCACCGACGCGACGTCGACGGAGTGCAGGGCGACCAGCACGTCGAGGACCCGACCGCACAGCGCGTCGGCCTCCTCGGGAGCGAGCGGCTCGGGGAGGTCCTGGCGCAGGATCAGCCCGGGGACCTTCTCCATCACGTAGAACTCCGAGCCCAGCACGGACTCGTCGGGCTCGTGGCCGATCATCGTGGCGACGTACGGGAAGACGGGCTCGAGCGCGGCCTGGATGCCGTGCTCGCGACCCATGTCGTGGGCGCCCGCGGCCTTCTTGCCCGACGGCGGCCGGCGCAGGATGAGGTCCTTCGCCTCCGTCCGCACGAGGTAGGTCAGGTTCGACGCGCCGCCGCGGAACTGCTGGACCTC
The DNA here is from genome assembly GCF_030149505.1 of Nocardioides sp. GTDB lineage: Bacteria > Actinomycetota > Actinomycetes > Propionibacteriales > Nocardioidaceae > Nocardioides. Next base: position 25,690 of record NZ_JASBRN010000056.1, read on the forward strand.
GGTGACCGGGCCCTCGCCGCGCTCGGCGAGCCACGCGGTGAGCGCGTCGACGTCGAACGCGTCCTCGTCGCGCACGGGGCGCGCGGTGTTCTCGGCGCTGCTCACGCCTGTCCTCCTGCCAGCTTGTCGAGACTGCGGGCCTGCGCCCGCATGACGGCGTCGTACGACGCCCGGTCGGTGCGCTTGAGCTCGACCGCACCGCGGGCCGGCTCGTCGGGCACGATCAGCTCCTCGCCGGCGTCCAGGCCCGCGAGCACCGCGGCCGCGATGTCCTGCGCGGAGATCGGCGACTCGGTGACCAGGCGCCCGACGACGTGCCCGAGGGCCTTGTCCGCGCCGCGCATCGAGTCCAGCAGGTTGGTGCGGAAGAACCCCGGGCAGACCGCGTGCGCGCTGATGCCGTGCGAGGCCAGCTCGTGGCCGGCGGTCTCGGTGAGCGCGACGACGGCGGCCTTGACCGCGTTGTAGGAGGCCATGCCGGCGGGGTGCACGAGCCCCGCGAGGCTGGCGACGTTGACGAACCGGCCGCTGCCCTGGGCCTTCATCAGCGGCGTGAACGCGCGGATGCCGCGCACCATCCCGAAGAGGTTGATGTCGAAGATCCACTGCCACTCCTCGAGCGTGGCGACGTCGAGCCGCCCCCCGCCCGCGACGCCGGCGTTGTTGACCAGCACGTCCAGGCCGCCCCAGGTCTGCTCGACGTGGGCCAGGGCCGCGGCCCAGTCCTCGTCCTTCGTGATGTCGAGCTGGAAGCCGTCGCCGTCCCCTGCGTAGGAGACGTCGGTGCGCAGGACCCGGTCGCCCCGGGCCTCGAAGGCCTCGGCCAGCGCGGCGCCGAGGCCGGACGCGGCGCCGGTGACCAGGACGCGGAGCGGTCCGTCCTGCTCGCTCATCGGCGGGCGCCGTACTTGCCGAGCTCGAGGCGGGCGACGACGCCCTGGTGCACCTCGTCGGGGCCGTCGGCCAGGCGGAGCGCGCGGGCGCCGGTCCAGGCGCCGGCCAGCGGGTGGTCGTCGGACATGCCGCCGCCGCCGTGGATCTGCATGGCGAAGTCGATGACCTGCAGGGCCATCCGCGGCACCGCGACCTTGATCTGGGAGACCTCGGAGAGCGCGTTGAGCGGGCCGCCGACGTCGAGCTTCCAGGCAGCGTTGAGCACCAGCAGGCGGGCCTGCTCGATCGCGATCCGGGCGTCGGCGATCCGCTCACGGTTACCGCCGAGGTTGGCCAGCGGCTTGCCGAAGGCGACCCGGTCCAGGCCGCGGCGGCAGGCGCGCTCGAGCGCCATCTCGGCCAGGCCGATGAGGCGCATGCAGTGGTGGATGCGGCCGGGGCCGAGCCGGCCCTGGGCGATCGCGAACGCCTCGCCGGGGCCGAGCAGCAGGTTGGAGACCGGCACCCGCACGTCGGTGAAGGAGACCTCGCCGTGGCCGATCGGCTCGTCGTACATCCCCATCGTCGGCAGCAGCCGCTCAATCTTCACGCCGGGCGCGTCCAGCGGCACGAGCACCATCGTGTGGCGGTGGTGGCGGTCGATGCCGGGCTCGTTCTCGAGGTTCTCCGGGGTGTCGCGCAGGCCCATGAAGACCGCGACCTTGCAGTCGGGGTGGCCCACGCCCGTCGACCACCACTTGCGGCCGTTGATGACGACCTCGTCGCCGTGCACGACGGCGGTCGCGGCCATGTTGGTGGCGTCGCTGCTCGCGACGTCGGGCTCGGTCATCGCGAACGCCGAGCGGATCTCGCCGGCCAGCAGCGGCTCGAGCCACTGCTTGCGCTGCTCCTCGGTGCCGTACTTCAGCAGCACCTCCATGTTGCCGGTGTCCGGCGCGTTGCAGTTCATCACCAGCGGCGCGAGGTGGCTGCCGCCCGTGGCCTCGGCGACCGGGGCGTAGTCGACGTTCGTGAGCCCCTCGCCCCCGTCGACGCCGAACCTCGCGGCGTACTCCCCCGCGTGGTCCTTCGGGATCCACAGGTTCCACAACCCGCGCGCCTTCGCCTCGGCCTTGAGCTCCTCGATGACCGGCAGCGGCTGCCACGGGTCACCGGTACGCCGCTGCTCGGCCAGGTCGGCGAGGTACTGCTCCTCGGCCGGGGCGACGACCTCGGCGATGAACGCGCGGGTCCGCTCGGTGAGGTCGGCGGCCCGGGGAGAGGGTGCGAAGTCCATGGGCGCGAACCTACCGGGCGCTCGGTCTGGTGCGAGGGCTGCGTCACATCTCGGGTCGCGGCGGCCGAGGTCGAGCCGACGGCTGGTGCCGCGCCTGCCGCCGAGGTCGAGCCGGCGGTTGAGGAGGTTGCGCAGCAACCGTCTCGAAGCCCCGGCTCAACGGGACGCCCGGTCGGTCGAGGTGTCCTCGGCGATGTGGAGGTCCTGCACCGAAGCAGGTTCAGGCCAGGACCTCCAGATCGGGCAGTCGACCGGCGTGCCCGGGTCGCCTGCCTGAGAAGAGCACGTCTCACCGGGAGCATCCGTCCTACGCCGCGGCCTCCGATCTGACCACGCAGGCGTCGGAGCGGCACGGCACCGGCGTACCCGCCCATCCGCGCGCCTGCAGGACGCGCCCGACCACCGAGGCCAGGCGACAGCGGTCGAGGACCTGCTGCCACCCGGCGCGGAGGCTCATGTCCCCGTTGACCGCTGCGTCGAGGTCACGCTGGAGGTCGTCCCACCGGTCCAGCGCGGCGGTGTGTCCGAGCCGGCCGTCGAGCTCCATGAGCACGCGCTGGCCGCGATACCTCACGTCGCGCACCACCCACCGCAGGACCTCGCCCTCGACAACGCGCGCGACCTCGCGCACCTGGCGCTCGCCCCGCGGCAGCCCGTGCGCGCGCTCCACGTCGCGCAGGTAGCGGCGCTCCAGCGGGGACTGTGCCCCCGCGGCCACGTCGGCCAGCACCTCGCGGAGCAGCGCGCGACGCGGCAGCCTGGGATGGGCGGCCAGGGCACCGAGCAGTCGGTCCGTCGTGGTGGCTCCCTCACGGACCACGTCGGCGATGGCTGCCACCGCTGCGTCCTCCCCGGCCGCGGTAGACGCGACCAGCAGGGCGGCGTGCTCGACCCGCAGCCGGGGCGGCGAGGCCTCGAGCAGCGCTGCCGACTCGAAGCAGCGCAGCTGCGTCACCGCGATCCCCGGGGTCCGCGCGACACGGCGCCCGTGCTGCACCGCCAGGTCGACGCGCCGTGGGCGGCCATCAACCTGCAGCCCTGCCGCGGACAGGGCGGCCTGAGCGGAGAGCACCGAACCCGGGTAGCGGAGCAGCGCAGCCCACTCGCGCTGCCGCTGCGACAGCGGGCCGGTGTGGTCGACGTAGACACCGTCGTGCACCCGCACCCACTCCCGCCGGCGCAGCATCCGCTCCACGAAGACGGCATCGAGTCCGGCTGACAGGGCCTGGCCGCGCGACACGACGCCCGCCTGCCGGCGCTGGAGTCGCAGGAGGGAGTCCACGGACCCAGCCTGTCCTCGCAGACAGCTCCGCGGCGCGCCGCACGTCCCGGGTGTGCACCCCTCAGCCACAGGGCTGGGCTGTGGACGGTCCAGGGGCCGCCCGCAGTGACCCGATGTGGAGGTCCTGCACCGAACCTGGTTCAGGCCAGGACCTCCAGATCGGGTCAGCTCGACCACCCCCGACCTCGCCGCGCCTCAGGCGGCGGTGGTCACGACCACCCGGGCCCGCTCGGTGGGGGTGGTCCAGCGGGTGTGCGCGCGGGCGAGCCGGAGGCCGGACCAGCAGAGGAAGGGCACGGCCACGAGCACGGCGGCGAGGGGGTCGTCGAGGCGGGCGAGGGCCGAGAACACCAGCCCGGTGAGGGTGGTGGAGAGCGCGAGGCGGCTGGAGTAGCCGACCATCATCAGCGGCGGGGCGGGGGTGGCGCGGGCGGAGCGGAGGTCGACGGCGTACGGGTGGGCGAGCGACCAGCGCATGGCGGCCGCGACCACCTGGACGGTGACGACGGCCAGCATGGCGACGAGGGCGGTGACCTCGGAGGCAGTGGGTACGCCGGCGCGCAGTGCCCCCAGGACGACGGTCACCAGCGAGGCGACGAGCAGGAACTCTGCCAGCACCCAGGCGCGCGCGGCGAAGACCGTGCCGGGGCCGACCGGCAGGCTCTCGCGCCACAGCCCGCCCCGGCCGTCGAGGCACCACGCGTTGACCCCGAAGAGCAGCGCGCCGCCGGAGGCCACCAGCCCGGGCAGGATGATCAGCTGCGCCCACGGCAGGGCACCGAGCAGCGCGATGACACCGGGGCCGACGGCGAGCACCGCGAGGCCGCGGCGCATCGGGACGGCACGCCAGACCGAGGCGCGGTCGGTGCGCACGAGCACGGCGAGGTCGGTGCGGGGCAGCCGGCGGGCGCGGTAGGAGCCGGACTCCACGCGCAGCTCGTCGTGCGGCACCCGCCGGGTGGCGAGGTGGGCCGGGACCGCCCCGAGCACGACGGCGGCCAGGGCCAGGCCGGCCAGGGTCCCGACCAACCCGGCCCAGGCCCAGGACGGCCCGCCGACGGAGGTGGCGACGACCCGCACGGTCGGCACCTGGTCCAGCAGCGGCACCAGGTCGCCCCGCAGCTGGAGGACCAGCACGGCTGCCACCGAGGCGACGGTCGCGACCCGCAGCGCCACCTCGCCGAACCGCAGCCGCCGCAGCCCCTCCAGCGTCCACGCGACGACCTGACCCAGGGCGGTGGCCAGCACCAGCCACAGGAGCATCGCGACCTGCATGGCGAGCAGCGCCCAGCCCCACCCGGTGCCGTACGCCGCCGCGCCGAGCAGCGACCAGGACTGCAGCAGCCACGCGACGTTGAGCGGGGCGAGGACCAGCGCGCCGAGGTGGTCGGTCGTGGGGCTGACCGGGTGGATCGAGGCGGGGTCGCGCGCGAGCAGCTCGCGCCCGCCCCCGGAAGCGACCGCCGCCACGACCGAGACCAGCACCAGGGCGGCCAGGGCGGTCGGCAGCACGATGAGCACGTCGCGGGCGCGATCGCCCTCCCCCGCGCCCGGCACGAGCGACGGGACCATCGCCACCGCGAGCGAGCCCAGCGCGAAGAGGACCAGGCCGGCGCGGAAGGCGCGTGGCCGGCGTACGTGCGCGGCGCGGAAGCGGACCAGCGTGCCGACGTCGGCGACCGCCCGCACCGCCTCGGTGACGGGGTGGTGCCGGTGGGGGCGGGGCTCAGTCGAGGAGCGAGCGGTAGGCACGCGCGCCCTCCTCGCCGGCCATCTCCTCCGCGGTGAGCTCGGCGACCTGCGATCCGCCGCGCAGCACCGAGACCGTCGAGCAGGCGGCGATGGCGAGCTCGCGCAGGTGGGTGGAGACCAGCACCGCGGCACCGCGGGCCCGGGCGTCGGCGACCACGTCGAGGGTGGCCTCGACACCGATCGGGTCGACCCCGTCGAAGGGTTCGTCGAGCAGCAGCACCTCGGGCTCGTGCAGGGCGGCCAGCACCACCGAGAGCCGTCGGCCCATGCCGTGGCTGAAGCCCGCGGTGACGCGGTGCGCCACGTCGCCGAGCTCGAAGCGCTCGAGCAGGTCGCGCCCGCGCTCCTCCCAACCGGACGGCAACCGGCGCAGCCGGGCCGCGAGCTGCAGGTGCTCCCACGGCGTCGCGCGCGGCACGAGACCGCCGACGTCGGGGCAGTAGCCCACCGCGCGCTTGGCCGCCAGCGGGTGGCGGTGCACGTCGTGACCGGCGACCAGCACGGTCCCGGACGTCGGCGGCACCACCCCGGCAAGCACCCGCATCGTCGTCGACTTGCCCGCCCCGTTGCGGCCGAGGAGCGCCGTCGCCCGGCCGGCGTACGCCGTCAGGTGGACGCCTGCGACGGCCTCGACCTCCCCGAAGCGGACGTGCAGGTCCCGCACCTCGACCAGCGCCCGCTCCCCGCCTGTCCCGTCCACGGACCCATGGTGACCGCTCCCCTCGCGCTGCGGGCGTCAACCGGTGTTTCCGGCGACACCCCCGAGGGCAGGAGGCGCGCATGACGACGCGGGGCGACTACAGCTCGCTGCCAGGCACGGTCGAGGAGTTGGCGGCCGAGGCGGAGCGCGCTCTGCTGGAGCAGGGTGGCAGCGACCATCCGGACGCCCCCGAGACCCCGCAGCGGCCCGGCGGACGACCGCCGCACATCTCCCGTCCCGGCGTGACCCCGTGGTGAAGCGCGCCTCTCGGCGCGCCCCCGCCGCCCTCCGCACTCTCGCGCTCCCCGCTCTCGCGTCCCTGGTCCTGCTCGGTGGCTGCTCCGGACAGGAGGGCGAGGACCCCGGTACCGCCCCCGGCAGCGCGAACGGCAGCGTGGCGCCCGTGCTCGGCGAGGTCTCGTGGAGCTGGCGCGACTCGGGCCTGGACGTGATCGAGCGCCTGTCGGTGTCGGAGCAGGCGGTGGTGGCCTTCGGCACCCGCGGGACGACGGCCGTGCTGAGCGCGACCTCGCGCGACGGCGAGCAGCTGTGGGAGCACGACGAGGACTGGTTCGAGCGGGAGACGGGGGGCGTCTGGAGTCAGGGGTCGTCGCCGGCACCGGGACCGACGCCGCGGCGGCGCTGCGCGTCAGCAACGGCATCATCCTGGGGCTCGACGTGGCGGACGGCTCCCGAGCCTGGACCTGGGAGAGCCGGCGGCAGCTCCACACCACGGTGGTGGGCGCGGCCGACGACACGCTGCTCGTGCGCGAGGACCCACGCTTCACGTGCCAGAGCGGGCGCAGCCGCATCGTGGCCCTCGACCTCGTGGACGGCAGCGAGCTCTGGGACGCGACCGCGGCGTGCGACCTGTCCATCCGCGACGAGCGGATCGTCCTGGGTGGCGACGTCGTGGACCCCCGCACCGGTGAGGTCCTGGTCTCCCGGGCCGGCGTCGTCTGCGGCGTGGCGGGCGACGTGGCCGTCTGGCTGGCGGAGTGCCCGGCTCCGTTCGGGCCGGGTTTCGAGGTCACCGGCACCCCCGTCCTGGCCTCCCTCGAGGACTCCTCCGTCGCAGACCTGCCGTCCTTCCCGCGCGGCGAGGTGCTCCAGGTCCGCAGCGGGCCTGGCGTCCTGGCCGTGACGTACCTGCTCGAGGGGCCTGCGGCCGAGACCCGCAGCTGGGTGGGCAACGGGACCGTCCTCACCACCGAGGGGCGCCCCGACGGTGCGCTCGTGGCCTCCGACGGCTCGTTCTTCGAGCTCTCCGTCGAGCAGGACGAGCTGGTCGTGCGCGACCCCTCCGGCGCGGTGGCCCAGCGGGTCGGACTCCCGGCGCAGGACCTGCCCGCCGACGGCTTCGTCCAGGTGGAGGGCGTCGCCGACGACTATGTCCTGGTGACACCGGCTCGAGCCGGGACCGGGCACCTCCTGCTCGACCTGTCGACCTCCTGAACAGTCCTCCGCACCAGCCGGAACGGCTCGAGCCGCCGCCCCGGAGGGCGACGGCTCGAGCACGGTGCTGCGGGGACCTGATCAGGCGGGGAAGGACTCGCCCTTCGCCGCGAGGTCGCGGAGGTACTGCGTGGGGCGGAACCGCTCCCCGTACTTGTCGGCCAGGTCGTCGGCGCGCTTCACGAACGCCGCGAGGCCGATCTCACCGGCCGCGACGGTGCCCTCGGGGCCCTCGTAGCCGGTCATGAACTGGGCGGCACCACCGGTCATCGGCGGGAAGCCGATGCCCATGATCGAGCCGATGTTGGCGGCGGCCGCCGACTCGATGACGCCCTCCTCGAAGCACTTGGCCGTCTCGACGGCCTCGGCGAAGAGCATCCGCTCCTTCATGTCGACGAACGGGATCTGCTGCTCGGCGACCGGGTAGACCTCGGCCAGTCCGGGCCAGATCGAGCCGCGCTTGCCCTCGACGTAGTCGAAGAAGCCCGCGCCCTTGAGCCGCGAGGGGCGCTCGAGCTCGATCATCTTCTCCACGACCAGCGAGCCCGGGTGCGGCTCGTAGGTGCCGCCGTCGCGCTCGGCCGCGTCCTTGGTCGCCTTGGCGATCTTGGACATCAGCTCCATGTTGAGCTCGTCGGTCAGCTGCAGCGGGCCGACGGGGTAGCCGGCCTGGGTCGCGGCGCGCTCGATGGAGTACGGCGCAGCGCCCTCGGCCAGCATCGCCAGACCCTCGTTGACCATCGTGCCGATGACCCGCGAGGTGTAGAAGCCGCGGCTGTCGTTGACCACGATCGGGGTCTTCTTGATCTGCTGGACCACGTCGTAGGCCTTGGCCAGCGCCTCGTCGGAGGTCGCCTTGCCCTTGATGATCTCGACCAGCGGCATCTTGTCCACGGGGGAGAAGAAGTGCAGGCCGATGAAGTCGGCGGGGCGGTCCACGCCCTCGGCGAGCTCGGTGATCGGCAGCGTCGAGGTGTTGGAGCACAGCAGCGCGTCGGGGTTGACGTGCTTGGCGGCCTCGGCGAAGACCTGGTGCTTCAGGGACGGGTCCTCGAAGACGGCCTCGATGACCAGGTCGCAGCCGGCCAGGTCGGCGTAGTCGTCGGTCGGGGTGATCCGGCCGAGCAGCTCGTCGGACTTCTCCTGCGTGAGCTTGCCGCGCGAGACGGCCTTCTCGTTGATCTTCTCCGAGTAGGCCTTGCCGCGGGCGGCGGCCTCGGCGGAGACGTCCTTCAGCACGACCTCCATGCCGGCGCGGGCGCAGGAGTAGGCGATGCCCGCACCCATCATCCCGGCGCCGAGGACGGCGACCTTCGTGGCCTTCCAGGGCTCGATGCCCTGGGGGCGCAGCTTGCCGGCGTTGATCGCCTGCAGGTCGAAGAAGAACGCCTGGATCATGTTCTTCGAGCCCTGGTTGACGATCAGGTTCGTCAGGTAGCGCGACTCGATCCGCGAGGCGGTGTCGAAGTCACGACTGGCGCCCTCGACCGCGGCCGAGAGGATCGCCCGTGCGGCGGGGTAGACCGCGCCCTTGGTCTGCTTGCGCAGCAGCGCGGGGAACGCGGGCAGGAAGCCGGCCAGGGCCGGGGACTTCGGCGAGCCACCGGGCATCTTGTAGCCGGGGGCGTCCCAGGGGTTCTGGTGCTTGTCGGGGTTCTCGAGGATCCACTTCTTGGCGGCCGGCACGAGCTCCTCGCGGGTGGCGACCAGCTCGTCGACCAGGCCCTTCTCCAGCGCCTGCTGGGGGCTGAACTGCTTGCCCTCGAGCAGCACGCTCATCAGGCCGTCCTGCAGCCCGAACATCCGCACGATGCGGGTGACGCCGCCGCCGCCGGGCAGCAGGCCCAGGCTGACCTCGGGGAGGCCGAGCTTGACCGAGCGGTCGTCGACGCAGACGCGGCGGTTGCAGGCCAGGGTGATCTCGAGGCCGCCACCGAGCGCGGCGCCGTTGATCGCGGCCACGACGGGCTTGGGCAGCTTCTCCAGGCGGCGCAGGCCGGCCTTGACGTCCTCGGCCATCCGGAAGACGTCCTCGGCGTCGGCCGGGCCGGCCTGGACCATGCCCTTGAGGTTGCCGCCGGCGAAGAAGGTCTTCTTCGCCGAGGCGATCACGACGCCCAAGACCTGTGACTCGTCGGCGGCCAGCTCGTCGTAGAGGCGGTCGATCGCGGCGTTGATCGACTCGCGGTAGAGGTCGTTCATGGTGTTGGCCGACGCGGTGGGGTCGTCCAGGGTGAGGGTGACGATGCCGTCGGCGTCCTTCTCGTAGTGGACGGCGGTCTGGGTCTCGGTGGCGCTCATGTGTTCTGTGGGTTCCTGTCTCAGGTCTGAAGATCGTCTTGGGGTACGGCGCGGCCGTGGTTGCCGTCGGCGCGTACGTCACGGGGTCTCGACACGCGGGTCGCGACTTCGTTCCTCAGTCGCGCCGCTCGCTCGACCACCATCATTGCCACGATCGAGTCGTGGTCTGGCGGCTCCGCCGCTCAGACCACTTCCACGATCGTGGCAATACCCATGCCGCCGCCGACGCAGAGCGTGGCCAGGCCGCGCTTGAGGTCGCGGCGCTGCAGCTCGTCGATGAGCGTGCCGAGGATCATCGCGCCGGTGGCGCCGAGGGGGTGGCCCATGGCGATGGCGCCGCCGTTGACGTTGGTGATCTCGTCGGAGATGCCCATGTCGCGCATGAAGCGCATGGCGACCGCGGCGAACGCCTCGTTGATCTCGAACAGGTCGATGTCCTTGGTCTCGAGGCCGGCCTTGGCCAGCGCCTTGCGGGCGGCCGGGGCGGGACCGGTGAGCATGATCGTCGGGTCGGCGCCCGAGACGGCCATGGAGACGATCCGCGCGCGCGGGGTCAGGCCGAGGTCCTTGCCGACCTGCTCGGTGCCGATGGCCATGAGGGCCGCACCGTCGACGATGCCGGAGGAGTTGCCGGCGTGGTGGACGTGGTTGATCTTCTCGATCCAGTGGTACTTCTCCAGCGCCACGTCGTCGAAGCCGGCGTCGGCGCCGATCTGGGCGAAGGAGGGCTTGAGGCCGGCCAGGCCCTCGACGCTCGTGTCGGGGCGGATCAGCTCGTCGTGGTCGAGGACCGTGACGCCGTTGATGTCCTTGACCGGGATGACGGAGTCGGCGAAGTAGCCGTTGGCCCACGCCTTGGCGGCGCGGTGATTGGACTCGGCGGCGAAGGCGTCGACGTCCTCGCGGCTCCAGCCCTCGATGGTGGCGATCAGGTCGGCACCGATGCCCTGCGGGACGAACCCGGCCTTGAGCGCGGTGGCGGGGTCCTGGGCCCAGGCGCCGCCGTCGGAGCCCATCGGCACGTTGGACATCGACTCCACGCCACCGGCGAAGATCAGGTCCTCCATGCCGCCGCGGATGCGACCGGCGGCCTGGTTGACGGCCTCGAGGCCGGAGGCGCAGAAGCGGTTCAGCTGCACGCCGGCGACGGTGTCGGGGTAGCCGGCGGCCAGCGCGGCGGTCTTGGCGATGTCGCCACCCTGCTCGCCGACCGGGGTCACGACGCCCAGCACGATGTCGTCGACGCGGGCCGGGTCCAGCCCGGGGTTGCGCACCTTGATCTCGTCGAGCAGGCCGACCACCAGGTCGACCGGCTTGACCTCGTGCAGCGAGCCCGCCGCCTTGCCCTTGCCGCGCGGCGTGCGGATGTGGTCGTACACGAATGCTTCAGCCATGACCGTCCTCGGGGGTTGCAGTACGTTGTGCGTCGATTGTGACACCGATACTGTCACCGTCGTCAAGGAGCGGACCGGACAGGAGGTGTGATGGCGGACACATCGGAGCGGCCTGCGGCCAAGCCCGAGGAGCTGCTGACCCTCGAGGACCTCACGACCCGGGTCGGCATGAGCGTGCGCAACGTGCGCTTCTACACGACCAAGGGCCTGGTGCCGCCGCCGATCCGGCGCGGTCGCTCGGGCTACTACACCCCCGACCACGTCTCCCGGCTCGAGCTGGTCCGCGAGCTGCAGAGCCACGGCTTCACGCTGTCGGCGATCGAGAAGTACCTCGCCGCCGTGCCCGAGGACGCCACCCCCGAGCAGATCGCCCTGCACCGCACGATGCTCGCGCCGTGGCAGGCCGAGGCCACCGTCGAGATGACCACCGCCGAGCTGGTCGCGCGCGCCGGTCGCGACCTGGACGCCGACGCCCTGCGCCTGCTGCAGGCGCTGCGCATCATCCGCCCCGCCGAGGGGCGGCGCGGCGCCTGGTCGGTGACCCCGACCCAGCTGGCCGTGGGGGTCGGGCTGCTCGAGCTCGGCTTCCCCACCGAGGCCGCCGTGGCCGCGGCCGAGGTCTACTCCCGCCACGGCCGCCAGGTGGCCGAGGAGCTGAACGAGCTGTTCCTGACGCAGGTGTGGCCGGCGTACAAGGAGGCCGGCGCCTCGGCCGAGACGATCCGCGAGGTCGTGGAGCGGATCAAGCCGCTCTCCATCGCCAGCCTGGTCGCGGCGTACGAGCAGGCGATGGACGAGACGCGGCGCGAGCAGATCCGCGCGCGTGCCGAGCGCGGCCGTCCGGACCCGGGCAAGCAGGCATCGGCACCCTAGGACGGGTGTGTCGTACGCCGGCGCCGACTCCCTAGTCTGGACGCATGAGCCTCACCGTCCTGGTCACCGGTGCCACCGGCTTCATCGGTCGCCGCCTCGTGCCCGCACTGATCGAGGCTGGCCACGACGTGCGCGCCATGACCCGGCGCCCGGAGTCGTACGACGGCCCCGGTACCCCCGTCGGCGGCGACGTCTTCGACCCCGGCTCGCTGGCCGAGCCGCTGGAGGGCGTCGACGTCGCGATCTACCTCGTCCACTCCCTCGACGACAACGACTTCGAGCGCAAGGACGCCGAGGCGGCGAAGGCCTTCGGGGCGGCCGCGGCTGCCCAGGGCGCGGGGCAGATCGTCTACCTCGGCGGCTTGGGCAAGGACGGGGAGGACCTCTCGCCGCACCTGCGCTCACGCCGCGAGGTCGAGAAGCTGCTCGGCGAGGCCGGGGTCCCCGTCACGGTGCTGCGCGCCGCGATCGTCGTCGGCTCGGGCGGCATCTCGTGGGAGATGACCCGTGAGCTGGTCAAGAACCTGCCCGTCATGGTCGTGCCCCGCTGGGCCGGCACCCGCACCCAGCCGATCGCCGTGGACGACGTGATCCGCTACCTCGTCGGCGTCACCGGCAACGACGACGCCAAGGACCGGGTCTTCGAGATCGGCGGCGCGGACCAGCTCTCCTACAAGGGGATGCTGCAGGGCGCGGCCGAGGTCATGCACGGGCGCCGGGTCCCGATCCTGCAGGTGCCGATCGGCACCCCGATGCTCTCGGAGTGGTGGATCAAGCTGGTCACGGGCGTCGACGCCACCACCGCCGGGAACCTGATCGAGTCGATGGGCACCGAGGTGGTGCAGACCGACTTCTCCATCCGCGACGTGGTGCCGGGTGAGCCGATGACCTACGCGCAGGCCGTGCGCCAGGCGATCGCCGAGGACTGAGCTTGGTCGGGGTCGGCCGAGTCGGCACCGCAGTAGGTGGGGCACCCGGGAGGAGCGGTCGGGACACTGCCCCTTCGTCGGAACCAGTCCTCCCGCTCGTCCCTCACGGGTGGACGGCCAGGCCCATCCACCCTCCTCCGGGGCAGTGTCCCGACCCCTCCTCCCGTGCGCCCCGTCGGCGGCGCCGACCCGGCCTCGGTGGTGGGTGCGGTGCGGGTCGATGTCAGAGGAAGATCAGCGGCAGGATCACGAGCATCGACAGCGACCAGGTCAGGTGCGTGATGATCGGCGCGAGGATGCCGCCGGAGGCCCGGCGCTCCAGGCCGACCACGAGCCCGAGGAGCACGGCGGCGAAGCTCAGCATGATGTTGCCGGTGGCGGCGGTCGCCACGGCGTACGCGATGGTCGTGACGTAGACCGGGTGCTTGGTGACCGCGGCGTACGCACCGCCGCGGAAGAAGAGCTCCTCGGCGATGCCGTTGACGGCGGTGATGAGGCCGAGCACCCACAGGTTGCTCTCGCTGGTGTAGGCGAGGACGTCGCGGATCTGGGCGGTGAGCGGGTCCAGGAAGGACAGCGAGCGCACGAGCAGGCCGCCCGCGGTGAAGACGCCGACCAGGACCGCCCCCACCACGAACGGGGTGAGGACGGGCCTGACGTAGTCGTCGCGCAGGGCGATGCGGCCCAGGTGCAGGGGGCCGGAGACGAAGGCGCCGACGGTCCACAGCCCGGCCATGGCCAGGGTGAAGACGTAGAACTGGGTCGAGCCGGGCTCGGTGCGCAGGGAGAACCCGAGCACCACGGCCCCGACCAGCACGAAGCCGAGGACGACGAGCTGGCGCCGTCGCAGTGCCTCCTGGCTCTCGCGATGGTCGCGCGGAACCATGTCCCACAACGCCCGACGCACCTGCGACCTCATCAGCGGCTACCCCCTCAGCGGGCCTTGGAGCTGAACGACGCGGCGCTGTGGCGGGAGGACCCGGCCCCAGCGGCGGCGGGACGGCGACCGGAGCGGGCCCCGGCCGACGACTTCTGGGACGACCCGGACGACTTCTGACCCGGGCCCTGGCCCGACCCCTGCGACGGCTTGCCGCCCGAGCGCGAGGACGAGCCGCGGCTCGAGGCGCCCTGACCGCCACCACCCTTGCCGCCGCGGCGACGACGCGAGCCGCCGCCGTTGCCGCCGGAGCCGCCGCCGCGCTGCTGGCCCGAGGGCTGCGGCGCCGTGAGGGTCAGGCCGCCCGGGACCAGGGTGCGCTCGCCCGGGGCGAGCTCGGTGAGGACCGGGTGACCCGGGCCGTCGAGGACGGTGATGCGGGGCTTGATGCCGGCCGCACGAGCCAGGTCCCGCACGTCGCGGTCCTGGTCGGGAGTGCTCAGGGTGACGACCGTGCCGGCGGAACCGGCACGGGCGGTACGGCCCGAGCGGTGGAGGTAGGCCTTGTGCTCGGCCGGCGGGTCGGCGTGCACCACGAGGGCGACGTCGTCGACGTGGATGCCGCGGGCCGCGATGTCGGTGGCCACCAGGGTGCTGGCGGCACCGGAGTGGAAGGCCTCCATGTTGCGGGTGCGGGCACCCTGGCCGAGGTTGCCGTGCAGCTCCACGGCGGGCACGCCCGCGCTGTTGAGCTGGCGGGTCAGCGCCTTGGCGCCGTGCTTGGTGCGGGTGAACACGACCGTGCGCCCCGGGGCGCTGGTCAGGTCGACCAGCGTGGGCAGGCGGTGCTCGCGGGCCAGGCGCAGGACGTGGTGGTCCATCTGCTTGACCGGCGACTGCGGGGAGTCGGCCTCGTGGGTGACGGGCTGGTCGAGGAACTGGCGCACCAGCACGTCGACGGCCTTGTCGAGGGTGGCGGAGAAGAGCAGTCGCTGGCCGCCCTTGGGGGTGGCGGTCAGCAGGCGGCGCACGGCCGGCAGGAACCCGAGGTCGGCCATGTGGTCGGCCTCGTCGAGGATCGCGATCTCGATCCGGTCCAGGCGGCAGTGGCCCTGCTTGATGAGGTCCTCGAGCCGGCCGGGGCAGGCGATGAGGACGTCGACGCCCTGGCGCAGCGACTGCACCTGGGGGCCCTGGCCGACACCGCCGAAGACGGTGCGGGAGGTGAGGCCCGCGGCCTTGGCCAGCGGGGCCAGGGACTCCTGGACCTGCTGTGCCAGCTCACGGGTGGGCACCAGGACGAGCGCGCGCGGGCGGCTCGAGGCTGCCGGCGTACCACCGGAGAGGCGGGCGACGAGGGGCAGGAGGAAGGCGAAGGTCTTGCCCGAGCCGGTGCGACCGCGGCCGAGGACGTCGCGTCCGGCCAGCGAGTCGGGCAGCGTCGCTGCCTGGATCGGGGTGGGGGTGGTGATGTCGAGGTCCGCGAGGACGCGGACGAGGTCTGCGGGCACGCCGAGGTCGGCGAACGATGCGTTGGTCAAGGGATCTCTTACTGCAGGGTGTCCCACCAGTGCGTCCGCCATCGATCTGGGGCGGACGTGCCTCCCATGTGGGAGGGGAGCGGCACGGCGGCCGACTCGTGAGCCCGGGGCGAGACCGGAACGGGCTGCTCCCCAATGTACGGGGAGCAGCCCGGTGGTCCTATTCGCCATGAGGTGACGTGGTCGACGTCACGTCAGGACGTGAGGCCGTCCTTGAGCTTCTTGCCGGCGTCCTTCACGTCCTCGACGGCGCCCTTGACCTTGCCCGAGGCCTGGTCGGCCTTGCCCTCGGCCTTCAGGTCGTCGTTGCCGGTGGCGTCACCGACGGACTCCTTGCCCTGGCCCTTGAGCTCTTCGGTCTTGTTCGAGATCTTGTCACCGAGTCCCATGCGTGCACCTCCGTGCGTCTGGTGTGTGTTCGGTCCACCTGACCCTTCCCGGGGCCACGTCGGGTTATCTCACCCGCGCGGGTGCCCGGAGGTGCGGGCACTCACACGAGCTCGAGCACCCCGTCCTCGAGGGGGGCGCGGCGGATGCTGCGGACGTCGACCAGGTAGTTCTGCTTGAGCAGCCACGGCGCCCGGTCGCCCTGGACGGGCAGGTCGTCGAGCGCACGCAGGACGTAGCCGGACTGGAAGTCCATGAACGGCCGCTCACCCACGCTCTCGTCGCGCCGCGGCACGAAGACCTTGCGGCCCGTCCTGTCGAGGTGCTCGAGCATCCGGCAGACGTAGTCGGCCACCAGGTCGGCCTTGAGCGTCCAGGAGGCGTTGGTGTAGCCGATGGTGAAGACGAAGTTCGGCACGTCGGAGAGCATCAGCGCCTTGTAGGCCATCGTGTCGTGCAGCTTGACCTCGGCGCCGTCGACGGTCAGCGGCAGCCCGCCGAAGGGCTTCATCTTCAGCCCGGTGGCGGTGACGATGATGTCGGCGTCGAGGTGCTCGCCGGAGGTCAGCACGATGCCGGTCTCGTCGAAGGTCTCGATCGTGTCGGTGACGATGCTGGCCTGCCCGCGCCGGAGCGCCTTGAACAGGTCGGCGCTCGGCACGACGCACAGCCGCTGGTCCCACGGGTCGTAGGCCGGCTTGAAGTGCGTGTCGACGTCGACGCCCTCGGGCAGCAGCTTCTCCGTCTGGCTGCGGATGTAGCCCCGCGCCCAGCCCGGGAACTTCTGGAACGCCTGGTAGGAGCCGACCTGCATGAGGATGTTGGACCACCGCACGATCGGGTAGCGCACCGACTCCGGCAGCTTCGCCAGCTTGCGCGCGAGCGGGTCGCGCGCCGGCCGGTTCAGCACGTACGTCGGGGAGCGCTGGAGCATCGTGATGTGCTCGGTCTGGTCGGCCATCGCGGGGATCAGCGTGATCGCGGTGGCGCCCGAGCCGATGACCACGACCTTCTTGCCCGCGTAGTCGAGGTCCTCGGGCCAGAACTGCGGGTGCACGATCTCGCCGGCGAACCGCTCCTGGCCGGGGAAGTGCGGTGCGTGGCCGGTCTCGTAGTCGTAGTAGCCCGAGCAGCCCCAGAGCAGGCCGGTGGTGAGCTCCTTCGTGCCGTCCGGCGTCTCGACCGTGACGGTCCACTGCTGCGCCTGGCTGCTCCAGCTGGCCGCGGTGACCTTGTGCTCGTAGCGGATCAGCTCGTCCACGGCGTACTCCTCCGCGACGGTGCGGAGGTAGTCGAGGATCAGCTGGCCGTCGGCGAGGGAGGTGTCGCTGGGCCAGGGGCGCCAGCGGTAGCCGAAGGTGAACATGTCGGAGTCGCTGCGGATGCCGGGGTAGCGGAAGAGGTCCCAGGTGCCGCCGAGGCGCTCGCGCGCCTCGAGGACGGCGACCGTGCGGCCGGGGTGGCGGGTGCGCAGCTGGGCGGCGGCTCCGATGCCGGAGAGGCCGGCGCCGATGACGAGGACGTCGACGTGCTCGGGCTGGGTCTGGGTCATGGGCACGAAGGTAGCCGAGATCCGGCCCTATTGACAGATGTTCATTAGAGATCCGGACCGCCGGTGGTCGAGGTGCGAGGAGCACCGGCGAGCCGCAGCACCCGGTGGTCGAGCAGGCGAGCGCCAGCGAGCCGTCGTCGAGACCGCGTGAGCTGCCTGTGGTCGCCGACCCCGGACCGGTGCGGCGGTCTCGACGACGCTCGCTGGCGCTCGCTGCTCGACCAACCCCACCCGGCTCAGTCCCGCGCGAACAGCTCCACGAACCGCCGCAGGATCCGGGGCGGCTCGGTGACGGTGGCGGCGCGGGCGGCGTCGATCAGCACGTCGGCCCCGCCGGCCTCGAAGTAGCCGTGGTGCTCGTAGACCCGGATGCGGGTGACGAGCTGGTCGGCGTCCAGCTCGGGGTGGAACTGGGTGGCGTAGACCCGGCTGCCGAGGCGGAAGGCCTGCACGGGGCAGGTGGCCGAGGAGGCGAGCAGCACCGCGCCGCGGGGCAGCTCGCGCACGGCCTCCTTGTGGCCGAGGAAGGCGTCGAAGGTCGGCGGCAGGTCGCCGAGCAGCGGGTCGGCGCGACCCTCGTCGGTGAGGGTGACGGGCAGGGCGCCGATCGGCTCGCCGTACGTGCGGTCCACCACCCCGCCGAGCAAGCGGCCCAGGGTGCCGATGCCGTAGCAGCAGCCCAGGAACGGCACGTCGGCCTCGACGACCCGCTCGGCGAGGACCCGCAGCTCGGCCTCGGCCCGGCGTTGCTCGGGGGCCTTGGTGTCCTCGGGGTCGGAGACGTTGAACGGGCCGCCGCCGAGGATGATCCCGGACCAGGCGTCCAGGTCGAGCTCCTCCGCGGGAGCCCCCACGGCCTCGGTCAGCGTCTCGCGCTCGAGCCGCACCCGTCGTACGTCGCCGGGCGCGAGCCCGGAGAAGCGCAGGACTGCCTCCACCTCGCCGTCGGCGGCGAGGTCCTCGGCGCGGGTGCCGAGGAACAGGAAGGGCTTCACGGGGCCAGTCTGGTGCGCGGCGGCTCAGGCCTGGACCGCGGCCCCGCGCTCGATCAGCCCGTCGACGTCGGCGATGCCCCAGGCGGCGAGCGCCGCGCGGGTGTGGATGCCTGCCTTCTCCGAGGGCGGCAGGTCGAGGGTCGCCGGGGTGCGGGAGAAGCGGGGCGCCGGCTGCGGCTGGACGACGCCGTGGTGCTCGACGAAGACCTCACGAGCCTTCATGTGCGGGTGGTCCTTGGCCTCGCTCATCGGGATGATCCCCGCGACGCAGGCGTCGGTGCCCTCGAAGAGCTCGACCCACTCGGCCTGCGTGCGCTGGGCGAAGGTCTCGGCGAACAGGGCGCGCATCTCGTCGAAGCGGTCGAAGTCCATCTGACCCGGGCAGCGGTCCTCGACGCCGAGCAGCCGCACGAGCTCGGCGAAGAACTGCGGCTCCAGGGCACCCACGCTCATGTGCCGGCCGTCGGAGGTCTCGTAGACGTCGTAGAACGGGGCGCCGCCGTCGAGCAGGTTGCTCGCGCGCTGCTCGGTGAAGGTGCCGGAGTGCAGGAAGGCCGAGGTCATCGCGTTGAGGCTGGCCGTGCCGTCGACGATCGCGGCGTCCACGACCTGCCCCTGGCCGGAGGTCTTGGCCTCGAGCAGCGCGGCGAGGATGCCGATGACGAGGTACGTCGAGCCGCCGCCGAATTCGCCGACCAGGTTGGTCGGGAAGTGCGGGCGGCTCTTGTCCTGGCCCAGGCCGAAGAGCGTGCCGGTGATGGCGATGTAGTTCATGTCGTGCCCGGCCGCGGTGGCCAGCGGGCCGGTCTGGCCCCAGCCGGTCATCCGGCCGTAGACCAGGCGCGGGTTGCGCGCGTGGCACTGCTCGGGGCCGAAGCCGAGCCGCTCCGCGACACCGGGCCGCATGCCCTCGATCAGCACGTCGGCCTCGGCGACCAGGTCGAGCACGGTGGCGACCGCCTCGGGGTCCTTGAGGTTGAGCGCCACGCTGGGACGGCCGCGGTTGAGCAGGTCGTGGGAGCCGCCGGTCATGAGCTGCCCGCCGGGGCGGTCGACCCGGATGACGTCGGCGCCGAGGTCGGCGAGCAGCATGCATGCGTGCGGGCCCGGGCCGATGCCGGCGATCTCGACGACCTTGACGCCCTTGAGGGGGCCGGAACCCTGGCCCAGGACGATGTTCTGCTCGGCTGCCTCAGTCATGGGCGGCATCCTGACAGAACTACTGTCACGGTGCGAGGACCCGCTTGAGGAACGAACGGGTCCGCTCGTGGGTCGGGTCGCTGAACATCCGCGCCGGCGGGCCCTGCTCGAGGATCCGCCCACCCTCGAGGAAGCAGACGGTCGTCGCGACCTCGCGGGCGAAGGACATCTCGTGGGTGGCCAGCACCATCGTCGTCCCGCCCGCGGCCAGGTCGCGCACGATGTCGAGCACCTCGCCCACGAGCTCGGGGTCCAGCGCCGCGGTGATCTCGTCGAGGAGCAGCAGCTCGGGGCGTGTGCAGAGGGCTCGTACGACGGCAGCCCGCTGCTGCTGGCCGCCCGAGAGCCGGTCCGGGTGCTGGTCGGCGTGGCCGGCGAGGCCGAACCGCTCGAGCAGCCCGAGCGCCCGGTCGCGCGCCTCCCGCCGGCGTACGCCGTGGGCGTGGCGAGGGGCGAGGGTGCAGTTCTCCAGCACCGTGAGGTGGGGGAAGAGGTTGTAGGCCTGGAAGACCATCCCGATCCGCCGGCGCACCGCCCGCTCGTCGACCGCGGGGTCGGTGATCTCGACGCCGTCGAGGTGGATGGTGCCGTCGTCGACCGGCTCGAGCAGGTCCAGGCAGCGCAGGAGGGTCGACTTGCCCGATCCGGAGGAGCCGATCAGGCAGACGACGTCGCCCGCGTGCACGTCGAGGTCGACGTCGTCGAGGACCAGCCGCTCGCCGTAGGCCTTGCGCAGGCCGCGCACCCGCAGCACCGGCTCGCGGTCCCGGGTCGACTCCCCGCCCGCGTCCGGGGCGCTCATGCCACCCCTCCTGCCCGCTCGCGCTCGACCACCCGGCGCTGCAGCCAGTCGGTGAGGCGGGCGAGAGGCACGGTCATCACGACGAAGAAGGCCGAGACGACCACGAGCGGGGTGAAGTTGAAGTTGTAGAGGCCGTAGTCCTGCGCGGTGAAGACCGCGTCGAAGACGCCGACCGCCGAGACCAGGGCGGTGTCCTTCTGCAGCGAGACGAAGTCGTTGAGCAGCGGCGGCACGATCCGCCGCACCGCCTGCGGGACGACCACGTGGCGCAGCGTCCGCACGTGGCCCAGACCGAGCGCCCGGGCACTGGCGATCTGCGAGGGGTGCACCGACTCGATGCCTGCGCGGAAGACCTCCGCGACGTACGCCGAGTAGGACAGCACCAGCGCGACGCCGGCCCACACGTAGCGGTCGTTGGTCAGGCCCTGCAGCTCCAGGGCCGGCATGCCGAAGCCCAGCAGCAGCACGAGCAGCAGGGTGGGGATGCCGCGGAGCACGTCGGTGAAGACCACCGCGAGCAGCCGCAGCGGCGCCATCCAGGGCGAGTGCGTGCCACGGGCGAGCGCGACCAGCAGGCCGAGCACGAGGATCGCCGGCTGGCACAGCACGAAGAGCTTCACGTTGAGCCAGAAGCCGTCGACGATCGCGGGGAAGGACTCCCGCGCGTGGTAGGGGCTGAAGAAGGTCTCGCGCACGCGCGGCCAGCCGGGCGAGGTCACGACCACCGCCACGAGGGCTCCCAGGACGACGAGTGTGCTCAGGCTCGCCAACAGGAGCCGGCGGCGCCCCTGGCGGCGGCGGGCCGCGCGGCGCTCGAGCTCGCGCGGGCTGGGCCGCCAGGCGCCGGCGGCCGCTGCCGTCGTACCGGACCCGGAGGGTCCCACTACTGCAGCTCGGGCACGTCGACGACGTCGGAGAGCCACTCGGTCTCGATGTCCTCGAGCGTGCCGTCCTCGCGCATCGCCGCGAGCGCGGCGTCGACGCAGGCGACCAGCGGGGAGCCCTTCTCGAAGAGCATCCCGAACTCCTCCTGCTCGCCGGTGGCGGGCTGGAACTGCCCGACGATTACGCTGTCCTCGATCTCGACGGCCGAGATGTAGAAGGCGGTCGGGAGGTCGGCCAGGATCGCGTCGACCTGGTCGTTGACCAGGGCCTGCTTGGCGGCGTTGGTGTTCTGGAAGACCGCCGGGTCCTCCTCAGGCTGGATCACGTCGCGGATCGCGGTGAGCGACGTGGTGCCGGTCTGGGCACCCAGCCGCAGCCCGGCCAGGTCCTCCAGGCTGGTGGCCTCGGCGCCGGCGGTGCCCTCGAGCGCGATGACGGCCTGCGCGGCCTGGTAGTAGCCCTCGGAGAAGTCCACGACCTCCGCGCGCTGCGGGGTGATCGAGATCTGGTTGATGTCGAGGTCGAAGTCCTTCTGCCCGGGCGCGAAGGAGGTGTTGAACGGCACCGTCACCCAGGTGACCTGGTCCTCGGAGAAGCCGAGGCGGTCGGCGACCTCGTAGGCCACCGCGCTCTCGTAGCCCTCGCCGTTGGTGGGGTCGTTGTCGACGAACCACGGCTCGTACGCCGGGGAGTCGGTGCCCACCGTCAGCACGCCGGACTCCAGGAGCATGTCGTCGGTGACGCACTCGGCCGGGTCCTGGGCGGCTGCGTCCTCGGTCGCGCTCGGCGAGCTGCCCGGGTCGGAGGCGGTGGGCTCCTCGTCGACGGGGGCGCAGGCGGTGAGGGCGGTGAGCGTCCCGAGCGCGAGGACGGCGGCGGAGGCAAGGGTGCGGCGCATGGGCAGATCGTAGGGTCTCGACCCCACCGCGGCCCGGACGTCGCGCGAGCGCGAGACCGGCGCCACACCGCCTCCCCTTGCAACTCGTTGCATAGGTCGGTCATGATCTCCCGCATGGCCCTCGAGCACGCCCTGCTGGTCGCGCTGTGCGAGCAGCCGGCCTCGGGGCTAGAGCTGACCAAGCGGTTCAGCCGCTCGATCGGCTACTTCTGGTCCGCCACGCACCAGCAGATCTACCGCGTGCTGGGCCGGATGGACGGCGACGGCTGGGTCTCGGTCGCCGAGGTCGCCCAGGAGGGCCGTCCCGACAAGAAGGTGTACGCCGTGACCGAGCTCGGTCGCGCGGCGCTCGCCGACTGGCTGGCCCAGCCGACCGAGACCCAGTCCCTGCGCTCAGAGCTCGCGCTCAAGATGCGCGCCGCGACGTGGGGGGACCGGGGAGCGGTCCTCGACGTCGTACGCACCAACTTGGCCGACCACCACGCCCGGCTCGAGCGCTACGAGCAGCTCGTGGCGCGCGACTACCCCGATCCCTCGATCCTCACGGGTCTCGAGCTCGACCAGTACCTCGTCCTGCACGGCGGGGTGCTGATGGAGCGGACCTGGATCACCTGGCTCACCGAGTACCTGGAGGCACACGCATGACCGCACCGGCCGAG
Organism: Nocardioides sp.; assembly: GCF_030149505.1. Classification (GTDB taxonomy): domain Bacteria; phylum Actinomycetota; class Actinomycetes; order Propionibacteriales; family Nocardioidaceae; genus Nocardioides. The sequence continues at coordinate 48,342 of NZ_JASBRN010000056.1, forward strand.
AACCCCTACCCGCACCTGCTGTCGCCCCTCACGCTGGCGGGGCTGACCCTGCGCAACCGCGTGGTCATGGGCTCGATGCACACCGGGCTCGAGGACGCGCCCTGGGACGTCCCCAAGCTGGCGGCGTACGTCGGGGAGCGGGCCAAGGGCGGCGTCGGCCTGATCGTGACCGGCGGCTACGCGCCGACCCGGCGCGGCTGGCTGAAGCCCTTCGCCTCCGAGCTGCGCACCCGGCTGCAGGCCGAGCGGCACAAGCAGGTCACCGGCGCGGTGCACGAGCACGGCGGCGCGATCGCCCTGCAGGTGCTGCACGCCGGGCGCTACGGCTACACCCCGATCTCGGTGTCGGCCTCGAACCGCAAGAGCCCGATCACGCCGTTCAAGCCCACCGCCCTCTCGTCGAAGGGCGTCGACAGGACGGCGTCCGCCTTCGCGCGCACCGCCGCCCTGGCGCAGCGCGCGGGATACGACGCCGTCGAGATCATGGGCTCCGAGGGCTACCTGATCAACCAGTTCCTCGCCGAGCGGACCAACGACCGCACCGACGCCTGGGGCGGCACCGCCGAGAAGCGGATGCGCTTCCCGGTCGAGGTCGTGCGCCGCACCCGCGAGCTGGTCGGGCCGGACCTGCCGATCATGTACCGCATCTCGCTGCTCGACCTGGTCGAGGGCGGCCAGACCTGGGACGAGGTCGCCGAGCTTGCGCACCGGATCGTGGAGGCCGGCGCGACCGTGCTCAACACCGGCATCGGCTGGCACGAGGCCCGGGTGCCCACGATCATCACGCAGGTCCCGCGCGGGGCCTGGCTGTCGGCGACCGCGCGGCTCAAGGCCGAGGTGTCGGTGCCGGTCTGCGCGTCGAACCGGATCAACACCCCCGAGCTCGCCGAGCAGGTGCTGGCCGAGGGCACCGCGGACCTGGTCTCCATGGCGCGCCCGCTGCTGGCCGACCCCGTCTTCGTCGCCAAGGCCGCCGAGGGTCGCGCCGACGAGATCAACACCTGCATCGCGTGCAACCAGGCCTGCCTGGACCATGTCTTCCAGAACAAGAAGGCGTCCTGCCTGGTCAACCCGCGCGCCTGCCGCGAGACCACGCTGGTCCTCTCCCCCACCCGTCGAGCCCGCCGGGTCGCGGTCGTCGGCGCCGGCCCGGCCGGGCTGTCGGCCGCGGTCTCGGCCGCCGAGCGCGGGCACGCCGTCACGCTGTTCGAGGCCTCCTCCGAGCTGGGCGGGCAGTTCCGCCTGGCGATGGCGGTGCCGGGCAAGGAGGAGTTCGCCGAGACGCTGCGCTACTTCACCCGCCGGCTCGAGGTGCTGGGCGTCGACGTGCGCCTGTCGACGTACGCCGCGGCCGCCGACCTCGCCGACTTCGACGACGTCGTGGTCGCCACCGGTGTCGAGCCGCGTGAGCTGGACCTGCCCGGCGCCGACCACGAGCGCGTGGTGTCGTACGCCGACGTGCTGGCCGGCCGGGTCGTGCCCGGCCGCCGGGTCGCCGTCATCGGCGCCGGCGGCATCGGCGTCGACGTGTCGCACTGGCTGACCCATGACGAGCACGACGACTTCATGGAGGTCTGGGGCGTCGGCGACCCGTCCGTGCACCCCGGCGGGCTCGCCGAGGCCAAGCCGCGCACCGCTGCCCGTGAGGTCACGCTGTTGCAGCGCAAGACCTCGATGATCGGCAAGCACCTGGGCAAGACCTCCGGCTGGGCGCACCGCGCGGTGCTGAAGCAGGTCGGCGTCACGCAGGTCTCCGGCGCGACGTACACCGCCGTGCAGGGCCACCCCGACGGCGTGGAGCTGCTCTACTCCGTCGACGGCGAGGCTCGCTCGTTGGTCGTGGACCACGTCGTGGTCTGCGCGGGCCAGGAGTCGGTGCGCTCGGTCTTCGACGGGCTCGACCACCCCTCGGCGCACCTGATCGGGGGCGCTGACGTCGCCGCCGAGCTGGACGCCAAGCGCGCCATCGAGCAGGGCACGGTGGTCGCGGCCGGGCTCTGAGCCGTCGCTCGGCTCACGCTGAGCGACGTTCCGTACGCCGACAGGCTCGATCTGCGTCGCGAACGTCGCTCAGCGACCGGGCCGCGCCTCCTCTCTGGGACCACCTCGCTGCACCACCGTCAGCGTCGGTCGCCACCACGGCGGCGGCTCGAGGGTCCAGCGACGATCCTCGGGAGGCACCCGGGCCGCCCTGGCGAAGGCGGAGTCGAGCCGCCGCTGCAGCCGCCCGCTGCCCAGGTCACCCGCGACGATCGTGAACGGCGTCAACCCGTGGTCGAGCAGCCGCTGCTCGCGCTCCAGGTCGACCCGGCGCTGCCCGCGGTCGAGGTGGTGGTCGCCGTCGTACTCACCGCACGGACCGATGAGGTCCAGCAGGTCCGGAGTGCCGAGGAGGTCGCCGTCGAGGTCGAAGACCGGCCGGTTGGCGAGCGGGCGCCGTCCGGTGTGCCGCTCCCAGGCGAGGCGGGCCCGGGTCTCCTGGGGTGACCAGGAGTTCTCGTCGGCGAGCCGGAGCGCCTCCCTGGCCTGCCGGATGCCCACGAGGCCCGGGCGGGCGACCAGCCAGGCCGAGACCTGCTCCGGTGTCACGAGGTCCGCGCGGTAGGTCATGTCGAGCGCCTCGACTGCGCTGTCGAGGTCGACCGCGTGCCGCATCACGAAGACGACGGCAGCGACGGCGCTCATGACGAGCAGCCCGTCCAGCTCCACCACGTCCTCGGGATCGAAGCGTTCGCGGTGGACCCGGACGCCTGCCTGGTCGCGGAGGCACTGCGTCACAGCCGCGACGTCGATGGGGACGGCGCTGCCGTCGGCGCGGGTCCCCGTGTGCCACCGGGCCCGCCGCCAGCACAGCGCCGCCCAGCCCGTCACCGCGACGCCGGCCGGTAGCAGAGCCCCTGCCTCGGCGACCCGCTGCAGGGGCGTCGGCTCGACGTCGGCGGGAACGTAGAGGCCGCGGCTCGTACGCCGCCAGCCCGGACCGCGCGCCTGCCGCTGGGTCGGGCCGTGCCGGCCCGTGGGGTCGGTGCGCACCGGCGTCGTGGTGCCGCGCGCGAGGCCGATGAAGGTCATGGCCCGATCGTGGCCGCGCCGATGTTCATCGTCACCGGCAGCGGCGACGGCTGTGCACGCGCCCATGCTCAGCGACGTTGTGGACGCCGATCGGCTCCATTTTGGTACGGAACGTCGCTCAGAGCGCCCTAAGGTCGAGCCATGTCTCGGGTTCGCACGGTGGTGGCGTGGGCGCTGGTCGTCGTCTGGCTGGTGGCGACGGTCCTGGGGGTGCGCAACGCAGTCGTGGAGTCGACGTACGCCGACCTGCGGGCCGGGCTCGACTCCGGCGAGATCACGGAGGTCGTGGTCGTCGGTGACGTCAGCCCGCCGGGGCGGGGCACGGTCGAGGTGCAGTGGGACGGGTTCCCGGCCGACCACTACGCCAGCGTCCGTGCCGTGGGACGTCGCGACGACGTGCGGGCGATGAGGCAGTGGGGTCCGGTCCTGCAGGCACCGGTCGTCGAGACGCTGCGCGAGGAGTACCCCGACCTGGTCGTCACCACCTCCGACCGCTTCGCCCTCGACCGCGTGGGTTTCTGGCAACCCGCGCTGGCGATCGGCGCGGCGCTGTGGACGGTGCTGCTCGTGATCACGACCCCGGGCCCGCTGCGGGCAACCCGGTGGGCGTGGTTCTGGATCATTGGCATCCTTCCTCCGGTCGGGCCGATCGCCTTCCTGCTGCTCGGCGGGCCGACCGGGCTGGTCAAGGAGAAACCCGGCACCCAGCCGATGACGGGCGGCTGGGCGTTCCTGATCGCGGCAGTCATCAACAGCGCCCTGGGCACGCTCTTCGGGTTCGCGCTCGCGGGCACGCTGCAGGTCAACCTCTGACATCCGGGCGCCTGCCGCCGGTCGAGGTGCGAGCGACCCCCACCGCCGGTCGATGATCGAGCGACCCGACCGCCGGCCGAGGCGCGAGCGCAGCGAGCCGCGAGACCCCCACCGCTAGCCTCGGCGCCATGAGCGAGCCGTGCGTGTTCTGCAGCATCGTCGCGGGCGACCTGCCCTCCCGGAAGGTCCACGAGGACGAGCGGGTGCTGGCCTTCATGGACATCAACCCGATCTCCGACGGCCACCTGCTGGTGATCCCGAAGGCGCACGCGCGCGACCTGCACGACGTGCCGGCCGACGACCTCGCCGCCTGCGCGTTGGTCGCCCAGCAGCTCGCGACCCGCGCGGTCGAGCGGCTCGGTGCCGACGGCGTCAACCTGCTGCAGTGCTCGGGCGAGGCGGCCTTCCAGACGGTGTTCCACGTGCACCTGCACGTGATCCCGCGCTACGCCGGGGACCCAGCTCGCGACCGCCTCGGCCAGCAGTGGACGCCCGTCCACACCCCCGGCGACCCGGACCGGATCGCCGAGGTGGCCGCCCGGCTGGCCTGAGCACGCGACCCGGCCGTCCAGGTGGCTGCAGCGCCCGACGTACGGCGGGTCCGGAGACCCTTCCGCCTGCCGTCCGTCGGGCGCGGGTGGGACCGGGCGACATGGGCGCGCGACGGCTAGGTTCGGTCCGGTGATCCGCGACTACACCGATGCCGAGGCCAGGGCCGCGCTGCCGCTCAAGTGGGGGCACGTCCCCGAGGGGACGATCCCGGCGTGGGTGGCGGAGATGGACTACGCCCCGGCGCCCGCCGTCGCGGCTGCGGTGCAGGCCGGGGTGGCCAGGGGGATGCTCGGCTACCCGCCGTTCGCCGACCACCCGGTCGTGACGGGGCTGGAGGAGGCTTTCCGCGGGTTCGCCGAGCGGCACTGGTCGTGGGAGGTGCCCGCGGGCACGAGCACGGTGACCGCCGACGTGGTGACCGGGCTGCGGCTGGTGCTGGAGACGCTGTGCCCGCCGGGGCCGGTGGTGATCCCGCTGCCGTGCTACCCGCCGTTCCGGACGGTCGTGGCGCTGGCCGGTCGCGAGGCGGCGTACGTCGAGCTCGACCCGGACGCACCCGAGGCGACCCTCGACCTGGCGGCGGTGGAGCGGCACTTCGAGGCCGGCGCCCGGACGCTGCTGCTCTGCAGCCCGCACAACCCCACCGGCCGGGTCTGGACCCGGTCCGAGCTGGAGGCCGTGCGCGACCTGGCGGCCGCACACGGCGCGCGGGTCGTGGTCGACGAGATCCACGCCCCGCTGGTGCTGCCCGGCGCCACCTTCGTCCCCTACCTCGAGGTCGACCCCACGGCGGTGCTGGTCACCAGCCACTCCAAGTCCTTCAACACCCCCGGCCTGAAGTGCGCGCAGGTCGTGACCCCCGACCCGACCGACGCCGAGCGGTTCCGGGCGATCCCGTTCGAGGCCAACCACGGCCACACGAGCCTCGGGATGCTCGCCGGCGCCGCGGCCTGGCGCGACTCCGACCTGTGGCTGCACACCCTGCGCAACCGTCTCGACGTCCTGCGCGAGGACCTCGCCGAGCTGCTGGCCGCGCACCTGCCGCGCGCCCGGATGCGGCCGCTGGAGGCGACGTACCTCGCCTGGCTCGACCTCCGCGCGTACGACGTCGCCGACCCGGCCGCTGCCGGCCTGGCCCACGGGGTGATGGTGGCGCCCGGGCACGACTACCACCCCGGCCTCGAGGGCCACGTGCGACTCAACATGGCGACCAGCGCGACGCGGCTGGAGCAGGTCGTCGTCCGACTGGCCGCGGCGCTGGGCTGAGGCCCACGCTGCCGGTGCGCGGGGACGTGGTCGGCCGGGGGGCGCCCTCGGAGGAGCGTGGCTGGGTCTGGCGGGCTTCTCGTGAGGGACGAGCGAGGAGCCTGGTAGCGACGAAGGGGGCGCCCCCGGCCGACCGCGTCGCCGCGCGCCCCACCAGTAGAACCAGTGCCGAGTCACGCTAGAACCAGCGCCGAGTCAGCGACCCCGGGGTCAGATCTCGTCGACCTTGACCCGGCGCACGAGGGGCCGCTCGGCCCGGGGCAGCCAGGTGCGGGTGACGTGGTCGACGACGTGCACCCCGGGGGGCGCCTCGATCCGGTGCAGGCCGGGGACCTCCTCGCCGCGGCCCTCCTTCAGCGCGGAGTAGACCTGCCACTCGCGGCGCTTGCGGGGGGCGCGGGAGGCGTCGAAGTCCATGTGCGACCAGTGGGAGAACTCGTCCTGGTCGAGCCACTTCAGCTCCACGCACAGGCCCTCGGTGGCGATGATCCGCTGGGAGGTCTCGGGGAACTCCCGCACCTCCCACTCGAAGGCCTTCACGAACGTGAACTCCGGACCCATGGGGTAGACCCACGGCTCCAGGAACTTCATCCCCAGGTCGATCCACGCGACCGACTCGCTCTCGATCGACAGCGGGTGGCGCGGGATGGAGACGACCGCCCCGGAGTCCTGCAGCTGCCAGGCGAGGTCGCGCAGGACCGCGATGCCCTCCTGGGTCAGCACCATGTCGCCGTCCCACTTCATCGAGTAAGCGGTGCGGACGTGCGAGAAGGACCAGTTGTAGAAGTGGGTCAGCGAGTGCACGGAGTCGTGCCGGGTGGCGAGGTGCTCGGTGCCGGCGCGCGAGACCCGGTGCGGGTAGGAGTGCACCTCGAGCCGGTCGGACGCGCCGATCGAGGCCGCGGTCGCGCGGGCGACGTCGGGGGTGCCGTCGTCGGAGAGGTTGTCGACCAGGACGACGTGCTGCACGGCCTCGAGCATCGGCGGCAGGACCCACGGCAGGTTGCGGGCCTCGTTCTTCACGCGGAAGACGCAGGTCAGCCCGGGCGGCAGCGGCCCGTCGCGCCACGGCCAGCGGACGTCGTACGCCAGGTCGCCCTCGAGGCAGGGAATGTCGGCGCCCCGCACCGGGCTCATCGCGCGGTCACCGGGCGCGGCCCAGGGCCTTGCGGGCACCGCGGCGCAGGAAGCCGGGCACCAGGGCGCGGACCCAGTGCGGGATGCGCTCGGCGCCGCTCTTCTGGGTGGAGCGCACGCCCTCGCCGAAGCCCTCGCGGCGGGCAGCCATCGCGGTCGACTGGCTGAGGGCGGCGGCCTCCTCGTAGAGCTCGGAGTACGCCGCACGCAGCTGGTCGAGGGTCTCGCGCACCTGCGGGGTGTCGCCCCCCTCGTCGGGCAGCTGGTCGAGGGCCTCCCAGGTCTCCTGGGCGATCTCGCGCAGCCGCCTGGGCACCTCGAGCTCGTCCCAGGTGATCCGGACCCGCCGCAGCGAGGGGTCGACGAACTGGTGCACGCGCCGGATGTCGTTGGCCGCTGCGGACTTCACGGCGTCGAGGTCGAACTGCTGGCCCAGGCCGAAGACCGGGACGGTCCAGTCGTCGAGGAGGTCGTGGTAGCGGACGAAGGCGCGCGCGGACTCTCGGGTCGAGCGCTCGCAGTGCAGCATCATGTTGACCCAGGCGGCGGTGCGGTTGACCTCGCCGGCCTTGGCGTCGTAGTAGCGCTGCTTGGAGCCCACGACCTCGGTGACCGGGCGCAGCATGGTGACGTAGCCGGCCTGTGCGTCGCAGCGCATCGCGGCCCCGCGCCACAGACCGAGGAACCAGGCCAGCCGCGGGTCCTTGACGACCAGCTCGGGGCCGCCCTCGACGAACTGCTGCTCCAGCCACTCGTGCATCCGGCGGCGCAGCGGGTCGACGTGGGTGAGCTTGCCGGTCTCGAACCAGGCCGAGGGCCTGGCGTCGGAGACCGCGACGTTGGCGCGGCGCAGCAGCTCGTCGTGGAGGTCCACGACCCACTGCGGCTCGCCGAAGCCCTTGGGGTTGGTCTCGTCGGCCACGACCTCCGGCTGCGGGACGTGCATCCCGAGGGCCTGGAGCGAGCCGGAGAGGGTGCTGGTGCCGCTGCGGCCCGAGCCGACCACGAACACGATGCGCCGCCCCCGGGACGTGTCGAGCAGCTGGGCCGGGTCCGCGTCGAGGCGGGGGGCATCCAGGGGGGCGTCGACCATGCCGCACAGACTAACGACGGCGGGGGCCGGCGGGTCTCGTGGCTCGATCAGCAGGTGGGGGCGGCGCTCCTCGCACCTCCGCCCGCGGGGGTCAGCGGGGCTCAGCCCACGGAACGGGTCTGGGCGGCGATGAGGCCGGCGAGCCAGTGGTAGGACGCCTTCGGGGTGCGCTCGAGGGTGTCGGGGTCGACGTGGACCAGCCCGAAGCGCTGGCCGAAGCCCTCGGTCCACTCCAGGGTGTCCAGCAGCGACCAGACGTAGAGCCCGCGGACGTCGACCCCGCGCCGGCACGCGGCCGCCACCGCCTCGAGGTGGGCGTGCAGGAAGTCGATCCGGTCCTGGTCGTCGACGACCCCGTGGGCGTCGGGGCCGCCGTCGTACGCCGCCCCGCACTCGGTCACGACGAGCGGCGGGAGCGCGGCGCGGTAGCGGGCGCGGAAGGTGATCAGCCACTCGCGCAGGGCCGAGGGGACGACCGGCCAGCCGTAGTCGGTCTCGGGGTAGCCGACGAGGTCGTAGAGCTGGAAGAAGGTCTCCGACTCCTCGGGCGCGGCGCCGACCCGCATCGGCATGAAGTAGTTGACGCCGTAGAAGTCCAGCGGCTGGCGGATCGTGGCCAGGTCACCCGGCTGGACCAGGCCCTCCATGAGCGGCTCGAGGTCGACGGGGTAGCGCCCGAGCAGCATCGGCTCGAGGTAGAGCCCGTTCCACAGCTGGTCGAAGAGCTTCGTGGCCCCCACGTCGGCCTCGTCGTCGGAGGCAGGCCACATCGGGGCGTGGTGGTTGGCGCAGCCGATGCTCGTCGCGCCCGCGGAACGCAGCACCATCGCGGCCCGCCCGTGGCCTAGCAGCAGGTGGTGGGCGGCGGGGGCGGCGTCGAACAGGAGCCGACGCCCCGGGGCGTGCACCCCGTTGCCGTAGCCGAGCATCATCGCGATGTTGGGCTCGTTGACCGGCACCCAGTGGGCCACCCGGTCGGCCAGCCGGTCGGCGACGACCTCGGCGTAGTCGGCGAAGGCGTCGACCGTGGCCCGGTTGAGCCAGCCGCCGTCGTCCTCGAGCGCCTGTGGCAGGTCCCAGTGGTAGAGCGTGGCCATCGGTGCGATCCCGGCGCCGAGCAGCTCGTCGACCAGCCGGTCGTAGAAGTCCAGCCCGGCGCGGTTGGGCAGCCCGCGGCCCTGGGGGACCACCCGCGGCCAGGAGATGGAGAAGCGGTAGTCGCGGACCCCGAGCCGGGCCAGGAGGCCCACGTCCTCGGCGTACCGCTCGTAGTGGCCGCTGGCGCGTGCGCCCGACGACCCGTCGCGCACGGCGCCCTCGCGGGACAGGAAGGTGTCCCAGATGGACGGCCCGCGGCCGTCGCGGTCGGCGGCGCCCTCGACCTGGTACGCCGACGTGGCCGCCCCGATCCGGAAGCCCGGCGGGAGCGCCGGGGGCGGACGGTCGGTCACCCGCACCATGATGCCGACGCGGCGGCTCCCGCGCAGTCGAACGCGGGAGCCGCCGTGTCAGGAGCGTCGAGCCGGGGTCAGGTCACTTCTTCTCGGGGCCCAGGCGCAGGAACGCCCGCACCCGCAGGACGCCGCCGCGGCCGTCGCGGATGACGACGAAGACGCGGTACTGGCCCTCCTCGGCGTAGGTGTGGAACACCTTGCGGCCGCTCTTCTTGGTGCCGTCGCCCAGGTCCCAGCGGTAGCTGAGCTTGTCGCCGTCGGGGTCGTCGGCGATCGCCTTGAACCGGATCGGGGTGCCGGCCCGCGCCTTGCCCTGGCCCTTCAGGGGCTTGGCTGCGAACTTGCGGATCTTCGGCTTCCGGTTGGCCGGCTCGGTCGTCGTGGCGGTCGCCGTCGCGGTGGCGGTCGCCGTCGCGGTGGCCGTCGTCGTCACCGTCGCGGTGGCGGTCGGCGAAGCGGTCACCGTGGTCGTGGCGGTCGGGGTCGGGGTCGCCGTCGGCGGGTTCGGGTCGATCACGTAGGCGCAGGTGCCGCGGGCGTTGTCGGCGTCGGGCGCCAGGATCAGCAGGCCGCGACGGGTCGTGACCCGCACGTCGTCGATGACGTCGCCGACCTCGAAGACCGGCTGCGCCGGCGAGGAGCCGGTCAGGTCGGCCTTGCGCAGGTTGATCTGGATGGTGTCGAAGTCGGGGTCGAAGGAGCCCGTGAGGTCGCCCTTGAGCTCGGAGGCCACGCCGTTGGTGCCGATCTGCCCGAAGCTGAAGGACTCGCTGAAGGCGCCCGGCGTCGGAGCGAGCTGGAGCAACGTGCGGGTGGCCAGCACGTAGTACCGCCGGCCCTCGAGGTCGAAGTCGATCTGCCACTCCTCCGAGGTGCCGCGCACGCCGCCCTGGAGGTCGGAGAGGTCGGTGACCTTGAGGTGGAAGGTGACGGTGTCCGCGGCGGCGTTGGTCGAGAAGAAGCCCTCGCGCACGTCGAGCCCGTCGGGGTCCAGCACCGGGTCGAGCGGGATGCTGATCGGGAGCGGGTCGAGGGCGATGTCGTTGACGTCGCCCTCGGGGTCGAGGTAGCGCGCGTCGGGCGCGCAGGCCTCGTCGACGGCGTTGGAGGAGCCGGCGGTGACGATGCCGAGGACCCCGACGGCGAGAGCGCCGGAGGCGAGGGCCGCGGCCGCGACGGTACGAAGGCTTCGAGGACTACGGGACATGGGGGTCTCCGGGTCGGATCGTGGCGGGGGGAGGTATGGACCAGTCAGTAAAGACCTCTCCTGTCACAGGCGACACCCGCGCCACGCACTGGTCTAGACGAGCGCCGACCCCCGGGGAGGTCCATCCTGGACGGCATGAGCGTCGAGATCCTGCGCGGAGTGACCCGCTTCACCTCGAGGGGCGAGGGCCGCATGACCCGGCACGCCTACTCCTTCGGGGAGCACTACGACCCCGACCGCACCGGCTTCGGCCCGATGGTCTGCCACGACGACCACGTCCTGCGCGCGGGCACCGGCTTCGACACCCACCGGCACGCCGACCTCGAGATCCTCACCTGGGTCGTCAGCGGGGCCCTGGCCCACCGCGACTCCCTGGGCACCGACACGGTCCTGCACGCCGGGGACTCGGCCCTCCTCTCGGCCGGCTCCGGGGTCGAGCACTCCGAGCACGCCGTCGGCGGCGCCGGGCCCACCCGCTTCGTCCAGGTGTGGCTCCGGCCCGACGAGCCGCAGTCGACACCGTCGTACGCGCGGGGAGTGGCGGTGCCCGCCGACGCCGACGGCCTCGTCGACACCGGACTGCGCCCCGGCGTGGCGGGCGCCCGGCTCCTGGTCGCCCGCCCCCGCGCCGGCCAGACCCTCACCCTCCCCGCCGCCCCCCGCCTCCACTGCTTCGTGGCCCGCGGAGCCCTCCTCCGCTCCTCCCTCGCCGAACCCCTCGAAGCCGGCGACGCCTTCTGCTTCGAGGCCGAGCCCGCCCACGACGTCACCGCCGCCGTCGACTCCGAGCTCCTCGTCCAGCTCCTCCCCTGACCTACACCGACCCGCACGGACCAGACAGGAGGTGGGGTGCGCGGCCCGGTGGCCGGACCGGGCGGCGGGTGCGTGGGGACGCGGTCGGCCGGGGCGCCCCCGGAGGAGCGTGGTTGGGTCTGGCGGGCCGCTCGTGAGGGACGAACGAGCGGCCTGGTAGCGACGAAGGGGGC
>NZ_JASBRN010000072.1 GCF_030149505.1 Nocardioides sp.
GCTGGTGTGCCGGAAGAGCTGGAGCGCAGCGCGGTATTCGGCCGCCGCGCGCGTCGCGCGCCCCACGTTGTCGCCGTCGGCCTTGTTGACCGCGAGCGCGTCCGCCAGCTCGAGGATGCCCTTCTTGATGCCCTGCAGCTGGTCGCCGGTGCGGGCGAGGGTGAGGAAGAGGAAGGTGTCGACCATGCCGGCGACGGTCACCTCGGACTGACCGACTCCGACCGTCTCGACCAGGATGACGTCGTACGCCGCCGCCTCGAGCACCGCCATCGCCTGCACCGTCGCCCGGGCGACCCCGCCGAGCGTCCCGGCCGAGGGCGAGGGACGGATGAAGGCGTGCGGCTCGACCGAGAGCCGGCCCATCCGGGTCTTGTCACCCAGCACCGAGCCGCCGGTGCGCACGCTGGACGGGTCGACGGCCAGCACGCCCACCTTATGGCCCTCGGCGACCAGCCGGGTGCCGAGCGACTCGATGAAGGTCGACTTCCCGACGCCCGGCACGCCGGAGATCCCGACCCGCACGACGTCGCGGCCCGCGCGACGGTCGGGGTCCTCGGCCAGGGCAGTGAGCAGCGCCCGCGCCTGGACGCGGTGCTGCGGACGCGAGGACTCCACCAGCGTGATCGCCTGCGAGACCGCCGCGCGCCGCTGCGCGCGGACGCCCTCGACGAGGCGGACCACCTTCTCGTCAGTCCCCGAGACCTCCGGCATCAGTGGCCGAGCTGGTCGCGCAGCTTGGCCAGCAGCGACAGCGCCGACTGGGCGATGACCGTGCCGGGCAGGAACACCTCGGCAGCACCCATCTCCAGCAGCGTGGGCACGTCGTCGGGCGGGATCACGCCACCGATGACGACCATGATGTCGTCACGACCCTGCTCGGCGAGCGCCGCGCGCAGCGCGGGGAGCAGGGTGAGGTGGCCGGCCGCGAGCGAGCTGACCCCGACGATGTGCACGTCGTTGTCCACCGCCTGCTGCGCGACCTCCTCCGGCGTGGAGAACAGCGGCCCCACATCGACGTCGAAGCCCATGTCGGCGAAGGCCGAGACGATGACCTTCTGGCCGCGGTCGTGACCGTCCTGGCCCATCTTGGCGACGAGGATGCGCGGCCGGCGGCCCTCGGCCTCCTCGAACTCCGCGGTCTCGGCGAGCACCTGCTTGACGTGCTGGGCACCCTCGCCGTCGCCGGACTCGTCGCGGAACACGCCGCTGATCGTACGGATGACGGCCTGGTGGCGGCCGTAGACCTTCTCCAGCGCCTCGGAGATCTCCCCGACGGTCGCCTTGTTGCGGGCTGCGTCGACGGCCAGCGCGAGCAGGTTGCCGTCCATGCCGGAGGCACCGGACTCGGCCGAGTGGGTGAGCGCGTCCAGCGAGCGGCGTACGGCGTCGTCGTCGCGCTCCGCGCGCAGCCGCTCGAGCTTGGCGAGCTGGCGGCGGTAGACGTCGTCGTTGTCGACGCGCAGGACGTCGAGCTTGTCCTCGGCGGCGAGCCGGAAGGTGTTGACGCCGATGACCTTCTGCGCGCCGGAGTCGATGCGCGCCTGGGTGCGGGCGGCCGCCTCCTCGATGCGCATCTTGGGGATGCCCTGCTCGATCGCCTTGGCCATGCCGCCGGCGGCCTCGGCCTCCTGGATGTGCGCCCAGGCGCGCTCCGCGAGGTCGTGGGTGAGCCGCTCGACGTAGTAGGAGCCGGCCCAGGGGTCGATGGTGCCGGTGGTGCCCGACTCCTGCTGCAGCAGCAGCTGGGTGTTGCGGGCGATGCGGGCCGAGAAGTCGGTCGGCAGCGCGATCGCCTCGTCGAGGGCGTTGGTGTGCAGCGACTGGGTGTGGCCCTGGGTCGCGGCCATCGCCTCGATGCAGGTGCGGCCCACGTTGTTGAAGACGTCCTGAGCGGTGAGGCTCCAGCCGGAGGTCTGGCTGTGGGTGCGCAGCGACAGCGACTTGGGGTTCTTCGGGTCGAACTCGCGCACCAGGCGCGACCAGAGCGCGCGGGCGGCGCGCATCTTGGCGACCTCCATGAAGAAGTTCATGCCGATGGCCCAGAAGAAGCTCAGCCGCGGCGCGAACGCGTCGATGTCCAGGCCGGCCTCGAGGCCGGCGCGGATGTACTCGACGCCGTCGGCGAGGGTGTAGGCCAGCTCGAGGTCGTTCGTCGCGCCGGCCTCCTGCATGTGGTAGCCGGAGATCGAGATCGAGTTGAACCGCGGCATCCGCTCGGCGGTGAAGGCGAAGATGTCGGAGATGATCCGCATCGACGGCGCCGGCGGGTAGATGTAGGTGTTGCGGACCATGAACTCCTTGAGGATGTCGTTCTGGATGGTCCCGGCGAGCTGCTCGGGCTTGACGCCCTGCTCCTCGGCCGCGGCGATGTAGAGCGCCATGACCGGCAGCACGGCGCCGTTCATGGTCATCGACACCGACATCTGGTCCAGCGGGATGCCCTCGAAGAGGGTGCGGGCGTCGTAGATCGAGTCGATCGCCACGCCCGCCATGCCGACGTCGCCGCGCACGCGCGGGTGGTCGGAGTCGTAGCCGCGGTGGGTCGCGAGGTCGAAGGCGACCGAGAGGCCCTTCTGGCCGGCCGCGAGGTTGCGGCGGTAGAAGGCGTTGGACTCCTCGGCGGTCGAGAACCCGGCGTACTGGCGCACCGTCCACGGCTGGGTGGTGTACATCGTCGGGTAGGGGCCGCGCAGGAACGGGCTGAGGCCCGGGTAGGTGTCCAGGGCGTCGAGGCCGGTGAGGTCCTCGGGGCCGTAGGACGTCTTGATCGCGATGCCCTCCGGCGCCGTCCACAGGTCGTGGGCCGGCGTGCCGGTCGACGGGGCCGCGCCCTCACCGACCAGCGGCAGTCCGCTGAAGCTGCTGGGCACGCTCATGCCAGGGCCTCCCTCGTGCGGGTCAGGAACGCGAGGGCGTCGACACCCATCGCGCAGTCGTCGTCGGCGCTCTGCTCGTCTCCGAGGGCGGTGGGCTTGCCCGCGATGATGACCCGGGTCGCCCCGGCCTCGCGGAGGGCGGCCGCGGCGGCCGCACCCCACTCCTCGTACGTCGGGTCGGAGCCGGCCAGGCAGACCACCGACTGGCCGGAGTACGCCGCCACCAGCTCCTCGGGGCCGGCGGTCGGCCCGGCGACGTCCACGGCGATGCCGCCGGCCGCCAGCAGGTTGGAGGCGAAGGTCGCCCGGGCGGTGTGCTGGGCGACCGGCCCGAGGGTGGCCAGGAAGACCCGGGCCGCGGGCGGTGCGGAGCGCATCGCCTCGAACGCCTGCCCGTAGGCGCGCACGCCCTGCCACCCGTCGTACGGCTCGCGGACGGGGAGCTCCTCGGCGAGGTTCGGGAACTCGGTCAGCCCTGTGATCGGGCGCTTGCGGGTGGCGACCTCACGGTCGCGCTGCTCGACGGTGGCGGCGACGAGCTCGTCGAGCACCGCGGCGTCGGGCCCGTCGGGGGTGTCGAGGCGGCCGAGGACCTCCCACCCGGCGCGGGCCAGGCGGTCGGTGAGCTCCTCGACGGCGTACGCGCCACCGGCCGGGTCGGCCACGTGCGCGACGTGCGACTCGTCGATGAGCAGGTGGTGGGTGTTGCGGGCGATGCGGCGGCCGAGCGCCTCGGGGCGACCCAGCGGCGCGTCGAACGGGACCACGGTGACGCTGTCGGCGCCGCCGACGCCGGCCGCGAACGCGGCGACGGTCGTGCGGAGCATGTTGTTGTAGGGGTCGTAGGCGCTCATCATCGGGCGGCTGGTCACGGCGTGGACCCGCGCCTCGACACCTCGCACGTCCGAGAGCTCCAGCACCCGGGCCCAGAGGCGCCGCACGGCACGGAGCTTGGCGATGGAGGAGAACTGGTCGTCGGTGACCGCGAGCCGCAGCTCCACGAGGCCAGCGGCGTCGGCCGCGGGGATGCCCGCCTCCTCCAGCACCCGGAGCACCCGGACGCCGGCGGCCAGGACCCAGCCGAGCTCGGTGGCGTCGGAGGCGCCGCGGTCGTGGACCCGGGTGCCGTCGACGACGACCCCGAGGACCGAGCGCTCGCGGGCGAGGCGGGCGACGGTGGCGAGGGTCTCGGCGTCGGCCGTGGCGGGCGCACCGAGGTTGGTGCCGGCGGCGAGGTCGGTGTCGCCGGCGTGCGCCAGGAACGCCTCTGCCACCTCGCGGGCGGCGGTGCCGGCGTCGAGGACGACCGGGGCCAGGTCGAGCAGCACGCCCTCGAGCAGGACGGCGAGGTCGGTGCCACCGCCGGCCTGCACCCACAGCGAGGTGACGCCGCCCTCGAGGTCGACCAGGGCCGCCTCGTTGAGCTGCTTCTCCGGGCCGGCCTCCACCAGCGCACGCACGTCCCAGTCGCCCGCGCGCGCGGGGCGGCCAGCGGTCTCCAGGCCCTCCAGCGAGGCCGGGGTGCCGAGCGGGGTGATCTCGATGCCGTCGAGCGTGCGGCGGGTCAGCTTCTCCCACACCAGGGAGTCGGGGTCGTCCTCGCGCAGCCGGCGCGACTTGCGCAGCACGGCCGCGGTGGCCTTCTCCCAGTCGGCCCGGGTCCAGGCGTCGTCGGCGTGCGCGAGCTCCAGCGCACCCTCGGGTCCAGTCATGGTGCGAACCATAGGGACGCGCCGTGACGGCGGCTACAGAGTGTGACGTGTTCGATCCTCGACGTCCACGGACGTCGGGCCAACAGGTAAGGGTACCCTCACCTGTGCCCGCAACGGCACTCCGAGGGGGATTTGTCACACACCTGGGGATCCTGAGACTTCGCTGAGCGCGCTACCGTGACTCCTCGTGGCAACCCCGACTCTCGTCAGAGGAGCGCGCGCTTCGCGCTCGACGATCACGCTCAAGCTCGTCATGGCCGTCAGCGGCCTCGTCTTCATCGGCTTCGTGCTGTCGCACATGTACGGCAACCTCAAGGCGCTCAGCGGTGAGCTGGCGTTCAACGAGTACGCCGAGCACCTGCGCACGCTCGGCGAGCCGCTGCTGCCCTACAGCGGGCTGCTGTGGATCATCCGGGTCGGGCTGATCGTCTCGCTGGTCGTGCACGTCGGCTCCGCCGTGGTCCTGGCCCGCCGCGCGCACGCGGCCCGCCCGGTCAAGTACGCGAACCGGAAGTACAAGAACTCCTCCTTCTCCTCGCGCACCATGCGCTGGGGCGGGCTGACGATCCTCGTCTTCCTCATCTGGCACCTGCTGAACTTCACGATCGTCAAGATCAACCCGGCCGGCGGGGAGACCAACAACCCCTACCGCCTCATGGTCGACACCTTCGACCTGTGGTGGATGACGCTGATCTACCTCGCGGCCATGGCCGCGCTGGCGCTGCACCTGCACCACGGCACCTTCAGCGCTCTGCAGACCCTCGGCCTC
Organism: Nocardioides sp.; assembly: GCF_030149505.1. GTDB lineage: Bacteria > Actinomycetota > Actinomycetes > Propionibacteriales > Nocardioidaceae > Nocardioides. Next base: position 5,358 of record NZ_JASBRN010000072.1, read on the forward strand.
ACCAACACCGCCGCGGCCCGCTCCCGGGCCCGCGCCGCCGGTTGGGTGCTCGCCGTCGTGGTCGCCGGCGGCTTCTCGCTGGTCCCGATCTTCACCCTCCTCGGCGTCATCAGCTGACGGCCCGACCGACCCGACACCTGGAGACCACATGGCATCGAACGTCGACGTCAGCGGCAACACCGTGCTGACCTCACCCCCGGTCCAGCAGTCCGACGACGCGCACGGCTACTACACCCCCGGTGAGCCGATCCGCGACACGAAGGCGCCCTCCGGCCCGATCAAGGACCGCTGGACCACGCACAAGATGAACAACCGGCTGGTGAACCCGGCCAACCGCCGCAAGCTCGACATCATCATCGTCGGCACCGGCCTGGCCGGCGGTGCGGCCGCCGCCACGCTCGGCGAGGCCGGCTACAACGTCAAGTCCTTCTGCTACCAGGACTCCCCGCGCCGGGCGCACTCGATCGCCGCGCAGGGCGGCATCAACGCGGCCAAGAACTACAAGGAGGACGGCGACTCGGTCTACCGCCTCTTCTACGACACCGTGAAGGGCGGCGACTACCGCTCGCGCGAGTCGAACGTCTACCGCCTCGCCGAGGTCTCGACCAACATCATCGACCAGTGCGTCGCGCAGGGCGTCCCCTTCGCGCGTGAGTACGGCGGCCTGCTCGACAACCGCTCCTTCGGCGGCGTCCAGGTCTCGCGCACCTTCTACGCCCGGGGCCAGACCGGTCAGCAGCTGCTGATCGGCGCCTACCAGGCCATGGAGCGCCAGGTCGCGGCCGGCACGGTCACCCAGTACACCCGCCACGAGATGCTCGAGCTGATCGTCGCCGACGGCAAGGCCCGCGGGATCGTGGCGCGCGACCTGGTCACCGGCGAGATCGAGACCCATCTCGCGGACGTCGTCGTGCTGGCCTCCGGCGGCTACGGCAACGTCTTCTACCTCTCCACCAACGCGATGGGCTCCAACGTCACTGCCGCGTGGCGTGCGCACCGCAAGGGCGCCTACATGGCCAACCCCTGCTACACGCAGATCCACCCGACCTGCATCCCGGTCTCCGGCGACCACCAGTCGAAGCTGACCCTGATGTCGGAGTCGCTGCGCAACGACGGCCGCATCTGGGTGCCGAAGAACCGCGAGGACTGCGACAAGGACCCGCGCGACATCCCCGAGGAGGACCGCGACTACTACCTGGAGCGGATCTACCCCTCCTTCGGCAACCTGGTCCCCCGCGACATCGCCTCCCGCCAGGCCAAGAACGTCTGCGACGAGGGTCGCGGCGTGGGCCCGATGGTCGGCGACTTCCGCCGCGGCGTCTACCTCGACTTCGCCGACGCGATCAACCGCCTCGGTGAGGACGCGGTGCGCGAGAAGTACGGCAACCTCTTCGACATGTACGAGCGGATCACGGGTGAGAACCCCTACCAGGTCCCGATGCGGATCTACCCCGCCGTGCACTACGTCATGGGTGGCCTGTGGGTCGACTACGACCTGCAGTCCAACATCGAGGGTCTCTTCGTGACCGGCGAGGCCAACTTCTCCGACCACGGCGCCAACCGCCTCGGTGCCTCGGCGCTGATGCAGGGCCTGGCCGACGGCTACTTCGTGCTGCCGAACACCATCCGCGAGTACCTCGCCGACGGTCCGTTCGCCCCGATCGACGAGTCGCACCCCGACGTCGTCGCGGCCCGCACGTCCGTCGAGGACCGGATCCAGAAGTTCCTCTCCATCAACGGCAACCGCACGGTGGACAGCTACCACAAGGAGCTGGGCAACATCATGTGGGAGTACTGCGGCATGGAGCGTTCCGAGGACGGCCTGCGCAAGGCGATCGACATGATCCGTGAGCTCAAGGCCGACTTCTGGAGCAACGTCAAGGTGCTCGGCACCGCCGACTCGCTCAACCAGAGCCTGGAGAAGGCCGGCCGCGTGGCCGACTTCCTCGAGCTCGGTGAGCTCATGTGCATCGACGCCCTCAACCGCCGCGAGTCCTGCGGCGGCCACTTCCGCGCCGAGTCCCAGACCGAGGACGGCGAGGCGCTGCGACACGACGAGGAGTTCGCCTACGTCGCGGCCTGGGAGTTCGGCGGCGAGGGCGGCCAGCCCGTGCTGCACAAGGAAGACCTCGTCTACACCGCCATCGAGATGAAGCAGCGGAGCTACAAGTGAGACTGACCCTGAAGATCTGGCGCCAGCAGAACGCTTCCGCGCCGGGTGCGATGAAGACCTACGACCTCGACGGCGTCTCGACGGACATGAGCTTCCTGGAGATGCTCGACGTCCTCAACGAGCAGCTGCAGTCCCAGGGCGAGGAGCCGGTGGCCTTCGACCACGACTGCCGCGAGGGCATCTGCGGCTCGTGCTCGCTGATGATCAACGGCCAGGCGCACGGCCCCGAGGTCACCACGACCTGCCAGCTGCACATGCGCTCGTTCAAGGACGGCGACACCATCACCGTCGAGCCGTGGCGCGCCGCAGGCTTCCCGGTGGTCAAGGACCTGGTCGTGGACCGGTCGGCCTTCGACCGGATCATCCAGGCTGGTGGCTTCATCTCCGCCAACACGGGCTCGGCCCCCGAGGCGAACTCGGTGCCCGCGCCGCGTGACAAGGCCATGCGCGCCTTCGACGTCGCGACCTGCATCGGCTGCGGCGCCTGCGTGGCCTCCTGCCCCAACGGTTCGGCCTCGCTGTTCATGGGTGCCAAGATCACCCACCTCGGCGAGCTCCCCCAGGGTCAGCCCGAGCGCTACTCGCGTGTCGTCGACATGGTCGCCCAGCACGACGCCGAGGGCTTCGGTGGCTGCACGAACATCGGCGAGTGCGCCGCTGCCTGCCCGAAGGGGATTCCGCTGGACGTGATCTCCCAGCTCAACCGCGACCTCCGCGACGCCCTGCGCCAGGGGCGTTGAGCCGGGACCGCTGACGCGCACCTGATCGACCGGCCGAGCCGGGTCCGCCCTCCGGGGTGGGCCCGGCTCGCTGCGTCCGGGGGGGGTGCCCTCAGTGCTGGCGCGTGCTGCGCAGGGTCCGCCAGGCGTACCGGGCGAAGAAGGCGGTCAGCACGAGGTTGACCACGATCAGCACCGTGTGGGCGACCCAGTAGCCCGTGGGGCGGTCCTCGCCGGCGGCGTACGCCGAGCCGAGGTTGCGGGCGAACATCGTCCAGGAGAAGACACCCCACAGCGTCACGGCCGCGAAGAACCAGCCGTCGCGTCTCTCCAGCCTCATCGAGCCGTCCTCACGAGTCGTCCTTCCTGCGTCGGCTCGCTGCCACCACGCCCAGGGCAGCAGCGGCACCGGCCGCGAAGGGACCCACCTTCGAGGTCCTCGCCTCCTCACCGTCCGCGTCACCGTCGGCTGGCAGCACGCCGGCGTCCTCGCCACTGGGCAGCGCCGGGCCCTGCACGGGCGCGGCCGGCTCGAGGGCCGCCTCACGAGCACGTGCCTCCCGGGCCTCGGGCGAGGTCCACGACCAGCACGCGGCGTACAGGACGAGGCGGGAGAAGTAACTGATCCACACCAGCATGACCAGGGCGATGCCGAAGGCCTGGAAGGCGGGCTGGCCCTGTGTCTGGGCGATGATCAGGCCGGCCGCCCGCTTGAGCACCTCGAAGACCACGGCCCCGAGGACAGCGCCGGAGACCAGCGAGCCGCGCGGCACGTGCTCGCCGCCGAGCAGGCGGAACATCGTGAAGAACAGCACGGCGTTGGCGGCCAGGCCGAGCGCGACGGTGAGCAGCTGGACCAGCCACGAGAGCTCCTGGTCCAGGCCCGCCCAGCCGAGCAGGTCGGCGGAGAAGCCGGAGACCAGGCCGCTCACGCCCACGGCGACCAGCAGGGTCAGCCCGATGCTGGCGAGCGCGACGAGGTCACGGACCTTGCCCGCGACGAAGCCGAGCTGCTCGTCCTCGGGCACCTCGAACACGGTGGTGAGGGCCTGGCGCAGCGCCGAGACCCAGCCCAGGCCGGAGTAGAGCACGCCCGCGAGCCCGAGGAGCCCGGCGAGGCCGCTGAAGTCGCGGAAGTCCCGCAGCTGCAGCTGGCCCTCGTCGGGGCCGATCATGCCCGGGAACAGGGAGGTCACCGCGGAGCGCAGGGTGGCGTCGGCCCCGTCCAGCACGGTGGAGAGCAGACCCACGGTGAAGAAGGCCAGGGCGAGGACGGGGAAGAAGGAGAGGAAGGCGAAGTACGTGATCGCCCCGGCCTGCTGGCCGGCGTCGGAGGCGCCGAAGTGCTGCTGCATCCGCACCACGTGGTCGACCCAGCCGTGGCGCTGGCGCAGGGCCCCGAGCCGCTCCCCCACCGAGGCCATGTCAGCCGACTCCCTGGAGGTCGTAGTCGCGGTAGGGACGCCAGCCGGTGGCCGCGTCGTGGAGGTAGAGGTGGAACTGCTCGACCTCGAAGGTGCACTCGAAGCCCGCCAGCTCGGTGAAGGCCCGGTCCAGGCATCGGGCCTCGACGTCGTGGGCGACCGTCACGTGCGGGTGGTAGGGGTAGTCGAGCTCGACGTCGAGCGGACCCTGGCGCAGGGCGTCGGCCAGCTGCTCGCAGTCGGCGATGCCCTCGGCGAGGGAGACGAAGACGACCGGGGAGACCGGTCGGAAGGTGCCGGTGCCGCGCAGGTGGACCCGGAAGGGCAGGCGCTGGACCGCGACCCCCGCCAGGTGCTGCTCGACGACCTCGAGCTCGTCGTCGGCCAGGTCGGTGGGCGGGACGAGCGTGATGTGGGTCGGGATGAGCGAGGCCGAGGTGTCGCCGACGGACTCCCGGTAGTCCTGGAGCTGCTTGCCCCAGGGCTCCGGGATCGCGACGGCGACTCCGATCGTGGGCACCCCGCGACCCTAGCCCTCGGTGCGGGCCACGAAGCCCACCCGCTGGTAGACGTCCCTCAGGGTCCCCTCGGCGACCGAGCGCGCCTGCTCGGCGCCCTGCTTGAGCACGTCGCTGAGGTAGCGCTGGTCGTCGAGCAGCTCCAGGGTGCGCTCGCGGAAGGGCGTCACGAAGCCGACCACCACCTCGGCGAGGTCGCCCTTGAGGTCGCCGTACCCCTTGCCGGCGTACTCCTCGGCGAGGTCGCCGACCGACCGGGCAGTGAGGGCCGAGAAGATCGTCAGCAGGTTGGAGACGCCGGGCTTGGCCTCGGGGTCGAAGCGGACCTCGGAGTCGGAGTCGGTCACCGCGGAGCGGATCTTCTTGGCGCTGCGCGAGGGCTCGTCGAGCATCTCGATGATGCCGGCCGGCGAGGACGCCGACTTCGACATCTTCGAGGTCGGGTCCTGCAGGTCGCCGATCTTCGCGGTCGCCTTGAGGATGTAGGGCTCGGGCAGCCGGAAGGTCTTCTTGTAGCGGTGGTTGAACCGCTGGGCGAGGTCGCGGGTGAGCTCGAGGTGCTGGCGCTGGTCCTCGCCGACCGGCACGTAGTGCGGGCGGTAGAGCAGGATGTCGGCGGCCTGCAGGATCGGGTAGGTGAAGAGGCCGACGCTCGCGGCCCCCTCCCCCTGCTTGGCCGACTTGTCCTTGAACTGCGTCATGCGTCGTGCCTCGCCGAAGCCGGTCAGGCACTGCAGCACCCACGCCAGCTGGGCGTGCTCGGGCACCTGGGACTGGACGAAGATCGCGCTGCGCGTGGGGTCGACGCCCATCGCGAGCAGCTGCGCGGCCGCGCGCAGGGTGCGCTCGCGCAGCACCTTCGGGTCCTGCTCGACCGTGATCGCGTGCTGGTCGGCGATGAAGAAGAACGGTTGGTGGTCGCGCTGGAGGTCCACCCACTGGCGCAGGGCGCCGAGGTAGTTGCCGAAGTGGAACGAGTCGGCCGTCGGCTGGATGCCCGAGAGGACACGCGGACGGGCGCCGCCGGTGGGAGCGCTGGGCACCGCCACCTCGGGCTCGGTCGTCGCAGACATGCGCGTCATTCTCCCTGACGCGTGCTGCGGTCCGCTCGCCGGGCCAGCACCAGCACCAGCAGCCCCGCGAGGCTGAGCCCGACACCCACGACCAGCGGGGCGCGGAAGCCCCAGCCGGCGGCGATGACGGCGCCGCCGAGGAAGGCACCGAGGCTGTTGCCGATGTTGAGGCTGGCGTGGCTCAGTGCCGCGCCGAGGGTCTGGGCGTGCTCCGCGGCGTCGATCAGCCGCACCTGGAAGCCCAGGGCGAGGACGGAGCCCAAGACCGTGGTGAGGAACCCGGCCACGAGGGCTGCCCAGCCGTACGGCGCCAGCACCCAGTAGAGCGCGAGGGCCGCCGCGAGCCCGACCGAGCCGATCCGGAGGCTGCGCTCGATCGACCAATCGACCAGCCGGCCGGCCACGAGGTTGCCGACGACCATGCCCAGGCCGATGACGAGCAGGAAGACCGCGACGGCCGACTCCCCCAGCCCGCCCACCTCGGTGGTGAGCGGCGCGATGTAGGAGACGAGCGCGAAGAGGCCGCCGAAGCCGATGCCCGAGGCGCCGACGGCGTACCAGAGCTGGGGGTGGCGCAGGGCGCTGAGCTCGCGCCGGCTCGAGGCGGTGGGGTCACCGGGTGTGCTGGGGACGAAGGCCAGGATCAGCACGACGGTCAGGGCGCTGACCAGCCCGACGGCGACGAAGGCGGCGCGCCAGCCCAGCTGCTGGCCCAGGATCGTCGCGGCCGGCACGCCGAGCAGGTTGGCGACCGGGATGCCCATCATCACCAGGGCCAGAGCCCGCCCTCGGCGGTGCGCCGGGACCATGCTCGCGGCGGTGAGCGCGGCCAGGCCGAAGTAGGCGCCGTGCGGGAGGCCGTCGAGGAAGCGGACGAAGGCGAGCAGGCCGTAGTGGGAGACCGCGGCGGAGAGCAGGTTGAGCAGCCCGAAGGCGGTGATGAGGGTGACCAGCAGCGCGCGCCGCGGCAGCCGGGCACCGAGCGCGGCCAGCAGCGGGGCGCCCACCACGACCCCGAGCGCGTACGCCGAGATGAGGTGCCCGGCCTGCGGGATGCTCACGTCCACGCCGTCGGCGATCTGCGGCAGCAGCCCCATCGTCACGAACTCCGTCGTGCCGATCGCGAAGCCACCGGTCGCCAGCGCGGTCACCGCGGCGGCGAACCGCAGCCGGGACACCGGGTGCTGGGCGAGCGCGGCCGCCTCGGGGACGGGCTCGGCGAGGCTGGTCATCGGTCTCCTGGGCGCTTCTCGGGGTTTACCGGTACATCATGGGGTCCGGGGCCGGAACGACACGACCCGGGGAGATGTTCCCCGGGTCGGGTCGGTGCTGGTCCGGCCGGCGGTCCGGCCAGTCGTCCGAGCGCTGCGTCAGAAGGCGGCGAGCGCCTCGTTGAGCGTCGCCGACGGGCGCATCACGGCGTCCGCCTTCTCGTCGACCGGGCGGTAGTAGCCGCCCACGTCGGCGGGGTGGCCCTGGACGCCGTTGAGCTCGGCCACGATCGTGTCCTCGGCCGCGGCCAGCTTCTCGGCCAGCGGCGCGAAGACCTCGGCCAGCGCCGGGTCGGCGGTCTGCTTCGCCAGCTCCTGGGCCCAGTACGTCGCCAGGTAGAAGTGCGAGCCGCGGTTGTCGATGCCGCCGATCTTGCGGGTCGGCGACTTGTCCTCCTCCAGGAACGTCGCGGTCGCGGCGTCGAGGGTGTCGGCCAGCACCTGGGCGCCGCGGTTGTCGGCGTACCCCGCGAGGTGCTCGAAGGAGGCAGCCAGGGCGAAGAACTCACCCAGGGAGTCCCAGCGCAGGTAGTTCTCCTCCAGCAGCTGCTGGACGTGCTTGGGCGCCGAGCCGCCGGCGCCGGTCTCGAAGAGGCCGCCACCGTTCATGAGCGGGACGATGGAGAGCATCTTGGCCGACGTGCCGACCTCGAGGATCGGGAAGAGGTCGGTGTTGTAGTCGCGCAGCACGTTGCCGGTCACCGAGATGGTGTCCTCGCCCTTGCGGATGCGCTCCACGGAGAACGCGCACGCCTCGGCCGGCGCCATGATCTCGATGGTGAGGCCCTCGGTGTCGTGCTCCGGGAGGTAGGCCTTGACCTTCTCGATCAGGTTCGCGTCGTGGGCGCGGTTCTCGTCGAGCCAGAACACCGCCGGGGTCGAGGAGGCGCGGGCGCGGGTCACGGCCAGCTTGACCCAGTCGCGGATCGGCTCGTCCTTGGTCTGGCAGGCGCGCCAGATGTCGCCCTCGGAGACCTGGTGGGAGGTGAGCACCTCGCCCGCGGCGTTGCGGATCTCGACGGTGCCGGCGGTGGGGATCTCGAACGTCTTGTCGTGCGAGCCGTACTCCTCGGCCTTGCGGGCCATGAGGCCGACGTTGGGCACCGAGCCCATGGTCGCCGGGTCGTAGGCGCCGTTCCTCTTGCAGTCCTCGATGACCGCGGAGTAGACGCCGGCGTAGGAGGAGTCGGGGATGACGGCGAGGCAGTCGGCCTCCTCGCCGTCGGGACCCCACATGTGGCCGCCGATGCGGATCATGGCCGGCATCGAGGCGTCGATGATGACGTCGGAGGGGACGTGCAGGTTGGTGATGCCCTTGCGGTCGTCGACCATCGCCATGCGCGGACCGTCGGCCAGACCCTGCTTGACCGCGGCCTCGATGGCCTCGCCCTCGGGGAGGTCCTTGACCGCGGAGAGCAACCCGCCGAGCCCGTCGTTGGGCGAGACGCCCGCCGCGGCCAGCTGCTCGCCGTACTGCTCGAAGAGCGCGGGGAAGAACGCCTGGACGGCGTGGCCGAAGATGATCGGGTCGGAGACCTTCATCATCGTGGCCTTCATGTGCAGGGAGAACAGCACGTCGTCGGCCTTGGCGCGGGCGATCTGCTCGGTGAGGAAGCGGCGCAGCGCGGCGACGTCCATGAACGTGGCGTCCACGACCTCGCCGGCCTCGACGGCCAGGCCGTCCTTGAGGACGGTCTCGGTGCCGTCGGCGGCCTTGAGCACGATGGTGAGGGTGTCGGCCTCGGGGAGGACGACCGACTGCTCGTTGGAGAAGAAGTCGCCCTCGCCCATGGTGGCGACCGCGGTCTTGGAGTCGCTGCTCCACGCCCCCATGCGGTGGGGGTACTTCTTGGCGTAGCCCTTGACCGCGGCGGGTGCGCGGCGGTCGGAGTTGCCCTCGCGCAGGACCGGGTTGACCGCGGAGCCCTTCACCTTGTCGTAGCGGGCGCGGGCGTCGCGCTCCTCCTCGGTGGTGGGGTTCTCCGGGTAGTCCGGCAGCGCGTGGCCCTTCTCCTGCAGCTCCTTGACCGCGGCCTTGAGCTGCGGCACGGAGGCGGAGATGTTGGGCAGCTTGATGATGTTGGCCTCGGGCCGGGTGGCCAGGTCGCCGAGCTCGGCCAGCGCGTCGTCGGCGAGGTCGAAGGCGGCCAGGATGCGGCCCGACAGCGAGATGTCGCGGGTCTCGACCTCGACACCGGCCTTGGCGGCGTACGCCTGGATGATCGGCAGGAAGGAGTACGTCGCGAGCAGCGGCGCCTCGTCGGTGTGGGTGTAGATGATGGTGGCCATGGTTTCCGGCGGCTCCTGGCGATCGTCGTCTGAGTTCCTGGGTTTTCTTGACGTCAAGATACCTGACGCGGGACCGGCCCAGCCTGACAGGACCCACGCACCCGCTGCTAGCGTCGCCGGGGGTCCGCTCCTGTCCCGGGCCCGCCTCGACCCTCTCTCAAGGAGACCCGCGTGACCACCACCCCGCTGAAGGTGGCCGTGACCGGCGCCGCCGGTCAGATCGGCTACAGCCTGCTCTTCCGCCTTGCCAGCGGCGCGCTCACCGCCGACCGGCCCATCGAGCTGCGCCTGCTCGAGATCACCCCCGCGCTCAAGGCGCTCGAGGGCGTGGTCATGGAGCTCGACGACTGCGCCTTCCCCGGCCTCGCGGGCATCGAGATCGGTGACGACGCCGAGAAGATCTTCGACGGCGTCAACCTCGCCCTGCTCGTCGGCGCCCGCCCGCGCGGCCCGGGCATGGAGCGCGGCGACCTGCTCTCGGCCAACGGTGCGATCTTCACCGCCCAGGGCAAGGCCCTCAACGCGGTCGCCGCCGACGACGTGCGCATCGGTGTCACCGGCAACCCGGCCAACACCAACGCGCTCATCGCGATGAAGAACGCCCCGGACATCCCGGCCGAGCGCTTCTCCGCGCTGACCCGCCTCGACCACAACCGGGCGATCTCGCAGCTGGCCGCCAAGACCGGCGCTCCCGTCACCGACATCACCAAGATGACGATCTGGGGCAACCACTCCGCCACGCAGTACCCCGACCTGTTCCACGCCGAGGTCGGCGGCCGCAACGCCGCCGAGGTCGTGGGCGACCAGGACTGGCTGGAGAACACCTTCATCCCGACCGTCGCGAAGCGCGGCGCGGCGATCATCGACGCTCGGGGCTCCTCCTCGGCCGCCTCGGCGGCCTCGGCCACCATCGACGCTGCTCGCGACTGGCTCTACGGCTCGGCCCAGAACGACTGGGTCTCGATGGCCGTCGTCTCCCAGGGCGAGTACGGCGTGCCCGAGGGACTCATCTCCTCCTTCCCCGTCACCACGAAGGACGGCGACTGGAGCATCGTCGAGGGCCTGGAGATCGACGACTTCTCCCGCGCCAAGATCGACGCCTCGACCGCGGAGCTCGCCGACGAGCGCGCCGCGGTCACCGAGCTCGGCCTGATCTGAGGGACCGCCGAACCGTCAGTTCCGAACCCTCGAGCCGTCAGGTTCGAACCCTCGAGCGGTCGTTTCCGACCCGTTCGGCCCCCACTCCGTCGCCCCCGGCACTGTTGTCCACAGGCCGGGGGCGACGTCGTTCCAGGAGGACGTCGCAGCGAGCACCCTCGCGGCATGACGACCCCCCTCCTCACCCCGACCACGGCCGACGAGGCCGCCGCTCTCGGATGGACCAAGCGACGACTCCAGCTCGGCCTGGCGGACGGTTCGGTGCGCCGCGTGCTCCGCGGCGTGTACGTCGACAGCGCCGTGCCCGACACCATCGACCTACGCGCCACCGCCGCGGCACTGCTGCTCCCGGCGCGGATGGTCGTGGTCGATCGCAGCGCTTCGTGGCTGATGGGCGTGGACCACTGGGACCCCACCGACCTCGACGTCCCTCCTCTCCTCGACGTCACGGCCACGTCCGGCACGCGGACCAGGCTGGACGGCGTCCGCGGTGGTCAGCGTCGGCTCGAGCCGGAGGACGTGATGGTCCTCGCCAGCGGCGTACCCGTCACGACACCGCTGCGGACCGCGGCAGACCTCGCGTGCCAACGGGGTCGACTGGGGGCAGCAGCCGTCCTCGACCAGTTCGCGCGCGCGTACGGCATCACGGAGTCGGACCTGCGTCGCCTGCTGCTGCGCCTCGCCGGGCGCCGGGGGGTCACCCAACTCCGCGAGCTGGCCTCCGACCTGTGCCCGGAGGCGGAGTCGCCCGGGGAGTCGTGGGTCCGCAGGCTGGTCCTCGACCACCGCATGCCCCGGCCGATCCCCCAGTTCGTCGTGGTGCTGGACGGACAGACCTATCGGCTCGACCTCGCCTACCCGCACCTGCGCATCGCCGTGGAGTACGACGGGGAGGACTGGCACGACAGCCCCGAGCAGCGGGCCGCGGACGAGGTACGGCGCGCAGCGCTGCGGCGCGCCGGCTGGGAGGTGATCGTCGTGCGCAAGAGCGACCTCTCCGGCCCGAGCCTCGACGCGTGGGTGCGCCGGCTGCGCTGCTTCATCCAGGACCGCCGGCGCTCGCCTGCTCCGACGTACGCCCGTGGAGTGGACGCCGGCGTGCACCTGCGTCGACGCGGTGGCCGCTTGTGACGGTTCGGCGGTTCAGAAGTGACGGGTCGGCGGTTCAGAACTGACGGTTCGGCGGTTCAGAAGTGACTGCTCGGCGGTGGAGGTCAGAGGCCGGGCTGGTTGGGGATCGTGCGGGCCAGGAAGAGCAGCGTCCCGCCGAGGGTCCCGAGCAGGAGGACGTCGACGAGGCGGTGGCGCACCGCGAGCATGCCGGCGTCGCGGCGCGGCAGGACCAGGCGCAGCCCGGCAGCGGCGAGCAGTGCCCCGGAGATCCAGGTGACACCGAATCGCCAGTCGTCGCCGAGCCAGGCCCAGGCGACCCCCAGGGCGGCCGCGGCCAGCACCCAGAGGTAGAAGAAGCCCCCGATCGTGGAGGGGTAGCGACGCCCCTCCTCCTCGGCGATCTCCTCGGCGATCTCGGAGACTGTCGGGACCGGGTCCTCGAGCTCCTCGGGCGGCTGCGCCGGCTCCTCCTGGCTCACCCGGGCCACGCTACCGGGCAGCCCGCTCGGCCATGTCGACGATGTTGCTCAGCAGCATCGCGCGCGTCATCGGGCCCACGCCGCCGGGGTTGGGCGAGACCCAGCCGGCCACGTCCCACACGTCGGGGGCGACGTCACCGGCGATCTTGCCGTCGACCCGCGAGACGCCCACGTCGAGCACGGCCGCGCCGGGCTTGATCATGTCGGCGGTGATGATGCCGGGCACGCCGGCGGCCGCCACGACGACGTCGGCCTCGCGCACGTGCTTGGCCAGGTCGCGGGTGCCGGTGTGGCACAGGGTCGCGGTCGCGTTCTCGGTACGCCGGGTCAGCAGGAGCCCCATCGGGCGACCGACCGTGAGGCCGCGGCCGACCACGACCACCTCGGCCCCCGCCAGCTCGATGCCGTGACGGCGCAGCAGCTCGATGCAGCCGACGGGCGTGCACGGCAGGGACCCGGGCACCCCGAGGGCCAGCCGACCCAGGGAGACCGGGTGCAGCCCGTCGACGTCCTTGTCGGGGTCGACCCGCGACAGCAGGGCGTACTCGTCCAGGCCGGTCGGCTGCTGGATGAGGAAGCCGGTGCAGCCGGGGTCGGCGTTGAGCCGGTCGATCTCGGCCTCGACCTCGGCCTGGGTGGCGGTCGCGGGCAGGTCGACGCGGATCGACTCGATGCCGATCTCGGCACAGTCCTTGTGCTTGGCACCGACGTACCAGTGGCTGCCCGGGTCGTCACCGACCAGGACGGTGCCGAGGCCCGGGACGATGCCCTGCTCCTTGAGCGCGGCCACCCGGACCTTGAGCTCCTCCTTGATGGCCTTGAGCGTCGCGGTGCCGTCGAGCTTCTGTGCGGTCATGTCGTCCTCGTACGTCGATGCTGGTGATTGCGGTCAACGGGCACGTCACCCGTGTTTCGACAGGCTCCGTCGCGGCTTCGTCCCTCAGCCGCGGTCGCCGCTCAACCTTTCCATTCGCGGCCCGGAGCAAGCTCCGTGCCTAATGGAAAAAGTGTCGGGTGCCGGTGAAGTACATCGTCACGCCCGCGGCCTTGCAGGCCTCGATGGTGAGCTCGTCGCGCACCGAGCCGCCGGGCTGGACGATCGCGGTCACGCCGGCGTCGATCAGCACCTGCGGGCCGTCCTCGAAGGGGAAGAACGCGTCCGAGGCCGCCACCGCGCCGCGGGAGCGCTCCTCCCCCTCGGCGAGGGTGTTGGCGCGCTCGACGGCGAGCCTGCAGGAGTCGACCCGGTTGACCTGGCCCATGCCGATGCCGACCGAGGCACCGTCCTTGGCGAGCAGGATCGCGTTGGACTTGGCCGAACGGCAGGCGCGCCAGGCGAAGGCGAGGTCGGCGAGCACCTCGTCGGAGGCGGCCTCGCCGGTGGCGAGCGTCCAGCCGGACGGGTCGTCGCCCTCGGCCTGGAAGGAGTCGCGCTCCTGCATGAGCAGCCCGCCCGAGATCGGCCGGGTCTCGACCCCGCCGCGCTCGAGGTCCTCGCAGACCAGGATGCGGATGTTCTTCTTGCCTTGGAGGACCTCGACGGCCCCGTCCTCGTAGCCCGGGGCCACGATGACCTCGGTGAACACCTCGGCGACCTGCGCGGCCATCTCCTTCGTGACCGGGCGGTTCGCCGCGATCACACCGCCGAACGCCGAGACCGGGTCGCAGGCGTGGGCGCGGCGGTGCGCCTCGGCGACGTCGGCACCCACGGCCACGCCGCACGGGTTCGCGTGCTTGATGATCGCCACGGCCGGCTGGTCGAAGTCGTAGGCCGCGCGGCGGGCAGCGTCGGTGTCGACGTAGTTGTTGTAGGACATCTCCTTGCCGTGCAGCTGCTGCGCACCGGCCAGGCCCGCGGGCCCGTGGCCGGAGCGGTAGAGGGCCGCGGACTGGTGCGGGTTCTCCCCGTAGCGCAGGACTGCCGAGCGCTCCCAGGTGGCACCGGCCCACGCGGGGTAGCCGGCGCCGTCGCTGGTGTCGGTGAGGACGTTGCTCATCCACGAGGCCACCGCCACGTCGTACGACGCGGTGTGGACGAACGCCTCGGCCGCGAGCCGCTTGCGCTGCTCGAGGGTGAACCCGCCCTCGGCGACGGCGGCCAGCACGTCGGCGTACCGCTGGGGAGAGGTCACGATGGCGACCGAGGGGTGGTTCTTGGCGGCCGCGCGGACCATGGACGGCCCACCGATGTCGATCTGCTCGACGCACTCGTCGGGCGAGGCGCCGGACGCGACCGTCTGGGTGAAGGGGTAGAGGTTGGAGACGACGAGGTCGAAGGGCTCGACGTCGAGGTCGGCCAGCTGCTGCACGTGGGAGGCCAGGCGGCGGTCGGCCAGGATGCCGGCGTGCACGCGGGGGTGCAGGGTCTTGACCCGGCCGTCGAGGCACTCGGGGAAGCCGGTGAGCTCCTCGACCTTGGTGACCGGCAGACCGAGGCCCTCGATCAGCTTCGCCGAGCCGCCGGTCGACACGAGGGTGACGCCCGCGTCGTGGAGGCCGCGGACGAGGTCCTCGAGACCGGACTTGTCGTAGACGGAGACCAGGGCTCGCCTGATCGGGACGCGGTTCTCGCTCATGACACTCCTGCAGGGCTCTGCGTCGGACGAGGGGCACCCAGGCGGACGATGCCCCGACTTGTCACTCCCCGGTGGTCACCCACCCGCGCCAGTCGTGTGGGGCGCAGACTACCGGCCGAGCAGGCCTCGGCGCCCCTCGACCCGGAAGCCCTCGCGGGCCATCCGGCCGACGGTGTCCACGAGCATCGCGCGCTCGGCCACCTTGATCCGCTCGTGGAGGCTCTCGACGTCGTCGTCGTCCTGCACCGGCACGACGGACTGGGCCAGGATCACGCCGGTGTCCACGCCCTCGTCGACGACGAAGAGCGTGCAGCCGGTCACCTTCACGCCGTAGTCCAGGGCGTCGCGGGGTCCGTGCATCCCGGGGAAGGACGGCGACAGCGCGGGGTGGGTGTTGACGGTGCGGCCGCCGAAGGCCGCGAGGAACCCCGGGCCGACCAGCTTCATGAAGCCCGCGAGCACGACCAGGTCCGGCTCGAAGGCCGCGACCTTGTCGGCCAGCGCCCGGTCCCAGTGGTCGCGGGACGAGAAGTCCCCGACCCGGGCGACGAAGGTCGGCACCCCGGCGCGCTCGGCCCGGGCCAGGCCCTCGATGTCGTCGCGGTCGGCGCCGACGGCGACCACCGAGGCGCCGTACGCCGGGTCGGCGCACGCGTCCAGGAGGGCCTGGAGGTTGGTGCCGGAGCCGGAGACGAGGACGACGAGCCGTGCGGTCACGCGCCGCAGACTAGGGCCAGCGCGAGGAGGTGACGGCTCGAGGGTTCGAAAGTGACCGTTCGGCGGTGCGGAACTGACGGCTCGGCGGGGCTCAGCGGGCTCGGCGGCGCTGCCAGGCGGTCATGGCGAGCGCGCCGACCAGCCCGCCGAGGGCGAAGGTGGTCAGCGACTGCACCAGGACGTCGCCGACCAGCGGGGAGACGTCGCGCATCCGGCCCGGGCCGACGGCTCCCCCGGCGAGTGCGGTGAGGAAGGTGAAGGCGACGGCGGCCAGCGCCCCGCCCACGCAGCCGCGCAGGGCGGCCTCGTCCCAGCGGGTGGTCGGCGCGGCGCGCTGGGCCAGCGCGACGGCGACGGCAGCGACCAGCGGAGGCACGGCCACCAGGGCGGCGGTCCAGCCCGGCGGGTCGCCGGCGTCCGGCAGGGCGGCGAGCACCGGGAAGACCGGCAGCGGGCCGAGCACGACCACCGACGGGCTGACCAGGGTGCCGGCCCCGACGGTGAAGCCCGGACCGGCGAGGTAGGCGCCGGAGAAGGCCACCGTGTTGGGCAGCAGCACCAGCGCGACCAGCAGGACCAGGACGGCGTCGCCGGCGCCCGAGTGCAGCTGGGACATCACGTTGAGGGCCGTGCCGAGGTCGACGACGAAGGCACCGAGCAGCAGGACCAGGGAGACCACGAGCCACAGCCGGAGCACCAGCCGCGCGGTGCGCAGGGTGTCCAGCAGCATGGGCGGCACGTCGGCCGCCCAGATCGCGGCGCGTCCCGAGCCGGTGGCGACGGCCGCGCCGCCGACCACGGCGCAGAGGACGAGGGACCAGCCCAGCACGGGGGCGGCGTCCGGCGCGCTCGCGCGGGTGGCGGCCAGGGAGTGCGTGACGACCCCGACGACGGCGTACCCCGCGAAGAGCAGGGCGACGGCCACCGGCACGGTCCAGTCCCGCTCGCCGTCCTCGATCCCGTCGGCGTCCGGGCCGTGGCCGGAGACCAGGTCGCCGACCCGCAGCCCGGCCCGCCAGGTGCTCCACGCGGCGAGCAGCGTCAGCCCGAGGGGTACGACGGTGAGCCGGACCCCCTCGACGGCCACCCCCGACCCGTGCGCGACCAGCCAGGCGGTCGCGCCGACGCGCATCCCGTCGCTGGGCGAGCCGTGGGAGCCCGCGTCGGCCAGGAACCAGCCGACCACCCCGAGGGCGAGGCACACCAGCAGCGGGCCGAACGCCGCCAGGACTCCCCCGGTGAAGGCGACGGGGGCCAGCGGCAGCCGCCCGCGGGAGGGTCGGGGGCGGGACGGTCCGGTGGGACGGGTCAGGAGGGAGGTCATGACCCGCCCATCATCACCGCCCTCGGCCGCTCACGTAGGTTGGACTCGCCATGAGGGGAGAAGAGGAGTTCGACGCGTTCTACAAGGACGCGCGTGACCGCCTGCTCGTGCAGACCTTCGCTCTCACCGGTGACGTGCGCGTCGCCCGCAGCGCCGTCCGCGACGCCTTCGTCGAGGCCTGGCACCACTGGCGCAAGGTGTCGCGGCACCCCGACCCCGAGGACTGGGTGCGGCCGCACGCCTGGCAGCACGCCCACCGTCGGCACGTCGCCCGCCCCTGGCACCGCGAGAAGGGCCTGGACCCCGAGGTCGCGGCCACCCTCGAGGCGCTCGCCAAGATCACCCACACCCAGCGTCGCGTGCTGCTGCTGACCCACCTGGCGAGCGTGCGGCTGGAGGACATGGCCCACGAGGTCGGGCTGACCGTCGAGGACACCACCCGCGAGCTGCAGACCGCCACGTCGCAGCTGGCCGTGCACCGCGGCAGCCCCACCACCGCGGTCCCGCTGCTGCTGCGCAGCCTGCTCGAGACCCCGCCCGAGGTCCGCTGGCCCCGCGCCTCGATCATCCGCCGCTCCGGCGCCACCCGGCGGCGTACCCACACCACGATCGGGGCGGTGGCCGCGGTCGCAGCCGTGGCGCTCACGGGCGCCCTGGTCTCCGACCCCGCTGGCGTGCGGCCCACGCTGGACCGGGCCACGGTGGGCACCGTCTCGGCCCCCCGCCCCACGAGCACCCCCGCTCCCGAGGACGCACAGGTGCTGCCCACCAGCGCGATGGTCTCGGTGGACCGGGTCGCCGACCTGCTGCCCGGCCGCGGCTGGGAGGAGACCCGCACCCACGACAACACCTACGGCGACGGCCTGGTCATGCCGTGCCAGCAGGCCAGGTACGCCGACCCGCGGCTCGTCGACGCGCTGGTCCGCGAGATCCGCACGCCCCGCGGGGCGGAGCCCCGGCGCAGCGTCGTCGCGACCACGGAGGCCTCCCGCAGCGCCGCCGCCGCCCGCGCCGCGATGGCCCGGCTCGGCGACTGGTTCGCTCGGTGCGCCGACGGCGGACGCACCCAGCTGCTCGACACCAGCACCGTCCGGGGGCTCGGGGCCGACGCCGTGCAGATCGTCCTGCGCGACTGGGACGACCCGGTCACGACCACCGTCGTGGGCATGGCCCGCTCGGGGCGGTTCCTCGTCACGACCGCGTCCTCGGTGCGCAGCGCCCGGGTCGAGCTCCCCCGGCTGCAGGCCCAGCTGCTGGCGACGGCCGTGGCCGGCGTGTGCGACCTCGAGGGCGGCGGACGTTGCCCCGACGACTCCCGGGCACCCGAGCTGCGCCCCCGCGACCCGCTGCCGGCCGGCGACCCGACGACGATGATCGTGGAGACCGACCTGCCGCCGGTCTCCGGGGTGGACGCCCCCTGGGTCGGCACGGACCCCGAGCCGGTCGGTGGGGACAACGTCGCCGCCACCCGCTGCGACCGCACCTCCTTCGCCGGCCGGGTGGGGGGCCAGCCGATCCGCAAGGCCGCCACCCGCACGTTCCTCATCCCCGAGGCGCGGCTGCCGGTGGAGTTCGGGCTGACCGAGACCGTCGGCCTGCTGCCCGCCCCGCAGGCACGCACCTTCGTCGCCGACATCCGCCGCAAGATGAGCACCTGCTCCGACCGCGACCTCGGCACCGAGGTCTTCACCGCCGCCTCGCGCACCGGTGCGGTCGAGGAGCTCGCGGTCTGGCACGTCACCGTCGAGGTCTCCGAGACCCGCTCGGTGAAGTACTACATGGCCGTCGCCCGCTCCGGCGGCCGGGTGCTGCAGCTCGGCTTCATCCCCGCCCCCGGCGTGGAGATGGACCGCGGGGCCTTCCTCGACCTGGCCGAGCGCGGCCTCGCGCGACTCCGCTCCGGCGCCTGAGCCCGCCCGGGCAGGCGACGCCCGCACAGATTCCCCCGGCGGGGCTGCAACCGACCTGCCCGCTGCGGCGTACACACTGCGAGGACGGCGACGACAGCCGTCCCGGAGACGAGAGCAGGATCATGGACGAGGTCGAGTTCGACGACTTCTACACGACCTCCTACGCCCGCGTCGTCGGTCAGGTGCACGCCATGATCGGCAGTCGCGACGAGGCCGAGGAGTGCGTGCAGGAGGCGTTCGTGCGGGCGTGGGCCCACCGGCGGTCGCTGGACCGCGCGGGCCACCCCGAGGCGTGGGTGCGCACCACGGCGTACCGGCTGGCGGTCAGCCGGTGGCGACGCGTCGTGAAGGGCCGGCGACCGGCCGACCGCGCCCTGGGAGCCGCCACCACCACGGCGCCGCCCAGCGAGGCCCACGTGGCCCTGGTGGCCGCGCTCAAGCAGCTGCCGGAGGCGCAGCGGCGCGCGCTGGTGCTGCACCACCTCGCCGACCTCCCGGTCCACGAGGTGGCCCGCGAGACCGGCGTGCCCGAGGGCACCGTCAAGGCGCGGCTCTCCCGCGGCCGCGCCGCGCTCGCCGCTCTGCTCACCGACCCCACGACCGACACCCTCCCGGGAGGAGCGACCAGTGTCTGACCACGACCCCTTCGAGACCTTCAAGGCCACCATGAGCACCAGCGGCACCCTGCACCCCCTCCCAGCCCACGAGGTACGCCGTCGCGGTGACCGGCTCCGCCGCCGCAACACCGCCCTGGCGGTCGCCGGCGGCACGGTCGCGGCGCTCGTCGCCGTGGGCGTCCCGGTCGCGCTGACCCAGACCGGCGGGAGCACCGACGGCGACGCCGGGCTTGTCGCCACCCAGGGTCCGAGCACGGACGCCGTCGCCTGG
This sequence comes from Nocardioides sp., assembly GCF_030149505.1. Taxonomy (GTDB): domain Bacteria; phylum Actinomycetota; class Actinomycetes; order Propionibacteriales; family Nocardioidaceae; genus Nocardioides. The sequence continues at coordinate 24,990 of NZ_JASBRN010000072.1, forward strand.
CGCGTCGACATCCCGGCGGACTTCCCCCTGGTCGAGGGGCTGCCCGACACCAACGTCTTCTCCGGCACCCCGGTCGAGGCGCGCGAGGGCTACGAGCCCCAGGCGCCCGGGCCCTGCCGCGGGGAGGCCTGGGACGTCACCGGCTCCCTCGACGTGCTCCAGGCGGTCTTCCAGGACACCGAGGGCGGCATCGACCGGTCCCTGGCCGTCTTTGCCGACGACACCGAGGCCGCCGCCCGCATCGACGCGATGGCCGAGCAGGCCGCGACCTGCCGTGACACCGAGACTACCGTGGTGCCCCTGACCAGCGACCTGGGTGAGCAGTCACTGGTCTTCGCCAACGTCTGGGAGGACGGCCAGACCTACCTGCACCAGGCGGTGCGGGTCGGGAACGCGGTGCTCTACACGACCTCGTTCTCCCTGGGCGGCGGCGACCCGGCCGTCCTCGAGGACGAGCGCGAGCGGTCCCAGGACCGCGACTCCGAGGTCATCGCGCAGATGTGCACCTTCTCCGCCGACCCCTGCTGAGCGCCCGCACCCCTGGACGCGACGACGCCCCCGGCCGCTGGCCGGGGGCGTCGTGCTGATCCGAGGATCAGAGGTTCTTCCGGTTTCGAGACGATGGTGGGGGCCTTCGCAGGCTCAGGCCTCCACCATCCCTCAACCTGTCGTCCTCGTCTGGCCTTCGCAGGCTCAGGCCAGGGACGACATGATCTCCCGCATGAGCTCGGCGGTCTCGGACGGCGTCTTGCCGACCTTGACCCCGGCGGCCTCGAGGGCCTCCTTCTTGGCCTGGGCGGTGCCCGAGGAGCCCGAGACGATGGCGCCGGCGTGGCCCATGGTCTTGCCCTCCGGCGCGGTGAAGCCGGCGACGTACCCGACGACGGGCTTGGTCACGTGCTCCTTGATGTAGGCCGCGGCCCGCTCCTCGGCGTCGCCACCGATCTCGCCGATCATGACGATCGCCTTGGTCTCGGGGTCGGCCTCGAACGCCTCGAGGGCGTCGATGTGCGTGGTGCCGATGATCGGGTCACCACCGATGCCGATGGCGGTGGTGAAGCCGTAGTCACGCAGCTCGTACATCATCTGGTAGGTCAGCGTGCCGGACTTCGAGACCAGGCCGATGGGGCCCTTGCCCGCGATGGTGTGCGGGGTGATGCCGGCCAGCGACTCCTCCGGGCTGATGATGCCCGGGCAGTTGGGGCCGATCATCCGGGTCTTCTTGCCCTGCAGGTAGGCGAAGACCTCGGCGGTGTCCTGCACCGGGACGCCCTCGGTGATGACCACCCGGAGCGGGATCTCGGCGTCGATGGCCTCGATGCAGGCGTCCTTCGTGAACGCCGGCGGCACGAAGGCGACCGAGACGTTGGCGCCGGTCTCCTTCATCGCCTCCTCGACGGTGCCGTAGACCGGAAGCTCCTTGCCGTTGAGCTCGACGGTGGTGCCGGCCTTGCGGGCGTTGACGCCGCCCACGATGTCGGCGTCGGCCTGGAGCATGAGGGTGGTGTGCTTGGAGCCCATCCCACCGGTGATGCCCTGGACGATGATCTTGGAGTCCTTGTTCAGGTAGATCGTCATGTCGGTCTCTCCTCGTCTCAGGCGTTCGCCAGCTCGGCGGCCTTGTCGGCCGCGCCGTCCATGGTGTCGACCACGGTCACGAGCGGGTGTGCCAGCTCGGCCAGGATCGCGCGGCCCTGCTCGACGTTGTTGCCGTCGAGGCGGACCACCAGGGGCTTGGTCGCGTTGTCGCCGAGGATCTCCAGGGCGCCCTTGATGCCGTTGGCGACCTCGTCGCACGCGGTGATGCCGCCGAAGACGTTGACGAACACGCTCTTGACCTGCGCGTCGTTGAGGATGACGTCGAGGCCGTTGGCCATGACGGTCGCGTTGGCGCCGCCGCCGATGTCGAGGAAGTTGGCGGGCTTCACGCCACCGTGCTTCTCACCGGCGTACGCGACCACGTCGAGGGTGCTCATGACCAGACCCGCGCCGTTGCCGATGATGCCGACCTCGCCGTCGAGCTTGACGTAGTTGAGCCCGAGGTCCTTGGCCTTCGCCTCGAGCGGGTCGGCCTCCTCGCGGATCTCGAACTGCTCGTGGTCGGGGTGGCGCACCTCGGAGGCGTTCTCGTCGAGGGAGACCTTGCCGTCGAGCGCCTCGAGCTTGTCGCCCTCCAGGCGGGCCAGCGGGTTGACCTCGACGAGGGTGGCGTCCTCCTGGGTGTAGACCTCCCAGAGCTTCTGGACCATCTCGATGGCCTGGTCGCGCAGCTCGGCGGGGAACTTGGCCTCGTCGACGATCGCGGCGGCCTTCTCCGGGGTCACGCCCTCGAGGGCGTCGATGCGGATCTGGCGCACGGCCTCGGGGTTGGTCTTGGCGACCTCCTCGATCTCCACACCACCCTCGACCGAGGCGATGCAGAGGTGACCGCGGTTGGCGCGGTCGAGCAGGAAGGAGAAGTAGTACTCCTCGACCGGCGGGGTCGCCGGGGTGACGAGCACCCGGTTGACGGTGAGCCCCTTGATCTCCATCCCGAGGATGTTGCTCGCGTGCTCGAAGGCCTCGTCCGCGGTCTTGGCCAGCTTCACGCCGCCGGCCTTGCCGCGACCGCCCGCCTTGACCTGCGCCTTGACCACCGTGACGCCACCGAGCTCCTCGGCGGCGGCCTTGGCGGCCTCGGGGGTCTCGACGACGACGCCGAGCGTCGTGGCCACACCGTGCTTGGCGAAGAGCTCCTTCGCCTGGTACTCCATCAGGTCCACTGGTCCACCAGTTCCTCTGTGTCGGATCTCGGGTTGAGCGCCGGCGTCCTGGGCGCGCGTCATCGAGGCGCGCGCGACGCCCCGGGCACACTAGTCCTGCGCGGGCGTCCACGACGAGGCCCCGGGTGGTGGACGTGACCGACGTCATGTGACCGGCGGGTCACTTCGGGTCCGCTCCGACCACCTGCCTCCTAGGCTGAGGCGGTCCAGACCAGTGGCGGCGACCACGCCAGGCGGCATAACGGTTCGGCAACGCCACCCGTTGGTCCACCCCGAGGGGCGGTTTAGACCTCGGCTGCCCAGTCCGTTACAGTCCCGTCTCGCCCGTCCCACCCCCCGGGGTGAACGCCAGCAACGTTCGGAGAGCGCCCTTCATGAGTCCCACCCGAGACGACAGCCAGGCCCCCGGCCTCGGCACCTCGGACGCAGGGACCCCTCAGGACGGCTACGTCGGCCGTCGTCGCGCCGCCGTGTCCGCGCCCGAGCCGCGCACCGCCGACACCGCGCCGTACGTCGGCCGCCGCCGTGCCGCGACCAGCACCCTCGAGCGCCCGGCTCCCGCCGCGCAGCAGGTCGCCCAGGAGGTCGCCGAGGTCGAGCGGCAGGTGGCGGCGTACGTCGGTCGCCGCCGCGCCGAGGCGCCGGCCCCCTCCCCCGCGGTTCCCGCTGCCGCCCCGTCCGCCGACGGGCCCGACACCGCGACGATCGCCCGCGTGCTGTCCGACCTCGAGCCGGCCGACGCCTCGACCTCCTTCGCCGGCGAGGACACCGTCGTGCTCCCGCTGGCGCTCACCCGCGAGGCCGTCGCCGGCCGCCGCCGGGCCGAGCGCCGCGCGACCCGCACCGCCCTCCTGCGCCGGGTGCCCTCGGTCCCTGTGCTGGTCGGTGTCGCTGCGATGGCCGTCTCCGTCGGCGGCGTCCTCACCACCACCACCCCCGACCTCGCCGCCGCAGGCCAGGCCCGGATCGGCTCGGTCGGCGCGCTCAGCGGCTCCGACGGCATCGGTGCGGTCCGCCCGGGGGTCGTCAGCCGCGCCAGCGACCGCGACGCCCTCGGCGACGCCGCCGGCCTGGAGCTCGAGGCCCAGGTCGAGGCCCAGGCCGAGCAGCGCAACGCCGCCCTCGACAAGCTGGCCAAGGCGGCCGAGCAGCGCGCCGGCGTGCTGGCCGACAACCAGTGGGTCCTGCCGCTGGCCGGCTACCGCCTGACCGCGACGTTCGGCGAGTACGGCCTCTGGGCGAACTACCACACCGGTCTGGACATGGCGGCCCCGGCGGGAACGCCGCTCGTCGCGATGGCGCGTGCGGTCGTGACCTCCGCCGGCTACGACGGCGCCTACGGCAACAAGACCGTCTTCACCCTCGAGGACGGAACCGAGTTGTGGTACGCCCACCAGACCTCGATTGCCGTGTCCGTCGGCGACGTCGTGGCACCGGGGGACGTGGTCGGCACCGTCGGCTCGACCGGCAACGTCACCGGCCCGCACCTGCACCTCGAGGTGCGCCCCGGTGGCGGCGACCCGGTCGACCCGCGGGCTGCGCTCATCGCGAATGGTGTGACTCCCTGACGGTGGTCGCCCTCGGTGACCGCGTCACCGGGTCTCGACACGCGAGTCGCGACTTCGTTCCTCAGTCGCGCCGCTCGCTCGACCACCGTCGACGAGTCCGCTGACGCGTCCTCGTCAGAGCTTCTCGACGGGCGCGTAGCGCAGGAGCAGCCGCTTGACCCCGTCGCTGCCGAAGTCGATGGAGGCCACGGCCCGGTCCGCCTCCCCCTCGACGGAGACGACGGTGCCCAGCCCGAAGGAGTCGTGGGTGACCCGGTCGCCGGCTGCCAGTGACGGCACGACCCGGTCGGCCCGCTTGGACTTCGCGGCGGCGTCGGCGCGGGCCGCGGCGGCCGAGAAGTTGCGGCGACCCGACGCCGTGGGCGCCCCGGAGCCCCAGGACCCGGACGGCCCGGAGGAGCCGGACAGGTCCGGGCGCGACCAGCTGGTCTGCGCCGCCTCGGTGCGGCGCCAGTCGACCAGGTCGACCGGCATCTCGTCGAGGAAGCGGGAGGCCGGGTTGTGCGAGGGGGCTCCCCAAGCCGAGCGCACCACGGCACGGGAGAGGTAGAGCCGCTCGCGGGCGCGCGTCACGCCGACGTAGGCCAGGCGCCGCTCCTCCTCCAGCTCGGTCTGGTCACCCAGGGCGCGGGAGTGCGGGAAGACGCCGTCCTCGAGACCGGTCAGGAAGACCGTGGGGAACTCCAGTCCCTTGGCGGTGTGCAGGGTCATCAGCGTGACGACCCCGACGTCCTCGCCGTCCGGGTCGTCGGGGATCTGGTCGGTGTCGGCGACCAGCGCCACCCGCTCGAGGAAGTCGGTCAGGCCGGGCTGCACCAGGCCGGCGTCGACGTCGGCCGGGTCGGCCGAGGGCCCGGCCTGCGGGTCCTCGGCGAACTCGCGGGCCACCGCCACCAGCTCGGCGAGGTTCTCCAGGCGGGTGGCGTCCTGCGGGTCGTCGGACTCCTCGAGCGCGGCGAGGTAGCCCGAGCGCTCGAGGGTGGTCTCGAGGACCACGTCGGCGCGCTCCCCCGCCTCCACCATCGACTGCAGCTCCTGCACGAGGTCGACGAAGCCCTGGATGCACGTGAGCGAGCGGGTGGCCAGCCCCGGCGCGTTGCGGGCCTCCTGCAGGGCGGACCAGAACGAGATCCGCTCGCGCTCGGCGTACGCCGTCACGCAGGCGACCGCCCGGTCGCCGATGCCGCGCTTGGGGGTGTTGAGGATGCGGCGCAGCGAGACCTGGTCCTCGGGGTTGGCGAGCATCCGCAGGTAGGCCAGCGCGTCGCGCACCTCGCGCCGCTCGTAGAACCGCACGCCGCCCACGACCTTGTAGGGCTGCCCGGTACGGATGAACACCTCCTCGAAGACCCGCGACTGGGCGTTGGTGCGGTAGAACACCGCCACGTCGCCGGGCCGTGCGCCGCCGTCGACCAGGGTGTCGATCTCCCCCGAGACGAAGCGCGCCTCGTCGCGCTCGTCGTCGGCGACGTACCCCACGATCCGGGCACCGTCGCCGGCGTCGGACCACAGCCGCTTGGGCTTGCGGCCCTTGTTGTGGCCGATGACCGCGTTGGCCGCGGTGAGGATGGTCTGGGTCGAGCGGTAGTTCTGCTCCAGCAGGATCGTCTGCGCGTCGGGGAAGTCCTGCTCGAAGTCGAGGATGTTGCGGATGTTGGCGCCGCGGAAGGCGTAGATCGACTGGTCGGCGTCACCGACCACCATGAGCTCGGCCGGCGGCACCCGCTCCGCGGCGGGCCCGCCGTCCGCGACCGGCTCCTCCAGCGGGTCGGCGCAGAGGCTGTGGATCAGGGCGTACTGCGCGTGGTTGGTGTCCTGGTACTCGTCGACCAGCACGTGCCGGAAGCGGCGGCGGTAGGTCTCCTTGATCTCTGGGAACGCCTCGAAGAGGTGCACCGTCGTCATGATCAGGTCGTCGAAGTCCAGCGCGTTGGCCTCGCGCAGGCGTCGCTGGTAGAGCGAGTACGCCGCGGCGTAGGTCTCCTCGAGCTTGTTCCTGGCGTCCGCGGTGGCCTGCTCGTGGTCGCGCAGCTCGTTCTTCTGGTTGCTCACCCAGTGCAGCAGCGCGCCCGGCTGGAACTTCTTGGTGTCCAGGTCGAGGTCCTGGGCCACGAGCGTCATCAGCCGCTTCTGGTCCTGGGCGTCGTAGATGGAGAAGTTGGACTTCCAGGTGCCGCCCTCGCGCTCCAGGGCGGTGATCTCCTTGCGCAGGATCCGCACGCAGGCGGAGTGGAACGTCGAGACCCACATGATCCGGGCGCGCCGGCCCACGAGCTCCTCGACCCGCTCCTTCATCTCGGCGGCGGCCTTGTTGGTGAAGGTGATGGCCAGGATCGAACCGGGGTGGGCCCCGCGCTCGGAGATGGTCCAGGCGATGCGGCGCGTGAGCACGCGGGTCTTGCCGGAACCGGCGCCGGCCACGACCAGCAGCGGCGCACCCTCATGCACCACCGCCGCGCGCTGGGGGTCGTTCAGCCCCTCGAGCAGCGCCTCCCGGGAGGGTCCGCCGCGGGCCGCTCGAACGGGCAGGTCGAGGTCGGAAAGGTCCAGGGTCGCGGGGGCGTCATCCATGCTGTCGCCAGCCTACGTCCGCCCGTCGACAGCGCCTGCCGCGGGCCGGACCACCCGGGCGTCAGACCCAGGCGTGCGCCGGGGACCAGAACACCGCCAGCGCCACGTTGAGCACCGACAGCGCGAGGATGCCGGCCCACAGGCCCTGGGGGATGGTCGGCTTGCGGAGGTTGGCCATCACCAGGACCAGCACCACCAGTGCCACGACCAGCTTGACCGCGATCTTGGTGTTGTCCGGCTCCTGGTCGCCGGCCGAGAGGATGCCGACCAGCGCGAGGCCGGTGAGGAAGGCGGTGCCGGCGCCGTCGCGCATGGCCGAGTTGACCCGCTTCTCGCCGGTGCCGGCCTGGGCGAGCAGCCCGCCGATGAGCGCGGCGAAGCCGAGCACGTGCAGGAACAGCAGGATCAGGCGCAGGGTCTCCACGCGCTGATTGTAGCCAGCCTCACCGTGCCGGGTGCGGCAGCATGGCCGCGTGCGCGCCGTGACCTGCCAGGCAGGGGACCTGTCCATCGTCGAGCTCCCGGACCCCGAGCCCGGTCCGGGGCAGGTGGTGCTGCGGGTGCGGCGCACCGGCATCTGCGGCTCGGACCTGCACGCGCGCCACCACGCCGACGAGCTGGCGGTGGTGATGTCGGAGCTGGACTACCACCACAGCATCAGCTCGGGGACCGCCACGGTGCTGGGCCACGAGCTGTGCGGCGAGGTGCTCACCCACGGCCGCAGCACCGCCCGGGCCTTCCCCGAGGGCACCCGCGTCGCGGTCTTCCCGCTGCTGCGCACCTCTTCGGGCGTGCACCCCCTGGGCCTCTCCCCCGAGGCGCCGGGAGGGTACGCCGAGCAGGTGCTCGTCGAGGCGTCGATGCTGCACCGGGTGCCGGACGGCCTCGACGACGACCTGGCCGCCCTCACCGAGCCGATGGCGGTGGCCCACCACGCGGTCCGTCGCTCCGGGGCCGGTCGTCGCGACACCGCGATCGTGCTGGGCTGCGGCCCGGTCGGGCTCGCGGTCGTGCTGCTGCTCAAGGCGCGCGGCGTGCGCACCGTCGTGGCCAGCGACCTCTCCCCCGCCCGACGCGAGCTGGCGCGGGCGTGCGGCGCCGACGTCGTGGTCGACCCCCGCGAGGAGTCGCCCTGGACCGCCGCCCCCGGCCGCGGCTGGCGCAGCACCGCCCCGGAGCTCCTCGACTTCGCCGTCTCGACCATGGAGCGGCTGCGCCGGGTGCCCGGCTGGCACCACGTCAACCGCGCGGCCGAGCTCGTCGGGGCCGCGGACCAACCGGCTCCCGTGGTCTTCGAGTGCGTCGGCGTACCCGGGATGCTGGACCAGGTCATGGCGCAGGCGCCGCTGGCCAGCCGCGTCGTGGTCGTCGGGGTCTGCATGAGCGAGGACCGGGTGCGGCCCTCGCTCGCGGTCAACAAGGAGCTCGACCTGCGCTTCGTCCTGGGCTACACGCCGCTGGAGTTCCGCGACACCCTGCACCTGCTGGCCTCGGGCCGCGTGGACCCCTCACCGCTGCTGACGGGCACCGTCGGGCTCGAGGGCGTCGAGGCGGCCTTCGAGGCGCTGGGCTCGCCCGAGGAGCACGCCAAGATCCTCATCGACCCGACGCTTCCCGGAGCAGGGATCACCCCGCGCTGATCAGGCGTCCGTGAGCGGGCGGTCGCGGGTGCCGGTCAGCTGCTCGATGACGAAGAGGACCACGCCCACGGCGACCAGGCCCGCGCACCACAGCAGCGAGGTCGGGTCGTCGTAGATCGTCCAGGCGAGGATGGCGGCGTTGCCGACCAGGCCGACCACGAGCAGCGCGGTGTTGGCCCGGAACGTGCGCTCGTCCTCGTCCTGGCCGCGCAGGCGGAGCGCCGAGACGATGACCAGGCCGTAGATGAACAGCAGGAAGAGCACCGTCACGGTGGCGAGGCGGCCCACCAGGTCGAGGCCGACGCCCGACTCGGTCACCAGCGTGCCGATGACCAGCAGGGCGATCACGACGACCGCGCTGAAGACCAGGCCGACCCAGGGGCTGCGCCGCGCGGAGTGCAGGCGGCCGAAGGCGTCGGGGACGATGTCCTCGCGGGCCATGCCGTAGAGGATGCGCGGCTGCGTGACGACCGCGACCAGCGTGGTGTTGAAGATGGCGACCATCGCGATGACAGCGAAGACCGTGGCGAGCAGGCCGGTGTCGATCGGCAGGATGCCCGACTTCACGACCTCCAAGAGCGCGGGCTCGGCCTCGGCGAGCTCGTCGGTGGACACCGTCAGTGCGGCGGCGACGGAGACGAGCACGTAGACCACGCCCGCGACGGCCATGCCCCCGATCAGCGAGCGCGGGAACGCACGGTGCGGGTCGACGGTCTCCTCCGCGACGTTCGCGGTGTTCTCGAAGCCGGTCATGGCGAAGAAGGACAGGGCCACACCGGCCAGGATCGCGAGCGCCGGGCTGCCGTCGGCACTGAAGTCGGTGAGCACGCCGAAGTCGGCGTCGCCCGAGGCCACGTGCCACACGCCGATGACCATGATGATGACCAGGCCCAGGACCTCGACGAAGGTCATCAGCATGTTGACCACGACCGACTCGGTGATCCCGACGAAGTTGATGACGGTCAGCACGAGGACGAAGGCGATCGTCACGAGCAGGGCCGGCGGCGCGGACCAGATCTCGGCGAAGTACGACGCGAACCCGGTCGCCAGCGACCCGGCCGCCGCGAAGCTGGCCGACAGGAAGCTGACGGTGATCAGGAAGGTCAGCGCCCTGCTGCCGAACGCCTTGTTGACGTAGAGCGCGGCACCCGCCGCCTGGGGGTACTTCGTCACCAGCTCGGCGTACGCCGACCCGGTGATGGCCGCGATGGTCACGCCGACCGCGAAGGCGATCCAGAAGGCCCCGCCCACGGCGGCGGCGACCAGGCCGATGAGCACGTAGATGCCCGAGCCCAGCACGTCGCCGAGGGTGTAGAAGAAGAGCTGCCGCCCGGTGATGGACCGGGTCAGCTCGTGGTCCGGGGCGTCGGGCTTCGTGGTGACCGGACCCTCGGCCATGGCGTCGGTGCTCATTGGGGGCCACGTACCCGGCGTACGTCGGCGCTCAACCACCCGCGGGGGTGGGCCCGGTCGTGCCCGGCTCAGAGCAGGCGGCGGTCCGAGGCCCAGCGGGTGAGCTCGTGGCGGGAAGAGAGCTGGAGCTTGCGCAGGACCGAGGACATGTGGGTCTCGACGGTCTTGATGGAGATGAACAGCTCCTTGGCGACCTCCTTGTAGGCGTAGCCGCGGGCGATCAGGCGCATCACCTCCCGCTCGCGCTCGGTGAGGCGGTCGAGGTCCTCGTCGACCGCCGCGACCTCGATGGAGCCGGCGAAGGCGTCGAGGACGAAGCCGGCCAGCCGCGGGCTGAAGACCGCGTCGCCGTCGGCCACCCGCTGGATCGCCGAGACCAGCTCGGGGCCGGTGATGGTCTTGGTGACGTAACCCCGCGCTCCGCCGCGGATCGCGCCGATGACGTCCTCGGCGGCGTCGCTGACGCTGAGGGCGAGGTAGCGCGGTGACCCGGACGTTGCGGCACCGGCCGAGGCGGACGTCCGCCGCATCACCTCGACACCGCCGCCGCCGGGCAGGTGCACGTCGAGCAGGACCACGTCGGGGGCGTGCTGGGCGATCGCGGCGACCGCGGTGTCGACGTCGGCGGCCTCGGCCACCACCTCGACCTCCGCAGCCCCCGCGGCGACCAGCTCGGCGCGCACCCCCGCACGGAACATGGCGTGGTCGTCGACGACCACGACGCGGACGGGCCTGGGGTGCACGGTCACGGGCTCTCCTCGGGTGACGTCTGCTCAGGGGTGCGGGGCAGGTGCAGGCGCACCTCGGTGCCCTCGCCCGGGGCGGTGCGGATCTCGGCGCTGCCGCCGTGGCGGAGCATCCGGTCGATGATGCTGCCACGGACCCCGAGCCGGTCCGCGGGCACCGCGCCCAGGTCGAACCCGGTGCCGCGGTCGCGGACGAAGACCTCGACCGCGGCGGGCCCGACCTCGGCGTACACGTCCACGCGGCCGGTGCCGGCGTGCTTGGCGGCGTTGGTGAGGGCCTCGCGGGTGGCCGCGACGAGAGGCTTCAGCGACTCCTCGAGGGGGCAGTCCCCCACCGCGACGACGTCGATGCCGACCCCGTGGGCGTCCTCGACCTCGGCGGCGGCCGCCCGCAGCGCACCGGCGAGGCTCGTGGCGCCGGCTGCCTCACCCTCGAACAGCCAGGAGCGCAGGTCCCGCTCCTGGGCACGCGCGAGCCGCGCGACCGTGGGCGCGTCGTCGGCGGCCTTCTGGATCAGGGCGAGCGTCTGCAGCACCGAGTCGTGCAGGTGGGCGGCGACGTCGGCCCGTTCCTGGGAGCGGATGCGCGCCTCGCGCTCCGCGCTCAGCTCACCGGCCAGGCGGTAGACCCACGGGCCCACCACGACGGCCAGGGCGGCGATGCCCAGCAGCGCCGCCACCAGGACGCCCTGTGCCTGGCCGTCCCCGCCGGAGTCGAAGCCGACGATGAAGACCGCGGAGACGAGCAGCGCAGCCCCCGCGGCCACCCGGAGGTACGCCGCCCAGCCGCCCGGCCCCATCAGCACCCGCAGCGGGTCGACCCGGCCGGTGGAGTCCAGCCAGCGCTCGCGCTGGGCCTCGTCCGCCTGCCGCCACAGCAGGGCCACCCCGGCCAGGCCGATGGCCACGGGCCAGAAGACCGCGCCGCGACCGAGGGTCACCTCGAGCAGCAGCACCGCCCCGAGGCCCAGGGCGGCCAGGGCGACGACCGGGCCGAGGTCCTGGAGGCGCCGGGTGCGGCCCGGGCGGCGCCCGCCGCGGGTGGCGCTGGCCAGGCCGGGCGCCTCCTCGTGCGGGCGCGGGTCGACCGGCAGGACCAGCCAGAGGCCGGCGTACATCGCCACGCCCATGCCGCCGAGCAGCGCCGCGACGAGGAACGCCACGCGCACCCACAGGACCGGCACGGCCAGGTGGGTCGCGAGCCCGGCGCAGACCCCGCCGAGCACGGGCTCACGGGTGTCGCGGTAGGCCTTGCGGGGCATCGGGCTGGTCTGCGTCATGGCTCCCTCGTCGTCCCGCTCATCGTCACACAGCGCGGGTGCGCGGCGGGGCCGTGCGGCCCCTGGCTCGACCCCGGTCCGACCCCGGCCTCCCCCGACCCAGGACCAGGGTCGACCCCGATGGTGCGCGGCCCGGCGGAGGTCCAGGCTGGTGCCATGACCGAGACACCCCTGCCCCCGGCGCCCGGCTCCGAGGGCCCCCGCACCGACGGCCCGCGCACGACGGCCCAGGAGGCCCGCGACCTGGGGCGGATCCGACGCTCCACCACCGACCGGAAGGTCGCGGGCCTCGCTGGCGGGCTGGGTCGCCACCTGGACGTGGACCCGCTGCTGCTGCGCGTCGCCTTCGTCGTGCTGACGTTCTTCGGCGGCGCCGGCCTGATCGTGTACGCCGCGGGCTGGCTGCTCGTGCCCGAGGACGACGGCAGCGAGGCCGCGGTCCGGCTCGAGGACCGCACCCGCGGGGTCGTGCTGGCCGTGGTCGGTGTCATCGCCGGCATCTCGGTCGTCGCCGAGCTGGCGGGCAACGCGTGGGGCCCGTGGTTCCCGTGGCAGCTGGTGGTCGTGGCGGTGGTGGCGGCCGTGCTACTGAGCCGCAGGGACGGGGGCTACCCGGCACCGACGCAGCCGGTCGGCGGACCGGCTGCTCCGGCGGGCGCCCCGGTGGGCGGCCCTGCGGGGACGGCCGGCCCGGCGTGGGGACCGCCCCAGGCACCCCTGCCGGTGGTGCGCGACCCGCGCCGCCGCGGCCCGCTGCTGCTGTGGACGACGCTGGCGCTGGTGGCGATCGCGGAGGGCATCCTGATGTCCGTCGACCTCTCGGGGGTGGCCGTCGCCGACGGCGCCTACCCGGCCCTGGCGCTCGGCATCATCGGCGCCGCCCTGGTGCTCGGTGCGTTCTTCGGGCGGGGCGGCGGCCTGGTGCTGGTGGGGCTGCTCGTGGTGCCGGTGCTGCTCATCAGCACCCTCGAGGACCGGATCGGCGGCGACCCGCTGCGCGAGACCCCCGACACCGCGGCGTCGGTGGACCCGGAGTACCGGATGGGCGTGGGTGAGCTGGTCCTGGACCTGACCGAGGTCGCGGACCTCGAGGAGCTGGACGGTCGGGTCCTCGACATCACCGTGCAGGTGGGACGGGTCGAGGTGGTGGTCCCGGAGGAGGGGCTCACCGTCGAGGCCTCGGCCCGGATCGGCGGGCCCGGCGAGATCACGGTGTTCGGCGAGGAGCGCGGCGGGATCGAGACCCTGGTGCGCGAGGACCACGACGGCGGCCCCGGCAGCCCGGTGCTGGTGCTCGACGCCGAGACCAACCTGGGCGAGATCGTGGTGAGGACGCAGTGAGCGGGCCGGCCGACCACACGACGTACGACGACACGACCCGCGGCGAGGAGCAGTCGATGACGGAGCAGGAGCACGACGGACGACCCGGCCTGTGGGCCGCGGGCCGCCACCCGGTCAACACCGGGCACCTGGTGATGGGCCTGGCCTTCCTCGGGATGGTCGGCATCTGGGCCCTGGTGGCCAGTGGGGTCGCGGACGCCGAGGACCTGCGCTGGCTCAGCCCGCTGCCGTGGCTGCTGGCCGGGGCCGGCGGGCTCGTGGCCGCCACCGTCTCCAGCGCCTCCCGGCGCGACCGCTGGCGCGACTGAGGCCGGACGGGCAGGACTTCCACAAAGGAGCTGCCCGCTCGGCCTCACGCAGGGACGTCGGCGGGGCGTTCGTCCCGGGCGGCCACACAGGTCGCCGGGTGGTCGGTGATGAGCCCATCGACGCCCAGGTCGAGGAGCAGGGTGGCGTAGCCGCGGAGGTCCCCGTGGCCGGAGCGGTCGTGGCCGCGGAAGGGACGCGGGAGGAAGCGGTCCTCCGCGCGGAGCGTCCAGGTCCGCACCTCCAGCCCGTGGCGGTGGGCCCGGTCCACCAGTCCCGTGGGCACGACCCGGTCGCCGAGGTCGCGGGCCAGCAGCGAGTGCCGCGGACCCAGTCCGGTCGCGTAGTCGGCGACAGCCGCCAGTCCGCGCGGGGAGACGAGGTCGGCGAAGGTGCGCGGGTCGCCCGCGGCCGCCAGGTCGGCGGGGCGGGCGCGCAGGTCGTCGACCAGCTGGACGAGCGGCACCCGGGTCCGACCGGCGAGCGAGGCGAGGGCAGTCGGCTCGAAGCCCATGACGCTCACCGGGGAGTCGGGACGGTCCAGGTCGTGACGACGCAGGTCGTCCAGGAGGGCCTCCGTGGGATCCAGGCCCCGCGCCGCGGACGGCGCGACGTCCTTGAGCTCGACGAGCACCCCCACCTCGCGTCCGTGCGAGCGCGAGCTCTCCGCGACCAGCCCGAGGACCTCGTCCAGGGTCGGGACCGCCAGCAGGCCGTCGTACGCACCCGAGGCGGGGCGCTGGAGCGGCCACCGCTCCCGGGCCCTGAGCAGTCGGACCTGCTCGAGCGTCAGGTCCTCGACGAACCAGCCCTGCACCCGCCGTCCTGCGACGACGCGCTCGCTGCGCAGGTGCGCCAACGCGGCGCGCCGCGCCACGTCGGTGGTGGCCGACAGGTCGCTCTCGTGCCGAGCGACGAGGACGCCGTCGGCGGTGCTGACGACGTCGACCTCGATCGCGTCGGCACCGAGCGCGAGGGCGTGGCGGTATGCCTCGAGCGTGTGCTCGGGCCGGTGGCCACTGGCACCGCGGTGCCCCGCCACGGAGGCGGCGAGGACGGAGGAGGTGGTGGTCGATCGGGCGTGCGGCACGAGCGTCACGACCACCACGTTCCTCCGCACGGGTGTCCCGGCGGTGCACGGCGGGGCGACACGCGGGTGAACGTCCCGTGAGGAACGGGTGGACCAGTCCGGCGGAGGATGCCTCCGTGGACGAGGACGGGCGGCGGGAGACCGAGGACGAGCGGTCGGACCGGAAGTGGGGCGACCTGCTCCAGGAGATGCGGGTCATGCAGACCGGGACCCAGCTCATCGCCGGGTTCCTCCTGACGCTGCCCTTCCAGGGCCGCTTCGAGGAGCTCGACGGTTACCAGCGGGGGCTCTACCTGGCGGTGGTGCTGGTCGCGCTGGTCACCACGGACCTGGTCATCTCACCCATCGCGGTGCACCGGCGGCTGTCGGGCCACCACGTCAAGGACCGCCTCGTGGCGCTCGCCGACGTCGCCGTGCGCGGCGTGCTGGCCGGCATCGGGCTACTCATCGTGGGCATCACCGTGCTGGTCGTCGACGTCGTGGTGGGTCGTGCCGCCGGCCTGCAGGCAGGCGGCGCGCTCCTCGCGATCGTCGTGGCCCTGCTCGTGCTGCTGCCCGAGTGGGCGTTGCGGCACGTGCGGCCGCGCGTCAGTGCGCGTCGAGACCGGTGATCCGCACGCCCGCGTGCGTCTTGTACTTCCGGTTGATCGAGATCAGGACAGCGGTGAACGGCTCGAGCTGACGGGCCAGGCGGAGCTTGCCGCCGTCGATGCCGCGCCGACCGGTGACCGAGGCGGCCAGGTCCATCGCGACCTCCTTGGCCTCGACCACGTCGCCGACGACGAGCACGTCCTCGTCGAGGAACTCGTCCTCGCCCCACAGCAGCACCGCGGAGACGTTGTGGAAGGCACCGACCACGGTGGCCTCGGGCTGCAGGCGCTGGGCCTCCTCGGCCGCCGATCCCTCGCCGCCGTCGACGACGCGCCCGTGGGCGCCGCGCTTGTCGAAGGCGAGCGGGTTGACGCAGGAGATGACGGTCTTGCCCGCGAGCGGCAGCGAGGCGACGAGCTCGTCGTGGCCGTCGTAGGGCACCGCCAGCAGCACGACGTCGGCCTGCTCGCAGGCTTCGGCGTTGCTCGCACCGGTGACCGCTCCGGCACCGCTCACGTCGGCGAGACGCGCGGTGACCTCCTCGGCCACCGGGACGGCCTTCTCCGCCGCGCGGGAGCCCAGGACGACCGTGTGCCCGGCCTTGGCGAAGCGGTAGCCCAGGCCCTTGCCCTGGGGGCCGGTGCCCCCGATGACGGCGACGCGGTAGGAGGTCTGGGTCTCGCTCACGGATGGTCCTCTCGAGGGGGCGGGTGCCGAGGTCGAGACGGATCCTCCCACCCGCGGTCAACAGCGGTCCGCGAGCCTCGCCTGTTGGTACCGTCGGGCCGTGGCGAGCGGCTTCCGTGGGGACGTCCAAGGGCTGCGTGCCGTCGCGGTCCTGGTCGTCGTCGCCGCGCACGCCGGCGTCCCGTTCCTCCCCGGCGGGTTCGTCGGGGTCGACGTCTTCTTCGTCATCTCCGGCTTCCTGATCTCCGGTCTGCTCTACGCCGAGCTCCGCGAGGGCGGCACGCTGTCGCTGGGCGACTTCTGGAGCAGGCGGGCCCGACGCATCCTGCCCGCGGCCACCCTGGTGCTGGTCGTGACCGTGGTGATGTCGCTGTTCTGGACCACCCTCATCGATGCCCGCGACCTGCTGGACGAGGCGCTGTGGTCGGCGCTGTTCCTCGCCAACGTCCACTTCGCCCAGCAGGGCGTCTACTACTTCGCCGCAGAGACCGGACCCTCGCCGCTGCAGCACTACTGGTCGCTCGCGGTGGAGGAGCAGTTCTACCTCGTCTGGCCGCTGCTCCTGCTCGCGCTGGTCGCGGCGGCGCGGGTCGTGACCCGCCGGGGCAAGCAGCAGCGGCTCCCCCGCCGTACCGTGCTGGTCGCGCTGGTGGTCGTCGCCGCCGCGTCCTTCGCGTGGTCGGTCCACACCACCGCCACCTCGCCGGCGTCGGCGTACTTCTCCACGCCGGCGCGCGTGTGGGAGCTGGCCGTCGGCGCGATCACCGCCCTGGTCGCTCCCCTGCTGGCGCCGCGGCTGCCGCGGGCGGTGGGCTGGGTGCTGTCGATCGGCGGCCTGGTCGCCGTCGGGGCGGCGGTGGTGGTGATCGACGAGGCCACGCCCTTCCCCGGGTACGCCGCCGCGCTGCCGGTCCTGGGCACCGCTGCCGTCCTCCTCGCCGGCTCCGCCGCGGGCCTGCTCGCCGCGCCCGTGCGCTGGCTCCTGGACAACCCCGTCATGCGGCGCGTGGGCGACTGGTCCTACTCGCTCTACCTCTGGCACTGGCCGGCCCTGGTGCTCACCGAGCGCAACGCCGGCCGCCCCCTGACCGCCGTCGAGACCGCCGTCGTCGTGCTGGTCGTGGTCAACCTGGCGGCCCTGACCTACCGGTTCGTCGAGCAACCCTTCCGCACCGGCACACCGGCCCGCCGCCTCCGCTCGCGCCGCCGCCTGTCCCTGGCGCTCTACCCCGCGAGCCTGGCCGTGGTGGCCCTGGCGTGCGCGGGCAGCTGGTGGTGGACCGGCGTGCAGGGCGGCGAGCGCGGCGACAACCCCGCCATCGCGGCGGCCGCTGACGTCGCCGTGCTGGACGACCACGAGCGCACCGTGGCCCTGGTGCGCGCGTCCGTCGAGGCCGCGCGCAACCAGGTCGACATCCCCAGCGACCTCACCCCCGACCTGCTGACCCTGCGCAGCTCGATCGCCGACGTGGGCGCCTGCGACTACGAGGACGACGACGTGCGCGCCCTCTGTGCCCGGGGCGACGTCGACGGCGACCGCACCCTGGTGCTGCTCGGCGACTCCCACGCACGGGCCTGGATCCCCGCGCTGGACCGGATCGCCTCCGACAACGGCTGGCGCGCCTACTACCTCGTCAAGCCCCAGTGCCCGGCCGCCCACGTGGTCGTCGCCCCGGTGCGCGAGGACGTCGTGTTCACCGCGTGCGAGGAGTTCCGCGCCTGGAGCACCGCGACGGTGGCCGGACTCCAGCCGGACCTGGCGATCGTCGCCTCCTCCCCACCGGTCAACGGCGTGTGGGTCGACGGCGAGCACCGCGAGTCCCTCGACGACGTCGCCGACGTGCTCGAGGAGGGCTACGACGCGCTCTTCGACGACCTGCAGGACTCCGCCGCCCGCACCGTCCTCATCCGTGACGTCCCCAAGGCCGGCCACGACCCCGGTGACTGCCTGACCAGCTCCCGGCCCAGCCTCCTGGACTGCATGTTCACCCCGGTCGAGCGCTCGACCCTGCTGGGCGACGTGGCGGTGAAGTCGGCCCTGCTCCACTCCGCCGACGTCGTCGATCCCACCCCGTGGCTGTGCTGGCAGGACCTCTGCCCCGTGGTCATCGGCGGCACGCTCTCCTACCGCGACACCGACCACCTCACCACCGAGTACGCCGCTGCACTGGCCGGCGCACTGGGTCGGGCCATCGGGCTGGACGACGGCTCCTGAGCGGCGTTCCACCGCTCCCCAGCGCACTGTGACACTGCTACTGTCACGGTCGATCCAGAACCGTCCACCACCTGCACGGAGGTCCCCCTGATGAAGCTGTCGATGCCGCTGGTCTACGCCGGCAACCCGCGCGAGACCGCGGACCAGGTCGCAGGCCTGGAGAAGGCGGGCCTGGACATGATCTGGGTCGCCGAGCCGTACGGCTTCGACGCACCGACCCTCATGGGCTACCTCGCGGCCAAGACCGAGACCGTGCAGATCGCCGCCGGCATCCTCAACGTCTACTCCCGCACCCCCGGCGCCCTGCTGCAGACCGCGGCGGGCCTCGACAACGTCTCCGGCGGTCGTGCCGTGCTCGGCCTCGGCGCCTCCGGCCCGCAGGTCATCGAGGGCTTCCACGGCATGGCCTACGACCGCCCCCTCACCCGCACCCGCGAGGTGATCGAGGTGCTGCGGATGGGGCTGCGCGGGGAGAAGCTGGACTTCCGGGGCAAGACCTTCTCCGTGCCGCTCCCCGAGGGTCAGGGCCTGGGACTGGGCAAGCCGTTGAAGCTGCTCAACAAGCCCGAGCGCGCCGACGTCCCGATCTGGGTCGCCGCGCTGGGCGACAAGAACGTCGCCATGACCGCGGAGGTCGCCGACGGTTGGCTGCCCTTCCTCTACTACCCCGAGAAGGCCCAGGAGATCTGGGGCGAGCCGCTGGCCCGCGGTGCCGCGAAGCGCTCCGCCGATCTCGCGCCCTTGGAGATCTGCGCCGGCGGCATGGTCGCGATTGGCGAGGGCCCGGAGACCAAGGCACTGCTGGACTTCATCCGGCCGATGTACGCGCTGTACGTCGGTGGCATGGGTGCCCGCGACAAGAACTTCTACAACCAGCTCGCCTGCGAGTACGGCTTCGAGAAGGAGGCCAAGGAGATCCAGGACCTCTACCTCTCGGGCAAGAAGAAGGAGGCCGAGGCCCTGGTGCCGATGGAGTGGCTCGAGGCCGGCAACCTGGTGGGCCCCGCCTCCTACGTCAAGGAGCGGATCGCCGCCTTCCGCGAGTCGGGCGTGACCAACCTGTCCGTGACCCCGGCCAGCGACGACCCGGCCGCCACGATCGCGCAGGTCAAGGAGTGGGTCAGCTGACCCGCTGCGGGGCCGTCGCCTCCGCGCGGGGCGAAGGCATCCGCACCTGCGAGCGCACCGCGGGTGCGACCGGCTGGTCGGGCTGCGGCTCGGCCGGCTGCTCGGCCGGCTCCTGCGCCGGCGTACGACGGCCGGTCAGCGCGCCGCGCACCCGCTGCACCAGCGACCAGGCGCCACTCAGCAGCACCAGCCACGCCGCGATCCCGATCAGGTAGGCCGGGACCACCAGGAGCGGGTGCACCCTCCAGGCCCAGACCAGGCCGACGGGGATCGGGCCGAGCACCACGACGGCGGCGAGGAGCACCAGGACGGCGCGCCGCAGGCGCGCCCCGCGCCCCTGACGCTGTGCGGTGTCGGTCATCGTCTGGCCCCATGTCTTCGTGTCCCGCCGCCGGGACAGGTGCTCACGGTGCCAAACGATCGCGCGAAGGTAAAGACACGGTCCCGCTGTCTGGTCATGACCTCCAGACCGGGGTGGACAGCGGCACCCCGGGTGGTCCACCCCCGGGACGGCGCCCGGTGACGTGAGCAGGTGCCTTGGCCTCCGGTGCGCGCGACCCGGGTCGCGTCGAGGTCGCGTTGAGGTCGCGTTGAGCAGGTGTCTTGGCGGTCGGGCCCCTCCGTTGATGCTGGGGTGCCATCGTTAGCCTGTGCCGATGGACGACCAGCCCACCCCGCACCAGGTACGCCGGGCACTGGCCCGCGCCGAGCGGGGCGCCCGGCTCGACGAGGCCGAGGCCACGGCGCTGCTCGCCGCCACCGGCCCCGACCTCGACCGCCTCTGCGCGGCCGCGGCCCGCGTCCGCGACGCCGGCCTGGTCGCGGCCGGTCGCCCCGCGACGGTGACCTACTCCCCCAAGGTCTTCATCCCCGTGACCCGGCTGTGCCGGGACCGGTGCCACTACTGCACCTTCGTCGAGACCCCCGCGCAGGCCGCCCGGGAGGGCCGCGCCCCCTACCTCTCCCCCGACGAGATCCTGGCCATCGCCTCCCAGGGCGCGGCCATGGGCTGCCTCGAGGCGCTCTTCACCCTCGGCGACCGGCCCGAGGACCGCTGGCCCGAGGCGCAGGCCTGGCTCGACGAGCAGGGCTACGACTCCACCCTGGCCTACGTCCGCGCCATGGCGGTGCGGGTGCTGGAGAAGACCGGGCTGCTGCCGCACCTCAACCCCGGCGTCATGTCGTGGGAGGAGATGAACCGGCTCAAGCCCGTCTCCCCCTCCATGGGGATGATGCTCGAGACCACCTCGCGGCGGCTCTTCGAGGAGAAGGGGCAGGCTCACTTCGGCTCCCCCGACAAGGACCCCGCGGTGCGGCTGCGGGTGCTCGAGGACGCCGGTCGGCTCTCCATCCCCTTCACCACCGGGCTGCTCGTCGGCATCGGGGAGACCCTGGCCGAGCGCGCCGAGACGATCTTCGCGCTGCGCGCGACCCTGACCGCCTACGGCGCCGTCCAGGAGGTCATCGTCCAGAACTTCCGCGCCAAGCCCGACACCGCGATGCGGCACACCGACGACCTCGACCTCGATGAGTACCGCGCCGCGATCGCCGTCACCCGACTCGTCCTGGGCCCCCGGGCCCGGGTGCAGGCACCCCCCAACCTGGTCGACCTCGAGGAGTGCCGCACCCTGCTCGAGGCCGGCGTCGACGACTGGGGCGGGGTGTCGCCGCTGACCCCCGACCACGTCAACCCCGAGCGCCCCTGGCCCTCGCTCGAACGGCTGCGCGCCGTCACCGCCGAGTGCGGCTTCGAGCTGGCCGCACGGCTCACGGTGCACCCCGAGCAGGTCCGCGCCTCGCTGGCCGGCGACGCCGCCTGGATCGACCCGCGCGTGCGCGGCCACGTCGCGGCGCTGGCCACGCCCGAGGGGCTCGCGCGCCCCGGCGTACGGCCCGTGGGGCTGCCGTGGCAGGAGCCCGACGGCGGGCTGGAGTCGGCCGGGCGCACCGACCTCTTCGAGGCGGTCGACACCGAGGGGCGCTCGGCGGACCGGCGCTCGGACTTCGCCGAGGTGTACGGCGACTGGGAGACCGTCGGCGCGGCCGCTGCGCGCACGGGTGCTCCCGCGGTGCTGCACAGCGAGGGCCGCGAGGCCCTGGCCGCAGCCGAGGCCGACCCCGGCAACCTGTCCGACGAGCACGCGCTGACCCTCATGACCGCCGAGGGACCCCTGCTGGAGCAGGTGTGCCGGCTCGCCGACGACCTGCGTCGCGAGGTCGTCGGCGACGAGGTCACCTACGTCGTCAACCGGAACATCAACTTCACCAACGTCTGCTACGTCGGGTGCCGCTTCTGCGCCTTCGCACAGCGCAGGACCGACGCCGACGCCTACTCCCTGTCGGTCGACGAGGTCGCCGACCGCGCCGCGGAGGCCTGGGACCTGGGCGCGACCGAGGTCTGCATGCAGGGCGGCATCGACCCGGACCTCCCGGCGTCGGCGTACTTCGACCTGGCCGCGGCGGTGAGGCGGCGGGTGCCCGACATGCACGTGCACGCCTTCTCCCCGATGGAGGTCGTCAACGGCACGGCCCGCACGGGGCTCTCGGTCGAGGACTTCCTCATCAAGGCCCGTGAGTCCGGGCTCGGGTCGCTGCCCGGCACGGCCGCGGAGATCCTCGACGACGAGGTGCGCTGGGTGCTGACGAAGGGCAAGCTGCCGGCGCGCACCTGGATCGACATCGTCTCCACCGCGCACCGGGTCGGGCTGCCGACCACCTCGACGATGATGTTCGGCCACGTCGACAACCCGCGGCACTGGGTCGGGCACCTGCGGGTGCTGACGCGGATGCAGGACGCCGCCCTCGAGCACGGCGCCGCCCGGTTCACCGAGTTCGTGCCGTTGCCC
The DNA here is from genome assembly GCF_030149505.1 of Nocardioides sp. GTDB lineage: Bacteria > Actinomycetota > Actinomycetes > Propionibacteriales > Nocardioidaceae > Nocardioides. The sequence continues at coordinate 47,174 of NZ_JASBRN010000072.1, forward strand.
TTCGTGCACACCTCGGCGCCCATCTACCTCGCCGGTGTCGCCCGTCCCGGTCCGACGCTGCGCGACAACCTCGCGGTGCACGCGATGGCACGCATCCTGCTGCACGGGCGGATCGACAACATCCAGACGTCGTGGGTCAAGCTCGGCGTGGAGGGCACCCGCGCGATGCTGCGCGCCGGTGCCAACGACCTCGGGGGCACGCTGATGGAGGAGACCATCTCCCGGATGGCCGGCTCCGAGCACGGCTCGGCCAAGACCGTCGAGGAACTGGTCGAGATCGGTGCCGGCATCGGCCGCCCGGTCCGCGAGCGCACCACCCTGTACGCCGCCCGCTGACCCCCCGCCGAGCCGTCACCTCTGAACCGCCGAACCGTCACTTCTGAACCCTCGAGCCGTCAGCTCCTGGTGCGGAACTGACGGCTCGGGGGTTCATTCCTGACGGTTCGGCGGTCCTAGCCCCGGCCGGAGGACGACCTGGCCTTGCGGGAGACCGAGTCGATGGCGACCGCGAGGAGCAGCACCAGGCCGGTGACGATGAAGCGGACCGAGGAGTCCACGTTCATCAGGTTCAGCCCCGACTGGATCGACTGCAGCACCACGATGCCCAGCAGGGCCGCCCATGCCGAGCCCCGGCCGCCGAAGAGGCTGGTGCCCCCGATGACGGCCGCCGCGATGGCGGTGAGGTTGGTGTCGGTGGTGCCCGAGCTCTGCGAGACCGAGGTCAGCTGGCCGGCGATGAGGATGCCGCCCAGTGCCGCGAAGGTCGAGCAGAGCGCGAAGACCGAGACGTAGATCCCGCGCACGTTGATGCCGGCGCGGCGTGCGGCCTCCTCGTTGCCACCGACGGCGAAGACGTGCCGTCCCCAGCGTGTGCGGCGCAGCGCCAGGTCCATCACCACGACGAGCGCGGCGAAGAGGACGAAGAGGTAGCCCCAGCCGCGGTCGATGCCGAGGTAGTAGGTCAACCAACCCAGACCCACCAGCAGCAGCCCGCCCTTGACCAGGACCACGGTGAGCGACGGCGGCGTCAGCCCCGCGGCCCGCCGACGGCGGATCGTGAGCAGGTTGACCGCGACGTACGCCGCCACGACCAGCGCGAGGAGCGCGTAGGCCTGGACGTCGCTGAGGAACTTCTCCCGCGCGAAGGAGCGGAGCGCGGAGTCCTGCGGGAGCACCACGGTGCCCTTGTCACCCAGGACGTAGAGCAGCGCGCCCTGGAACGCCAGCAGCCCGGCCAGGGAGAAGACGAAGCTCGGCACGCCGATCTTCGTGTAGAGCAGGGAGTAGAGCAGCCCCACGGCGGTGCCGACGAGGATACCCACGGCCATCGCCCCGACCAGGCCCCACCCACGGGAGTCCATGAGGACCGCCATCGAGGCGGCCGCGAACCCTGACACCGAGCCGACGGACAGGTCGATCTCGCCGAGCAGCAGCACGAGCACGATGCCCAGGGAGATCACCCCGACCGGTGCCGCGAACTGCAGCATCGTGACGAGGTTCTTCGAGGACAGGAACGTCGGCTCGTTGAGCTGGAACACGAGCGCGATGACGACCAGGCCGATGATGACCGGGATCATCCCGAGCTCACCGCCACGCAGCCGCACCACGAAGGCCGAGACCGCGCCGGAGAGTCCCTGGTTGCTGATCAGCCGCTCGTCGGCGGCGTCGGCCGCGAGGGCCGAGGCGGTCGCGTCCTGCAGGACCTGCTCACTCATGTGTCTCTCCCCTGCGCTCGGAGGTCTTCTGGGCGCGAGCGGTCACGACGTTGTCCGAGGCGCCGGTGATGGCGGCGACGAGCTCGGCCGTGCTGGTCTGCGAGGTGACGAACTCGGCAGCGTTGCGCCCCAGCCGCAGCACGACGATGCGGTCGGAGACCGCCTGGACGTCGGCCATGTTGTGGCTGATCAGGATGACGCCGAGCCCCTGCTCGCGCAGCCGCTCGACGAGGTTGAGCACCTCGGCGGTCTGGGCCACGCCCAGGGCCGCGGTCGGCTCGTCGAGCATGACCACCTTGGGGTTGCCCACCAGCGACCGGGCGATCGCCACGGTCTGCCGCTGGCCGCCGGAGAGGCCGGCGATGGGGATGCGCACCGAGGGGATCTTGGCCGAGAGGGTGCGCAGCAGTCGCCACGCTTCCCTCTCCATGCCGATCTCGTCGATGAACGCCCCCCGCCGCCACTCCTGCCCGAGGAAGAGGTTCGCGACGACGTCGAGGTTGTCGCAGAGCGCGAGGTCCTGGAAGACCGTCGCGATGCCGAGGGCCTGCGCGTCGCTGGGGCCGCCGACGCTGATCCGGCGACCGGCGAAGGTGATCGCGCCGTCGTCGGGCTGGTAGACGCCCGAGATGACCTTGACCAGGGTCGACTTGCCGGCACCGTTGTCGCCCACCAGGGCGACGACCTCGCCGGCACCGACCTCCAGGGAGACGTTGGAGAGGGCCTGCACGGCCCCGAACCTCTTGTTGATGCCGGTCAGGGAGAGCACGCTCTCCCTGACCGGCGTCGCCACGGTGCTCATCAGGAGATGCCTGCCGCCTCGCAGTCGTCGGCGTAGTCGCCGGTGCAGATGTCCGAGGCGTCGTAGAACCCGTCGGCGATGACGGTGTCGGCGACGTTCTCGGCGGTCACGATGATCGGGTCGAAGATGAACGACGCGACGCCCTCGTACTCGGTCTGGTCGACACCCGTCTCGGTGGTGTCGGGCACGTCCTCGCCGTTGGCGAGGTAGACCGCGACCTCAGCGGCCGTCTCGGCCTCGATCGGGATCGGCTTGTAGATCGTCATGGCCTGCTCACCGGCGAGGATGCGCTGGATCGCGGCGATCTCGGCGTCCTGGCCGGTGATCGGGGGCAGCGCGTCGAGCGCCACGCCCGAGCCGGTCAGCGCGGCGACGACGCCGCCGGCCTGGCCGTCGTTGGCGGCGTAGACGCCGTTGATCTCCGAGGCGTCGTACTTGCTCAGCTGGTCGGTGGTCCACTGCTGGGCGTTCTCCGGGGACCAGTCGGGGTTGTCGTACTCCTCGAGGATCGTCAGCCCGGACTCGTCGATCACCGAGTGGGCACCGGCCTTGAACTGGGCGGCGTTGGGGTCGCTGGGCGCGCCGTTGAGCATGAGGATGTTGCCCTCGTCGCCCATCGCCTCGACCAGGGCCTCGCCCTGCAGCTGGCCGACGGTCTCGTTGTCGAACGACATGTAGTAGTCGGCACCGGCGATGAAGCGGTCGTAGGCGATGACCGGGACGTCCTGGCCCTGGGCCTCGGAGACCATGCCGGTGGCGCCGGCGCCGTTGACCGGGTCGAGCACGAGCACGTCGGCACCGGCGTTGAGCGCGGTGGTGACCTGCTGCTGCTGCTTGGCCTCGTCCTGGTCGGCGTTGTAGTAGTCGACGGTGCAGTCGTCGCACAGCTCGGCGACGGCAGCCTCGAAGAGGGGCTTGTCGAAGGCTTCGTAGCGGGTGGTCTTCGACTCTGGGAGCAGCAGCGCGATGGTCGCGCCGCCCTCGGCGGAGTCGCCGGATCCCGAGTCGGCGGCCTCGTTGGCGCCGCAGGCGGTGAGGGCCAGGCCCCCGATGAGGATCGACGCCGAGAACGTGGCGACGCGGTGCAGGTGGAGCGACACGGACCTTCTCCTTCGTGACGGCCAGGTGGCCATGAGTGACGAGTGAAGTGAACGCCGCCACATTCTTGTCGTCAAGACCTGAAGACAAACTTTCTTTGCGCGTAAGCGTTACCGCTTTTGTCTTCATAACTTAGACACAAGTGCTTGACCCGACGCGAGAGGCGCGTCACAGTTCCGCCATGCCCTCCGCTCCGGTCCGGCCCGCCCCGGGCTCGCCGTCCTCGCTGCGCGACGCCAACCAACGCCGCGTCCTGGACCTGCTGCGCACCCGCGCTGAGGCCGAGCAGGCGACCGGGGGCTCCCCCGCCGCGCCGGGCGGCACCATGCCCGCCGCCTTCACGCAGGCCGAGCTCGCCCGCGCGACCGGCCTGGCTCCCGCGACGGTCTCCAACATCGTCCGCGACCTCAGCGCGGCGGGCTTGGTGGAGGTGCTGCCCGGCAGCGGCCGGCGCGGCTCCTCGGTCCGGCTGGCCAGCCGGGCGGCGTACGTCGTGGGCATCGACTTCGGGCACAGCCACGTCGCCGTGGCGGTCGGCGACCTGCTCGGCGAGCCGCTGCGCGAGGAGCGGGTGGCGCTGGCCGAGGACCTGCCGCACGACCAAGCGCTGGCCACGGCCCAGTCGCTGCTCGACACCATGCTGGCCGACCTGCCGCCGGCGCCCGCGCTGCACCTGGTCCTCGGGCTGCCCGCACCGATCACCGACGACGCCGTGGGCTCGCCCGCGATCTTCCCCGGCTGGGAGGGCGTGGACGCCCGGGAGGTTGCCGAGGCGGCGCTCGATCTCCCAGTGACGGTCGAGAACGACGCCAACCTCGGCGCCCTGGCCGAGCACCGCACAGGCGCTGCGCGCGGCAACGACAGCTGCGTCTACGTCAAGATCTCCTCCGGCGTCGGCGCCGGGGTGATCCTCGGCTCGGAAATCTTCCGCGGGGCCGCGGGCTTCGCCGGCGAGATCGGCCACCTCACGCTCGACGACCAGGGCCCGATGTGTCGCTGCGGGAGCCGTGGCTGCCTGGAGGCCTACGCCTCCATCGGCGCCATCCTGGCCCTGATGTCCGGCCAGCAGCCGGGCGCCGTCCTCGACGACATCATCGCGGCCGCCGACGAGGGCTCCTCGGCCGCGCGTCGCACCTTCGAGGACGCCGGCCTGCATCTCGGGTGGGGACTCGCGAGCATCGTCAACCTGCTCAACCCGCACGTGCTGGTCATCGGCGGCGACCTGGCCCGGGCCGGTGACCTGTTGCTGGAGCCGGCCCGCGTGGGGCTGCGCCGGCACACCCTCGACGCGGTCTCGGCCACCCCGGTGCGCCGCAGCGCACACGGCGGTCGCGCGAGCCTCCTCGGGGCGCTGCTGCTGGCCGCGGAGTCCACCGACCTGCTCGCCCAGCACTGACCCACACCGAGAGACGTCTCACCCGCTAGCCCCCTGACAGGGTGGGTCGAGCCGTCCCGCCCTCTGCCTACGGTGGCGCCATGAGCCAGAGCGAGCCCAGCGACCTCGACCCCACGACCGCCGCGGAGTCCTACCACGACTACAGCGTCGACGACGAGGACCAGCCCGTCGGCCTCGACAACCTCACCGACGTCGACGGCGACGTGGAGGACGAGCTCGACCGCGGCTACTCCCCGCCGGAGAAGTACTCCCCCGCCCAGGGCTTCGGCAACACGCCGTACGAGGAGGCCGTCGGGGAGTCCCTGGACCAGCGGATCGCCCAGGAGGAGCCCGAGCCGGACCCCTACGTCGAGGCGGCCCAGCGCGAGGCGGCCGAGGCCCTCGACGACGGCGAGGTCGGCGCCGAGCGTGCCGGTCGCCTGGTCGATCCCGACATGGGCTCGGGCGAGGACCTGGAGAAGGACCTGGTGGGCACCGACGTCGGCATCGACGGTGCCGCCGCGTCTGCTGAGGAGGCCGCCGTCCACGTCGTCCCCGACGACACCGACCCGACCTCGCTCGGCTGAGCCCCTCGGTCCGACCCGCACGGCCCCGCGCGCGCCCCTAGAACACGTTCTAGGGGCGCGCGTAGTCTGCGCCCGTGCGCTTCTCGATCAGCACCGCCTACCTGCCCCTGACCGAGCTCCCGGCCCTCGCGGTGGCCGCCGACCGGCTGGGGTACGACGCCATGGCCGTCCCCGACCACGTGGTGGACCTGGAGACCCTCCAGACGCCGTACCCTTACACCCGTGACGGCGCCCGGCGCTGGGACCACGACGCCGCCTGGCCCGATCCCTGGGTGCTCGTCGGGGCGCTCGCGGCCGTGACGACCCGACTGCGCTTCTTCACCTCGGTGTACGTGCCGGCGCTGCGCAGTCCCTTCCAGGTCGCGAAGTCCGTCGGGACCGCGGCGGTGCTCTCGGGCAACCGGGTGGCCCTCGGCATCGGGATCGGCTGGTGCCGCGAGGAGTTCGAGCTGCTGGGGCAGGACTTTTCCACCCGCGGCAAGCGGACCGACGAGGCGCTGGCGCTGATGGAGCAGCTGTGGCAGCCCGGCTGGACGGAGTTCGAGGGCACCCACTACGCCGCGCCGCGGCTGGTCATGGAGCCGACCCCCACCGCACGCATCCCCGTGTACGTCGGCGGGCTGAGCGAGGTCGCGATGCGCCGGGCCGCGCGGCACGACGGCTGGGTCGGGGACCTCTACACGGTCGAGGAGGCTGCCGGGCACGCCGCGACGCTGGCCCGGATGCGCGAGGAGACCGGCAACGAGCGCGACTTCTCCTTCATCACCGCGCTGACCGACGCCTTCCTGCCCGAGCAGTTCGCGGCCGCGGAGGAGCGCGGGGTGACCGACGTGATGACGATGCCGTGGGCCTACTACCACGGCCTCGACGTGGGCCTGGAGCAGAAGCTCGACGGGATGGAGCGCTTCGCCGCCGACGTGCTGCGCCCGCTCGGCATCACGCCCGCCGCGACGGTCCCGGAGATGTAGAGAACCGCTGGGGTCTCGGGTCCCCAGCGGTTCGAGGTCAACACTAGGCGCCGGTAGGGCACCTGTCACCCGAATCCCGCGATCGCCCACCATCCGGGCGAACTGGTCCAGGCCACCGCGGCGCTACATTCGACCGGTGAGCACCCCGCACGAGCCCACCCAGGCCGTCACCGACCCGCAGCCCGACCCCGCCCCGGAGTCGACGGACGGGACCCCCGAGCCGACGACGACCAGTCCGGTGCGCGGCGACGACCCGCTGCGCGGCTCGCGCACCAGCGGCGTCTGGGTGGCCACCGTCGGCCTGGGGCTGCTGCTCGTGCTCCTCGTGGTCTTCATCGCACAGAACACCGACACGACCACCGTGCGCTTCCTGGCGCTCGAGGGCGAGGCGCCGGTCGCGGTCGCGCTCCTCATCGCCACCGCCGCGGGCATCCTGCTCACCGCCAGTGCCGGCACGCTGCGGATCCTCCAGCTGCGCCGCCGGACCCGCAAGGACCTCAAGCGTCGCTGAGCCGACGCTCGACCCGGCCCCGACGTGGGCTCAGCCCAGCGTCAGGTCCACCATCAGCTCGTCGGCGATCTGCTCGAGGGCTGCCCGCAGCGTCTCGAGGTCGCCGTCGACCGGCGCGACCAGCTCGGCGGTGACCTCGAAGAGCAGTCCCCCGGCCATCGGCGCCTCGCGCAGCCCGGTCGCCAGCGACTCGATGCCCACGCCGTGCGCGGCGATCGTGCGGGAGATCTCCGCGACGATGCCGGGGCGGTCGGTGCCGAGCAGGTGCAGTCCCACGGCGGCCACCTGCTGCTCGGCCGGCTCGTCGGTGCGGCGCACGTCGACCCGCAGGCCGTCCGCCTCGAGCGCAGCCAGGTCACGCTCGAGCGCCTCGACCTCGCCGGTCGGGACGCTCACGAGCACGATGCCGGCGAACTCACCGGCCAGCCGGGCCATCTGGCTGTGCTGCCAGCTGCCGCCCCGCGCCTCCACCGGCGCGGAGACGGCCGAGACCAGACCCGGCCGGTCGCGGCCGATGACGGTGAGCACCAGGGTCGCGGATGTCATGGCCCGGAGCGTACCGACGCGTGCTGGGGTGCCGCCGCCCACGGCATGAGCGGCCGCACGGGAGCCGTCACCGCCCGCGGCAGCAGGTCGATGGCGAGCAGGGCCACGAAGCCGGAGATCGTCTTGTCCGCCAAGGAGGTCAGGATGTTGGCCGAGGCGACCGCGAGCCACAAGGACTTCACCGTCTCCTGGATCGCGTCGATCACGTCGTCGGCGCCGTTGCCGGTCTCCCCGCCCAGGGCGATGATGATCGGGACCGCGAGGCTCGTGCAGACGAGGGCCGTCAGGCAGTTCAGCGCGAAGAACCGCGGCAACGTGCGGCCCATCCGCCACCGTCGTACGCCGTAGCCCCAGACCAGGGCCCCGGCGACGTTGACGATGGCGAACGGGATCGAGCCGCTGCCGGACACGGCCACGCCGAGCAGGTTGGTACTCAGGCCGACACCGGCGCCCCACCAAGGCCCCAGGATCACCGCGGCCACGGCCGTGCCGACCATGTCGAGGTAGAGCGGGATCTCCGGGATCACCACCACCAGGACCCGACCCACCATGTTGACCACGACGCAGCCCAGCGCCACGAGCAGGCCTGCCCGCACCGTCGCGGGCGGGGGTGGAGTGGCCGGCGTGGTCGGTGGCGCGGAGGTCGGAGGTGGCGGCGTGGTGTCCGAGGGGGCCGGGGCGGCCGGCTCCTCGGCGCGCGGGGGGAAGGCCTCGGCGAGGCGAGCGGTGCGGCAGCGCTCGTCCCAGTCGGCGACCTCGTCCTCGTCGGCGCCGAGCGCGCGCACGATGTCGAGGACCAGCGCGGCGTCCAGCCGCCGCCGGCCGGTGCGGAACGCGTCGTACACCGTGGTGCGGGCGGGCCGCGCCGTGGCGTCGGGCCCGCCGCGCGCCTCGCGCAGCCGGGCGATCCGCAGGGCGATCTCGGCGTACGACGGGCTTCCGGCATCCGTGCGTCGGACCTGCAGGTCCTCCGCTATCCGGTCGAACGCCGTCATGCCCCCATCACGCCGAGCAGCCTAGTCGTGGCAGCCCAGTGACACCTCCCCTTCACCTCAACACGTGCCCTGGTCCCCGACGACCGCAGCGGGGGCCGGTGCGGGACCGCCGACCCGCGGCCCCCGTCGTCGCGGGGGCCACGGGTCGGCGGCGGGGATCGGCGGCGGGGGTCAGCGCAGGGTCACCTTACGGGGCGCCGAGGCGGACCCGGCGACCTGCGCGGAGCCGGCGTACGTCGCCACCAGCACGTGCTTGCCCGCGCGCAGCCTCGGCAGCCGCACGGTGGCGACGCCGTCCTGCACGGTGCCGCGGGCGATCTGCCGGCCCTTATCGGTGACGACGACCTCGCCGGACGCGGGCCGGTCGCTCGCGACGGTGATCCGGGCCGTGCCCTTGCGTCGGGTGGAGACGGTGAAGTCGGCCCGGGTGGTGGAGTCGACCTGGTCACCGGGCTGGTCCTGGCCGCCGCCGGCGAAGAGCCCGACGTACGGCGTGACGTACTGCTTGTCGCCGCCGTGGCCACCGACGGTGAAGGCGATCTGCAGGTGGTCGCCGGCCTGCGAGACCGGGCACGGCGCCGTGCCCTCGCGGCGCGACTGGCACTCGGGCTGCTGGGTGGCGGGCCCCTTCAGCACGCGGGTGGCGCGCACCGGGAACTGCAGCTCCAGGATGTCGCCCTGGCGCAGCGTGAAGGGGGTGAAGTCGGCGTTGCCCACCAGGATGCCGCCGTTCTGGCCGTGGTCGAAGGCGAGCGGCTCGGTCCCGAGGTCCTGCTGCTCGCCGGCCTCGGTCAGGTCCCAGCGCACGTCCTCGTCGACGAACTCGATGCCGCTCGGCACGAGGATCTCGGGCAGCACGGCGACCTTGCCGCTGCAGGGCATCCCGACCAGGCCGATGTAGCCCCGCAGGTAGAACTTCTCGCCCACCTCGGGCACCTGGCCGTCGGGCGACCTCCAGCTGACGTTGGCGCTGACGCCGGTCGCGGGGCTGCCGGTGATGCAGGAGACGAGGGTGTCCTCGTCGTGCAGCCCGTCCTGCCACTCCGCGGTGGCGGCGGCGGCGGGGGCCAGACCGCCCCCGACCAGCGTCGCGGCAGCCAGGGAGGTGGCCAGCGAGGTGACCAGGGTGGCGCCGAGCGCTCGACGTCGGAGGGGTCGGGGGGCGGTGGTGCTGGGGGCGGACATGGTGGTCCTTCCTGTGGGGGGTCGGTTCGGTGGACCGACCCTCGCGGTCCCCGCGTCCCGGCCCCCAGGGGCTGCAGCACCCCTCGTGTCCCCCCGTTGTCCCGGCTCCCCGGGACACGGCTCAGCCCCGGGTCACTCCCACTCGATGGTGCCCGGCGGCTTGCTGGTGACGTCGAGGGTGACCCGGTTGACCTCGGGCACCTCGTTGGTGATCCGGGTGGAGATCCGCTCCAGCACCTCGAAGGGCAGCCGGGCCCAGTCGGCGGTCATGGCGTCCTCGGAGGTGACCGGGCGCAGGACGACCGGGTGGCCGTAGGTGCGACCGTCGCCCTGGACGCCGACGGACCGGACGTCGGCGAGCAGCACGACCGGCATCTGCCAGATGTCACGGTCCAGGCCGGCGCGGGTCATCTCCTCGCGGGCGATGGCGTCGGCCTCGCGCAGGACGTCGAGCCGTTCGCGGGTGACCTCGCCGATGATCCGGATCCCCAGGCCGGGTCCGGGGAACGGGTGGCGCCACACGATCTCGGGCGGCAGCCCGAGCTGCTCGCCCACCAGCCGCACCTCGTCCTTGAACAGGGTGCGCAGGGGCTCGACGAGCTCGAACTCCAGATCCTCGGGCAGTCCGCCGACGTTGTGGTGGCTCTTGATCGTCGAGGCGCCCGCTCCTCCGCCGGACTCCACGACGTCCGGATAGAGGGTGCCCTGCACCAGGAAGGCGACCTTGTCACCGTCGTCGCCGCTGACGGCGTCGGCGAGGATCTCCCGCTCGGCGGCCTCGAAGGTGCGGATGAACTCGCGGCCGATGATCTTGCGCTTCTCCTCGGGGTCGCTGACCCCGGCGAGCGCGTCGAGGAACTGCTTCTCGGCGTCCACGACCCGCAGGTCGACGCCGGTCGCGGCCACGAAGTCCCGCTCGACCTGCTCGGTCTCGCCCTTGCGCATCAGGCCGTGGTCGACGTAGACGCAGGTGAGCCGGTCACCGATCGCGCGCTGCACGATCGCCGCCGCCACCGCGGAGTCCACGCCGCCGGACAGCCCGCAGATGGCCTGGCCACGGTCGCCGATCTGGCTACGGATCTTCTCGATCTGCTCCTCGACGATGTTGACCATCGTCCACGTCGGGCGGCAGCCGGCGATGTCCCACAGGAAGTGCTCGAGCACCTTCTGGCCGTGCTCGGAGTGCAGGACCTCCGGGTGCCACTGCACCCCGGCCAGGCCGCGGCCGACGTCCTCGAAGGCCGCCACCGGGGTGACGTCGGTGGAGGCCAGCACGGTGAAACCGGCCGGGGCGGCCGAGACGGAGTCGCCGTGCGACATCCACACCCTGTGCTCGGCGGGTACGTCGGCGAGCAGCGTGCCCGGCTCGGTGACCCGGACCGGGGTGCGGCCGTACTCCCGCGCGCCGGTCGCCGCCACGGTGCCGCCCAGGCCGCGGGCCATCAGCTGGAAGCCGTAGCACATCCCGAAGACCGGGGTCCCCGAGGTGAAGATCGCCTCGTCGATGCCGGGCGCGTCCTCGGCGTACACCGAGGAGGGCCCGCCGGAGAGGATGATCGCCTTCGGGCCACGGGCCAGCATCTCCGCGACCGGCATGTGGTGCGGCACGATCTCGGAGTAGACCCGCGCCTCGCGGACGCGCCGGGCGATCAGCTGCGCGTACTGCGCCCCGAAGTCGACGACGAGGACCAGGTCGTGCTCAGGGGCATCCGTCATGGGCCGCATCGTATCGGCGGGCGGCGTCCCGCTCCCCCGCCAGGTCGGCGTCTGGGCACCAGCCGGCACGGGCCGGAGGGACAGCCGTAAATGCACCAGGGCCCGGCCGGGGAGGGAGGGTGGCCGGGCCCTGATCGTCCACGCTCTGCTGGACAGCGCCTGGACCGCGACCCGGCCTTGTGGGAGGGAGCATGACTGCCGGGTCTGACCACCTCAACGACGGCCCGGGGCCGGGGTTACGTCCGGGTGACGCCGGTCGTGGGAAAACTTTCCCGGTCTAGACGTCGACCCCTCCCGGCCGGTGGCCGGGAGGGGTCGAGGTGGGTGTCCAGCGATGCGGCTGCGGGTCAGGAGACCCCGACGATCGGCAGCCGCAGCGCGCCCGGGGCAGCCTCGGGCACCGCAGGCGCGGCCGGCGGCACCGGGGCGATGCGCTGGTAGTCGGCGCCGAGCGGGGGCCGCGCGTCGGCCTCGCCCTTGTTGGGCCACATCGCCATCATCCGCTCCGCCTGGGCGGTGATGGTCAGCGACGGGTTGACGCCGAGGTTGGCGCTGATCGCCGAGCCGTCGGCGATGTGCAGGCCCGGGTAGCCGTAGACGCGCTGGTAGGCGTCGATGACGCCGGTCTCCGGCGAGTCACCGATCGCGCAGCCGCCGATGAAGTGCGCGGTCAGCGGCATGTTGAACGGCTCGCCGATGTTGCCGCCCGGGGTGCCCCCCAGGACGCCGGCGATGCGGCGCACGGCGTCGTTCGCGACCGGGATCCAGGTCGGGTTCGGGGCGCCGTGGCCCTGGCGGGAGGTCATCCGCCAACCCAGCAGCCCCTTCTTGCCGTACGTCGTGATCGAGTTGTCCAGCGACTGCATGACCAGCGCGATGACGGTGCGCTCGGACCAGTGCTTGAGGTCGTAGAGCTCCTTGATGTTCGAGCGCTGCGTCCACAGCTCCTTCAGCCAGGCGCGCCAGCGCGGGCCGTCGCCGTCACCGTCGGTGAGGACGGTCTGCATCATCGCCATCGTGTTGAAGCCCTTGCCGTAGCGGCAGGGCTCGATGTGGGTGTCCTCGTCGGGGTGGAAGCTCGAGGTGATGGCGACGCCGTAGGAGTAGTCCGTGGTGTCGCTGGACGGCGCGATCGCCCCGAGGATCGACTCGGAGTTGGTGCGCGAGAGGTAGCCGAGCCGGTCGGAGAGCTTGGGCAGGACGCCCTCGTCCTTGAGCCGGTGCAGCAGCTTCTGGGTGCCGAGCGAGGCTGCGGCGAAGATGACGTGCTCGGCGGTGAGGGTGCGCGTGGTGCGCGGCGTGGCGCGCTTGGCCTTGGTGAACTTCACCGCGACGTCGTACCCGCCGCCGTCGCGGGGGCTGACCTGGGTCACCGTGGTCAGCGGCATCACCTTCGCGCCGTTCTGCTCGGCGAGGTAGAGGTAGTTCTTGACCAGGGTGTTCTTGGCGTTGTGGCGGCAGCCCGACATGCACTCGCCGCAGTTGCGGCAGGGGTTGCGGTCGGGGCCGGCGCCGCCGAAGTAGGGGTCGGCCACGACCTGGTCGGGGTCGGCTCCGGGCCCGCCGAAGAAGACGCCCACCGGCGTCGGGTGGAAGGTGTCGCCGACACCCATGTCCGAGGCGACCTTCTCCATCACGTCGTCGGCCGGCGTGCGGACGGGGTTCTCCACGACGCCGAGCATCCGCTTGGCCTGGTCGTAGTAGGGCGCGAGCTCCTCGCGCCAGTCGGTGATGTGGCTCCACTGGGCGTCCTTGTAGAACGCCGGGAGCGGTTCGTAGAGGGTGTTGGCGTAGACCAGCGAACCACCGCCCACGCCGGCACCGGCGACGATCAGGGTGTCGCGCACCGCGTCGATGCGCTGGATGCCGTAGCAGCCCAGGGCCGGTGCCCAGAGGTACTTGGTGATGTCGAGGGTGCCCTTGGAGAAGTCCTTGTCCTCGAAGCGGGGACCCGCCTCGATGACGCCGACCTTGTAGCCCTTCTCGGTCAGCCGCAGCGCGGAGACCGAGCCGCCGAAGCCGGAGCCGATGACGAGGACGTCGTAGTCGAACCGGCGCGTGGTGTCGCTCATGTGTGTCAGGCCCTTCCCAGCTTCTTCATCAGGCGCAGGTTCGCCGTCATGACGGCGGCGTACTGCTCGTCGGACATGCCCAGCATCGGGGCGAAGCGCACCAGGCGCTGCGTGCCCACCGACTGGGACTCGGTGTAGCGGTGGATGCCCTCGCTGCCCTGGCGACGGCCCATGCCGGACTCGCGCATGCCGCCCATCGGGGAGTCGATGCTCGCGAACGTGGCCCCGAAGGCCTCGTTGATGTTGACGGTGCCGCACTTGACCTGTCGCGCCATGGCCCGGGCGCGGGCCCCGTCGCGGCTGTAGATCGAGGCGTTGAGGCCGTACTCACCGTCGTTGGCACGGGCCACGGCCTCGGCCTCGTCGTGGAAGCGGTAGACCGAGATGACCGGTCCGAAGGTCTCCTCGCCGAAGCACGTCATGTCGGGGGTGACCCCCTCGAGGATCGTGGGCTCGAAGAAGAACGGGCCGAGGTCGGGGCGCGCCTTGCCGCCGGCCAGCACGCGTGCGCCCTTGGCGACGGCGTCCTCGACGTGGCGGGTCACGGTGTCGAGCTGGTCCTGGCTGATGAGCGAACCCATGTCGGTGCCCCACTCCAGGGTCGCGCCCAGGGTCATCGCCTGCGTGCGCGCCACGAACCGCTCCACGAACCGGTCGTAGACCTGGTCGGCGACGAACAGCCGCTCGGTGGACACGCAGAGCTGGCCGGCGTTGGAGAACGAAGCCCGCACGGCCCCCTCGGCGGCGCGCTCGACGTCGGCGTCGCGCAGCACGAGCATCGGGTTCTTGCCGCCGAGCTCCAGCGAGCAGCCGATCAGCCGCTCGGCGCAGCCGGCCGCGACCCGCTTGCCGGTCGCGGTCGAGCCGGTGAAGCAGATGTAGTCGGCCTTCGCGATGACCGAGGTGCCCACGCGGGAGCCGGGGCCCGCCAGGACCTGCCACAGGTCCTTGGGGAAGCCGGCCTCCTCGAGGAGCTGTGCGCCGTAGAGGGCGGTCAGCATGGTCTGGGCGTCGGGCTTGGTGACCACGGCGTTGCCGGCGAGCAGGGCCGGGAGGCCGTCGCACAGCGCCATGGTGAAGGGGTAGTTCCAGGGCGAGATGATGCCGACGACGCCCTTGGGCACGCGGTTGACCTCGACCCGGGTCAGGCCGGGCACCACGCCGAGCTTGCGCTGGGTGCCGAGGTGCTGCTGGGCGGTGCGTGCGTAGTAGCGCGCGGTCAGCGCGATGTGCAGCGGCTCGTCGAACGCGTGCTTGCGGGCCTTGCCCGACTCCCACACGATCAGGTCGAGGATCTCCTCCTGGCGCTCGAGCACGAGGTCGTGCAGACGCATGAGGATCGCCGAGCGGTGCTCCAGGCTGGTGCGGGCCCAGGACTCCTGCGCGCGCCGGGCCCGGGCGAAGGCCTCGACCACGTCCTCCTCGCGCGACTGCGGGATGTGCGCCAGCGGCGCGCCGCTCAGCGGCGTGCGCACCTCCTTGGTCTCCCCCGAGGTGGCCAGGATCCGGCGCGTCAGCGCCTCGACGTACTCCGGCTCCAGGGCGTACGCCGCGGTCGGGTCGTGCTCGGGGTCGTGCGGCCCGTCGACGAGCGGGCTGCCTGCGGGGTCGGGGCTCGAGGCGCTCATGTACCGAGAGTATGTGACCGGGGTCTCCGTCACTACCCTTCGGTAGACAAGTGAGGCGCTTGACACATTCCTTTGCTCTGTCAAGCAGTCTGTGCCGAGCGCAGGCCCCCGGACCGGAGCGGTCCGGGGGCCTACTCCCGCGGGGTCGGGACGGACCGCGCGGGTGGGGGGCACAGGTCAGGGCACCTCGACGTCGACGTCCTTGGTGACCGTCGTGGTGCCACCGGCGGCGAGCACCAGGACCAGGGCGTCGACCGCGGCTCCCGGCACCAGGTCGGCGCGGCTGACCGCCAGCCGCATCGGTGTCGCGGGGCCGGAGTAGCGGACCTTGCCCGTGGCGACCCGTGGGCCCCGCGAGCCGTCGGGGTTCTGCACGAAGGCCTTGGCCACGACCGTCCCGCACGACGCCGGGAAGTTCGAGCACGTGACCCGCGCGGCGAGGAACGGCTTGCCCCCGATGACCCGCTTGTTGACCTTGTCGTTGTCCTCGGTGATGGTGCGCGGCGGCGGCGGGACCGCTGCCGAGGTGAGGCAGACGACGTCGGTGCTGACCGTGCTGGAGGCTCCGGAGTCGTTGTAGAAGCGCTGGCGGAAGTCCCGTGTGGCGGACTCCGCCCCCAGGTGGTAGACCCCTGCGCCCAGCGTCTCGAACGTGCCGGCGACAGCCAGCGAGTCCACGGGGCAGCTGCGGGTGGCGTCCCAGCTCGACCCGTCCGCCACCACGCTGGACGTCGGCGGGACGGCGGCGGTCGGCAGCAGGCCGATCGTCACCGCCTCGGTGCCGGCGACGGCACCGTCGTCGACGCAGTAGACCCAGGAGCTCACCGCGGTGGCGCCCGCACCCTCGAAGGAGTAGGTCCAGCTCGATCCGTCGCTGGTCGAGGCGTTGAGGTAGGCGTCCCCACCGGTCAGCTCCCACCCGGCTCCGACCGCGATCGGCTGCGCCGCCGGGCAGGTCGCGGTGGTGTCGCCGAACCCGTCGAGCTCGACGTCACCGAAGGGGTCCGACGCGGCGCCCTGGCCGAACCCGAGCACGTGACCGCCGGCCGTGGTCGTCCCCAGGCAGGTCACCCGGACGTTGCCGGTGATGCGCACGGGCGAGCCGTTGGAGACCGTGGCGGTCCAGTCCCGGAAGCCGGTACGGCGGTTCTGGCCGATCCCCAGGTCGGCGGCGCGCCCCGTGTGGTCGCTGTCCACCTGGAAGCTGCCGTTGATGGCGATCGTGCCCACCGGGCAGGTGGCCGTGGCCGACGCGGTGGCGCCGGGGTCGACGGCCACGAAGGTCTGGGCCCGCGAGTAGGTCAGGTCCGACGAGGCCGCGTGGGCCGGAGTCGTTGCTGCCGCGAGCGGCAGTGCGAGGGCCAGGGCGCACAGCAGCGCCCCCGTCCTGCGTCGAGCGCGCCAGATGCGCATGGTGATTCCTCTCCCCCTGACGTGGCACCCTCCCGGGCCACGTTCCATCGCGACGCTAGCCACGGGGAGCCCTGCTGCCCACAGGTAAAGACTTCAGGTTCTCTTCACGGCGCCCGGGACGTCGCGACGGGCCCCGCGAGCCCCTCGCCCACGCTCCGGTCCAGCCCAGCTGACCAGTCACCCCGACCGGACAACCCGACCAGTCATCCGGACCAGACAGGCGGGTCGGAGGGGTGGACCGGATGGTGGCCGGTCGGCGATCAGCCGGCCGGGAGCGGGGTGTAGATCGACTTCAGCTCGGTGTACTGGCCCAGGCCCTCGGGGCCGAACTCGCGCCCCAGCCCGGAGGCCTTGAAGCCGCCGAAGGGGGCGGCGAAGTCCATCGTGTAGGTGTTGATGCCGTAGGTGCCGGTGCGGACGCCGCGGGCCACCTCGAGACCGGCCTCCACGTCGGCGGTCCACACGGTGCCGGCGAGCCCGTAGTCGGAGTCGTTGGCGATCCGCACGGCGTCCTCGACGCCGTCGTAGGCGATGACCGACACGACCGGGCCGAAGATCTCCTCCTGGGCGATCCGCATCCGGTTGTCGACGTCGGCGAAGACGGTGGGCCGGACGTACCAGCCGTGGTCGAGGCCCTCGGGCATCCCGACGCCGCCCGCGACGAGGCGGGCGCCCTCCTCCTGCCCGAGCGCGATGTACTTCTGCACCCGCTCCTGCTGGCGCTGGGCCACCATGGGGCCGATCTCGGTGGCGGGGTCCATCGGGTCACCGACGCGCATCCCGCCGATGCCCTGGGCGATCGCGTCGACCAGCTCGGCCTGGCGCGAGCGCGGCACCAGGACGCGGGTCTGCGCGACGCAGGCCTGCCCGGAGTTCATCACCGAGAGGAACTTCAGCCCCTCGACGGTGGTGGTGAGGTCGGCGTCCTCGAGCACGATCGCGGCCGACTTGCCGCCCAGCTCGAGGGAGACCCGCTTGAGCTGCTCGCCGCACACGGCGCCGATCGCGCGGCCGGCGGCCGTGGACCCGGTGAAGGCGACCTTGTCCACGCCGGGGTGCGCCACCAGGTGCTGGCCGACCTCGCGACCGCCGGCGACGATGTTGATCACGCCGGCCGGGACGCCGGCCTCCTGGAGCAGCTCGGCCATCAGGTAGCAGTCCAGCGGCGACTCCGGCGCGGGCTTGACCACCACGGTGCAGCCGCTCAGCAGGGCCGGCACGACCTTGGACAGCACGGTGAACTGCGGGACGTTCCACGGCGGGATGGCCGCGACCACGCCGACCGGCTCGTGCCGCACGACCACGTCGGAGCCCAGGGCGCCGGGGCGGGTGGCCTCCCACGGGAACTCCCGGGCGATCGCCAGGAAGGCCTCGATCTGCATCCACGGCGCGGGGGCCTGGGCCAGCTGGGAGAAGGAGGTCGGCGAGCCCATCTCGAGGGTGATCAGCTCGGCCATCTCGGTGAGCTTGCCGGCGTAGAGCATCGAGAACGCCTCGATCACCGCGATCCGCTCGGCCGGCGACATCCGCGGCCACGGGCCGTGGTCGAAGGCCTGGCGGGCAGCGGCGACGGCCGCGTCGACGTCGGCGTACGACGCCTCGGGGACGGTGGCGATGACCTGCTCGGAGTGCGGGGAGACGACCTGGATGGTCGAGGTGGTCTCGGGGGCGCGCCAGCCGCCGTCGATGTAGAAGGCGTCGCGGTCGAGGGTCATGTCGGCTCCAGATGTGAGGGAGTGGATGGGTTTCGAGACGGGACTTCGTCCCTCCTCAACCAGCGGCCACGGAGAAGAAGTCGGTGAAGCCGGACGGCTCGTGCTTGCCGACGCAGAAGTGCTCGAAGAGGCCGAAGCCCTCGGCGGTGCCGCTCCCCCGCGAGGGCTCGGTGACGACGGCGCGGCCGACGTGGTCGACGCAGCCGAACATCAGCATGCTCCGCACGGCGTCGCTGGTGAGGTCGTAGGTGCGGCGCTCGACGAACTCCTCGCCGTGCCACTGCCCGTGCAGCCAGTCCTGGTCACCGCCGTACCCGCCGCCGAAGTGCAGCGGAGCCGCGAGCCGGGACTCGACCTCGAGGCGCAGCGGGCCCTGGCGGGTCTGGCACTCGATGCTCGCACCGGTGGGCAGCCGCCCGCCGGGGGTGTAGTGGATGGTGACCTGCGGCCAGCCGAGCTGCTCGACCCGACCGTCTCCCCACACGCGGGTGCAGTCGTTGAGGGTGCGGGTGCCCTCGCCGTCCTCCTGGATGATCAGGCAGATCATGTAGTCGTCGAAGCGCATCGGGACGTAGAGCCACCACATGCCGTCGAAGTCGGCCGGTCGTCCGGCGGGCTCGGCCTCCCCCACCGGGCGGATGCCCCAGGAGCGGTCGCGCGAGCCGACCCAGGTGTCCGGGCTGACGGCGATCTCGGTGCCGTCGACCGACAGCGAGCCCGACCAGGTGCCGACCTGCGCGAAGCGCTGGGCGTCGAGCACGACCCGGGTGCCCTGGCGCATGACGTGCCGCTGCTCCTGCACGACCTCGAAGGAGCCCTCCCAGGTCAGGTCGCAGGCGAGGCCCTCGGTCTCCTCGAGCACCATCCGGATCTTGTGCAGCGGCTCGATGACCTCGAGCCGGTACCCGCCGACCCGCTGGTCGAGCTGGCTGTGGCCGTCGTCGATCGCGCCGCCCAGGTGGACGGCGGTCTGCTCGGTGCCGCGCGTGACGAGGAAGTAGGCGTCCTTGGTGCGCAGGTTGGGGTAGTAGCCCATCCCGCTGATCACGAAGATGTCGCCGGTGCGGTCGTGGGCGTTGAAGTAGCAGCGGTCGTAGAAGTGCCGGTCGCTCGGCCCGGGCCAGCCGATCGGCTGCGGGACCTGGTGGATCGGGTACTCGTCGAGGGGGCCCAACCCGCCGCGGGCGCTGCCCTGAGATGCGGCCATCAGGCGCCGACCCTCTCCAGGATCGAGAGCAGCAGCGGCTTGCAGTGGAACAGCGACTCGATGTCGTCGGGCATCTCGATCTCGCCGAAGTGCACCTGGCGCGCGCCGGTGCGCATGAAGACGATGCACCACATCAGGCCGTTGTAGACGTGGTACCAGTCGAGGTCGCCGAGCTGGACTCCGGACTTCTCGGCGTACGTCGCCACCACGTCCTCCTCGCGCAGGAAGTGCGGCATGCCGGGCAGCTCGAGCATCCCGACGATGGACTCGAAGACCTGGTGGGCGAAGAGCAGCCAGCTCACGTCGAGCGCGCGCGGGCCGAGGGTGACCATCTCCCAGTCGAGGACGGCGACCGGCTCGAAGTCGCGGTAGATCACGTTGCCGATCCGGGCGTCGCCCCAGCACAGCACCGGCTCGCCCTGCTCGGCCTCGGACGGGATGTGCGCCTCGAGCCAGGCCAGCGCCCGCTCGGCGGTCGGCGAGGGCGCGAGGTCGCGGACGGCGAAGTCGTACCAGGCGCGGACCTTGGCCAGGTTGCGGTGCAGCAGCGTCTCGCCGACCTGCTCGGGGGCGAGGTAGCCGAACCGGTCGAGCGGGTCCGGGATCGCGTGCAGCCGGGCGAGGACGTCGACGGTGGCGTCCTGGAGGCGCCGCTGGTCGGCTCGTTCGGCGTCGTAGAGCCAGTTGTCGCCGAAGGGGTAGGGCAGCACGTCGGGCGGGACGACGCCCTCGACCCGGTCCATGAGGAAGGAGGGGGTGCCGAGGACCTCGCCGGCCTCGTCGAGCCACCGCACGCCCGGGACCGGGACGTCGGTGAGCTCCCCGACCTGGCGGATGACCTCGAACTGGTGGCCGAGGTCGTAGCGCGGGAAGACCGGGAAGTCCTGGGGAGCGGGGGCGACGCGGGCGACGAGCGGGTGCGACGTGCGCTGCCCACCCTCGGTCCAGGTGGCGTCGAGGACCAGCGTCTCGGAGGACATGCCGTTGGAATCGATGCCGCTGTGCAGCACGACCTCGGGGTCCGCGCCCTCGGGCAGCAACGTGGACAGCCACCGCTCGAGCGCCGCGGGCACCAGCGCGGCGTCCCGGCTGCTGCGCTGCATCTTCAGGTCGGCCGGGGGCGCCTCGGGAGGTGTTGCCTGGGTCACACGGACACCTTCCTAGAACGTGTTCTAGGTGTCAACAGATTCGTTGACACGTGTCAGGTGACCGGCGCCTCGCTCAGACGAGGTCGGTGACCTGCACCCGCGCCTCGTCGGCCTCCTGGTCGGTGAGCTTGAGCTGGGACTGCCGCTCGGCCTCGACCCGGCGCAGGTAGTGCGCGACCTCCTGGGCGATCCGGGCCTCGTCCCAGCCGAGGACCTCGGCCATCAGCCGGGCGGCGTGCGGGGCAGCCCGGACGCCGCGGTCGAAGGTCTCGATCGAGATCCGGGTGCGTCGGGTCAGCACGTCGTCGAGGTGCAGCGCACCCTCGTGGGTCACGGCGTAGACGACCTCGGCCGCGAGGTGGTCCTCCGCGCCCTCCAGCGGCAGCGCGAGCTGGCGTCGGGAGGCGACGAGGGCCAGCAGGTCGTCGACCTGCCCGCCGTACCGGCCGAGCAGGTGGTCGATCCGCGCCACGTGCAGCCCCGAGCGTCGCGCGAGCAGCACGCGCTGGTTGCTGCGGGTCTCGTAGGACTCGGCGCCGTCGAGGGGGACGCGGTCGGTGATCGACTCGCGCACCGTGCCCGTGCCGGTGGCCTTGAGGCTGTGGGCGGCGGCGTCGATGGCGTCGCGCGCCATGACGCGGTACGTCGTGTACTTCCCGCCCGCGATCATCACCAGGCCGGGCACGGGGGTCACCACGGTGTGCTCGCGCGAGATCCGCGAGGTCGGCTCGGACTCCCCCGACAGCAGCGGCCGGAGCCCGGCGTACACGCCCTCGACGTCCTCGTGGTCCAGCGGCTCGCGGAGGATCCGGTTGACGTGGTCGAGGATGTAGTCGATGTCCTTGCGGCTGGCCGCGGGGTGGGCCTTGTCGAGGTCCCACGGGGTGTCGGTGGTGCCGATGATCCAGTGGCGACCCCAGGGGATGACGAAGAGCACGGAGGTCTCGGTGCGCACGATGAACCCGGTCTCGGAGCGGATCCGGTCGCGCGGGACCACGATGTGCACGCCCTTGGACGCCTGCACGTGCAGGGCGCCGCGCCCGCCGACCATGTCCTGGATCTCGTCGGTCCAGACCCCGGCGGCGTTGACCACGACCCGGGCCCGGACCTCCAGGTCCTGGCCGTTCTCGAGGTCGCGGGCGGTCACGCCGACCACCCGCTCGCCCTCGCGCAGGAAGCCGGTGACCTTGACCCGGGTGGCGACGTGGGCGCCGTGGCGGGCGGCGGTGCGGGCGACCGCGACGACCAGGCGCGCGTCGTCGACCTGGCAGTCGTAGTAGCGGATGGCGCCGGTGATGGTGTCGGTGCGGAAGTCCGGGGCCATCCGGGCGACCTGGCGGCGGGTGAGGTGCCGGTGCAGCGGCACCCCCATGTCGTACTTCCCGGCCTTGGCCATGCCGTCGTACAGGGCCAGGCCGGCGCCGACGTAGGCGCGCTCCCAGACCGGCTTGGTCAGCGGGTAGAGGAACGGCACCGGGCGCACGAGGTGCGGGGCGAGCCGGGTCAGCAGCAGCCCGCGCTCCTGCAGGGCCTCGCGGACCAGGCCGAAGTCCATCATCTCCAGGTAGCGCAGCCCGCCGTGGATCAGCTTGCTGCTGCGGCTGGAGGTGCCGCTGCCGAGGTCGCGCTGCTCGAGCAGGCCGGTGCTGAGGCCGCGGGTGACGGCGTCGAGCGCCACCCCGGTCCCGGTGATGCCGCCACCGACGACGAGCACGTCCAGCTCGGGCTCACCCGCCTGTCCGGTCATCGCGGCCAGGGCGGCGTCTCGCGCGTCGGGTCCGAGGGCTCCAGGCGTGGGAGTCATGGCTCCACTGTGCCAGGTCCCTCGACGACCTCAGCCGCCGAAGCGCGGCGGCCGGTAGTCGGTGCACTCCTCGGTCGCCGTCGGGTAGCGGTCTCGCACCGCGCAGGCCCGCCGCATCTGGTCCCGGGCGTCGGCGGGCAGCAGCCAGCCCCGCCGCACGGCCCGGTCGGTGGCCCGGGCCAGCCGCTGCTCGTAGTCGGCGTACGTCGAGTAGCGCTGCTGCAGGGTCAGCGGGTCGAACGGGACGGTGGTGCCGCCGAGCTCGCAGTCCGTGGAGCGGTACGTCGCCACCGGGACCTCCACGGGCGGCAGCCGCATCCCGCCGAGCACGTTGCCGTCGGCGTCGCGGGCCGGGGTCACGCCGTCGGCGGCGTACTCGAACCGGGGCGCGGGGCGCGGCCGCTCGCCGGTGCGGATCCACTCCTCGAGCTCGCGGAGCGCCGTGTTGACGGCGTACCTCATGGGGAAGGAGGCGCCGGCCACGATGCAGCCGGCGTAGAGCGGGTTGAGCGCGGACTGGCCGTAGTCGCCGGCGGCCTCGATGGCGTCGCGGTAGCCCTGCTCGTCGACCTGGGGCAGACCGACCACGCGCTGGCCGGAGCCGAAGACCTGCTGGTAGCCGATGAAGAGGCCGGCGTGCGCGGAGCCGGCGACCTCCCAGAGCCGGTAGAGCGGGTCGTCGTCGGCGGTGCCGGTCGACTCGGCCCAGTCGCTGTTGAGCTGGAGCACCGGGACACGCAGCCGCGGCTCGTACTCCAGCCCGGCCAGGCCGCCGTGGACCAGGAACCCGTCGATCACGCCCGCCCCGTCGCGGAAGGCCCGCACGATCCCGGCCAGCCGGCCCGCGGACTGCGACTGCCCCGCAGCCACGACCCGCTCGACCCGCAGCCCGCCCATCGGGCGGACGTCGCCGACCTGCCGGGTGCGGAGCGCGCGGGCGACCTGGAGGAACATGTCGTCGGCGTACGCGTCGCCGGGGTGGTCGATGGCGGCGTAGCGCACCGGGTCCCACACCTGGGGGGTCAGCGGAGTGCAGCACAGGCCGGCGGCCTGGGCGCTGACGTGGACGAACGCCCAGCCGCTGCGCAGCAGCTCCTCGCGACCCTCGAGGCTGTCGACGGCGTTCTCGAACTGGGCGGTGACGTTGACCCACTCCAGCATCACCGCGCCGTTGAAGTCGCGCTGGCGCTGGGGACGGGTGATGACCACCCGCGTGGTGTACGGCGCGGTCGACCCGTCGGCGGCGCGGGCCGTACCGGAGACGAAGAGCTCCTGCTCGGTGTAGCCGAAGGGCTCCAGCTGGTGCCAGGAGTCCCACATCGGGCGGCCCTGGATGCCGGCCGGCGGGAGGCTGAGGGTCGGGAGCGGGACCCGGGCCCGTCCGCCCTCGGCGGCTCCGGCGCTGCTGGGCGCCGCGCCCGCGACGGTCGGCACCGGCGGCGTCGCCGCCAGCAGGGTCAGGAGCAGAAGGACGACGAGCAGTCTGCGGAGCACGCCGCCTCAACGAGCCGCGTGTGACGGCGGTTACGTCCGGGCCGGGCGACGGATGCTCGTCAACGAGCGGGCACACGTCGCCTGGCGACCCGAGTCGAGAGCCGAGTCCCGCGGCGAGGCGGTACCAGCTCGGGACTTGTGCCCGCTGGTTGACGACGCGGACTCAGGAGCGTCCGTGACCGTTCCTGCCGTCGCCGACCGAGCGGGCCGTCATCGAGCCGAAGTCGCGGTTGATGGTCTTCTCGCCGCGCACCTGGAAGTGGTCCAGGTCGTCGCGGCCCTGCCCGCCCTGGAGCCGCCGACGCTGGCGGCGGCTGTCCCACAGGTCGACGAGGAGGTAAGCCACCACCCCGAGCACGACCAGTCCGACGAAGATCATCCAGCCGACCGACATCACACACCTCCCGACGGGCCCGGCGCCCGGAGGACCAGTCTGCCCCCACCGTCAACACCCACCGTCACCATGCGGCGCGATGCGCCGTCAGGATCCGTCCGTGCCGAGCCCGGGTCAGCCCAGGCGCGCGTGACCCGCGTCGAGGGCGGCCCGGCACCCCACCCACATCTCGCGTACGACGTCGGCGACCGGGCGCACGGAATCGATCCGGCCTGCGACCTGCCCGGTGTTGGCGAGGCTGGCGTCCAGGTCGCCGTCGAAGTAGAGCTCCTGCACCCGGTCCATCAGCTTGTCCGCGGGCGGGTCGGCCGCCCACGCGTGGGCGCGCTCGGTGGCGATGACCCGCATCGTCGGGTTGCCGGGGACGCTGACGAGCATCGTGCCGGTCTCGGGGGCCGCGACGACGGCGTCGGTGAAGGCGGGGTGCACGCCGGACTCGTGGGTGGCCAGCATCCGGGTGCCCATCTGCACGCCCTCGGCGCCGAGCACCATGGCGGCTGCCATCGAGGTGGCGTCGCAGATGCCGCCGGCGGCGATGAGCGGCAGCGAGGTGCGCGAGGCCACCAGGGGCAGCAGCACCATCGTGGAGGCGCCCGTCGCGCCCTTGAACCCGCCGCCCTCGACGCCCTCGACCACGAGGCCGTCGACGCCGGCGGCCTCGGCCTTGAGCGCGGCACGCAGCGTGCCGACGACGTGGAAGACGGTGATGCCGGCGTCCTTGAGCCGGGCGGTGAACAGCCCGGGGTCACCGGCCGAGGTGGCGACGTACGAGACCCCGGACTCCACGAGGGTGTCGACGATGGAGTGGTCGTGCTTCCAGCCTCCCACCAGCAGGTTGGCGCCGACCGGCTTGTCGGTGAGCTCCTTGACCCGCAGCAGGTCCTCGCGGCCCTCGGGGGTGAGGGTCTCGATGATGCCCATGCCCCCGGCCTCGGAGACGGCCGCGGCGAGCCGGGCCCGGGCGATGAAGGTCATCGGGGCCTGGACGATCGGGACGTCGACGCCGAGGAGCTGCTGCACGCGGTTCACGCCAGGCACCGTAGCCGCCGCCACCGAGCGGTCGCTCGGGCGGGTGGGCGTGCCCGGGCGTACCGCGGGGAACCACAAGGACATGTGGACGACCCTGCTCTACGCCGGTGGCGCCTCCCTCCCGCTCGCGGTCGGGGCGGCCGTCGGCGTGCGCTGGCAGCCGCCGCAGCGACTGGTCGCCGCGCTGCTGGCCTTCGCCGCCGGCGCACTCGTGGTGAGTGCGGCCTTCGAGCTGTTCGAGCCGGCGTACGAGGACGGCGGGGCGGGGCGGGCGACGGCGGCCTTCCTGGCCGGCGCGGTCGTGTTCGTCGTGGCCGACGGCCTGCTGGAGCGTCGCACCGCGGGCAGCACGGCCGGCTTCGCGCTGCTGGCCGGCGTGACCCTGGACGGCATCCCGGAGAACGCCGCGCTCGGGGTCTCGCTCAACGACGCCGCGAGCGTGGCCCTGCTGGTCGCGATCTTCGTGTCCAACGTGCCGGAGGCGGTGGCCGGGGCCCGCTCGATGGTCGAGCGCGGCCGCAGCCCGCGATTCGTCCTGGGCGTCTGGTGCGCCACGACCGTGCTGCTGGCGCTCGCCGTGGTCGCCGGCCGCTACCTCTTCGCCGGGGCCGGCCCGCAGGCGCTGGCCTGGCCGCTGGCCTTCGCCGGTGGTGCGGTGCTCGCCTCGGTGATCGACACCCTGGCGCCGGAGGCGTTCGGCGAGGGAGGTCCGTTGATCGCGCTCGCGAGCGCGGCCGGCTTCGTCACGGGCTTCCTGCTCGGCGCGTGACCGCGCAGTACGAAGCTCAGCCGACCGGCCCGGCCGCTCCCCGAGCAGTTTCGACGGCCTCGGTCAGCCCGCGCGCGGCGAGCCGGTCGGCCCGCTCGTTGCCCTCGTCGCCGGCGTGGCCCTTGACCCAGTGCCAGGTGACGTCGTGCAGCTGGCAGGCGGCGTCGAGCTCCTTCCAGAGGTCGACGTTCTTGACCGGCTGCTTGGCCGAGGTCAGCCAGCCGTTGCGCTTCCACCCGGTGACCCAGGACGTGATGCCCGAGCGGACGTAGGTGGAGTCGGTGTAGAGCTCGACCCGCACCCGACGGGTCAGCACGGTCAGCGCCCGGATCGGGGCGGTGAGCTCCATCCGGTTGTTGGTGGTCTGGCCGGCCTCGCCGCCGCACAGCTCCAGCTCGTGGGAGCCGATCCGCAGCAGCGCGCCCCAGCCGCCGGGGCCGGGGTTGGGCACGCACGCGCCGTCGGTGTGGATGGTGACGGTCTCGGGCTGGTCCTGCACGAAGGACATCCTCACCCGAGTCGGTCGGCGTGCATGGTCTGGCGCGCGCGCACGTCGGCGAGCCACGCGAGGTCGACGTCGGCGACCGCCAGCCCGGGCTCGGTCCCGAGCGCCGCGAGCTCATGGCCCTCGGGGTCGAGCACGCACGAGCCGCCGGTGATCGGCCGGTCCCCGCAGCGCCCCAGGGCGGCCCCGGCGACGACGTACATCCCGTTGTCGAGCGCCCGGGCGGGCAGCGAGACCTCGCGGCCGCGGGTCGAGCCCTCGAGGTAGGCCGTCGACACGGCGTACACCTCGGCGCCGGCGGCGGCGGCCGCCGCGGCGTGCTCGGGGAAGCGGCTGTCGTAGCAGATGGCCAGGCCGACGCGGACGCCCTCGACGTCGAGCACGCACGGCCGGTGCGGGCCGGGGGTGAACCAGCCGGTCTCGAGCCGGTCGACGTGCTGCTTGTCGTACGCCGCCTCGACCGAACCGTCGGGGCGGACCACCACGGTGCTGAGCCGCATCCGGTCCCCGCGCAGCAGGGGCGTCGACACCAGCACCGTGCAGGAGACCTCCCGAGCGGCCCGACCCAGGGGCGCGAGAAGCTCGTCAAGCACCTCCACCCGCGGTCGGCCGCTGGCACGCACCTGGTCGAAGGCGTCCCAGTCGTAGCCGGTGAGGAAGGCCTCGGGCAGCACCAGCAGCCGCACGCCACGCTCCCCGGCGTCACGGGTGAGCCCGGCGGCCAGGGCCACGTTGGCCGCGAGGTCGCCGTTCACCGGGACCGCCTGCCCCGTCGCGACCCTCAGCACCGCCGAGCCGTCACCTTCGAACCCTCGAGACGTCACTTCCGCGTCCACGGGGTATCGGGACCGGTCCGGCGCTGGACAGAACTGACGGGTCGGTGGTTCAGAAGTGACGGTTCGGCCATCGCTACTCGACGACGACCTCGACGCGCTGGAACTCCTTGCAGTCGGTGTAGCCAGTGGTGGCCATCGACCGCTTGAGGGCACCGATGAGGTTCATCGTGCCGTCGGCGACGCGGGAGGGGCCGAAGAGGATCTCCTCGATCGTGCCGACGGTGTCGAACTGGACCCGCTGGCCACGCGGCAGCTCGGGGTGGTGGGCCTCGGTGCCCCAGTGGAAGCCCCGGCCCGGGGCGTCGGTGGCGCGGGCGAAGGGAGAGCCGACCATGACCGCGTCGGCGCCGCAGGCGATCGCCTTGGCGATGTCGCCGGAGGTGCCGATCGAGCCGTCGGCGATGACGTGGACGTAGCGGCCGCCGGACTCGTCGAGGTAGTCGCGGCGGGCGGCGGCGACGTCGGCCACCGCGGAGGCCATGGGTACGGCGACGCCGAGCACGGTCCGCGTGGTGTGGGCCGCTCCCCCGCCGAACCCGACGAGCACGCCGGCGGCACCGGTGCGCATGAGGTGCAGCGCCGCGGTGTGGGTCGCGCAGCCGCCGACGATGACCGGGACGTCGAGCTCGTAGATGAACTCCTTGAGGTTCAGCGGCTCGGCCTGGCTGGAGACGTGCTCGGCGGAGACGGTCGTGCCGCGGATGACGAACATGTCCACGCCGGCGTCGACGACGGCCTTGGCGAACTCCTTGGTGCGCTGGGGCGACAGCGACCCGGCGACGGTGACGCCCGCGGCGCGCATCTCGCGCAGCCGCTCGGTGATGAGGTCGGGCTTGATCGCCTCGGTGTAGATCTCCTGCATCCGGCGGGTGGCCTCGGTGCCGGTGAGCGCGGCGACCTCCTCCAGCAGCGGCTCGGGGTCCTCGTAGCGGGTCCAGAGGCCCTCGAGGTTGAGCACGCCGAGGCCGCCGAAGCGACCCATCGCGATGGCGGTGCTGGGCGACATCACCGAGTCCATCGGCGCGGCGATCACGGGCAGGTCGAAGCGGTAGGCGTCGATCTGCCAGTGCGTGCTGACCTCCTCCGGGTCACGGGTGCGCCGGGACGGCACGATCGCGACGTCGTCGAAGGAGTACGCACGCCGGGCGCGCTTGGCCTGGCCGATCTGGATCTCGGTCACCGGAGCAGGTTATCGGCTGCGCTCTTCCGCCGTCGCCGCGGACGGAGCAGGATGCGAAGCCCGACCTCCGAGGAGCGACCGTGCGACTGCTGACCCTCGCCCTGACCCTCGCCCTCACCCTCTCGGCGAGCCTCATGCTGGCGCCCGTCCCCGCCGCCCACGCGGCCACGACCTACACGTGGCAGGGCACCGAGAGCAACGACTGGGGCAACCGGAAGAACTGGCAGCCCGAGGGCGTGCCGCAGAACGGCGACTCGGTGGAACTGGGTCCCGGCCCGCGTCCGACCATCACCGGCGTCCGCGACGTCACCCTCGCCAGCCTCAAGGTCACCGGTTCCGACGCCGGCCTGGTCTCGATGTCCGGCGACGCGACGGTGACGGTCGGCAACCTGCAGTGGCAGGGCGGCGACATCAACGTCGGGCTGACGATCTCGGCCCCGCCCTTCGACCCGCAGCCGTCCTTCATCGCGCGCCAGGAGGTGCCGATGCGCTTCGGCGGTGCGCCCGACCAGACCCTGACGGTGCTCAGCAGCCTGTCCCTGCTCACCGGGCCGATCGGTGGCGACGACCCCTGGCTCACCCTCACCAACGACGCCGACATCCGGGTCGCGAGCACCGGCACGTTGCTGCTCGACCCCGGGGCCGAGATCCTCGGCAGCCGCTGCTGCACCGCCGGCACCTCCACGATCACCGTCGACGGGAAGCTGGAGGTCTACTCCGTCACCGGCGCGACCGGTTTCGTCGCCGACCTGCGCGAGGTCGGCCTCGACCTCGCTGGCGACGTGACGGTGCCGCCGGGGAACACGCTGCGGATCACCGGCGGCCCTGTCCGGGTCGGGGGTGACACCGTCGCGGGCACGGTGGGCGACGCCACGATCGGCGGCGGAGGCGTCGTCGACGTCGCGGAGACCGAGGGCCCGTCGTACGACCCGGCGAACCCGCGGCGACCGGACAACTCGATGAAGTTCCTCGACGACGGCGAGGAGCTGACGCTGCGCGACGACACCGTGCTGCGTCTCGGGCCCGCCAGCGAGGTCTCCGGCGTCGGCAGCATCGTGGGCGACGGCTCCGTCCGTCTGGCAGGTACGACGGTGCAGGGGCGCCTCACGATCGCCGACGGCGTCTCCGCCAGCACCGAGGCCGGCACCCGCACGACCCTCGACCCCGACGGGTCGCGCCCGAACGTGACCGGTGTGCTCGTCCCCGAGGGCGACCTGCGCCTGGACCCGGGTTCCACGCTGCGGGTGCTCGGGGGCGGCGGGCGGCTCGCCGTGCCCGATGACGCGACCCTCGAGGTGCCGGCTGGGTCGGTGCTCGACTCCGGGGGCTGCTGCGTCGACACCGGGCGGGTCACGCTGGCCCCGGACGCGCGGATGGTGGTCGGTCGGGACACGGGCGGGGGCGACGGCGACCCCGCGGTGCTGCGCTGGGTCGAGCTGGGCGGCAACGGCACGATCGAGCACACCGGGGCCTCGACCTGGGACGTGCCGCCCACAGCCTTCACCAGCGGCGCCCGGATCACGGGCGAGGGCACGATCACCGGCGACCTCCCGGCCGGGCCGTCCGAGGTGCGCCCCACCGGCGTGCTGACCGTCGACGGCGATCTGACCACCAACCCGGCCGGCAGCTACCGCCCCGAGCTCGACATCCGCCGCGACGTGCTGCTGGCCCCGAGACGGCTGGTCGTCACCGGCACCGCGGCGCTGTCCGGGCGGCTGCGACCCATCGGCGACACCACCTACCCCGCAGGACGTCGCGTGGTGGTGCTGGAGGCCGGGCGGGTCACCGGCGGCTTCCGCTGCGCGGTCGCGGGCGGCACGCTCATGGACCAGCGGGCCACGGACGTGGGACTGGTCGGCATCCGCGCCCGGGTCTCCGACTGCCTGGCGCCGGCCCCGGCGGCGCTGCCCACCGAACGGGTCCGTGGCGGGGTGCGGGCGGACCTGCAGCCGCCGGCCGGTGCGACCGGGGTCCTCGTGGAGGTGGCACTGTCGCGGGTGCGGCGCGCCACCACGATGCGGCTGGACGCCGGCCGGGGCACGGTCCGGGTGCAGGTGCCGCGCGGCTCCTCGACCCGGCTGCTGGAGGTGCCGATCGCGACCGGCGAGGACCTCACCGTCCGGCTCGGCGCCTCCGGTCGGATCCGGCTGGAGCAGGTCGGCTGGGTCAGCCCCTGAGGCCCTCGGCCCCGGGCGTCAGCGACCCGTGTAGTTGGGCGCCTCGACCGTCATCTGCACGCCGTGCGGGTGCGACTCGGTCAGCGAGGCCTGGGTGATCCGGACGAACCGACCCTTCTGCTGCAGCTCGGTCACGGTGCGCGCGCCGACGTAGAACATAGTCTGGTTGAGCCCGCCGATGAGCTGGTGGGCGACGGCGGCCAGCGGGCCGCGGTAGGCCACCTGGCCCTCGATGCCCTCGGGGACGATCTGGTCGTCGGAGGTGACCTCGGCCTGGAAGTAGCGGTCCTTGGAGTAGGACTTCTTGCCCCGTGAGGACATCGCACCGAGCGAGCCCATGCCGCGGTAGGCCTTGAACTGCTTGCCGTTGACGAAGACCAGGTCGCCCGGCGACTCCTCGCAGCCAGCGAGCAGCGAGCCGAGCATCACGCAGTCGGCGCCGGCCACGATCGCCTTGCCGATCTCGCCGGAGTGCTTCATGCCGCCGTCGGCGATGAGCGGGACGCCGGCGGGCTTGGTGGCCAGCGAGGCCTCGTAGACCGCGGTGACCTGCGGGACGCCCACGCCGGTCACGACGCGGGTGGTGCAGATCGAGCCGGGGCCCACGCCGACCTTCACGGCGTCGGCACCGGCGTCGACGAAGGCCTGGGCGCCCTCACGGGTCGCGACGTTGCCGCCGATCACCTGCACGTGCTTGGTGGCCGGGTCGGTCTTGAGCCGCTGGACCATCTCCAGCAGCATCCGCACGTTGCCGTGGGCGGTGTCGGCCACGAGCACGTCGACCCCGGCCTCGACCAGGGTCGTGGCGCGCTCCCACGCGTCGCCGAAGTACCCGATGGCCGCGCCGACCAGGAGGCG
The DNA here is from genome assembly GCF_030149505.1 of Nocardioides sp. GTDB lineage: Bacteria > Actinomycetota > Actinomycetes > Propionibacteriales > Nocardioidaceae > Nocardioides. The sequence continues at coordinate 78,901 of NZ_JASBRN010000072.1, forward strand.
GCCGTCGGCGTCGTACGTCGCTTTGGGGAACTGCTCGCCCTTGACGAAGTCCTTGACCGTGATCAGCCCGACCAGGCGGTCGTCGTCGTCGATGAGCGGGAGCCGCTCGCGCTTGTGCTTGCGCAGCAGCAGCGTCGCCTCCTCACGGGAGATCCCGGCGTGACCGGTGATCAGCGGCATCGGCGTCATCATCTCGTCGACCTTGGTGGTCGCCCACTCCGCGACCGGGGTGAAGCGCAGGTCGCGGTTGGTGATGATGCCGAGCAGGCGGTTGTCGGGGTCGACGACGGGCAGGCCGGAGACGCGGTACTCACCGCAGATGCGGTCCAGCTCCTCCAGCGTCGCGTCGGGGCCGATGGTGACGGGGTTGGAGATGATCCCGGTCTGGGTCCGCTTCACCAGGTCGACCTGGTAGGCCTGGTCCTGGATCGACAGGTTGCGGTGCAGCACGCCGATGCCGCCCTGCCGGGCCATCGCGATCGCCATCCGCGACTCGGTGACGGTGTCCATGGCCGCACTGAGCAGCGGCACGTTGAGGGTGATCTCCCGGGTCAGCCGCGACGAGGTGTCGATGTCGGCCGGCGCCAGGTCGGAATGACCCGGCAGGAGCAGGACGTCGTCGTAGGTGAGACCGAGGGCGGCGAACTTCTCCGGGAGCTCCACTCCCCCATCCTACGGTCGGGCGAGCGGCCTCAGGTCACGGACCGGCACCCGCACGGTCAGCCGGTCCCCGGCCATCCGGATGCGACCTCGCATGCCGGCCGAGAGCACCATCGGCAGCACCGCCTGGTTGTCGGCCTGGGTCTCCAGCACGACGTCCGTGGCACCGATCGTGTGCGCCAGCCGGCACACGTCGCCCAGCAGCCGGGTCCCGATGCCGCGACGCTGCCAGGCGGCGTCCACCCTCAGCGTGACCGGCCGCACGACCGCGCCCTCGTCGTCGGGACCGGGCGGCACCGGGGCGTGCACGGTCGCGAGCCCCACGACCGCCCCGTCGACGACGGCGCGGACCACGTCCCCGTCCACGACGTACGACGGCACCGACCCGACGCCGAGCCGCCGGTTGCCCGCCGGGGCGACCGGCGGTGGCGCCGGGGTCGCGCTGCGGCGCAGCACGTCGCTGACCAGGTCAGCGAGAGCCGCGCCACGCACCCGCTCCACGTCGGTGAAGGGCACCGCCCGGCGCACCTGCACCTGCACGTCGCCGACGGTCACCTCCAGGGCGTCGAGGACCCGGTCCTCCGGCGCGCCGGCGGGCGCGGGCTCGGACACGGCGTCGAAGAGCTGCGCGACGACCTCGGGGAACGCCTGCGGTCGTTGAAGGATCCGCCGCGCGGCCGCGACGTAGCGCGCCGGTTGGTCGGTGAGGGCCTCGGCCGTGCAGGGCAGGGCAGCGAGGTGTCGCCAGCCCGCCGACTCCACCAGCAGGGCCACCTCCGCCACCCCCCAGCCCTCAGGGGTCTCGACCACCAGCTCGTCGGTGACGGCGTCGACACCGGGGAACACCTGCACCGCACGGATGTCCACGCCCCGCTCCGCGCACTCGCGTGCGAGGTCGGCGAGGCCGCCGGGCCGGTCGGGCAGGCTGGCGCGCACTCTCCACAACATGCGGCCCATGGCAGCAGGCTCGTGTTTCGCGGTTGTTGCAGCGAGGTGACCCGGGCGACCGCGCGCCCGCCCGGGGACCACTGGTCGCTGCCAGGAGGTGGCACGCTGAGCGCCGTGTGGAGCAGCGGGTCCTGGCGGGGGCGGGTGAGCAGGGCGGTCGAGGACCGTCGGGCGCCGCTGGTGCTGGCCCTCGTGGCGGTGCTGCTGCGCCTGGCGACCCTGGGCCGACCGCCCGGGCCCGACGAGGCGGGCCTGCTCCTGGTCGCCCGGTCGTGGGCCCCCTCCGCCGAGGAGCTCTACGGCCCGTTCTTCGTGGACCGTCCGCCCCTGCTGCTGGCACTCTTCCGGCTGGGGGACGCCCTGGGCGGCCTCGCCGGCACCCGGGTGTTGACCGCGCTGGCCTGCGGGGTCACCGTCCTCCTGGCGGCGTACGCCGGCAGGTCGGTCGCCGGCGAGCGGGCTGCCGGCTGGGCGGCCCTCGCAGCCGCGGCGACCTGCACGAACCCGCTCATCGCCGTCGGCACGGCCATGCCCGAGCTGCTCGGGCTCCCGCTGGTGCTGGGCGCAGTCGTGCTGGCCCTGTGCTCGGTCCGGCAGCGGCGGGAACACCGGTGGCGCGCCGTGGCCCTGGCGGGTGCGGCGGGCATCAGCGGGGCCAGCGCCGTGTGCGTCAAGCAGAGCCTGGGCGGCGGCCTGGTCTTCACCGGGGTGCTGCTGGTCGCGGCGACCGTGCTGGGCCGGCTGGGACCGCGCCGGCTCGTCGCGACCGTCCTGGCCGCCGGCGCCGGCGCGGCCGTGCCGGTGCTCGCCTGCCTGGGGTGGGCGGTGGCGGCCGGGGTCGAGCCGGGGACCCTGTGGTACGCCGTGGCCACCTTCCGCGAGGACGCCTCCGTCGTGCTGGCAACCCAGCCGGCCGCGGCGCCCCTGGGTCGCGCCGGAGTGCTGGTGCTGGCCGCGGTGGCGACCGGGCTCGTGCTGGTCGTCGGGGGCTTCGTCGTGCACGCCCAGGGCGAGTGGAGCGACGACCCGACGCTCACGTCCGCGGTTGCGGCGATGCTGGCCGCCGACCTCGCCGCGCTCGTGGTGAGTGGCAGCTACTGGCGCGACTACCTCTTCGCGCTGGTGCCCTCCACGGCCCTCGCGGCCGCCCTCCTGGCCCGGCGTCGACCCGCCCGACGGGGCACGGCCATGCGCGGGGCCGTGACGTTCACCGCGCTCTCGACCGTCGTCGGGCTGGTCGGGTGGGCGCTCCTCCAGGTCAGCGGGGCGCAGGGCTACCCCGAGCGCGACACCGCCCGTGCCCTGCGGGAAGCGTCCGCACCCGGTGACACCCTGACGGTCTTCGGGGGTCGGGCGCACCTGCAGCTGGGCAGCGGGCTGGACTCGCCCTACCCGCACCTGTGGTCACTGCCCATGCGCACCCTGGACCCCGACCTCGAGCAGCTGCGTCGCCTGGTGGACGGGGAGGGGCGCCCGACGTGGCTGGTGGAGTGGGTCGACTTCACGACCTGGACTCCGGCCGCCGGGACGCTGCTCGCGGACGCCGTCGCCGAGCACTACGAGCGGGCCGGGACCACCTGCGACGGGCACCCGGTCTGGCTGGCGCGCGGCACCGACCGGCCCGCCGTCGTACCCGACTGCGGGGGGTGGGCGGACCTCGGATGAGGACGACCCCCGCCGGACCAGGTCCGACGGGGGTCGTCTCGAGGAGCTGAGGCGGTCAGTGACCGTGCCCGTGGCCGTGGCCGTGGCCACCGGCGGCGGAGGCGTCCTCGTCCTCGGGCTTCTCGACGATCAGCGTCTCGGTCGTCAGCAGCATCGCCGCGATGGAGGTCGCGTTGACCAGCGCGGAGCGGGTCACCTTGACCGGGTCCAGGACGCCCTGGGCGACCAGGTCGCCGTACTCGCCGGTGGCGGCGTTGTAGCCGTTGCCGAGACCGAGCTCGCGCACCTTGGTGGTGATGACGTAGCCGTTCTCGCCACCGTTCTCGGCGATCCAGCGCAGCGGCTCGTCGGCGGACTTGCGCACGATGCGGACACCGAGCGCCTCGTCGCCCTCGAGGCCGAGGTTGTCGTCGAGCACGGAGACGGCGTGGACCAGCGCGGAGCCGCCGCCGGGGACGATGCCCTCCTCGATGGCCGCACGGGTCGCGGAGACGGCGTCCTCGATGCGGTGCTTCTTCTCCTTCAGCTCCACCTCGGTGGCGGCGCCGACCTTGATCACGCACACGCCGCCGGCCAGCTTCGCGAGGCGCTCCTGGAGCTTCTCGCGGTCCCAGTCGGAGTCGGTGGCCTCGATCTCGGCCTTGATCTGGGAGACGCGACCCTCGACGGCCGAGGAGTCACCGCCGCCCTCGACGATCGTGGTGTTGTCCTTGGTGACCACGACGCGGCGGGCGGTGCCGAGCACCTCGAGACCCACCTGGTCGAGCTTGAGCCCGACCTCGGGGGCGACGACCTGGCCGCCGGTGAGGACCGCGATGTCCTGCATCATCGCCTTGCGGCGGTCACCGAAGGCGGGGCTCTTCACCGCGACGGCGTTGAAGGTGCCGCGGATCTTGTTGACCACCAGGGTCGAGAGCGCCTCGCCCTCGACGTCCTCGGCGAGGATGAACAGCGGCTTGCCGGCGGCGATGACCTTCTCCAGCAGCGGGAGCAGCTCGGAGACCGAGGAGATCTTGCCCTGGTGCAGGAGGATGTAGGGGTCCTCGAGGACGGCCTCCATACGCTCGGGGTCGGTCACGAAGTACTGCGACAAGTAGCCCTTGTCGAACTGCATGCCCTCGGTGAAGTCGAGCTCGGTGCCCATCGTGGAGGACTCCTCCACGGTGATGACACCGTCCTTGCCGACCTTGTCGAAGGCCTGGCTGAGCAGGTCGCCGATGTGCTTGTCGCGGCTGGAGATGGTGGCGACCGAAGCCATGTCCTCGACCGACTCGACCTCGCGGGCGGCGGCCTTGAGGGCCTCGCCGACGGCCTCGGCGGCCTTGTCCATGCCGCGCTTGAGACCCATGGGGTTCGCGCCGGCGGCCACGGCGCGCAGGCCCTCGTGGACCATCGCCTGGGCGAGCACGGTCGCGGTGGTGGTGCCGTCACCGGCGACGTCGTTGGTCTTGGTGGCGACCTCCTTGCACAGCTGGGCGCCGAGGTTCTCGAACGGGTCGTCGAGCTCGATCTCACGAGCGACGGTCACGCCGTCGTTGGTGATGGTCGGCGCGCCCCACTTCTTGTCCAGCACGACGTAGCGGCCCTTGGGGCCGAGGGTCACCTTGACGGTGTTGGCGAGCGCGTCGACGCCGCGCTCGAGGGCGCGGCGGGCGTTCTCGTCGAACTCCAGGATCTTGGGCACTACTACTCCTTGTTCAGGGGCCCGGGCTCAGGGCACGGACGGGGAAAGCAGATCGGGTCGTGCGCCGGCGCCCGTCGGGACACAGGCGCACGACCCGGGGTCAGCCGAAGGGGTTGGTCAGCCGACGATGGCGAGCACGTCGCGGGCCGAGAGGATGAGGAACTCGTCCCCGCCGTACTTGACCTCGGTGCCGCCGTACTTGCTGTAGATGACCTTGTCGCCCACGGAGACGTCCATGGGGATGCGCTCGTCGCCGTCCTCGTTGAAGCGGCCCGGGCCCACGGCCACGACCTCGCCCTCCTGGGGCTTCTCCTTGGCGGTGTCCGGGATGACCAGGCCGGAGGCCGTGGTCTGCTCGGCGTCGAGCGGCTTGACGACGATCCGGTCCTCGAGGGGCTTGATGTTGACCGACACTGTTGTCGACCTCCACTTTCTGCACGGTGGGTTCACGAACGTGGGTGCCGCCTGCGGGGGTGCGCCGTCGCGGGGGCCGCACCGGTGCAAGCGCTGGCACACTCGGGTCGAGAGTGCCAAGGCAGAAACTAGCACTCACCCCCAGCGAGTGCCAGGGGAGGCCCTCCCCCGTCCAGCCAGGTCCGGGCTCGGACCTGGGAGGATCGCCCCCGTGGACCTCGAGGCCTTCCGGTGGCTGCTGACCGACGACGGGCAGGCGCTCCTCGCCGAGGCGGAGGGGTACGCCGACGTCGACCCGCTGGCGGCGCAGACCCGGCTGCGGCGTACCGCCTCGGCCGAGCACGCGGCCGCGGCCCTCACCCAGGTCAGCCTGCGTCGGCGGGCCGAGCCGAAGTTCGGCGACCTGGCCGCCCGGCTGTACTTCACCCCCGACGGGCTGGAGCAGGCCACCCGCCCGGCCGTGGCCCGGCACCGTGCGGCCCGGCTGCAGGCCTTCGAGGCCCGCAGCCTGGTCGACCTGGGGTGCGGCATCGGTGGCGACCTGCTCGCGGCCGCCGAGGTCGGGATCGTGTGCGCGGGGGTCGACCTGGACCCGGTGCGGGTGGCCGTCGCCGAGGCCAACCTGGCCGCGCTCGGGCTGCCTGGTGCGGTGATGGTGGCCGACGCGACCGAGGTCGACACCACGCCGTTCGACGTCGCCTTCGCCGACCCCGCGCGCCGCTCGGCCCGCGGGCGGAGCTTCTCGGTCGACGACTGGACGCCGCCGTGGTCCTTCGTCGCGGGGCTGCTGCGCCGGGACTCCTGCGTCAAGGTCGCCCCCGGCATCCTGCACGACCTGGTTCCGCCCGGCGTCGAGGCCGAGTGGGTCAGCGACCACGGCGAGGTCAAGGAGGCAGCCCTGTGGGCGGGCTCCCTGGCGACCTGCGCGCGGCGCGCGACCGTGATCGGCCGCGGCGGGCTGGCCACCCTCACCGACGAGGACGACCCCGGCGCGGCCGCCGTCGGCACCGGACCGGTCGGCGCCTACCTCTACGAACCCGACGGGGCGGTGATCCGCGCCGGCCTGGTCACGGCGGTCGCCGCGGGGGTGGGCGGGTGGCTGCCGGACGAGCACCTGGCCTACGTCAGCAGCGACGCGGCGTACCGCTCCCCCTTCGCGCGGGGCTACCGCGTGCGCGAGGAGCTGCCCTACCGCGAGAAGCAGCTCAAGGCCGCGCTGCGCGAGCGCGGGATCGGCCGGCTGACGATCAAGAAGCGCGGCGTCGACGTGGTCCCCGAGGAGCTGCGCAAGCGGCTGGCGCTCTCCGGCGACGACGAGGCCACCCTGGTCATGACCAGGGTGGCCGGTGCCGGCACGGCGCTGCTCGTCGACCCGCTCTGAACGGGTCGTGCCCCCCAGCGTGCGTCGGTGCGCACGCTGGGGGGCACGAGTCGACCTCAGCCCAGCAGGGCCTTCTCGGCGCCGATGGTGGTGTCGTCGCCGTGGCCGGTGTGCACGACGGTGTCGTCGGGCAGCTGCCACAGGTTCGCGCGGATCGAGGCCTCGAGGGTGGGGCGGTCGCTGAAGGAGCGGCCGGTCGCGCCGGGGCCGCCCTGGAACAGGGTGTCGCCGGTGAAGACGACCCCGAGCGCGGGCGCGTGGAAGCAGACCGCCCCCGGGGCGTGGCCCGGAGTGTGGATCGCCCGCAGCGTGGTGCCGCCGACCTGCACCTCGAAGCCGTCGGCGAGGTCGACGTCCCACAGGTGGTCGGTGTGGGTGAGCTCCCACAGCGGCTTCTCCGCCGGGTGCAGCATGATCGGCGCACCCTGCCCACCGTTGGCGCGCTCGCGCAGCGCCGGCGCGACGCGGCAGTGGTCGTCGTGGGCGTGGGTCAGCAGGATCGCCCGGACGCTGCGCTCCCCCACCACGGCCATGATCGCCTCGACGTCGTGCGGCGCGTCGATGACCACGCATTCCTTCTCGTCACCGACGACCCAGATGTTGTTGTCCACCTCGTGGGTCTCCCCGTCCAGGGAGAAGGTGCCGGAGACGACCGCGTGGTCGATGCGTGCCGTCATCAGAGGACCACGACCGAGCGCAGCACGCCGCCGTGGTGCATCGTCTCGAAGGCCGCCTCGACGGCGTCGAGCCCGATCTCCTCGGTGACGAACGCGTCGAGGTCGAGCCGGCCCTGGCGGTAGAGGTCGACGAGCATCGGGAAGTCCCGGGAGGGCAGACAGTCGCCGTACCAGCTGGACTTCAGCGAGCCGCCACGGCCGAAGACGTCGATCAGCGGGATCTCGGGGATCTTCATGTCCGGGGTCGGCACGCCGACCAGGACCACGGTGCCGGCCAGGTCGCGGGCGTAGAACGCCTGCTTCCAGGTCTCCGGACGACCCACGGCCTCGACCACGACGTCGGCGCCGTCGGCACCGTCGTAGTACCGCGCGCAGATCTCCTTGACCGCCTCGACCGGGTCGGTGGTGCTGGAGTCGACGGTGTGGGTGGCGCCGAGCTGCTTGGCCTTCTCCAGCTTCTTGGCGTCGATGTCGATGGCGATGATCGGGCTGGAGCCGGCGAGCGCCGCGCCGGCGACCGCTGCCACGCCGACACCACCGCAGCCGATGACGGCCACGCTGCGACCGCGGGTCGCACCACCGGTGTTGATGGCGGCACCGAGGCCGGCCATCACGCCGCAGCCGAGCAGACCGACCGCGGCCGGGCGGGCCTCGGGGTCGACCTTCGTGCACTGACCGGCGGCGACCAGGGTCTTCTCGGCGAAGGCGCCGATGCCCAGCGCCGGGGACAGCTCCGTGCCGTCCTCCAACGTCATCTTCTGCTTCGCGTTGTGGGTGGCGAAGCAGTACTGCGCCTCCCCGCGCTTGCACGCCCGGCACTGGCCGCAGACCGCACGCCAGTTCAGCACCACGAAGTCACCCGGCGCCACCTCGGTCACGCCCTCGCCGACGGCCTCCACCACGCCCGCGGCCTCGTGGCCGAGCAGGAAGGGGAAGTCGTCGTTGATGCCGCCCTCGCGGTAGTGCAGGTCTGTGTGGCAGACCCCGCAGGACTGCACCTTCACGACCGCCTCGCCCGGACCCGGGTCCGGGACATTGATGGTGACGACCTCGACGGGGGCGCCCTTGCTCATGGCCACGACGGCCTTCACCTGCTGCATGGGTCACAGCCAACCCGATGGCCCAAGCCCATGCCAACCATCCTGTTTCCAACCATCCGTCCGGCGCGCGCGTCCCACGGTCATGGACATCGGAGCACCACGATGAGGACCGCGACGGAGGTGAGGACGACGGGCACCAGGGACGAGCAGGGGCGCGTGGACGCCGAGTTCACGGCGTACCTCCACGCCCGGCAGGGCGCGCTGCTGCGCACTGCCTACCTGCTGACCGGCGACCGGCACCAGGCCGAAGACGTCCTGCAGACCGCACTGGCCAAGCTGTACCTCTCGTGGGACAGGGTGCGCGAGCGCGAGGCGCTCGACGGCTACGTGCGGCGGATCCTGGTCAACGAGACCACCTCGCTGTGGCGCCGACCCTTCAAGCGGCGCGAGCGCGCGACCGACGTGCTGCCCGAGGGCGGCGTCGAGCCGACGTACGACGAGGGGCAGCGGGCGGCCGTGTGGGCGGTCGTCTCCACGTTGCCGCCCAAGGCGCGCGCCGTCGTCGTGCTGCGCTACTACGAGGGACTCACCGAGTCCGAGACCGCCGAGGTCCTCGGCGTCAGCGTCGGCACCGTGAAGTCCCAGGGCAGCCGGGCGATGGCCCTGCTGCGCGACCGCACCCCGGGCCACCTGGCCCCCGGCTCCCGGGAGGAGGAGCGATGAGCACGCACGACGAGCAGGCCTTCACCGAGGCCCTGCGCATCCAGGCGGTCGGAGCCGGTACGCCGACGCTGACCCTCGACGACGTCCGCGGCCGCGCCCGGGGCATCCGCCGGCGCCGCGCTGCGGTCGTCGCCGGCGGCGCCGCGGCGCTGGTCGCTGCTGCCGTGCTGCCGGTCGCACTGCTGGTCGGCGGGGGTTCCTCGCCGGACTCGCTGCCGCCCGCCGGGACGCCGACGGTGGTCGACACCGCGAACCCCGAGGGCTCGGGCGAGCCGGTCAGCCAGCTGGGCAGCTGGCTGGAAGGCCGCACCATCCACCCGGCCACGGGCGAGCCGTTCGAGCCGGACGTCGAAGGCGAGATCGCCAGCACCAGGTGGCTCAGCGACGGCCGCTGGCTCCTGGCGACCTACCCGGGCACCGACTACGCCCTCGTCGCGGTCGACGCCCGGGGCGAGCCGCTCACGGCGTACGAGGGGGTCGACAGCGGACTGGCCTCCGACGACGCCGGCACGGCGGTGGCGTGGACCGGTGCCGACGGTCGTGTGCGGGTGCTGCTGAGCGGGTCCGAGGAGCCGGTCGTGCTGGCCGCCCGCCTCGACGACCGCCGTGCGGCCGCGAGGCCGCTGGAGGTGCTGCCCGGGTGCACGCCACAGGAGTGCGTGGCGCTGGTGGAGGTCTACGACGACAGCCCCGACGGCTCCAGCCAGCTGGCGGTCGGTCTCCAGGGGCAACCCCAACGCCTGGACCGCCTCGGGCTGCTGTCGATCAGCGACGTCTCCCCCGACGGCGCGCTGGTGGCCGGGCTCGTCGAGGCCGACGAGCTGGAGATGCGCTACTGCAGCGCCGTGGTCGTCTTCGCGACCGGCGAGGAGCTGTGGCGCACCTGCGACGCGGGGACCTTCCGGTTCTCCCCGGACGGGACGCGGGTGCTCGGCATCGATCCCAACCTCGACGGGCTCGGACACTCCTTCACCGAGGTGCGGGACGCACTCGACGGAACGGTGGTCGGGCGCTACGAGGGCGGCACGGTCTTCGACGAGACCTGGGCGAGCGGCGACTCCTACCTGGTCTCGATCCAGACGAACGCCGGGGAGAACCTGCTGCTGCGGGTCGGCGTGGACGGCGACGAGCCGGAGGTGCTCGAGCGGGTTGCGGGGACGCCGGGCGACCCCGAGGGGATGGTGCGTCTCACCGGGTGAGGCTCGCCGGTGGGCGTCAGCCCGCCAGCACCTCGGTCACCGGCAGGCTGGAGTCGGCGGGGAGGTCGAGCGAGGACGGGGTGCGGCCCCGTGCGACCATCTCCGACCCGAGCGCGGCGACCATGGCGCCGTTGTCGGTGCACAGGCCCGGACGCGGCACGCGGACCCGGATGCCGAGCTTCGACGCACGCTCCTCGGCGAGGTGGCGCAGCCGGGAGTTGGCCGCGACGCCACCGCCGATGAGCAGGTCCTCGATCCCCTCGCTGGCGGCGGCGTCCAGCGCCTTGCGCACCAGCACGTCGCAGACCGCCTCCTGGAAGGAGGCGGCGACGTCGTTGACGGGGACCGGCTCGCCTGCGCGCTCCTTGGCCTCGACCCAGCGGGCCACCGCGGTCTTGAGCCCGGAGAAGGAGAAGTCGAAGCGGTGCCGCTCCAGGTCGCGACGGCTCGTGAGGCCGCGCGGGAAGTCGATGGCGACGGTGTCGCCCTCACGGGCGGCGCGGTCGATGTGCGGGCCGCCCGGGAACGGCAGCCCGAGCAGTCGCGCGACCTTGTCGAAGGCCTCGCCGGCCGCGTCGTCGATCGTCTGGCCCATCGGGTCGACCCCGCCCTCGTGGCCGGTCACGTCGGTAACCCGCAGCAGGCTGGAGTGGCCGCCGGAGACGAGCATCGCGATGCAGGGCTCGGGCAGCGGGCCGTGCTCGAGCTGGTCGACGGCCACGTGCGAGGCGAGGTGGTTGACCCCGTAGATGGGCTTGCCCAGCCCCAGCGCGAGCGCCTTCGCGGCGGCGACACCGACGAGCAGCGCGCCGGCCAGGCCGGGGCCGTTCGTCACCGCGATCGCGTCGACGTCGTGCAGCCGGATGCCGGCGGTCTCGCAGGCGCGCTCGATGGTCGGGACCATCGCCTCCAGGTGGGCCCGGCTCGCGACCTCCGGGACGACGCCACCGAAGCGGGCGTGCTCGTCGACGCTGCTGGCCACCGCGTCGGCCAGCAGGGTGTGGCCGCGGACGATGCCGACACCGGTCTCGTCGCAGGAGGTCTCGATGCCGAGGACGAGGGGCTCGTTCACGGGCTCATCGTGCCACCGGTGAGGATGGGCGCGTGGAGGGCCTGCGCGAGATCGATCCCCACGAGCTGGTGGCCACGTCGCAGCACCCGTTCGTCCGGCACCAGGTGGACCCCGACGACACCGTGCTCGTCCTGTCGCTCGGCGACGCGCTGGTCGTCGACGGCAACCGGAACCGCACCGGCCCCTCCGACGGGCGGCCGTCGCTGTGGTGCCTGGGCCCGCCCGCCGACCTCGCGCGCCTCGCTCACCTCGCGGTCGACCGGGTGGACCCGCCTGGTCGCGTGAGCGTGCAGGCGGCGTCGTACGACGGGTTGCCGGAGACGTGGCGCTTCCCGACGGAGGGCCACTGGCACTGGATGCTCACCCACGACCAGCCGCCGGCGCACCCGCTCGAGGGCTCGGTCGTCGAGGTCGACGACGCCGCGGCGATCGACGCGCTGCTCGACGTCGCCAACCCGGGCTCGTTCGCGCGGCCCGGCTCGCGCGGGGTCGAGTGCTGGCTGGGCGTCCCGGGTCCGGACGGGCTGCTCTCCGTCGGTGCCCTCTACCGCGACCCCTCCGGCGCCGGGCACCTGCGCTCGGTCACCACCCGTCCCGACGCCGCCGGCCGCGGCCTCGGCACGGCGGTCTCCGCCGCACTGACCCGGCGGGCGCTGGGACGCTCGGGCACCGCGACCCTGGGGGTGTACGTCGACAACGCCCCCGCGCTCGCGGTCTACGACCGGCTGGGCTTCCGGACCGTCGTCACGTTCCGCTCGGGTCGGGCTCCGGGTCGAGGATGATCGAGGCCCGCTCGCGCGGGTGCTCCTCGGCGACGTAGGTCCGGCAGGCCGCCTGGTAGCGGGCGTCGTACGCCGCCGCGGCCGCCTCCGGTCCGCCCAGTGCCTCGGCATCGCGGGCGATGCCGCGCGCGGTCGCGGTCGGCTCGTCGGTGTCCACCCACACGACCTCGTCCCACAGGTCGCGCAGCGCCCCGCGCTGGACGAAGGTGGCCGCGAACACCACGACCGCGTCCTCGGGCACCACGACCGTGCGTCCGGTCAGCACCTCGTCGGTGGCCAGGTCGTGCACAGCGGTCGCGATCGTGCGGTCACCGCCGGGCCCGAGCGGTCGCAGCACCCGCTCGGCCAGCGCCTCGAGGTCGTAGGCGTCGTCGTAGTAGCCGCGGGCCGAGTCGCGACCCTGCCGGTAGCGGCGCTCCCTGACGTGGTGGAAGCCGTCGGAGTCGACGTGCAGCGCCGGCCGCCCGGCGCGCCCCAGCTCCGCGACCAGCCACCGGGCGAGGGTGGTCTTGCCCGCGCCGCAGTACCCGTCGATCCCCACCCGCACCGGCCGTCCCAGGTCGAGGTCGCCCAGGTGGGCGAGGAGCTCGTCGCGGCTGCTCACGACACTCCCTGGGCGAGGTACAGCGCGCCGACCACTGCGGCCAGCACCCCGAGGAGCACGCGCAGCCCACGCTCGGGCAGGTGCGGCTGCAGCCGCGCCCCGAGGTAGCCGCCGACCAGGCCTCCGAGGCCGCACGCGATGCCGACCGGCCAGTCGGGGGCGACCGGCCCCGGTGCCACCGTCGCGAGGACGGTGAAGGAGGCCGCCCCGACCAGGGACGTCAGGAACGTGGAGGCCAGCGCGGCCGGCGCGACGGCGGCCAGCGTCATGCCGGAGCCGACGAGGACCGGGCTGAGCAGCGAGCCGCCCCCGATGCCGTAGACCCCTCCGACCAGGCCGACGCCCAGCGCCAGGACGACGATCGCGCGGGGTCCGAGCGGGCGCAGGGCACGGGGCGGACGCATCGTCCGTCCCACCAGCCACCCGCCGAGGGCGAGCAGCACCAGCCCGGCCACGACCCGGAAGGTGTCGGGACCGGGCAGCAGGTAGACCCGCACGAGCGCGCCGAGGACGACGCCGGGGAGGGTCCCTGCGACGAGGAGACGGGTGAGCGGGGTGAGGAGGAGGCCGTCGCGGCGGTAGCGCAGGAGGGCGCCCGGCGTGGCGATGACGTTGTAGAGCAGGTTGGTGGAGGTGACGGCCGGGTTGGGTACCCCCAGCACGCTGAGCTGGACGGGCAGCACGAAGACCGCACCGGACACGCCGACCGGCGCGGTGAGGGTGGCGATGAGCAGACCCGCGGCGAAGCCGACGAGCAGGTCCGCGAGCACACCCGGACCCTAGCGGCGCCCGCGACGGACGGCCGGTGCGGACCCCGCCGCCGGGGCCGGGTCAGCCGCCGCAGCGCGGGCCGACGCCCAGGCGCATCACGACGGCGGTGGCGCCGTCGCGGTAGTAGCGCGGGCGCCGGTCGACCTCGGTGAAGCCGCGGGCGGCGTAGAAGCCGAGGGCGCCGGCGTTGTCCTCACGGACCTCGAGCAGCAGCCGGTCGGCGCCACCGGCACGGGCGGCGACGACGCAGGCGTCGAGGAGCGCGGAGGCCACGCCACCGCGGCGGTGGTCGACGTCGACGGCGATCCGCTGCAGCTCGGCGACGTCGACGACCACGGAGACGACCGCGTGCCCGACGACCTGACCACCTGTTGCGCCACCCACCTCCGCGACGAGGTACGACGTGTGCGGCACCCGGCCGGCCACGCCCTCGGCCAGCAGCCCGGGCGACCAGGCGTCGGCGCCGAGGTTGGCCTGCTCGGACGCGACGACCGCGTCGAGGTCGGCCTCGACGGCTGCCCGGACCTGCACCGGGCGGGTCGTCACGAGACCTGCTTGCGCTCGCCGGGGGCGACGGCGTCGGGGCGCCGGAGGTACATCGGCTCGGGGTCGAGCAGCTCGGCGCGCTCGTCGGCGACGACCCGCGCCAGCCAGCCGGCGCTCGGCCGCACCGGGCCGACGGAGGTCGGGAAGTGCTCGGGGTAGAGCAGCGCCCCCTCCCCCACGACCGGCAGCGCGGAGGCAGCGGCGGCCGGCTTCACGACGACCGGGTCGGTCAGCCGCACCCCGTCCCCGTCGTACGACGCGAGGTAGACCTCCTTGCGCCGGGCGTCCGTGGCCACGAGGAACTCCTCGGTGCCGGCGGGCAGCGCGCCGGTGTCGGCGGCCTCGACCGCGAGCACGTCGAGCGAGCACACGCCGTAGACGGGCACCTCGAGGACGAAGCCGAGGGTGCGCGCGGTGACCAGCCCGACCCGCAGGCCGGTGAAGGGCCCGGGGCCGACGCCGACCCCGATGGCGGTGAGGTCCTGGCGGACGATGCCGACCCGGTGCATGGCGGCCTCGATGAGCGGGGCCAGCTGCTCGCCGTGCTTCATCGGTCGGTCGGCGACCAGCTCAGCCACGACGTCCGTGCCGTCGTGGAGGGCGACCGTGACGAGCGGGGTGGCGGAGTCGAGCGTGAGCAGCACGACCGAGAGGCTACTGCGCGACTGCGGGGCGGCTACTGCCCGGCGCGCTCGGCGTAGGTCGTGGCCGCGGCGTGCACGGCGTCGACGTACTCCCGGCTGCGGTTGTAGCTCAGCACGGCGTCGGTCCAGGCCGCACCGTCGGTGAGGTCGCGGCCCGAGGCGCACAGGTAGCGCGCCGCGGTGGCGGCGGCGTCGTCGAGGTCGTGGGGGTCGGTGACGCCGTCGTCGTCGCCGTCGGCCGCCCACGGCTCCCACGAGGAGCGGAGGAACTGCATCGGCCCGACCGCGCGCTCCCACACCTCGTCACCGTGCCAGGCCGCAGAGGCGGGGGTGGAGCGGATCGCCGCGACCGGGCCGCGACCGTTGAGCGGGACCCCGATGATCGGCGGGTCCGAGCGCCCGTCGAGGGTCAGGACCCGGTCGTCGATGGTGCCGTGGTGCGACTCGACCCAGCCGATGCCGGCCAGCGTGGTCCAGCCGAGCTCGCAGCCACCGACCCCGGAGAGCTGCGCATCGGCGTACGCCCGGAGCGCGGGGAGCGGGATGCCGGTGCGGCGCGAGGTCTGCTCGAGCCACCGCTGGTCGACCAGCTGCCCGCCCGCTGGCGCCGCGGCCGGAGCGTCGGCCGTCACCGGCACGGGGGCGGAGAGATAGGCCACGGGCGGCGTGAGGTCCAGAGCGCGCGGCGTGGCGTAGAGCCGCGAGAGCGCGAACGCGGCCGCGGTCACCACGACCAGCAGCGTCGCGAAGAGCGCGATCGAGCGCGGGCCGGAGATCACGAGAAGAGTGTGCGGCAGGTCACCGGAGGTCCGGAAATCCGTCTCGGCTCAGCCGAAACGGCCGTGGACGTAGTCCGCGGTCCGGGAGTCCTGCGGGTTCTCGAACATGGCGCGGGTGTCGCCGTGCTCGACGATGACCCCCGGGGTGCCGTGTGCGGCCAGGAAGAAGGCGCACTGCGAGGAGACCCGCGCGGCCTGCTGCATGTTGTGGGTGACGATGACGATGGTGACCTCGCGGGCCAGCTCGAGCATCGTCTCCTCGATCACCCGGGTCGAGGTCGGGTCCAGGGCCGAGCAGGGCTCGTCCATCAGCAGCACCCGCGGCTTGACCGCCAGCGAGCGGGCGATGCACAAGCGCTGCTGCTGGCCACCGGAGAGCCCGCCGCCCGGTGCGTCGAGGCGGTCCTTGACCTCGTTCCACAGTCCGCCCTTGGTCAAGCAGGACTCCACGAGGTCGTCCTTCTCCGAGCGGGACGCCTTGGTGCCGGTGAGCTTCAGGCCGGCCAGGACGTTCTCCCGGATCGACATCGCCGGGAAGGGGTTGGGCTTCTGGAAGACCATGCCGATGGCCCGGCGGGCGTCGATGAGCTTCTTGGCCGGGTCGTAGATGTCCTCCCCGTCGAGCCACACCTCGCCGGCGAGCTGGGCCGAGGGGACCAGCTCGTGCATGCGGTTGAGGATGCGCAGGAAGGTCGACTTGCCGCATCCCGAGGGGCCGATGAGCGCCGTGATCGCACCGGCGGACATGGTGAGCGAGACCCGGTCGAGGACCTTGCGCTCCCCGAACCACGCCGTGATGTCGCGGGCGTCCAGCTCCGCGAGCCGCTCCGCTCCTGCGGGGGCGTCCTGGCCGGGAGCCCCGGGCACGGAGCCGCCGGGAACGGCGGGGAGGACGGTGGTCGCGTCGGTGCTGCTCATCTGGGGTCTCTTTCGTGGGCGATCTGGTGCAACCGGGTGTGCGGGCGACCGCCCTCGCGGAGGGAGGTCGCCCGCACTGGAGGAGCCGGGACTACTTCTTGACCTTCACCAGGACGGTGACGGTCTGGTCGCCGAAGGCGACGGTGTAGCGGGTGTTCTTCTTGACCTTCTTCGCCAGCAGCGTGGCCTTCCCGCCGGACAGGGTCGCGGAGTCGATCTCCTTGGCGCCCTTGAGCAGCGTGACCGTGCCGGTCGCGCCGGCGATGGTCACCTGGATCTTGGCGGTCTTGCCCTTCGCGACCGGCTTGGCCTGCGCGGCGATGTCAGCGCGGTCGGAGACCGTGACGGTGACGTCGTCGGTGGAGCCGAGGAAGCCGTCGCCGGGGTTCAGCGTGGCGGTGTAGGTCCGCGAGCCGGCCGCGACGCCGTTGAGCGTGGCGGTGGCACGACCCTGGACGATCGGGACGTCGGCGGCGACCACGGTGCTGCCCTCGGTGAAGGTCACGGTGCCGGTCGGCGTACCCGCCGCGGAGGCGACGGTGGCCACGAGCACGACCCGACCCGGCGAGGGGTTGGTGGCGGTGAGGTCGGTGGTGGTCTCGGCGACCTCGTTGACGGTGAAGTTGCTGGTCGAGGACTGGGTGGGCACGCCGCACGCACCGCCGTTGGCCTCGCGGGCGAGCTGGAAGAATCCGGCAGCCTCGATCAGCGGCGCGGCAGCGTCGGAGCAGAGGAAGCCGTCGGGGCCGAACGCCGCCAGCAGGTCGGCACGGCCGACGTCGGCGCCGCGCACCACGTTGTAGAGCGCACGGTTCGCGGAGAAACCGTCGGTGAGCTTGATGACCGGACCGGCGGCACCGGCGCGACCGGTGGAGAACGGCGCGACGGCGTTGGGGTCGGACTGGACCGGAGCCGGGTCGTGCTCCTGGACCTCCTGGACCGACGCGGCCAGCGGCACGGCCACACCGCCGTTGGCGGCCTGCAGCTGCGCGACGAAGAACGAGCGGGTGCCCGAGCCGGCCTGCGGGATGAGCGGCTTGATGACACCGGGCTGGCCGCCCAGCTCGCTCCAGTTGGTGATGCTGCCGTCGTAGATCTTGACCATGTCGGCGGCGGAGATGCTCGCCGGCGCGTTGGTCGCCACGGTGTTCGACACCGCGAGCTTGAGGCCGTCGACGGCGAAGGGGAAGTTCTGCAGGCCCGCGGCGCGCTCGGCGTCGTTGAGTCCGGAGGAGGATCGGGCGAAGTCGATCTCGGGGAGGTTGTTGGCGCCGTACAGGCGACCCTTGCCGGCGCCCGAGCCGTTGGGGCGGGTGATGGTGGTGCCACCCGGGATCGTGATCTCGCCGCCGCCGCCCGCCTGGAAGGAGGCGATCCGGCCGGTGCTGCGGCCCTCGTTGTAACCGGCCGTGCCCTCGAAGCCCTCGGCGAGGTAGTGCATCGAGATCTCGGTGGTGTCCGAGCCGACGCCCACCAGGTCCGCGGAGGCGGGGGTGAAGGTGGGGTCGAAGGGCAGCGCGGCCGACGCGGTCGGGGCGCTGAGGGCGATCGCCGACGCGGCGAGGGCCGCGGTGACGAGTCCGCTGAGGGTCTTGCTCGACTTCATGGATTCGCTCTCTCTGGTGGGGGTGCTTCCTGGGTGGAGCCGGGTGGAGCTGCTCCGCAAGCCCCGAGACCTGCGGCGGCGTGGTGATCGTGGGGGGCGCGAGCCGGTCACGGCAGCGACTTCGGACGGGGTTGCGCGACGGTTCACGAAGGCGTCACATCACGTTCGGCAGCAGTCGGACCAGGACCTCCGTCGTGGCCCAGGCCAGGGCCGCGACCACCGGGCTGGCCAGCAGCCACACCTGGACCGTCGACCAGCGCTGGCGCGCGGAGATGATGGTCAAGGTGGCGAGCACGAGGGCGGCCAGGCAGGTGGCCAGCAGCGGCAGCACCGCGGTCTCCCCGGCGAGCAGCTGCTCGGCGGCCGGCACGGCGGCAGGTCGGCCCGCGGGTGCGGGGAAGGCGTCCTCGGCCTCGGCGTCGACGTAGACCGCCTCCCCCGGCGTCAGCCCGGCCAGACGCCCCTGACCCTCGGCGCTGGCCAGCACGAGCCGGGCCACCCCGGTCGCGCGCGGCTGGGGCAGCGGGTCGCCGGTCCGGCGGACCCCCAGGACCCGGAACTCGCGGGTTCCCTGGGCGACGACGACCTCGATGACGTCTCCGGGCCGCAGCTCGGTGATCCGGGCGAAGGGGCCGCCGTACGTCGCGGCGCGGCCCATCACGACGGAGGTGCCGTCCTGGCCCGGGAGCACGGTGTTGCGCTGGTGACCAGGGCCGGCCCGCAGGTCGCCGGACGCCGTGCCCTCGACGACCACCTGCTCCAGGTCGATGGCAGGGATGCGCAGCAGCGCGACCGGGGCGCCGACGGGGACCACCGGGCCCACGGGCGCCGTCGCAGCGGCTACCTCGGTGCGGAACCGGTCGTAGAGCAGGTCCTGGGAACGCTCGTGCTTGAGGTCGCCGAGCAGCAGGAGCTGGACGAACACCCACAGGCAGACCACGGCCAGCATGAAGGCGGCCGACTGCGTGGCGGCCTGCGCCCCGGTGGGCAGCGGCCGCGCCGGCCGCGGACCAGTACGGCCCCGCCGTAGCGACGAGCGGCGCGTCGGCTTCGCCAGGCGACGGGCGCGGGGCGACCGGGGCGGGCCGACAGGTGCGGCACCGGCTCCGGCGACGTCGGGTGCGACCGGCCCGGACGGGGGGCTGGCCGGCTCTGTCATCGTCATCGGCCCAGGCCCGCCCGGGGAGGTCGGACGAAGAAGCGGCCGGCTGCGACGACGAGGGCCCCGAGCAGTCCGCCTAGGAAGAGCAGCGGCAGCAGCATCCCGGCGACCCGCGAGGAGATCGGCGTGGTCGCCGGCATCGCCACGGGCTCGGTGCTCGCCTCGACCGGGTCCAGTGCGGGCCCGGCGGCCGGCTCCTCGGCGGCGTCCGGGACCTCCGCGACCGGCACGTCGGGCAGGTCCAGCGGGCCGCCCGCGCCCCCCGGCGTACCCCCGCCTGTGGTGTCGGGTCCCTCGGTCTCCTCGGGCGGGGTGCTGCTGGCGGGGGGCGTCTGGGTCGCGACGGCGTCGGCGGTCTGCCGCGCGGCCGCGAGGAGCGGCGCGGTCGGACCCGCGCTGCGCAGAGGAAGGAAGCCCCCCGGGAGCTGGCCGTTCCCGGGCCCCTGGCGCTGCCCCTCGGTGGTGGCGATCCGGATGAACTGCGCGACCGTCGCCGCATCGGCCTTCGGCAGGTTCTTCATGCGCGCCGCGGTGTAGACGACCATCGTGCCGGGGTAGGCCTTGCCGCTGCGGCGCACGTCCTGCTGGTCCAGGACGAAGGGCTGCGTGGGACCCTGCGGCTCCATCAGCGCGACGGCGGCGGCCAGCGAGTCCGCGTCGGGCGTGACGAAGCTGCCCGGCTCGGCCTGGAGTGCCGCGGTGCGCAGACCGAACCGCGCGGCGTCACCGAGGCTGACCACACCCAGCATGAAGCGGGCACCGAACGACTGGCGCGGGATCCGCCCGAGGCGGAACAGGCCGGTGTCCGGTTCGAACTCGCACCGCGTCTGGACGTTGGGGTGGGCGTCGAGGATGGCCTCGCTGATCCGGCGCAGCGTGGTGACCGGGGCGGCAAGCTGGTTGAAGTAGACCGCCGGGTTCTGCTGACGGCAGGTGTTGCCGGTCTCGGGCACGTAGTCGTCGAGCAGCGGGATCGAGGACGCCGGGAGCGCCAGGTCGCGGTAGTTCGGGTTGACGACCATGCCCCACGGGTCCTCCTTCCCGGCGATGAAGTCACGGGCGTCCTTGTCGGCCACGACCCATTCGGTGAGCTGCTGGACGACGTCGGACTCGTTGGAGAGCGAGAGCAGGGTCGCTCCCGCCTCCTGGTTGATCTGCGGGAGCCCAGGGTTCAGCTCGACGAACTCGGGGTCCTGGATGATGGACAGCGGGTTCTGCTCGATGCCGGGGTGACCGCGGCCGAGGTCGGAGCCGAGGTAGGACTGGGTCAGCAGCTTGGCGACCAGCCGCGGAGTGAGGCGCAGCGTGGTGACCTCTCCGGCGTTGTCCGGCTTGTCGACGACGTACGCCACGGCGAAGCCGGTGACCGCGGTCGGTGCGTAGCCGACCGGGTCGGACCCGGTCTGCTCGTGGCCCGAGCTCACCAGGGCAGCGGGGCCGCCGCCGTTCTCCATGAGGGCGAAGCCGGCCTCGTCGGACATCTGGTTGTGCTGGAACTTGAACCGGTCCTTGCGCAGGCAGTACGCCGGCGCCCACTGCAGCGCGGCCTGCGCCAGCAGCTCGGTGCCGTAGAAGCCGGTCGGCGCCCGCGGGTCGAGCACGTCGCAGGTGTCCGGCGGCAGGCCGAAGCTGATCGGGATGGAGAAGCGGTGCTTCCAGTTCGAGGCCGACCACCACAGACCCGGCGAGACCGCCTGGTCCACGCCGTTGGCGGCGAAGTTGCCGCTGCCGGGGGTGAAGCGGCCGGTGCGCCGGCAGGCCTGGTCGCCGGTGGACGGCGGGGTCGACGGCGCATCGCAGGAGAGCCCGACGATCGGGATCACCACGATCGAGCACGCGACCTCGTTGTTGCAGCCCAGGGACTCGTTCTCGACGTCCGAGCGCACCTCGAACTGCACCTCGCCGTTGCCCTCGAGGTCGGTGAACGCCGCGAGCTCGGCCGGCGGGAACGCTGCGCCGACGGCGGCCTCGGGGGGCATCTGGTCGGACTGGCAGGCGGGGAAGACCCGGCCGGAGGCTGCCTCGAAGGGGGTCAGCCGGGTGCTGAAGTCACCGAGGTCGACCGTGGGGCACACCTGCGCGGACGGCAGCGGGTCGAGACCGGAGACCCGGACCTTGTCCGCCTCCTCGGCGTCGAGGTCGCGACGCCAGGTCGACTCGGCGTTGCCCCGCGTGATCTGCGAACGCTGAGCCACCGAGGCGGTCCAGCACGTCTCCGGCCGCAGCTGCTCCTCGCCAGGACCGGGGTCGTCGACCCCGCGGCACTGCATGATGACGACCGGGTACTCCTGGGCCAGGCCGCTCTCGCCGTACGGGTTGCTGGCGCGACCGCCGCTGGGCTGGGCGCCGCTCCACGCGATCCGGATGCGCTGGCGGCCACGGAGCTCCGTGGTCTGGTCGGCGGTGACGGTGACGTCGTACGCCGGGAACTCCTGGCGGCTGCCGTCGGCCCGTTCGAACACGCGCTGCACCGTCTTGGTCTCGGAGTAGGCCGGCTTCGCACGCGCCGCAGGCTCCTCGACGCCGGTGGCCGGCGTCGGGACCAGGGCCAGGGTCCCGGCGCCGAGGGTGCCGGCACCCAGGACCGCTGCGACGACGGTCGCGACCGCGCGCCTCACGAGCGGGCTCCCGTCGGGCGACGCCGCAGCGCGGCGACGTAGAGGCCGGGCAGGACGACGAGGACCACCAGCAGCAGGCCGGAGAGCCAGGCGAAGGCACGGGTGTCCCCGGCCCGGTCCGAGACCAGGATCGTGCTGGGGTCGGCGTACACCGCACCGGCCTCGGCCACGCCGCCCGTCGCCCCGCCGATGACCTCGCCGGTCACGGGGTCGATCGAGGTCGGGGCTCCGCCCGCGCCTCCCCCGCCGCCTGCGCCACCGACGTCGACACCCGTCTCGCCGCCGGCGCCGCCCGCTCCCGCGGCGCCCTCGGTCCCACCGCCGGCCCCGCCCCCGTCGGTCGAGGGCTCGCCGGTGCCGGTCGCGGTGCCGCACGGACCGGCCCCGACCTTGTCGCACGAGGCCGGCTGCGGGGCGATCTGGGCCAGCTTGTTGCTGCTGAGGTTCTTGCCGTCGAAGGTGGGGTTGTTGCAGGAGCGGACGTCGCGGTTGCTGAGGTCCACGTTCTTGTCGGCCTTGCCGAGCTTGGCGATCTGCTCGAAGCCGGCCTGCACCAGGTTGAGCGGGAGCGGCGAGTACCCGTAGGGCCCCGCCTTCGTCTGCCCGGCGCACAGCGAGTAGTACATGAAGTCGGCCAGCGTCTGACGCTTCGCCGTCGTCATCCGCGGGTCGTCGGCCGCGGTCGGGATGATCATGTAGGAGTACGACGAGATCGGGTAGGCCCGCGGGTCCGGGTTGCGGTAGACGTCGTCGAGGATCTGCGTGAGGTAGGTCCTCGGGTCGTTGGGGTTCGAGGTGTTGATCCGCGCCTTCGTCAGCGCGACGGCCACGTTGAACTGGGTCGGCTCCACGTAGTAGCCGCCCTGGTTCAGCACCTTGACGACCGGGAAGTTCTTGTCGACGGGGTAGGAGTACTCGACGTAGCCGATGAACCCGTTCCCGGTGCTAGAGGCGATCGCGTTCATCACCTGGTCCGACCCGGCCTGGCTGACCGTGCGCGACCCCGGCTTCTTCGGGTAGTACGACGTGAGCCCGGACTTGCCGAAGTAGGGCCGCCAGATGCTGGGGTGCTCCTTGTCCAGCCAGCTGGTGAACTGCGCGGTGGTGCCCGATCCGTCGGCCCGCACGACCGGGGTGATCGGGACGCTCGGGAAGGCGCGGCCGTTGTTGTCTTTCGTGATCGCCGGGTCGTTCCAGTTGGTGATCTGGTTGGTGAAGATCTTCGCGATCGTCTCCCCCGAGAGCCGCAGGTTGCGGACCAGCTCGTTGCCGATCTTCAGCTGGTAGGTGAAGGCGGTGCCGCCGGCCACGATCGGGAGGTAGGCGAAGTCACGGCCGTTGGAGGTGTCGGCGTTCCCCTGCTCGTCGGTGCCCTGGTAAGGGATCTCGGAGATGGCGAAGTCGTTGGTGTCCTGGGAGAAGTCCTTGCGGCCCTTGGTCGAACCGCCGCCGGTGTAGACGACCTTCATGCCCGAGGCGTCCACGTCGGCGATCCACTGCTGGACGATGATCTCCGACCAGGTCGAGCCGGTCCCCTCGATCTGGGCGTACGTCGCGGCCTGGGCTGCCGACGGCAGCCCCGCGACGCCGGCGACGGCGAGCACGAGCGCGGTGGCGCAGCGGGCGAGGACGGAGAGGGGGCGGTTCACCGGGGCTCCTGGGGCGGGCGGGACTGGTCGTCCGGACTGGTCGGGAAGGCGGGGTCGGGCGGCGGGGGCGCGGGTGCCGGGGCGGGGCTCACCGCACCGGCGACCGAACCGGGGTTGGCCCGGGCCAGGTCCAGGCCGCGCTGGGACCAGCCGCCACGGGGCGTGAGGGAGAAGCGGCGCCGCTTGCTGGCCCGCGGCGGACGCGCCAGCAGGCGGGCGATGACGAAGAGCAGGAGCACGAGCACGAGCAGGACGCTCGCCGCCCCGAAGGCGCGCAGGATCGCGGTGTCCTCGCCGCTGCGGACGTTGGAGTAGATGAACAGTGGGAGCGAGTTCATCGCCCCGTCGGTCGGGCCGACCACGAAGAACATCGCGGCGCCCGAGGTCAGCAGCACCGGGCTGGTCTCCCCGACCCCCCGCGCCGAGCCCAGGATGACGGCAGTGGCCAGGCCGGGTCGAGCCGTCGGCAGGACGACGTGCCACACCGTCTTCCAGCGGGAGGCCCCGAGCGCCAGGCTCGCCTCGCGCAGTCCGCCGGGGACGACGCGCAGCACCACGTCCGCGGCGCGGGCGATGATCGGGAGCATCATCACGGCGATCGCCAGGCCGGCGGCCAGTCCGGAGCGGGGCTGCCCCAGCGTCAGGATGAAGACGGTGTAGACGAAGAGACCGGCCACGATCGAGGGCAGGGCGGTCATCGCCTCGACGATCGTGCGGACGAGCCTGGCGAAGCGACCACCGACCTCGGTCATGAAGACGGCCGTGCCGATGCCCAGGGGCAGGGTGATCGCGAGGCCGATGCCGAGCTGGATGAGCGACCCGAGCACCGCGTGGGCGATGCCGCCGCGGGTGAACGGGTCCCGCGGGCCGACGCCGGCCATGTCGTCGGTGAAGAAGTTCAGGTGGAGGAGCGGCTCCCAGCCCTCCCAGAAGACGAAGCCGACGGTCGACACCAGGGCGACGCCGACGGTGACGGCACCGCCCGTGATGATCGAGGCGGCCAACCGGTCCTTCACTGCGATCGAGCCGCCCTGCATGCCCGCCAGCACGGCCGTCACGAGCAGACCGAGGGCAAACCACGCGACCACGAACCACGGCAGTCCCGGCAGGGGCAGCAGCTGTTGCGTCAGGAGCCAGGCCAGCGCCCCCGCCGACAGCCACGGCCCCCACTGGACGAGCTGCTCGTCGGCGCTCGGCCGACCGATCGAGGTGCGCGGTACCGCCGGCGGGGCGTCGTCGTCGACCCGGGGCAGGTGGGTGGTGCCGGCCGGGAGGCCGACGCCGGTCGCGGTGGGGCGGGTCTGCTGGATCGTCATCAGGCGTCCGTTCCCGCTCCGGAGCGGCTGCGGTTGACCACCACGGCGGCCAGGGTGTTGACCAGCAGCGTGATGAGGAAGAGCACGAAGCCGGCCGCCAGGAGGGCCGAGAGCTGCGCCGGGCTCGCCTCGCCGAACTGCAGGGCGATGTGGGCGCTGACGGAGTTGCTGCCGATCTCCGTGAGGTTCCACTTCACGTCGAAGGTCGGGCTGATGATGAGGACGACCGCGATGGTCTCGCCGAGCGCGCGACCGAGACCGAGCATCGTCCCGCCGATGATGCCGCCGCGACCGAAGGGCAGCACGACGGACCGGATCATCCCCCAGCGGGTGGCCCCCAGCGCGAGGGCCGCCTCCTTCTCCCCCTGCGGGGTCTGCGAGAAGACCTGCCGCATGACGGCGCACGCCATCGGGAGCACCATCATCGCCACGGCGATCCCAGCGGCGAAGGAGCTGTAGAGGTAGCGGCTGGCGTCGGGGACGGCCGCGTCCGGGTCGGTGCCGCGGATGTCGAAGAACGGGATCCAGCCCAGGTTGGCGTGCAGCCACTGCGCGAGCTCCCCGGCCCGCGGCATGATCAGCAGGTAGCCCCACAGGCCGTAGACGATCGAGGGGACGGCGGCCATCAGGTCGACCATCGCGACGAGCGTGGACTTGATCCGTTCGGGGGCGTACTCACTGATGTAGAGCGCGGTCAGCAGCGCCAACGGGAAGGCGAAGGCCATCGCCACGAGCGCGATCGACACCGTGCCCGTGAGGACCGCCGCGATGCCGACGACGTCCTCCTCGGGCAGCCAGCGACTCTCGGTGAAGAAGTCCAGCCCGTAGCGGCTCAGCGTGGGGTACGCCTGCCAGCCGAGGAACAGGCCGACCCCGCCGGTGATGACCAGGACCGAGGCACCGATCGCGCGGGCCGAGTGCTCGAAGACCGCGTCGACGCCTCTGGCCTTGCGGGAGACACGACGCGGCACGACATCGAACCCGGTCGCCTCGTCGTAGGACGGCAGCGTGGTCACAGGGCCTCCCCCCGAATGTGGTCGTGCTTCCGGCGGGCGCCGCAGCGAGAGCATCCTGAGGGTGGAACCCGGGCCGTCCGGGGTGTCCCTGGTGAACTGTCGGGGAACGCTCGGCCAGCCTTTCCCGAACGGGCTAGGCGCGGCTGCGAGACGTAGTCCGAAAGGGCCAGGTCCTCGGGACCGGAGTAGCCCGGACGGGGTTGACGGCAGGTGAACGCCGTCCAAACCGTTCGATCAGGCGGTGGGCGGCCCGGTCAGCACCCCGTGGGCTGCGAGCAGTCGCTCGAGCGCCGCGTGCCCCTGGTCGAGGTGCCAGTGCTCGGCACGCAGGCCGACCGCCCGGGCGGCCTCGACGTTGGTCTCCATGTCGTCGACGAAGAGCACCTCCGCCGCCGGGGCACCGATCCGCTCGACGGCGATTTCGAAGTAGGTCGGCTCGGGCTTCTTGGTGCCCATCTCCCAGGAGTAGCAGGAGACGTCGAAGAGCGCGTCGTAGCCCAGCTCGGTCGCCATGTGCTCACCACGCTGCCGGTGCTGGTTGGTGCCCAGGTGGACGCCGAGACCGGCCGCGCGGAGCCGCCGGACCAGGGCGAGGCTCTCCGGGGACGGGGTGATGTCGTGCCAGAGCCGGCGGTAGACCTCGTGCGGGTCCACGTCGGCGTACGACGGCACGACGGCCTCCACGACGTGCAGGAAGTCGCCCTCGCCCCTCAGCGGGCCGCGCTCGGCGGTCCACAGGGCGCGGCCGAGCTCCTCGGCCCGGTCACCGGCCCACTCGACCAGCAGGCCGATCGGGTCGGGGGCGCTGCGCTGCAGCACCCCGTCGGCGTCGAGCAGGACGTGGCGGACCGGCACCGTCGGTCGGTCCGGCTCAGTCGGTGCCGTGCTCGGCGATGAAGGCGAGGATCCGCTCGGAGAGCTCCGGGCGGCACACGATCAGGTCGGGGAGGTAGACGTCGTCCTGGTTGTAGACCAGCTCGTCGCCGTTGACCCGCGAGGTGAAGAGCCCGGCGGCCCTGGCGACGGCGACCGGCGCGGCCGAGTCCCACTCGTACTGCCCGCCCGCGTGGACGTAGGCGTCCGCGACGTCGCGCACCACCGACATCATCTTCACCCCGGCCGACCCCATCGGGACCAGCTCGGCGCCCATCTCCTCGGCCAGCGCCTGCACGAAGGCCGGCGGCCGGCTGCGGGAGACCGCGATGCGCGGCCGCTCCGAGGTGCTCGGCGGCACCACCGGCGGGTTTCCGGTGTTGAAGGTCTCGCCCAGGACGGGCTGCGCCACGGCGCCGGCGACGAGGGTGCCGCCCTGCCCCGTCGACTGCCACAGCGCCACGTGCACGGCCCAGTCGTCGCGCGGGGGCTCGGAGAACTCGCGGGTGCCGTCGAGCGGGTCGATGATCCAGACACGCTCGGCCGAGAGCCGGGCCTTGTCGTCCTTGCCCTCCTCCGAGAGCACCGCGTCCTCGGGACGGTGCTCGGCGACCAGGCGCATCAGCAGCTCGTGCGCGGCAGCGTCGCCGGCGTCCTTGAGCTCCTTGCCCTCCAGACCCTCGGCCCGCACCTCGAGGAGGCGGCGGCCGGCCACCTCGGCCAGCCAGGTGGCGAGGACGTGGTCGTCGGCGTCGGCGGGGGGCGTTCCGGGCTCAAAACCAGAGGAGGTCACGCCCCGCAGGCTATCGGTCACCGGGCCGACGCCGACCTGGTGGTCGCGCGGGGGGACGTCGGCGAGACCGAGCCGCGCTGGTTGGTCGAGCAGGCGAGCGCCAGCGCCGTTCTGCGGTGGTCGAGCAGGCGAGCCGCTAGGCGAGCCGTCGTCGAGACCCCGGTACGCCGGTCGCCCTGCTGTCATCCCGGGGTTGCTCCCTGGGTCGCCGTCGGTGGGTCGTGGCGCGTTCGCGCCGCAGCAGGTCCTGAATTTGAGTAGAGCGTGGTCGCCCTGGGTGCCGCTTGGGCTTCTTGGTTGCGGTCTGCTCGGCCCTCGCCCCCGCCTGGGGTGCTCGCTTCGGCTGGGCATCGATCGGACGGCGAAAATGTCACGGAAAAGTGCAGCTGACCTGGGAAAACACTGTCCATCGAACGTGTGTTCGACTAAACTTTCACCATGTCCACCAGCCCCCTCCTCGACGCGATCCGCGCCGCCAAGCAGCGCGAGGACGACGCCGCCCGGGAGCTGCTGATCGGAGTTGCCGAGTGGGCCGATGCGCACACCACCGGTGCGCTGATGCCGGACCTGTACGGCACCTACTCCCACCCCGACGAAGAGGCCCTTCAGGTTGCTGAGGACGCGTGGGTCGCTCGGTTCGGGATGCCCGGTGCCGACACGATGCTCGAGCTCGCCGGCGCCGGTGCCCCCGAGGTCTCCGACTTCGCCGTCACCGAGCTCGCCACCGCCCTCGGCCGCAGCCGTGAGTCCGGCCGCCTCCTCGTCGGGGACGCCATCGAGGCCAAGCACCGCCTCCCGAAGGTTTGGGCCAGGCTCGTGGCTGGCCAGGTCACCGCATGGCGGGTCCGCCGCCTCGCGCAGGCCACCCGAGGGCTCTCCGCCGAGGCCGTGGCGTTCGTGGACGCCCAGGTCGCGCACGTCATCCACACCACCGGCCCCGCCACCGTCCACCGGTTGGTGCTCGAAGCAGCCGCTCGGTTCGATCCCGAGTCGGTCGAGGTCGCCGAGTGCGACACCCGCGCCAACCTCTACTTCGACCTCGACCTCGCATCCCCCGCCACCTCGGTCGGTGCGGCCTCCGCCGTCAGTGCCGACGGACTGCTCGACCGTGCCGACGCCGAGGACCTCGAAGCCGCGATCCGCCACATCGCCCACCAACTCCACCTCGACGGCTCCACCGACGACCTCGCGGTGCGCCGCGCGAAGGCACTGGGCTACCTCGCCCGCGGCCAAGACCTCCTCCCCGACACCCACCCCGAGGCGACTGAGGCCGAGGCGACTGACCCCGAGGCGACGCAGGATGGTCGAGCAGCGAGCGCCAGCGAGCGTCGTCGAGACCGCGCAACCGACGCACCCACCGGCCCCGGCACCCGTCCCGACCCCCGCCCGACTCCCCGCCGGGTCGTGGTCCTCACCGTCCACCTGAGCGACGCCGCGTTGACCGGCGCCCCGCAGATCGACCCCGTCACCGGCACCCTCGGACTCAACCTCGCCCGCCTCGACAACCACCGCCAGCTCCTGACCGCCGACGCTGTCCGCGACTGGTGCGGCACCCCCGGCACCCAGGTCATCGTCAAGCCCGTCATCGACCTCCACGACACCGTCGCAGTGTCCTCCTACGAGGTCCCCGACCGCATCGCCGCACGGGTCAGGCTGGCCAGGACGACCTGCTCCTTCCCCCACTGCAACCGACCAGCCGAGACCGCCGACCTCGACCACACCGTCGAGTACTCCGACACCGGCCCGCCGGACCAGACGTCGACCGACAACCTGGCCCCGCTCTGTCGCCACGACCACCGCGCCAAGACCCACCCCTCACCAGCAGGGACACCCTGGCGAGTCACCGGACTCAGTCCAGGCCACTGGCTCTGGACCAGCCCCCACAGCCAGCACTACCTCGTCCACCCCGACGGCACCACCCCACTCTGAGCCCCACCGCCTGACCCTGTTGACAGCCCGACCACCACCCCGTGGCCGGGCTACCAGCACGCCCACCCCCTCGCCGCCAACGGCCCGGCGATCAGACCCCCCAGGGTGGAGGTCCCCTCCGGCACCAGGCGCCGGACACCACCTCCAGCTACGTCGCTCTCCTCGGATGACAGCGAGGCGACCGGCCGGGCAGGCGTGCGCGCGGCTGGGCGGGCTCGGGCGCATCCGGCTGTGCACAACTGCCGACCGCACACCGGTGCCAGCCGGTGGCGACAACGGCCCGCGCACTCGTCGGCCCGGCGGGACGGCGGGCAGCGACGCTCAGCTGTTGAAGCGCTGCTGGGTCTTCTCCAGCCCGTCGGAGACGAGCGACTCGACCGCGTCGGCGGCGGTGTCGACCACGAAGGGCAGGACCTTGCGCTCGGCCGAGGAGTAGTCCGACAGCACGAAGTCGGCGACCTCCTGGCGACCCGGGGGGCGGCCGATGCCGACCCGCACCCGGTGGAAGTCGCCGGTGCCGAGGGACGAGCGCATGGACTTCAGCCCGTTGTGGCCGTTGTCGCCGCCGCCGAGCTTGACCCGCATCGTGTCGAAGGCGATGTCGAGCTCGTCGTGGATCGCCACGACCTGGGCGGGGGCGACCTTGTAGAAGGTGGCCAGGGCCTTCACCGGCCCGCCGACCTCGTTCATGTAGCAACGCGGACGGGCCAGGACCACCCGCGGCCCGGGGACGCCGGGCGGGGTCAGCCGGCCCTCGACGACGTCGGCGCGGCCGGACTTGTGGGCCCGGAAGCCCGAGCCCATCCGCCGGGCCAGCTCGTCGGTGACCATGTAGCCGATGTTGTGCCGATGACCGGCATAGCTCGGGCCCGGGTTCCCCAGCCCGACGACCAGCCACACGTCAGTGGTCGAGTCGTCGCT
This sequence comes from Nocardioides sp., assembly GCF_030149505.1. Lineage (GTDB taxonomy): Bacteria > Actinomycetota > Actinomycetes > Propionibacteriales > Nocardioidaceae > Nocardioides. Next base: position 109,291 of record NZ_JASBRN010000072.1, read on the forward strand.
CATCTGGGGATCCCGGGCCCGTCTGCTCAGAAACCGCACGAAGTGACGGGGTGCGTCACTCGGAGTCGGCGTCGCCCTCGGTCGACTCGGCCGGAGCGTCGGCGGCGTCCTCGTCGGACTCCTCGCGCTCGATGCCGGCCTCGGCCTCGGCCTCCTCCAGCTCGGCCTCGAGGGCCTCGGCGGAGACCTGCTGGGCGACGTTGACCACGAGGGTCTCGGGGTCGGTCAGCAGGGTGGTGCCCGAGGGGAGCGAGAGGTCCGAGGCGTGGATGAGGGTGCCGGCCTCGGCGCCCTCGACGGAGACCTCGAAGGACTCGGGGATGTGGGTGGCCTCGGCCTCGACGGAGACGGTGGCGTTCTCGGTGACGACCAGGGTGTCGGGGCCGGCCTCGCCGACCACCACGACGGGGACGTCGACGGTGACCTTCTCGCCGCGCTTGACCGCGACGAAGTCCACGTGCTCGAGCACGCGGCGGATCGGGTCGACCTGGACCTGCTTGGTCAGCGCCAGCTGGGTCGTGCCGTCGATGTCGAGCTCCAGCAGCGCGTTGGCGCCACCGTGCTTGAGGGCCATCATCGTGTCGTGGCCCGGCAGGGTCAGGTGCTGCGGCTCGCCACCCTGCGAGTAGACGACGGCGGGCACCTTGTGCTCGCGACGGATGCGGCGGGCGGCGCCCTTGCCGAACTCGGTGCGGACCTCGGCGGTGATCTTCTCGCTGGACATGCGCTCTCCTCGTGCTGCGGTGCTGCTGACGTGTCGGGGTGTGGTGCGGGGCCGTGCGTGACGTGTGGGAGCCGGGCGGGCCAGGGGCGGACGCAACAGCGCCGCGCTCCCGGTGGTGACGAGGCAGCGCGGCGCGATCTCCGCCCTGTCGATCACGGAGCCCCGCGACCTTGTCGGACCGCGCGCTCCCTCGCCGAGGCAACCGCACCAGTCTAGGTCGGCCCGCAGGCGAAGGCGAATCGGTGACCGCCCTACGGTGGGCCCATGTCGCTCACGCTGGCCGAGGCCCGGGACCGCGCCGCCACCGTCGAGGTCGCCTCCTACGCGATCGACCTCGACCTGACCGGCTGGGAGCGGGGTCGCTACGCCTGCACCACCACGGTCCGGTTCACCGCGACGACGCCCTCGACCTTCCTCGAGCTCACGGCCGCCACGGACGTCACCGTCGACGGCGCCCACCCGCTCACCTGGACGTACGACGGTCGCCGCATCCATCTGGAGGGCCTGCCGGTCGGGGAGCCGGTCGAGGTGGTCGTCCACGCCGAGGTGCCCTACGTCAGCGACGGCGACGGCATGCACCTCATGACCGACCCGGAGGACGGCGAGACCTACGTCTCGGCGTACCTCTCCCTCGACGTGGCGCAGCGGGTCCTCCCCTGCTTCGACCAGCCCGACCTCAAGGCGACCTTCGACCTGGCGGTGACGGCCGACCCGCGGTGGACCGTGCTCGCCAACGGCCGGGTGCGCGAGCACGACGAGGCCGCGGGACGCTGGCGGTTCGCGACCACGCCCCGCATCTGTCCCAGCCTCTTCGTGGTGTGCGCGGGGCCGTGGCACTCGGTGACCTGGGAGCACGCGGGGCTGCCCTTCGGCTGGCACGCGCGCGCCTCGCTCGCCGCCGAGCTCGACCGCGACGCCCAGGAGCTGCAGCGCACGACGGAGGCCTGCTTCGACCACTACGCCACGCTCTTCGACCAGCCCTACGCCTTCGACTCCTACGACCAGCTCTTCGGGCCCGGCCACAACTGGGGCGCGATGGAGACGCCCGGCTGCGTCACCTACCGCGACGAGCTGCTGCCGCGCGGGCGGATCACCGAGGACCAGCGCGCGCGCCGCGCGACGGTGATCGCCCACGAGATGGCGCACATGTGGTTCGGCAACCTGGTGACGATGCGCTGGTGGGAGGACACCTGGCTCAACGAGTCCTTCGCCGACTACATGGGTTACCGGGTCGCCGAGGACGGCGCCGGGTTCGCCGAGACGCTCGTGGTGCACGAGTCCTCCCGCAAGCCGAGCGCCTACACCGCCGACGAGCGCCGCTCCACGCACCCGGTGGCGCCGGCGCCCGAGGACGTCCCCGACGTCGACTCGGCCTTCGCCAACTTCGACGCCATCTCCTACTCCAAGGGCAACTCCTGCCTGCGCCAGCTGGTCACCTGGCTCGGCGACGAGGACTTCCTGGCGGGGGTGAACGCCCACCTCACGCGGCACGCCTTCGGCAACGCCACGCTCGACGACCTCGTGTCGGCGCTCGACGCGGTCTCGCCGCGCGACGTCCGGGGCTGGGCCGAGGTGTGGCTGCGCAGGCCCGGCTTCGACACCCTGACCGTGCGCCGCGACCCCTGCGGCACGCCGGTGCTCGAGCGGGACGGGGTGCGTCCGCACCGCTTCACCGTCACGGCGTACGCCGAGGACGGCACCGTCGCCGGGGAGCGGCTCGTCGACCTCGACGACTCCCCCGTCCCCCTTCCGGAGTGGTCGGGCCTGGCCGTCGTCCCCAACAGCCGTGGCGAGTCGTTCGTGCGGCTGCGCCTCGACGAGCACTCCTCCGCCCTGGTGCACCGACGTCTCGCCGACGTCGGCGACGACCTGCTGCGCACGGTGCTGTGGGCCCACTGCTTCGACGAGGTCCGCACCGGGGCCCTCCCCGTGGCGGCGTACGCCGACCTGGTGGCCGCCCACCTGCCCCGCGAGCCGCACGCAGCGCTCGTGGCCGCCGTGCTCGACCGCACCCTCGGACCGGTCCGCACCAGGGTCGCCACCGCCGACGCCGTGCCGGCCCTCGCCGACGCCGTGGCCGCCGCCTGCGCCGCCGGTCTCTCGGTTGGCCCCGGCGCCGAGGACGAGCAGGTGGCCATCGCCCTGGTCCGCGGTCTGGTGTCCACGACCCGCGACCCCTCACTGCTGGAGCGCTGGCTCGCCGCCGGCCGCACGGACACCGGTCCGGTCGGCGGGGTCGACCTCGACCCGTCCCTGCGCTGGTCGGCCCTCGCCCGCCTGGCCGCGCTCGGCGCCGTCGACGGCGACCGGCTCGAGGCCGAGCGGGTCGCCGACGGCTCCTTCGCCGGCGACCTCGGCGCCGCCTGCGCGCTGGCCGCCCGCCCCACCGCCGAGGCCAAGGCCTCCGCGTGGGGGCAGATGACCGAGCCGGAGGTGTCCAACCGGCTCTTCGAGTCCCTCGCCCACGGCCTCTGGGACGCCGAGCGGCCCGACCTCTGCGCGCCGTACGTCGACGCCTACCTCGACGCCGCTCCTGACATCGCGCGCCGCCGCGGCCAGGGCTTCAGCCTGGTGCTCGGCCGCAACGCCTTCCCCGCCCTGACCCTCACCGACGCCCAGCGGTCACGACTGGCGGAGGTGCTGGCCGGTGACGTGCCCACCGTCCTGGCGCGTCAGTGGAACGACGCGCTGGACGACCTGGGCTGAGGGTCCGGAGGGGCTCGGTTCAGGCCAGCGCCTCCTCGACCGCCTGGCGCAGGTCGGTGGCCGGGCGGCCGAGCAGTGTCTCGAGGTCGGTCGTCGGGACCAGCAGCTCGCCGGCAGCGATGCCCCTGTCGACATCGGCGAGCACGGCATCCATCGGGGCGGGCACGCCGGCGCCGGCGAGGATCTGCTGGAGCTGCTCGACCGGCACGTCGGTGTAGGTGATCTCCTGGCCGATGGTCTCGCCGATGACCGCGGCGACCTCGGCCAGCGTGTGGGCCTCGCCGCCGAGTTCGTAGACCTTCCCCAGGTGGCCGTCGGTGGTGAGCACCACGGCCGCCGCCTCGGCGTACTCGCGGCGCGGGGCGAGGGAGACCCGCCCCTCGCCGGCGGCTCCGACCATCCCGTGAGCCCGGTAGGTCTCGACCTGGGCGGTGTAGTTCTCGACGTACCACGCGTTGCGCAGCACGGTGTGCGGCACGCCTGAGGTCTCGAGCAGCTCCTCGGTGGTGGCGTGGTCGGCCAGGAGCTGCACCGACGAGCCCCGCGCGTGCGGGCCCGAGGTGTAGACGAGCTGCTCGACACCGGCCTCGCGTGCGGCCTCGACGACCCTGCGGTGCTGCTCGACGCGGCCGGGCTCGGTCCCGGACACCAGCAGCACGGCGGCGGCGCCGCGCACGGCGTCGGCGACGGCTGCCTCGTCGTCGCGGTCGACTCGGAGGACCTGCACGCCACGATCGGCGAGGTCGGCGAGCCGCTCCGTGGCGCGCCCGGTGGCGCGGATGTCGGAGGGGGCGACGCCGCGCTCGAGAAGCGCCTCGACCGTGAGGCGTCCGAGGTGGCCGGTGGCTCCGATGACGGTGATGGTGCGGGACATGGGTGGTTCCTCTCGTGGGTGACGCTGACACCCGCACCAACCGGACCCAGCAGCCGTTACTTCCCTATCGGAAGTAGGCACCTTGAAGTGCCGCGGTTACCTGAGGGATAGTGAGGGCGTGAGCACGGCACCGATCGCGGACCCCTACGCCGCCGCCTGCCCGACGCGCACGGTCCTGGACCGGATCGGCGACCGCTGGACGGTACTGGTCCTCCTGCTGCTCGCCGAGCGCACCTGCCGGTTCACCGAGCTGCAGCGCCGGATCGAGGGCGTGAGCCCGAAGGTGCTGACCCAGGTGCTGCGCGCGCTCGAGCGCGACGGCCTGGTCACCCGCGAGGTGCACGCGGAGGTGCCCCCGCGGGTGGAGTACAGCCTCACGTCGCTCGGCGGCACGCTGGTGCAGGCCGTCGCCGGGCTCGACGCGTGGGCGCGCGCCCACATCGACGAGGTGGAGCGGTCGCGGGCGGCGTACGACGCTCGCGCCTGACGTCAGGGCGCGCAGGCGCCGGGGGCAGCCTCAGCCTGGATCCACCGATGGTCGCCGTCGCGAGCGGCACCAGGTGGGTGGCCTGGCAAGGCGCCCGACGCGAAGGCCTGCTGGATGCCCGTCGAGCGTCGGCAACGCAGCCAGGGCGCCCAGCTGGTGTCGCGCAGCAGGCGAGAATCGGTGGATCCAGGCTCAGGCGTGCCCGTCGAACATGGACGTGACCGACCCGTCCTCGAAGACCTCACGGATGGCCCGGGCCACGAGCGGGGAGATCGAGAGGATCGTCAGCTTGTCGAAGCGACGGTCCTCGGGGATCGGCAGCGTGTTGGTGACGATCACCTCGACCGCCGAGCAGTTCTTGAGGCGGTCGACGGCGGGGTCGGAGAGGATCGCGTGGGTCGCGGCGATGATCACGCCCGCGGCACCGTCGGCGACCAGGGCCTCGGCGGCCTTCACGATCGTGCCGCCGGTGTCGATCATGTCGTCGGTCAGCACGCAGATCTTGCCGGCGACCTCACCGACGACGCGGTTGGCGACGGTCTCGTTGGGCCGGTCGGTGCGACGGGTCTTGTGGATGAAGGCCAGCGGGGCGCCGCCGAGCTTGGCCGACCAGCGCTCGGCGACCTTGATCCGGCCGGCGTCGGGGGAGACGACGCACAGCGGCTGGTGGCCGTACTTCTCCATGACGTAGTCGGTGAGGATCGGCAGCGCCATCAGGTGGTCGACGGGGCCGTCGAAGTAGCCCTGGATCTGGTCGGCGTGCCGGTCGATGGCGATCAGCCGGTCGGCGCCGGCGGTCTTGAACAGGTCGGCCATCAGCCGGGCCGAGATCGGCTCGCGGCCGCGGTGCTTCTTGTCCTGGCGGGCGTAGCCGTAGAAGGGCATGACCACGGTGATCCGCTTGGCCGAGGCCCGCTTGAGGGCGTCGACCATGATGAGGTGCTCCATGATCCACTCGTTGATCGGAGCGGTGTGGCTCTGGATCACGAAGGCGTCGCAGCCGCGCACCGACTCCTCGTAGCGGACGTAGATCTCGGAGTTCGCGAACTCGTACGCCGAGGTCGGCACCAGGTCGGTGCCGAGCAGGTCCGCGACCTCCGCGGCCAGCTCGGGGTGCGCCCGTCCGCTGAAGACCATCAGGTTCTTCTCGGTGGTCTTCTTGTATCCGGTCACGTCGAGGTGCTCCTAGATGCCGGGAGAGGCGCCGCGGGGGTGGTGGGCGCCGCTGATTGTGCCCCTCGCGGGAGCCTCAGCCCAACTCTGGGGCCGAGGCTTGGGACGAGTCGTCGGTCACCTCTGGACCACCTGCTGTTCCCCTGCCCGCCGCCTCCGCGGCCTCGGCCTGCGCGGTGCCGGCCCGGCGCTCCAGCGCCCAGCCCTCGATCACACGCATCGGTCCGGCGCTCACCGCCAGCGCGCCGGGGGGCACCTCGCCGCGCACGACGGTCCCCCCGCCTGTGCTCGCGCCGTCGCCGATGACGACCGGGGCCACGAAGGTGTTGTTGGAGCCGGTGCGCGCATGCCGACCGACGACGGTGCGGTGCTTGGCGACCCCGTCGTAGTTGGCCGTGATCGTGCCGGCGCCGATGTTGGTGCCCTCACCGATCTCGGCGTCGCCGACGTAGGAGAGGTGCGGGACCTTCGCGCCGTCGCCGATCACGGCGTTCTTGGTCTCCACGAAGCCGCCGATCTTGCCGCCGGCGCCGAGGCGGGTGCCCGGGCGGAGGTAGGAGAAGGGCCCGACCTGCGCGTCGTCGCCGACCACGGCCAGCTCGGCGTGGGTGCGCACGACCCGGGCACCGGCGCCGACCTCGCAGTCCTTGAGCGTGGTGTCGGGGCCGACCACGGCGTCCTCGCCGATCGTGGTGGCCCCGAGCAGCTGCGTGCCGGGCAGGATCGTGACGTCGCGGCCCAGGTCGACGTGCACGTCGATCCACGTGGTCGCGGGGTCGACGACGGTGACCCCCTCGCGCATCCAGCGGTCCACGACCCGGTCGTTCAGCAACCGGCCGAGCGCCGCGAGCTGGGCGCGGTCGTTGGCGCCCTCGGTCTGCACGACGTCCTCGAGGACGTGCGCGCCGACCATCAGCCCGGCCTCACGGGCCAGCCCGACCAGGTCGGTGAGGTAGTACTCGCCCTTGGCGTTGTCGTTGCCCAGCCGCGGCAGGGCGTCGAGCAGGAACCCGGCCTCGAAGGCCATGATCCCGGAGTTGATCTCGGTGATCTCCAGCTGCTCGGCGGTGGCGTCCTTGTGCTCCACGATCGCCAGCACCTCGCCGTCGCCGTCGCGCACCACGCGGCCGTAGCCGGCCGGCTCGGCGACGTCGCCGGAGAGCAGGCTGACCGCGCGCTGGGCCGCCTCGTGCTCGGCCACGAAGTCGCGCAGGCTCTGCCCGGTGAGCAGCGGGGTGTCGCCGTACGCCACGAGGACGGTGCCCGAGGTGGTGCCGGCGGCCTCGACGGCGACCCGCACCGCGTGGCCGGTGCCCTTCTGCTCCTCCTGGACCGCGAGCAGGCAGTCGGGCAGCAGCGCGGAGACGTGCGGAGCGACGAGCTCGCGCTGGTGGCCGACGACGGCCACGACCGAGCGCGGGCTGGTCTCGGCCACCGCGGCGAGCACGTGCCCGACCAGGCTGCGCCCGCCGATCTCGTGCAGCACCTTCGGGGTCTTCGACCGCATCCGCGTGCCCCCGCCCGCAGCGAGGACGACGACGGTCAGGTCCTTGAGCACGGGCTCGGCCACTGGTCTCCCTCGCCGTCGGTCCGGGTCGACCCCGGCTGACCGCCACACTCTAGAGGTCCTGCCGCGACACGCCAGGGGGTGATGGGTGCCGACTAGCCTGCGCAGGTGACCGATCGCACCGACCTGGCCGCCCGCCTCCTCGACGCCCAGGTGGCGTGGGTCGTCGAGCAGCTCGAGCACGACCTGCCCGCGATGGTGGCCCGCGACGTCGCCGACCTCCTCGACGCCGGCTCGCGCGTCACCGTGGGCAAGGTCGCGGACCCGGAGGCGATCACCGCGCTCATCTCCGACGTCCTGGTCCGAGTGCCCCCGAGCACGGCCGCGAGCACGTTCACCGCCGTCCTCGCCGAGGTGCTGCACGACGGGCCGACCGATCAGCACACGCTGGGACAGGTCGTGGCGCGCGAGCACGTCGAGGCCTTCGCCGACACCCTGCTCGGCAGCGGCGAGCGGCTGCACAGCGCCCTGGACGACCTCACCCGGAGCCCCGCGGTCTCGGCCCTGGCCTCGCGCTTCATGGGCCGGGTCGTGGCCGAAGTGGTGCAGGCCAACCGCGCGGTCGCGGAGAAGCTGCCGGGCGTCGGCTCGCTGGTCTCCCTCTACGCCGGCGCGGCCGGCAAGGTCATGGGTGCCACCCAGCTCGACGCGCTCGTCGGTGCCGCGGCCGGCCAGGGCGCCGGCTTCGCGGTGCGCCGGCTCAACGCGGTCGTCGTGGAGACCCTGCGCGACCCCGGCACCCGCGCGGCGGTGCTCGAGGTCTACGACCTGTACGCCGACAAGCCGCTGTCCGGGGCGGGCGCGGTCCCCCTGGACCGGGTCCAGCACCTCGCCGGGATGGTCCAGGACGTCGTCATCGGCGCCGCACCGTCCGAGCCGGTCCTGGCGATGGTCCGCGCCGTGGTCGACGGCTTCGTGGCGACGTACGCCGAGCACCCCGTCTCCGAGCTGGTCACCGACCTGGGGCTGGACGCCGCGGTGCTCACCGAGCACCTGCTGCCGCCGCTGACCGCGCTCGTCGCAACTGCCCGGGAGTCCGGGGACCTCGAGCCGCTGGTGCGTGCCCGCCTGGCGCCCTTCTGGGAGTCCCCCGCTGTCGCAGGGATCCTCGCCGAGGGCTGAGCGCGCCCGACCCGGGCCCGGCCCGGCTCAGCCGGCCGTGCGGCCCGCGTCGACGACCTGGATGCTGCCGTTGACCGCGGCCGCGTCGTCGGAGGCGAGGAAGCAGATCGTCGCCGCGACGTCGTCGGCGGCCATCAGCCCGCGGGTGGCCGCGACCCGCATGATCAGGTCCCAGTCGGCGCCGTCGGGCACGCCGATCGTCTGCACCTGCGGGGTGTCCATCCCACCGGGGCACACGCAGTTCACCCGCAGCGGCTCCTTGAGGTACTCCACCGCCAGCGCCCGGGTCAGCCCCACGATGCCGTGCTTGGCGGAGGTGTACGCCGCGGAGTAGGCCTCCCCCATCACACCGGCGACCGACGCGACGTTCACGATCGTCCCGCCGCCGCCGGGGGCGAGCAGCAGGTGCGGGATCGCGGCCTGCGCGACGAAGAACGGCCCGCTCAGGTTGAGCGCGATGTCGTGCGCCCACTCCTGCTCGGTCACCTCGGTGGTGCGACGGAAGTCGTGGCGACCGGCGTTGTTGACCAGCACGTCCAGCCGGCCGTACGCCGCCACCGCCTCGGCCACCATCGCGCGGCAGGACGCGGGGTCGGTCTGGTCGAGGTGCCCGAAGCGCACCTCACCCGGGCCGTCGGAGCACTCCGCGGCGAGATCGGCGAGCAGGTCCTGCGACCGTGCCGCGGCCCAGACCCGTGCCCCGCCGGCGGCGAGCCGGCGCACGGTCGCGGCGCCCAACCCGCTGGAGGCACCGGTGACGACCGCGACCCGGCCGGTGAAGTCCTGGACCATGGCGAGAACCTAGCGGCGCCGGGTCCTACGGTGGCGCCATGACACCCGTCGGCGACCCCGGACCGTTCTCCGCCCACCTCGGGTTCCGCGTGGTGCGCGCCGACGCCCAAGGCGCGGTGGTGGAGGCCGACCCGCAGCCCGAGCACCTCAACGGCGGCGGCATCCTGCACGGCGGCTACCTCAGCGCGCTGCTGGACAGCGCCACCGGCTGGGCCGTGCACGGCGCCGGGCCGGCGGGCATGGTCGCGCCGCACGTCACGCTCACGACGCAGTTCCTCAGGGCGGGCGTCGCCGGCCGCCCGCTCGTGGCGACCGCCACCTGCACGAGCCTCGGCCGGCGCATCTGCACCACGGAGGCCGAGGTCTCGCAGGGCGGCAAGGTCGTCGCTCGCGCCACCGGCACCCACGCCGTCGTCGTCAGCGGAGGCTGACCCGGCGCGGGACCGGCACTGGACCGGCTTTCCCGCACGTGGTGGTGTGTGCCCGTGGACCTCACGTACCCCGTCATCGTGGCGGCCGCCAAGACCTGGTTCAAGGTCTCGGCGATGGACATCCACATGACCGGCGCCGAGCACATCCCCACCGAGGGCGGGGCCCTCGTGGCGGTCAACCACGTCTCCTACGTCGACTACCTCATGGGTGGCTACCCCGGTGCGCAGCGCGGCCGCTACATCCGCTTCATGGCCAAGAAGGAGATCTTCGACTCGCCCCTCGGCGGCCCCTTCATGCGCAGCTTCGGCCACCTCGAGGTCGACCGCGAGGCCGGCGCGGCCTCGATGCGCACCGCAGTCGACGCCCTGCGCAAGGGCGAGCTGGTCGGCATCTTCCCCGAGGCCACGATCTCCCAGAGCTTCCTCATCAAGGAGCTGAAGTCCGGCGCCGTGCGCATCGCCGCCGACGCCGAGGTGCCGCTCATCCCGATCGTGGTCTGGGGCACCCAGCGGATCCTCGCCAAGGGCAGCAGGCTCGACCTCTCGCGCCACCACCGCATCGACATCGAGGTCGGCGAGCCGATGCACCCCACCGGCGCGGACCCGGCCGCGGAGACCGCCGAGCTCAAGCGCCGGATGGAGGAGATGCTCGAGCGCTGCATCCTGGCCAGCCCGCCCGAGGAGCGCCCGGCCGGCGCGTGGTGGCTCCCCCAGCAGTACGGCGGGTCGGCGCCCACCATCGAGGAGGCCGCCGCCCAGTACGCCGAGGAGCGGCGCCGCCGCGCGGAGGCCAAGGCCGCCAAGCGCAAGCGCTGAGCTCCCCGGGTAGGAGTCGAACCTACGTCGCTAGTCCTGATTCAAAGTCAGGCGGGCCCTGCCGGCAGACCAACCGGGGAACGTCCAGGTGGACGGCGGTAACCATAGAGGCCCCGCGGACGTCATACGAACCGGCTGGACGGACGTCCCGCCCGGATGACGTCCCGCGACCGGAGCAGCGCTTACTCCGCCTCGATCACGTCGATGAGGAACCACAGGGTCGAGTTGCCGGGGATGCTCGGCGGGCTGCCCTGCGTGCCGTACCCCAGCGCCGGCGGGATCTGCAGCAGCACGCGGCTGCCGACGGGCACGCCCTCGAGGCCGATCGACCAGCCGGGAATCAGGCCGGAGAGCGGGGAGACCAGCGGCTCGCCGCGGGAGTAGGACTCGTCGAAGGGGGCGTCGGCGTCGTACACCGAGCCGAGGTAGTCGACGGTGACGGTGTCCTGCGGGCTGACCTCGCGGCCGTCGCCCTCCTCGAGCACGAGGACCTGGACGGGGGTGTCGAGCTCGGGCTCCTCCACGCCGGAGAAGTCCAGGCCGACCGGGTCGCCGCCCTCCTCCACGACCGTGGGCTGGGCCTCGGGGTCGGCCTCCTCGGCCTCCTGCGAGGACGGCTCGGGCGAGACCTCCTGCGGGGAGACCAGGTCGGCGACGACGACCACGGCGTCCTCGGCCGGCAGGCCGAGCGGGTTGGACTCGGCGGCCCCGCCGAAGAGCTCGTCGACGGTGGTGACCGCGGCGACGCGCGAGCCGTAGGTCGCGCCCTCCATCAGGTCGGTGAAGACCGGGCCGACCTGCGCCTCGTCGTAGGGCAGCGACTGCGGTGCGCCGTTGTCGTAGTCGTTGTAGACCTGCTCCTCGGTCGTGCCGTTGGCGACGTAGAGGTAGGTGGTGACGACGTCACCCTCGGCGATCTCCTCGCCGTCGCCCTCGACGAGGGTGGTGACCTCGGTGGCGTCGGTGTTCTCGACCCCGCCGTCCCACTCGACCTCGAGCGCCTCGCCGACCTCGCCGGAGAAGCTCACCCCCGAGATGGACTCCCCGGTGCCGGAGCCGGTGCCGGCCGGGTCGGAGGCGTCCTCGGAGTCGGAGCCGCAGGCCGCCAGGGGCAGCAGCAGCGCGGTCAGGGCCAAGGTGGTGCGGGTACGACGGAGCACGGGAAGCAACCGTACGTGGTCGCACCCCGCGCTCGTGTGCTCGGGTCAGCCGACGGTGCGCGCCGAGCGGGCGACGACCTTGCCGTCGCGCACCCAGCGGACCTCCACGCGGTGCTCGCCCGCGCCCACCGCACCGGCCGAGGCCAGGCGGAAGGCGGCCGGGACGCCGCGGCTCACGACCGTGCGCTCGGCGGCCAAGCGGTCGTCGACCCACAGCTGCACGCGCTCGTCGGCCCGGGTCGGGCAACCGGTCACGCTCACCGATGCCTTCGTCGGGCACCGGTCCGCGGAGTCGAACAGGCCGTCGCCGTCACGGTCGGGGCAGCCCGCGCCGGTGCTGGGCCCGCGGTCGCGGGGGCAGGCGTCGGCGACGTCCGGGACGCCGTCACGGTCGCCGTCGTCGATGACCGTCGTGGAACGCGCGACCACGGTGAAGGTGGTCGGCTCGACGACCTGCTGCGGGTCGACGGTGACCGAAAGGTCGCGGCGGGCCCAGGGCACGGTGACCGTGACGCGGTTCTCGCCCTCCTCGACGACCTGCGACGAGCCGCCGTTGACCGACATCGCGAAGACGCTGGCGCCGGTCCACTCGAGGGTCACCTCGACCGTGGACTGCTGCTCCACCGGGATCGTGAAGTAGTCCATCGTGTCCACCGCGCTCACCAGGCCGCCCAGGCCCAGGGTGCTGTCGGTCGGCAGCTTGGTGACGCCGCCCTCGGGCGTGAGCGTCACCGTGGAGCGGGTGACCTTCCCGGCCACGGGCGCGTCGCGCAGGTCGCGCCTCGGCATCCGCGGCGCCGCGACCTGGACGCCCAGGGCGTCGGGCACGGAGTCGGCGGTGGCGACCCAGTCGTTGCTGCGCAGGTGGTAGCCGGTGACCGCGTTGACCGTGTAGGGCGCCGTGATCTGCTGGTCCGCCAGGTAGTCGCGGCGGATCTTGAAGGTGACGGTGTTGTCGGCGTTCCACGTGGCGGTGCCGTCCGGCAGGTAGTAGCCGGTGCCGTTGTCCATCACCTTGACGACGCCCGAGGGGTCGCCGGTGCCGATGAAGGAGTCGAAGCGGCGGCCGTCGACGAGCAGGCTGTAGGCGGTGACCGACCCCGGCACGGCGGTCGGGGCGACCTGGCCCACCGACATCGTCGCGCGGACGAACTTCCGGTCGGTCCGCACGCTCATCGAGGACAGGTCCGTGACGGGGGTGCCGCCGTCGCCGGTGGCGTCCTCGGCGGAGGCCGAGCGCCGGGTGGGGAGCTTGCCCAGCGGCACGTTGGCGGCCTGGCCCGTGACCACGACCCGGCCGTCCTGGACGGTCGTCCGCGAGGTGCGCAGCAGCGGTCGCGTGCTCGCCACCGGGTCGGGGGTGAAGTCGCCGACGGCCAGCGGGACGGCTCCCTGGTCCGGCTGCGGGCAGTCGGCGGGCGAGCCGGTCGCGGACGCGTAGCGGTGGTCGCGCGGGTGCTGCACCTGGAAGGAACTGGTCCCGTCACCTGCCACGTCGTTGGCCGCGAGCCGGTCGCGGCGGGTCACCTCACCGTCCCCGTCGCGGTCGATGTAGCGGCTCATCCGGAGGGCGAAGCCCTCGACGTCGAGCGTGGAGACGCACTTGGCCAGGCCCGGCGGGTCGGCGCTGTAGGCCATGATGTCGTTGGTGGTGGTCGGGCCCCACGGGCCGTCGGCGCCGTCGCCGACGTGGCCGACGTGGCCGACGGTCAGGCAGTGGCCGACCTCGTGGGCGACCAGCTCGTAGAGCGGGAAGAAGTCCGAGGCGCCCGGCACCGGGTCGACGGCGCCGTTGACGGCGAAGCAGACGTTGCCGCCCACGCCCCCGCAGTCGGCGACGTAGGTGCCGCCGTTCTCCTGGCCGTGCTGGTCGAAGCCCTTCTTCCCCTGCCAGGACTCGAAGTTCAGCGGGTCGTCCTCGACGAAGCAGGGCGTGCCCTCGCCGTCGACGATGCCCAGCTCACCGGCGAACGAGACCGGGTCGATGCCGATCCCGATGCCGCCGGCGGGGTTGCTCATGATGACGACGATCTCCGGGTCGACCAGGTCGATCGGGTCCACCAGCAGCCCGGCGGGGTCGACCTTCAGCTCGTACGTCGTGATGTTGAAGTCGACGCCGTCGGCGAGCCACTCCATGCCCATCTCGTCGGCGAGGTAGTCGATGCCCTCGCCCCACATCTGCACGGCCTGCTCCCCCACCCGCAGGTCCCGCTCGACACCCGGGGAGACCGGGGCCAGCACCGCCACGTCGATCTGCGGGTCGTCGAGGGCGTTGAGCCCGACCTTCATGTGGTAGCAGGTGTTGTCGGGGTTGAGCGGGTCCCGGTCCACCACGCAGCCGGCGGGCAGGTTGCCGTCGCCGAAGTACGAGCGGGTGTAGTCGTCACCGGGCGAGGCGACGGCCGGGACCCCCACGGAGAGGAGGGCGGTGGCGGTCGCGGCGAGGAGGGCGACCGGGCTCAGGATCTGACGGGCGTTCACGTCTGCGTCAACGACCGAGCGCCCTCCACGACGTCCTCGGCGGCGACCGGCACCTCCACGGGCGGACCGGGATCGGAGCTGACCGTGTCGTCGTCGCCGCGGGTCAGCAGCAGCGCGACCCACACCAGGGCGAGCGCGACCACGACGGCGAGCAGCAGCACCAGCCTGCGGCGCACGGTCCCCCCTCACGTCGAGCCGGATGTCGGCGTACGTCGTTAGGGTCGCAGACGTGGACCTGCCCGTCATGCCGCCGGTGCGACCGATGCTCGCGAAGTCCGTCAAGGGGGTCCCCGACCCTGCGAAGCACGGCGGCCTCTCCTTCGAGCCCAAGTGGGACGGCTTCCGCTGCCTGCTCTTCAAGGACGGCGACGAGGTCGAGCTGACCAGCCGCAACACCAAGCCCCTGACCCGCTACTTCCCCGAGCTCGTGGAGGCCGCCCGCGAGCAGCTGCCCGAGCGCTGTGTGCTCGACGGCGAGGTCTTCGTCGCGCTGCCGCGCGCGAGCGGGGGCCGCGAGCTGGAGTTCGAGGTGCTCCAGGAGCGCATCCACCCCGCCGCCTCGCGGGTCACGATGCTCAGCGAGACCACCCCGGCCGAGTACGTCGCCTTCGACCTGCTCGCGCTGGGCGAGGACTCCCTGGTCGACCGACCGTTCGCCGAGCGCCGCGCGAGGCTGGAGCAGGCGTGGGCGCAGGTGCCGGCCGGACGCTGCCACCTCACGCGCACGACCACCGACCCCGTCGAGGCGGAGCGGTGGTTCGAGCAGTTCGAGGGCGCGGGGCTCGACGGTGTCATCGCGAAGCCGCTGGGGGCGGCGTACGAGCAGAACGCGCGGACGATGCTGAAGATCAAGCACGAGCGCACCGCCGACGTCGTGCTCGCGGGCTACCGCGAGCACAAGACCTCCACGCCGGAGCGGCCGCTGCTGGGCTCGATGCTGCTCGGCCTCTACTCCGGCGGCACGCTGCAGCACGTCGGGGTCAGCGCCAGCTTCACCGAGGCCCGACGTGCCGAGCTCTGGAGCGAGCTGCAGGAGCTGGTCTGCCCCATCGAGGAGCACCCCTGGGGAGCCTGGGCCGGTGAGGCCGGGTGGGCCATCGCCAACCCGGACAGGGTCCCGGGCACCCAGAGCCGCTGGAGCGCCGGCAAGGACCTCTCCTTCACCCCGCTGCGGCCCGAGCGGGTGCTGGAGGTGAAGTACGACAACATGGAGGGCCGCCGCTTCCGGCACACCGCTCACTTCAAGCGCTGGCGACCCGACCGCGAGCCCACCTCGTGCGGCTACGAGCAGCTCGACGAGGTCGCCCGCTACGACCTCTCCGACATCCTCACCGGCGGCTGACGCGCGCACCGGCGAGGGATCGGCGGATCGGGGCTAAGGTCGAGGCATGGCCGAGACCTACCCCGTCGTCCTCCTCGTCGAGCAGGCGCTCTCCCCCGCCGACGCCGTCCAGGTCCGCTCCCTGCACGAGGAGCTGGTCGCGGAAGGGCAGACGGTGAGCTACCACGTGCTGCTGCCGATCCAGGACGCCGCAGCGCGGATCGAGTCGGCCATGGGGTCGCTGGCCGGTGGCGACCTCCTGACCAGCCCCGCGATCACGATGTCCGAGGTCGACCTGGAGTCGGTGCGCGAGGAGTGCCGACAGACGTCGGAGGCGGAGCTGCGGCTGACGCTGGCCCGACTCGCCGACGCCGGCGCCATCGCGACCGGCCGGGTCATCCACGAACCCCCGGTCGACGCACTGGCCGCCGAGGTCAAGGCCATCGACGGGCGCGAGGCGATCATCCTGACCCGCCCGCACGTCGTGGCGGAGTTCTTCCACCTCGACTGGACCTCGCAGGCCCGCCGCAAGCTCGGCGTCCCGGTGCTGCACCTGCTCGAGCACGAGACGATCGAGGGCCAGTCCGCCGGGGGCGGCGAGGGGATCAGCGGCGCCTGAGCCTCAGAACTCGTACGTGAAGCGGCGCAGGTCCTTCTCGAAGACCTGCGCCACCTTGTCCCGCATCTCCGGCGTGTAGTGCTGGCGGTAGTCGGTCGAGGGCCCGGTGTTGACCTTGAGGGTCTCCCCCGGCCAGTCCAGGCCGATCCGCTCCCAGACCTGTCGCAGGTCCTCGTCGAAGCGCTCCTGGCGGCCGATGAAGTCGGCCGGGCGGCCACGGGCCCGCAGGTAGGTGATCTGCGCCCGCCGCAGCTCGCGCTGCTCGTCGGGACCACGCAGCACGAAGCTCTCGAAGTCGGGGTACGCCGGCAGCACCCGCTTCCACAGCCGATTCTTGGCCAGCTGCTTGGCGGCCTTCTCGTTGCCCTCGGCGGCCTGGGTCTCGGCGCGGCGCATCATGGCGTACCAGGAGTACATCCGGGCCCAGGGGTTGCGGACGAAGCCGAAGATGAAGTAGTCCGACAGCTCGGGGTGGGCCTTGAGCGCCGGACCGAGCCGGGCGTGCCGGCCACCACGCAGGCCCTGGAGGTACTGCACGTCCGGGATGTCCGCCTGGAGCATCCGGTCGATGGTCGAGCCACCGGTCTTCTGCACGTGCACGAAGAGCACGCGCTTCTCGTGGGAGACCATCATGCGGCGAAAACTACCAGTGGCCGACCGCCCGCCCGGCCCCTGCCGGCCGCCGTGCCGACCACCTCGACGCCCGCTGTTACCGAACCCTGGCGATCTTGTGGATCGCACGTGGTGGCCCCGCGAGGCAGCACTGCCTAGCGTTGTCACCACGAGGTCGCCGGGGGGCGGCCTCGCAACCTGGACCAGTGATCACAGGACCGTGCGGCTGGGGGGCTGCGCGGCTCCGATCCACCAGGCAAGGGCTCCGGGGGGAGCCCGGGAAACGACGACGACCCGCCCGGAGCACGCTCCGGGCGGGTCTCGTCCTTCGCGGCCGGCTCAGTCGGCGATCCGGTTGCCCTCGTCGTCCCAGTGCTCGGCGACCTTCTTGCTGGGCTGCACGCGCGGCGGCTCGCCCGGCATCTTGGGGTAGTCCGGCGGGAAGTTGAGCTCCCCGCCGGGCAGCGTCTCCCACAGCTCCAGCAGCGGCTCCAGGGAGAAGGCCTCGTCGTCGATCGTGGCCCAGGCGTCGCCCTGGTCGGCCAGCATCTGCGGGACGGTCACCAGGTTGAGGTCGCGGGGGTCGCGCACCTCGGCCAGCGCCTCCCAGGTGAGCGGGGTGCTGACGGGGGCACCCTGCCGGGGGCGCAGGGAGTAGGCGGAGGCGATGGTGCGGTCGCGGTTGTTCTGGTTGTAGTCGACGAAGATCCGCTCGCCCCGCTCCTCCTTCCACCACGCGGTCGTCACCTGGTCGTCGCGCTGCTCCAGGGCGCGCCCGAAGCCGATCGCGGCGTGCCGGACGTCGGTGAACTGCCAGCGCGGCTGGATCCGGACGTAGACGTGGACCCCGCGGTTGCCCGAGGTCTTGGCGTAGCCGCGCAGGCCGAGCTCCTCCAGCAGCTCCCGCGCGACGCCGGCGACCCGGACCGCGTCGGCGAACGTCGTACCGGGCTGGGGGTCGAGGTCGATGCGCAGCTCGTCGGGGTGGTCGAGGCTGGCCGGGTCGTCGGTGCGCCGCACCGGCCACGGGTGGAAGGTGAGGGTGCCCATGTGGGCGCACCACACGGGGACCGCGATCTCGGTCGGGCAGATCTCGTCGGCGGTGCGGCCCGAGGGGAAGGTGATGGTGGCGGTCTCGAGGTAGTCGGGCGCTCCCTGGGGCACCCGCTTCTGGTAGAACGCGTCGGCCTTCGAGTCCTGCGGGCCGGTGGCCAACCGCATCCCCTCGCGCACGCCGGAGGGCCAGCGCTCCAGGGCCGTCGGGCGGTCGCGCAGGGCCCGCATGAGCCCGTCCTCCACCGAGGCGACGTACTCCGCGACCATGAGCTTGGTGATCTCGGGCGTCCGGTCGGTCGCCTCGTAGACGACCCGGTCCGGGCTGCTCACGCGCACCGCCCGGCCGCCCGCCTGCACCTCCGCTGCCTTCGCCGCCATGCCCCGACCCTAGGGCGCAGCGACGACAGGCCAGCCGCAAATCGCGTGGCCCCACCCCGACGAGCGCCCCTACGGTGGGTCGGTGAGCTCCCACGACGACCTGACCTTCGAGACCCTCGACATCCACGCGACCGAGGGTCCGATGGCGGCGAAGGTGGCGGCGTACGGCGACGCCTGGCACCGCGGCTTCCACGAGGGCTCCCTGAGCGAGAAGCAGCGGGAGTTCTGGCTCGAGCACAGCCGCGCCGACGACGTGACCCTGCGGGCGGCGTACGCCGCGTCGTCGCTGGTCGCGGACCCGCCGCCGGTCGGGACCTTCACCAGCTGGGGCGGGTCGATCAACGTCGGGGGCGGCACGCAGCTGCCGCTGCACATGATCACCGACGTCACCGTGGCCCCGACGCACCGCCGTCGCGGCATCCTCAGCCGGCTCATGACCGACGACCTCACCGATGCGGCGTCGCGCGGCGTGCCGCTGGCGGCACTGACGGTGTCGGAGGGCGGGATCTACGGCCGGTTCGGCTTCGGCGTGGCGACGCGGCAGCGGATGGTCGAGGTCGACACCGGCCACGGCCGGTTCCGGCTGCGGGACACCGCGGACGAAGGCTCGCTCCAGCTGCTCGAGCTGCCGCAGGCGCGCCCGCACGTCGAGCGAGTCTTCGCCCAGCACCTGGCCACCACCCGGGGCGCGGTCTCGCGGCCGGCGTTCTACGGCCAGATCGAGGAGGGCCGGGACTGGGAGTCCGGCGACAAGGACACCAAGTCGCGGGTCGTGGTGCACCTCGACGCGGACGGCGAGGTCGACGGCTACGCCCGGTTCCAGCACAAGGACGAGGGCGAGGGTCCGCAGCGGGGCGTGGTGGAACTGCGGGGCCTGCACGCGCTGACCGACGTCGCGTGGCGGCGGCTCTGGTCGTTCCTCGCCGACATCGACCTCGCGCAGGTGGTGAAGTCCCGCGTCCCCGTCGACACCCCGCTCCACCTGGCCGTGACCGACCCGCGGGTCGTGCGCAGCACGGCACTCGTCGACTCCTTGTGGGTGCGGGTGCTGGACGTGGTCGCCGCGCTCGAGGCGCGGCCCTGGCGCGAGGACGCGACGGTCGTGCTGGAGGTGCGGGACCGGATGGGGTTCGCCGACGGTCGGTTCCGGATCACCACCGAGAAGGGCCGGGCCACCGTCGTGGCGACCCAGGACGAGCCGGGCGTCACGCTCGACGCCGAGACGCTCGGCGCGCTCTACCTCGGCGACCAGCCGGTCACGGTCCACGCCGCTGCCGGCCGCGTACGCGGCTCGGACGTCGACTCCTTCGCCGCCATGGCCGACCACGCAGGTCCGACCCCCTGGTGCTCCACGGGCTTCTGACGCACTGCCGAACCGTCAGTTTCGAACCCTCGATCCGTCAGTTCCTGCGCGGGACGGGTGCCGAACTGACGGCTGGGGGGTTCAGAACTGACGGTTCGGCTGACCAGCTCACTCCAGCAACGCGGAGGGTTGGAACACCGGGCGCCGGTCGAGGTCCTCGGAGGTCGGGCGCACGAACTCGAAGGCCGCGGTCCGCACGACCCGCCACGAGGGCTCGACGGCGGCGAGCGCCTCGGCGCAGGACTCGTGGAGCGGCGGGGCGTGGAAGGCGTTGCGTGCGACCTCGAGGTCGTCGCCGACGAAGGCGATCGGGCGCCCGAGCGACTCCGCGCAGGCACCGCAGATGCGCGACAGTGCGCACTGGGTGACCCGGGTGCCTACCAGCTCGCGGCGGCCGTCGGGCCCGGTCTCCCACGCGAAGGGCGCGGAGACCGGGTCGACGTCGCGGCTCAGGCCACGCAGCATCGGGCCGACCTCACGACGCCTGCTTGCCCCGCGACCACGCACCGAGCTCGCTGCGGCGCGGGGGTCGCTCGGCGTCGGACTTGCGGCCCTTGTCGACCGGCGGCGCCTCGGGGGCGTCCGGCTTGGCCGGCGGCTGCGGCGGCTTGTCGTCGCTGGTCCAGGAGTTGGGCACCGAGAGCTTGATGATCGTGCGCAGCGCCTGGCCGTACTGCTGGTGCAGGGGGCCGATCGTGTAGGGGATGTCGTACTTCGCGCACAGCTCGCGCACGCGCACCGAGATCTGGCCGTAGCGGTTGCTCGGCAGGTCGGGGAAGAGGTGGTGCTCGATCTGGTAGCCGAGGTTGCCCGAGAGGATGTGCAGCAGCTCGCCGCCCTCGAAGTTGGCCGCGCCGAGGATCTGCCGGAGGTACCACTCCGCACGGGTCTCGTCCTCGATCTCCTCCTCGGTGAAGTGCATCGCCCCGTCGGGGAAGTGGCCGCAGAAGATGATCACGTAGGACCACAGGTTGCGCGTCAGGTTGGCCGTGGCGTTGGCCTTGAGCGTGGTGCGCCACTGCGGCCCGGACAGCGCCGGGTAGACGACGTAGTCCTTGAGGATCTGGTTGCGGCCCTTGCGCACGATCTGCTTGAGCTGCCGCTTCATCTCCGCGGGGTCCTTCTCGAGCTTGCGGATCTTCTCCACGTCGAGGTCGTGCAGCGCGACGCCCCACTGGAACAGCGTGGCGAGCAACGCGTTGTAGACCGGCTGCCCGAGGTTGGCGGGGTTCCACCGCTGCTCGCGCGCCATCCGCAGGATGCCGTAGCCGATGTCGTTGTCGTAGCCGAGCACGTTGGTGAACTGGTGGTGCACGTAGTTGTGGGAGTGCTTCCACTGCTCGGCGGGCTGCGCGGTGTCCCACTCCCAGTTGGACGAGTGGATCTCGGGGTCGTTCATCCAGTCCCACTGGCCGTGCATGACGTTGTGGCCGATCTCCATGTTCTCGAGGATCTTGGCCAGGCCGAGCAGGCTCGCGCCGAGGACGGCGCCGGGCACGCGGGTCTTCCTGGAGTGAGGCGTGACCATGAGCGTCACGCGGGCCGCGGCGGCCAGGCCGCGCTGGATCCTGATCAGCCGGTTGATGTACGCCGCGTCGTCGGCGCCCCGCGAGGCCTCGACCTCCTCGCGGATCTGGTCGAGCTCGCGGCCGAGCTCCTCGACCTGCTCCTCGGTGAGGTGCATGTACTCCCGGACGTCCGAGATCGCCATGGGTGTCTCCGTTCCTCGGTGCTCAGTGGTCGTTCGGCTGTCGTCAGATGTCGAAGGTGCAGTCGCCGACGGCAGCGGTGACGCAGGTCTGCACCTGCTCGTTGTGCTGGTCGAACTCGTCCCCGTTGCGCAGGTCGCGGACCCGGCCCTCGACGAGCGTGAGCGTGCAGGTGTGGCAGATGCCCATGCGGCAGCCGTACGGCATCCCGACGCCGGCGCTCTCCCCCGCCTCCAGGACGGTGGTCGCGCCGTCGGCGTCGATCGTCTTCCCGCTGTTGCGGAAGGTGATGGTGCCGCCCTCCCCGCCCTCGCCGCCGAGCTGGAGGGTGAAGCGCTCCAGGTGCAGCTGGTCCTCGAGGTCGTGCGAGGAGAAGAACTCGGTGATGGAGTCGAGCATCGGTCCGGGCCCGCAGGCGTAGGTCTGGCGCTCGCGCCAGTCGGGGCAGAAGGAGTCGATGCCGCCCTCGTCGTGGCCGAGGTCGAGCATGCCGTCGGTGTCGGTGTGCAGCCGGTGCAGCGTGAGGCCGGCGTGCTCGTCGGCCAGGCGCTGCAGCTCGTCGGCGAAGATCATCCGCTCCGGGGTGGGGCTGGAGTAGTGCATGACCACGTCGACGCCCTCTTCCCCGTCGGCACCGCGCAGCTGCCCGCGGCGCTCCATCGTGCGCAGCATCGCCATGACCGGGGTGACCCCGGAACCGCCAACGAGGAAGAGCATCTTGGCCGGCGGCGGGTCGGGCAGCACGAAGTCGCCCTCGGGGGCGGCCAGGCGCACGATCGTGCCGGGCTCGAGCCCCTTGACCAGGTGCGTGGACAGCAGGCCCTCGGGCATCGCCCGGACCGTGATCGCGATGGTGCGACCGGACCGCTTGGGGGCCGAGGAGATGGAGTAGGAGCGCCATTGGAACGTGCCGTCGACCGGGATGCCGATGCCGACGTACTGGCCCGGGCGGTGGTCGAAGCGCCAGCCCCAGCCGGGACGGATCACCAGCGTGGCGGCGTCGTCGGTCTCGGGGACGACCTGCTCGATGCGGCCGCGCAGCTCACGCTGGCTCCACAACGGGTTGACCAGGCGCAGGTAGTCGTCGGGGTGCAGCGGGGTGGTGAGCTTCGACCCTGCCCGGCGCACGCGCTCCCACGGGACCACCCGCGCGGCCGACCTGACCTTGGTTCCTGCACCTGCCATCCGGAGCCCCCGAGCTTGTCGACCGGTCTCTTGACCCAGCCCGGTCAGTGAACGCCTGTGCACACCGGCGCGTCAACGACCCGGCAGGGTGAAGCAGGAGCCCCGCGGCAGGCTGGGTCACAGGCTGGGCGACGTTGACCGCGCGGGCTAGGTTCGAGGCATGCCCTACGACGTGGCCAAGACCGACTCCGAGTGGCGCGAGCAGCTCTCCCCCCTGGAGTACGCCGTGCTCCGCGAGGCCGGCACCGAACGTGCTTTCGTCGGCAAGCTCACCGACACCGAGACCGAGGGCGTCTACCGCTGCAAGGCCTGCGACGCCGAGCTCTTCCGCTCCGAGACCAAGTTCCACTCCGGCTGCGGCTGGCCGTCGTTCTACCAGTCGCTGCCCGACACCGTGGAGGAGCGCGAGGACAACAGCCACGGGATGCGCCGGGTCGAGGTGCTGTGCAAGAGCTGCGGCTCCCACCTGGGCCACGTCTTCCCCGACGGCTACGGCACGCCCACCGGCGACCGCTACTGCATCAACTCCGTCAGCCTCACCCTCGAGGACGCCCAGGGCAACCGCGTCGCCGGCTGACCCGCGACCGGCGCCACGGCTAGGACTTCACGGGGACCATCGCGGCCAGCAGCCGCACGACGCCCTCGCCGTACGTCGCGTCGGCCCACTCCTGCAGCGAGCCGTCGTCGTAGAACACGTCGGCCAGCACGTGGGTCTCGGCGGCGTAGGTGCCCTGGACGCCGGGGAGCACCTCCTGGAGCTCCTCGGCGATGCGCCGCAGCTCCCCGGCGGGGACCGGCGGGTCCGGGTCCGGCGGCGTGCTCGGCTCCTGCGCCATCACGTCGTAGAGCGCCGCCGGGATCGCGTCGGTGGCGGCGAGGGCCTCCCCGTCCCAGGACCCGGTGATGGCGAAGGAGCCCCAGCGGGTCCGGCCCTGCCTCTCGTGCATCTCCTGTGCCGACCAGTCCCAGTCGAGCAGCGCGGGGCCGCTGCACTGGGGGGGCCACGACTCCGCGATCGGGCCGAGGCAGACCTCGGGGCCCTTCCCGGTGTCCATGACCATGGCCAGGTTCGCGGTGCGCACCTGCGCAGGCAGGGTCAGCGCAGGCGGGCCGGCGGCGGACGGGTCCGAGGACCCGCCGGCACCGGAGGAGCCGGGGTCGCGGGCGACGGTGGTGTCCTCCCCGCCGCACGCGGCGAGGAGGACGACGAGGGGCGCGAGGGCCAGCAGGCGCAGGGCTGGGCGCGACGTGGGGCGTGCGGTCATGCCGCTACGACGTACGACGGTCGCGACCGGTTCCGCTCCCGTCCGGCGCCCGGGTCGGTCACGGCGCCGGGACCAGGGCCGAGGTCACCTCGACGACCCCCGCGCCGTACTCGTCGTCGAGCCGGGTCTGGAGCGACCCGTCGTCGTGGATGACGTCCAGCTGCACGACCCCCATGCTGCGGCCGCTGCCCAGGACGTCGTCCAGCTCCATGAGGCGCTCCTGGATCTCGCCCAGCTCGGCGTCGGAGCGCTCCGCCTCGACGACGCACAGTCCACCGCCCCACAGCTCGCGCAGGGCGGCCTCGGCGCCAGCGACGTCCTCGGTGACCCGGACGGTCCAGACCCACCCACTGACGTCCTCGCTCGCGAGGTCCTCTGACTGGTCGAGCTCCTCGGCGCTCTGCTCGCCACCGGAGGTGTCGATCCACGCGTCGGCGTACCCAGGCAGCCTCCGTGCCGCGCCGCCGAGCCGCTCGTAGTCGGCGTACGTCGTGCGCGACGGGTCCACGACCCAGCCGGCCTCGGGCTCGGGGCAGGGCGGGGAGAAGTCGGTCGGCTCCCAGTCCGGCTCGGACAGGTCGGCGGCGCTCGTCACCGTGGTCGGGGTGAAGGACTCGCCGTCCCAGCGACCCACGACACCGAAGGAGCCCCACCGCACGCCCCGGACCGTCTCGAAGTCGCCCTGGTGCTCGGCCCAGTCCCACCCGACCAGCCGCGGCCCGCCGCACTGCGGGGGCAGGGACGTCGCCACCCCGCCGAGGCACAGCTCGGCGCCGTCGCCGTCGTCGAGCACCGTCACGGCGTACCTGGTCATGAGCAGCTGCTCCGCGCCGTCACCCGCCGACGCCGGGTCGGTGGCCGTGCCGCCCTGCTGGTCGCCGCAGCCGCCCAGCAGGAGCGTGGGGACGAGGAGGACGGTCCCGATGCCGAGTGTTCTCACCACGGCAGTGTGACGCCGCGGGGTCGCGGCGGGTTCCCGCCGCGCCCGGACTGGCCCGCCGGGGCCCGCCCCGGTCAGGGCAGCCGGTCGACCAGCTCGGCGACCGGCGTGAGCGCACCGGTGTAGAACGGGATCTCCTCGCGGACGTGGCGCCGGGCCTCGGAGGCACGCAGGTGCCGCATCAGGTCGACGATGCGGTAGAGCTCGTCGGCCTCGAAGGCCAGCAGCCACTCGTAGTCGCCGAGGGCGAAGGAGGCCACGGTGTTGGCCCGGACGTCCTTGTAGTCGCGCGCCATCTTGCCGTGCTCGGCGAGCATCGCGCGACGCTCCTCGTCCTTGAGGAGGTACCACTCGTAGGAGCGGACGAAGGGGTAGACGCACACGTGCTTCTTCGGCTCCTCGTCGTCGAGGAACGCCGGCACGTGGGACTTGTTGAACTCCGCCGGACGGTGCAGCGCCATCTGCGACCACACCGGCTCGAAGCGGGCACCGAACGCGGTGCGGCGGAAGCGGTGGTACGCCGACTGCAGCTCCTCGCTGGTGGCCGCGTGGGTCCACAGCATCACGTCGGCGTCGGCGCGCAGGCCGCTGACGTCGTAGACGCCGCGGACCACGGTGTCGGCCTCGGCGAGCTCGGCGAACAGCTTCTCGACCTCGGCGCCCTCGGCGGCGCGGTCACCGTCGCCCAGGACGTCGCGGAGCCGGAAGACCGACCACATGGTGTAGCGGATCGAGGCGTTGATCTCCTTGACCCGGGCGGCGTTCGACTTCGTCTCGCTCATGCTCGCCATTGTGCCAACCCGGCCGTGACCGACCGAGCCGGAGGGACCAAGGTCACCCGCGACCCAGCCCCGCCTCGCGGGCGGCAATGATGGCCGCCGCCCGGTCGGGGGCGTGCAGCTTGGCGTAGATCGAGGACACCGTGTTGCGCACGGTCTTGCCGGAGACGAAGAGCTCGGCGGCGATCTGGTCGTTGCTGCGCCCCGCGGCCAGGAGGTCCAGCACGCCGCGCTCCCGCTCGGACAGCTCGGGGAAGGGCACCTCCTCGGGCTCGGTCCGGGCCGCCCCCACGAAGAGGGCGGCGACCCGGGCCGCGAGCGAGGCCCCGAAGACCATGCCCCCGGCCGCCGCGGCGCGCACCGCGTGCTGCACCTCCTCGGCCCCGGCCCCCTTGAGCAGGTAGCCCGAGGCGCCGGCGCGGATGGCGCTGACGACCGTGTCGTCGTCCTCGTTCATCGTCAGCATGACCACGCGGACCCCGGGGTGCCGGCCGGTCACGAACCTCGTCGCCTCGATCCCGTCGAGCCCGGGCATCTGGATGTCCATCACCACGACGTCCGGCTCGGTCTCGGCGACCAGGTGCACCGCCTCCCGCCCGTCGGCGGCGCTGCCGACGACCTCCATCCCCTCCAACGCGCCGAGCAGCGAGACCAGCCCGTCGCGCACGATCTGGTGGTCGTCCACCACCAGCACCCGGATGTCTGCGCCCGTCTCCCGCGTCATCGTCCCACTCCTCCTCGATCCACGTGCCCCGCGACCACTACTGCCACGCCCGCCCCGATGCTCATCCCGCGGCCGCCACCAGGGGCAGCCGGGCACGCACGAGCGTCCCCCGGCCCTCCAGTCCCGGGGAGCCGACCTCGGTCCGCCCGCCGAGCTCCTCGGCCCGCTCGCGCAGCGACAGCAGGCCCACACCCGCGGTCGCCGCCGGGTCCACGCCGACCCCGTCGTCGGCGACGTCGACGACCAGCGCGTCGTCCTCCACGCGCAGGCACACCTCGCCACGCGCGGCCCCGGAGTGCCGCGCCAGGTTGGTCATCGCCTCCGCGGCGATGCGGTAGGCCGCGACCTCGACCGCCGCCGGCAGCGGGGGCAGCGCCAGCGCACGCACCTGCACCGGCACGGCCATCCGCTCCCCCAGCTGGCCCAGCGCGCCGACGAGCCCGCGGTCGTCCAGGGCCGGGGGTCGCAGGTCGTGCACGAGGCGGCGTACGTCGGCGACGACCTCCTGCAGCTGCTGGGCCGCGGCACCGACGCGCTCCCCCGCCCCCGCCGGGTCCTGCGCGACGCCCAGGCGCGCGGACTCCAGCTGGAAGACCACCCCCGACAGCGCCGGGCCGAGCCCGTCGTGGAGGTCGCGACGGATCCGCCGGCGCTCCTCCTCGCGCGCGGTCACGAGCTGCTCCCGGCTGCGCTGCAGCTCGGCGGCCAGGCGCGCCGTGCGGGCCGCGACGACGGCCTGGCGCACCAGGTCGGCGAGCAGCCGCTCGTCGCGCGCCGAGAGCCGGCTGCGCAGGCCACGGTCGGGGATCTCGAGGGTGCCCACGACCTCCCCGCGGTAGCGGATCGGGATCTCCCGCACGCTGGTCGGCCGCTCCCCGCGCTCGGCCAACAAGGTGCCGCCGCCGATCCGGTCGACCTCCAGCCGCACGTAGGCCACGCCGAACGCCGAGGCCACCGCGTCGGCCACGGCCGCCAGCCGGTCGTCGAGGTCCTCGGCGTGCTCGAGCCGGTCGGCCAGGCCCGCCACCACGTCGTACGGCGCCGCGCGGCTGCCGAAGGTCAGCCGCCGTGCCAGCGCCCAGGCCCGGGTGCGCAGCGGGACGTAGACCAGCGCGGAGAGCAGCAGCACGAGGGCGACCAACTGGCCCCGCGACAGCGACTCCTCCACGGTCCGGTCGAGGGCGGCGTCGAGCAGGGCGACCGCGGCCAGGTCGATCCCCAGCAGGAGCAGGGCCAGCCCGCCCCACACCAGCGTGCGGGTGAGCAGGTCGGCGATGGAGACGAGGCCGGGGTTGACCAGGGCGATGGTGATGGCCGCGCCCGGCAGCACCATGACCACGAAGGTGAGCGCCAGCTCGGAGCCGGGCCCGTCGTAGACCGACATGGCCGTGACGGTCAGCAGGATGGTCACGACGCTCCAGAGCAACCACCGCATCCGGTCTCGCTCGACGCCGCGCGAGCGGCGGTAGCGCACCACCACGGTCGCCAGCGGGACCAGCAGCACCAGGGTCGTGGCCCGCGCCACGGCGGCCGCGGAGTCACCGACCGCGGCGAACGTCACCGGGTCCACCACGAGGTCGGTGGGGAGGTCGGCCGGGGGCGATGGGTACGGGGCGACGAGGAAGGTCAGGAGGCCCAGGCCCATGAGCACCACGGCGCCGCGCGACAGCCAGCCCCAGGCCCCCTCGAGGAACCGTCCCGTCGGGAAGACCATCAGGAGCACGGCCACCACGATCGGCAGCAGCGCACCCGCCCGGGCCCAGAACCACAGCACCGACGTGCTGCCCGCCCAGGACCCGTCCGAGGTGACCCCGGCACGCAGGTAGGACTGCGCCAGCCCGTCGAGCGCCCAGAACAGGCCCAGCCCCGACAGCGCCCAGGCGGTGCCCGACCGTGGGTCGCGGACCAGGACGACGGCGGCCAGCCCGGTCAGGATGATGCCGTTGGCGGTCCACGGCCAGCCGACCCCCTGCACCAGTGCGTCGCCGACCCCGTCGGGGGCGCCCACCACGTCGAGCCACACGCTCAGCGCCAGGGCGAGCAGGCAGGCCAGGGGGACCAGGACGACGCCCACCACCCCGCGGGCGCCGAGGTCCCGGGGCGAGTCGACCGGTCTGAGCACCGGGACATCATGCGGGCACGGGCCCGGCCCCGGAGGGGAAACCTCCGAGGCCGGACGATGGATCGGGCGGGTGGTGGGTCGCACGGACGGCGGGTCAGCGACCGGCGCGGAAGGCGCGGTCACCGAGGACCAGGCCGAGCGCGGTGACCAGCAGCCACACCGGGCCGGTCAGGCCGGCCATGTACTGCATCGGGCTGATGCCGAGCAGCAGGGTGAGCCCGCCGAGGACCAGGCCGGTGCGGCCGATCCACGTGGGCACGGCACCGACGCGGGCGGCGCGCCACACGGCCACGCCGGAGAGCCCGGCGAGCACCCAGCACCACGGGATGGTGCCGATCCAGTTGTTGTACATCGCCATGTTGGACGGGTCGATGGCGTCCTCGCCCGCCGCGAAGGCGAACATGAACTCGGTGTCCAGGCCGGTGCCGAGCACCGTCACGACCGCGGTGGCCAGCAGCCCGGCGGAGGCCACGGCGGGCAGCAGCGAGCCGGCGGGGGTGCCTGCGGCCAGCCGCCGGTGCAGGCCGGCCGCGAAGACCACCATCGCCACCGCGCCGATCAGGGAGACGACGTGGAAGACGGCGATGACGGGGGCCTTGTCGGCCACCGCCTCCGCGATCGCCTGCGGGTCGCCCCACAGGTCCTCGCGGTAGACGGCGTCGACCATGCCCGAGGTGACGATGGTGCCGATGCCGGCGACCCCGGCGACGACGCCGGCCAGCGCCCAGGCGCGGGAGGTCGTGGGGGCCGGCTCGCGGCGGTCGGTGCGGGCCGGGGTGGGGGTGAGGACGGTCATGGGGCTCTCCGTGTTCGGTCGGTGGGAGTCGGCGACACCGGCGGTGTGCCGACACCCAGGAGCCTCCGGGTCGGGGTGTCCCCCCGCCCAGGGACAGCGCGGCAAGGCTTGTCCCGGGTCGGCCCCGGTCACACCGACGCGACGGCCCGTTCCGCGGAGCCGATGACCGCGGGGACGCCGACCCCGTCGTACGCCGCTCCGCAGACGGCGAGCCCGGGGACCCGCGCCAGCTCGGCGCGGATGCGCGCGACCCGCCCGAGGTGGCCCAGGGCGTACTGCGGGAGACCGCCGCCCCACCGCTGCACGTGGGTGGCGACCGGCTGCGCACGGAGCCCGACCGCCTCACCCAGGTCCGCCAGCGAGGCCGCCACCAGGGCGGCGTCGGGGACCTGGAGCGAGGACTCCTCCCCGTGCCGGCCCAGCGAGGTGCGCAGGTGGAGGAGCCCCTCGGCCTCCCCGGCCTCGCGCACCCAGCCCCACTTGGCGAAGGAGAAGGTCGCGGCCTTGATCGCGCGCGCCTCGACCGGCGGGACCAGGAAGCCGGAGGCGTCGGTGCCGCCGAGGTCGCCGACGTCGGCGAGCCGGAAGGCGAGGGTCACGACCGCGACCGACGCGGTGCCGATGCCGCCGACCAGCTCGCCGGCGACCGGGGCGAGGTCGCCCAGCAGCCGGGCCGCGGGCGACGGAGGCACGGCGAGGACCACGGCGTCCGCGGTGATCGTGCGCTCGGCAGTGGTCGGTCCGACGACCAGGCGGAACCGGGCGTGCTCGCGGGTCAGCCGGCGCACCGTCTCCTGCGTGCGCACCTCGAGCCGCTCGGCGAGGGCCAGCGGCAGCCCGCCCATGCCACCGGGCAGCCCGGCGAAGACGGGCGCGGAGTAGGTCGCGGGCGTGGACAGCGAGGACGCCTGGTCGAGCAACGAGCCCTTCTCGGCCAGCGCGACCAGCTGCGGCACCGCCGCCCGGGCGGAGATGGCGCGGGCGTGCCCGGCGTACACCCCGCCCAGCAGCGGCTCGACCAGCCGGTCGGTGACGGCCGGTCCGAGCCGGTCGTCGACCAGTGCGCCGACGGTGACGTCCTCGCCGACGTCGGTGGGTGCGTGGCCGCGCTCGGCTCGCACGCGGTCGAGCTCGTCTGCGGTGAGCACGCCGCTGGCCTCGAGGTCCTCGAGGTCGAGCGGCACGCCCATGAGCGAGCGCGGGAGCGGCCGCAGCGCGCCGCGGGTCCAGATCCGTGACGACGCCTGCGCGGGGTGGCAGACCTCGAGGCCCAGCTCGGCCGCGAGCGCGACGCCCTCGGGGCGGCGGTTCAGCATCGCCTCGGCGCCGACGTCGACCCCGACCCCCGCGACGGTACGACGCCGCAGCACTCCCCCGACCTCCGGCGAGCCCTCCAGCACCAGCACGTCGCGGCCCTGCTCGCGCAGCCGGTGCGCCGCGGCCAGACCCCCGATCCCAGCGCCGACGACCACCACGTCGCGATGCTCACCCGTCACGTCGCCAGCGTCCCACGCGCCCGGTCGCGGCTGCGGGAACCCCCGACCGCTCCCCCGCGTCCCAGCGGCATGACCCGCCCGCGCCGCACCCACCGCGTCTCCCGGCCCTCCGCCTCTCTGGCTGCCCTGGCCACCGCCCTCCTGCTCGGCCTCACCGCGTGTGCTGGCGGCTCGGGCGGCGGGGACGCTGCCTCCAGCGAGGGGGCGCTCATCACCGACGAGGCCCCACAGGCTCCTGGGGAGGTAGGCGCGGTCGACGGTCGCGCCCTGGCCTTCGACGCCGACACCCAGGACCTGGGCGGGGGCGCGGTGTCGGGCTCGACGGCGAGCGGTTCGCGGCAGTCCGCCCGGACGGCGGCGGTGCTGCGCGAGCCGTCGATCATCAGCAAGGGCACCGTCAGCCTCCGCGCCGACGACGTCGGCGAGACCCGCTTCGAGGTGCAGAAGGTCGTCGACCGGCTCGGGGGGCAGGTCACCGACTCCGAGACCAGGACCGACGACGACGGCACGGTGCGCGACGCGCGGCTCGTGCTGCGGGTGCCGAGCGAGGACTTCACCGAGGCGATGGACCTGCTGGAGGGCCTCGCCGACCTGGAGGCCTCCTCGACCTCCTCCGAGGACGTGACGACGCAGGTCGTCGACACCGAGGTCCGGATCCGGATCCAGCGCGAGTCCATCGCCCGGATCGAGGCGCTCCTGGCCCGCGCCGGCACGATCCAGGCCGTGGTCTCGGTCGAGCGCGAGCTCAGCCGTCGCGAGGCCGACCTCAACTCGCTGCTCCAGCAGCAGGCCTACCTCGCCGACCGCACCTCGCTCTCCACCATCACCGTCCACCTCCAGCGCCACCCCGAGGACGGCGGCCCCGACGAGGACGACGACGACTCCGGCTTCCTCGCCGGCCTGGAGTCGGGCTGGGACGGCTTCACCACCGTCGCGGTCGGCCTCGCCACCGTCACCGGCGCCGTGCTGCCCTTCGCCGCGGCGGGGCTGCTCGTCGGCGTCCCGGCCTGGCTGCTCCTGCGGGCCGCGGCCCGCCGCCGTCGTACGCCGGTGACGGCCGCGCCGGCCGGTGCCGCCCCGGCCGGTGCGGACCCCGCTGGTCCCGAGGGCTGAGCCCACCCCGGACCCGGGTCGGGCAGGATGGCGGGATGGCCGACTCCTCCGCCGTCCGGATGGCGGTCCTCATCGACGCCGACAACACCTCCGCCTCCCACGCGGGAGCCCTGCTCGAGGAGGTCGCGCGCTACGGCGTACCGACCGTCAAGCGCGCCTACGGCGACTGGACCACCCAGCAGCTGGTGGGCTGGAAGAAGGCGCTCAACCAGCACGCCATCCAGCCGGTCCAGCAGTTCGCCTACACGCAGGGCAAGAACTCCACCGACTCCGCGCTGATCATCGACGCGATGGACCTGCTCTACTCCGGCAACCTGGAGGCCTTCGCGATCGTCTCCAGCGACTCCGACTTCACCCGGCTCGCCACGCGGCTGCGGGAGTCGGGCAAGACGGTCTACGGCCTGGGCCGGCGCCGGACGCCCCCGTCGCTCGTCGCCGCCTGCGACAAGTTCATCTACCTCGAGGTGCTCGGCGACCCCGGCGACGACGAGGAGGCCACGGGAGCCGAGCCGGCCGCCGAGGAGCAGGCGCCGCTGCCCGACCTGCAGAAGCTCCTGACCTCCGCGATCGACGCGACCTCCGACGACGACGGGTGGGCCCACCTGGGCTCGGTCGGCAGCTACCTCGGCAGCAGCCAGTCCTCCTTCGACCCGCGCAACTACGGCTTCGGCAAGCTCGTGACGCTGGCGCGTGCGCAGGACTACGTCGAGGTCGAGGAGCGCGAGGACCACGTCATCCGAGTGCGCCTGGTCGCCCGGCCGTCGTCGCGGCGGCGCGGCGGGCAGGCCCGCAAGCGGACCGCCGCCAAGGAGTGAGGACCGGCTCAGCCGAGCGGGTAGCCCTGGACGAACTCCGTCAGCCGCGCGAGCTGGTCGGGGTCGGTCGAGGGCAGCACGCCGTGGCCGAGGTTGAACACGTGGCCCTTGGCCGCGCGCCCGGCCTCGATGATCTCGGCGGCACGCGCGGTCATCACCTCGGTCGGGGCGAAGACCAGCGTGGGGTCGAGGTTCCCCTGGACGCCGCGGTCGCCGACCATCGGGATCGCCCGCTCCAGCGGGGTGCGCCAGTCGACGCCGACCACGTCGGCACCGGCCTCGCCCATGAGGTCGAGCAGGTTGGAGGTCCCCACGCCGAAGTGGATGCGCGGCACACCGAGGGCCCCGGCCCGCTCGAGCACGCGCGCGGAGTGCGGCTGCACGTGGGCGGCGTAGTCCTGCGGGGTCAGCGCCCCGGCCCAGGAGTCGAAGAGCTGGACCGCGGAGGCCCCCGCAGCGACCTGCACCTCGAGGTAGGTCGCGGCGATCCCGGTGATCTTCTCCATCAGCGCCGCCCACACCTCGGGGGCGCCGAACATCATCGCCTTGGTCCTCGCGTGCTCCTTCGAGGGCCCGCCCTCCACGAGGTACGACGCCACCGTGAACGGCGCGCCGGCGAAACCGATCAGCGGGGTGCTCCCGAGCTCGCCGACCAGGCCCTGCACCGCCTGGGTGATGAAGGGGACGTGCTCGGGCGTCAGGTCGGGGATCCGCGCGACGTCCTCGAGGGTGCGCACCGGCTCGGCCACGACCGGGCCGACGCCCGGCTTGATGTCCAGGTCGACCCCGACCGCCTTGAGCGGCAGCACGATGTCGGAGAAGAAGATCGCCGCGTCCACGCCGTAGCGCCGCACGGGCTGCATGGTGATCTCGACGACGAGGCCGGGGTCCATGCAGGACTCCAGCATCCCCACGCCCTCGCGCACCTTGAGGTACTCCGGCAGCGAGCGGCCCGCCTGGCGCATGAACCACACGGGGGTGTGCGGCACCGGCTCACCGCGCAGGGCCTTGAGGAACGCACTGCCCGACAGGTCGGGCGCGGGGCTGCTGGCGGGGCTGGAGGTGGGGCTGGAGGTGGGGCTCGTCACCGGGCCAGCCTCCCAGGGTCCCGGCGTGTTCGCACATCCCTTCACCCGAACCGGACCTACTGTGAAGGCATGGTCGTCCGCCAGGAGACGCACCCCGGAGCGGGTGCGTCCGCCGAGCCCCCCGCGTTCCGCGAGGCGGTGGCCGGCATGCGGCGGGCCCGGATGCGACCCGAGGTGCTGTGCGAGCCGATGCCCGCACCGCAGCGGATCGCGCCGTACGCCGCCGCGGTCTCCGCCGACGTCACCGTCGACGACGTCGACCTCGGCACCGGGCGGATCATCCTGCTGCACGACCCGGCCGGCAACGACGCGTGGGACGGCACCTTCCGGCTGGTCGCCTACGTCCGGGCCGAGATCGAGCTGGACCTGGTCACCGACCCGATGCTCTCCGCGGTCGGGTGGGACTGGCTGACCGAGGCGCTGGACGCCCACGGGGCGGCGTACACCGCGGCCTCGGGGACGGTCACCCGCGTGGCCACCGAGAGCTTCGGCGCCATGAGCGAGGAGGGCGGGACCGCGCAGGTCGAGGTCCGCGCCTCGTGGACCCCGCTGGTCCCCCCCGACCAGGTCGGCGACCCCGACGCGGTGCCCGACGTGACGCCGCACATCGAGGCCTGGGGCGAGCTGCTGTGCACCGCCGCAGGGCTTCCTCCGGTCCCCGACGGCGTCGCGGTCATGCCGAGCCGACGCGGGCGCGGCCGATGAGCGACGACCAAGCGCCTGCCGAGCAGGCTGCCGAGGACGCCCCCGAGGCGCCCGCCGAGCCGGAGGCGCCGCCGGCCCCGCTCCTCACGCTGCGCGACGGTCTCTCCGCCGTGGTCGACACCCACGCGCAGCTCGAGGCCACCTGCGAGGCGGTCGCGAGCGGCACCGGACCGGTCGCCATCGACGCCGAGCGCGCCTCGGGCTACCGCTACTCCAACCGCGCCTACCTCATCCAGCTGCGCCGCGAGGGCGCCGGCACCCACCTGGTCGACCCGGCCGCCTTCGACGGCCTGCCGATGCTCCAGGAGGCCATCGGCGACGCGGAGTGGATCCTGCACGCCGCCACCCAGGACCTCCCCTGCCTGCGCGACGAGGGGCTGTCCCCGGCCGCGCTCTTCGACACCGAGCTGGCCGGTCGTCTGCTGGGCTACCCCCGCGTCGGCCTGGCCACCCTGGTCGAGTCGCTGCTGGGCCAGCGGATGAAGAAGGAGCACTCGGCCGTCGACTGGTCGACCCGGCCGCTGCCGCAGCCCTGGCTGGAGTACGCCGCGCTCGACGTCGAGGTGCTGCTCGAGCTGCGACACCTGCTGGGCGAGGAGCTCGAGGCGACCGGCAAGGCGGAGTGGGCGCGCCAGGAGTTCGACGCGCTGCGCAGCTTCGAGCCGACGCCCCGGGTCGACGCCTGGCGACGTACGAGCGGGTTGCACAAGATCCGCGGACGCCGCTCCCTCGGCGCGGTCAAGGCGTTGTGGGAGCTGCGCGACGAGATCGCCGAGCAGCGCGACGTCACGCCGGGCCGCATCCTCCCGGACTCCGCGATCACCGTCGCCGCGACCGCACTGCCCACCGACAAGCCGTCACTGCTGGGGCTCAAGGGGTTCCACGGCCGGGGCGCCGAGCGCTACTCCAGCCGCTGGGTCGCCGCGCTCCAGCAGGTCGCCGAGATGCCCGAGGAGCACCTGCCCACCCGGCAGCCGCGCACCGACGGACCGCCGCCGCCGCGGGCCTGGGCCGACCGCGACCCGGTCGCCGCTCGCCGCCTCCAGCACGCCCGCGACGCGATGGCAGCGCTGGCCGAGGAGCACGGCATGCCCGCCGAGCAGCTGCTGACACCCGACTACCTCCGTCGCACGCTGTGGACCCCGCCGCGCACCCGCGACGCCGAGGCGCTGGCCGAGGCCGTGGGCGAGCAGCTCACCGGCTACGGCGCGCGCCCGTGGCAGGTCGAGCTCGTGACGCCGCTGCTCGTGGCGGCGATCCTGCACGGCGACGAGCCGGTCCCGGACCCCGAACCGGAGCCCGAGGACGGCTCCGCAGACTAGTCCTGCGGCTCCTCGACCGGCTCGCCGTCCTCACCGACCACCGGGTCCGGCGCCAGCACCAGCTGGGAGGCCAGGTCGATCTCGGCGGTGACGGCCTCGAGGTCGAGCACGCCCGGCGCGGTCACGAGGGTCTCGACCAGATCGTCGACAGCCCGCTGGAGCGGACCCCAGGAGTCCAGCAGCGGCGGGATCACCATGTCGTCGACGGATTCGGTGAAGACCGTCGAGGACTCCGGCAGCCGACCGGGCTGGAGGAAGTCCTCCGAAAGGGCCACCTGCTGGTTGGCGGGGACGAGGTAGCCGCTGCGGGTCAGCGGCCGCACCACGTCGTCGGAGATCAGATGCACCAGCAGGTCGGCGGCACCGGACAGCGACAGCGGCCGGCGGGCCAGGCAGAAGCCGATCAGCTCACCGGTCGTGGCGGTCTCCTCGAGGGTGGGGATCGGCATGACGTCGAACTCCAGGCCCTGGGTCACGCGCAGACCCGGCACCCAGGACCGGTCGCCGGTGATCATGGCCAGCTTGCCGCGGCGGAACCACTCCAGGGCCGAGGCGCGCTCCAGCTGGCTGTCGCTGAGGGTCAGCGGGCCGCTGCGCAGCAGCTCCAGGGTCCGCTCGAGGGCCTCGCGCGTCGACTCCTCGCTGAAGGCCAGCGACGTGGGCGGCTCGCCGTCGGCGAAGAGCTCCCCGCCCCCGGCGTACACGAAGGGCGCCAGCCCGGCGAGGGACGGGTCGACGTGCACGCCCTTGGTGCCGCGGCGCGGCCGGGTGGCGAACTCCGCCGCCTCGCGGAACTGCTCGAAGCTCCAGCGGTTGGGACTCGTGGGCGCGTCGAGACCGCGCTCGCGCATCCGCTCGAAGTCGACGAGGTCGGTGTTGTAGTAGACGACCGTCGGGGAGACCTCGAAGGGCATGCACTGCAGGCGCTGGTCGGCCGAGAACGCGAGCAGCGCCTCGCGGGCGTAGCCGTCGCCGAACTCGACGAAGCGCTCGTCGAGCAGCTCGTCCACCGGGATAGTCCGCTCGTCCTCGCGCAGGCGGCTGAGGTCGCGGCGGGAGGCCATGAAGACGTCGGGGCGGACCTCCCCGGACTCGATGGCGTCCATCGCCTCCTCGCGGTCGGCGAAGGCGACGACCTCGACCTCGGAGGTGTCGGAGGAGGAGGAGTACTCCGCCATGAGGCGCTCGTAGGTGGCGACCTCGATGGCACTGCCCCAGACCGCCAGGGTCAGCACGTCCTCGGCCCGGGGGGCGGGCACGGGGTCGGGGCTCAGCGGCGGCTGCTCGTCCTCGGAGGTGCAAGCGGCCAGGGTCGCGAGCAGGGCGACGCACGTCGCGGCCACGCCTGCGCGCCGTAGCCGGGTCCGTCCCCTCGGACTGCCCGTCGCCACCGCCGTCACCCTCACCTCACGCCTCCCCGGTCCCGGGTCGTGCGACCCGCGCCGACACCCTACTCAGTACGCACCGGGTCGCTGAGCCGTCACCGACGTGCCGATCCTCACGCAGCGGGCGGGAACTCCGGGCCACCCGCGCGGGGCGGGGCGGCAGCAGCGGGTCGCGGGCGGCAGGCTCAGGCGAGGTCGTGGAAGGCGCGCGCCCCGGCGACCACCCGCTCGAAGGTCGGCCGGTCCAGGGCGGCCCCCTCCCGGCGTACGTCGTCGGGCGCGAGGGTCAGCAGGCGGTCCAGCCGCACCTCGCTGGGCCGCCGCTCGCGGTCCCACCCCCCGGCGCCGACGTCCATCCAGTGCCGGCCGTGGCGGGCCTCGTCGTCCCGGTCGCGGTCGTGGTCGACGCTGGAGAGCATCAACCCGTAGAGCCGCTGCCGGTCGCGGGCGAGCAGCAGCACGGGGCGGTCCTTGCCCTGCCGCGGGTCGTCCTCGTAGGGCACCCACGCCCACACGACCTCGCCCGGGTCGGGCTTGCCGTCGGTACTCGGGTTGTAGGTGACCCGCAGGCCGCGGGAGACCCGGAGGCGGGCCCGGCGCAGGGCCGTGCGCACGCGACGGGGGCGGGGGACGGTGGCCATGCCGCCGACCCTAGACCCGAGGTCGTGGGCGACCGCCAGGGTGAGCCCGGACAGGTCCGCCCGGGACGGGTGAGCCCCGGAGGAGGTGTTGTGCGCCGGACCGGGAGCGCCTCACGGCGCGTGGCCGCTCGTAGCGGCTGATGTTGGGACCCGGGGCTGCCGCGGCCCGGCGCACAAGTCACCAGTGTAGGCGGCTGACGGTCGCGCACAACCCGCCCTCCCCAGCCCGCACCGACCCCCTCGCGGGCGGCAACGGGCGGCGTACGGTGGTCGGATGAGCCGCCCCCACCACCGACCGACCCAGAAGACCTCGGCGTTCTTCGACGCGGTCGAGGGCGGCGCCGACCCGGCGCTGGTCACCGAGGCCGCCGACCGCGCCGCCGCGCTGCTGGTGCGCGGGTCGCGAGCCTCCGACGACGACGGGGTCGCCGACCGGGTGCTGCACCTGGCCGACACCGAGGGCATCGAGGCGATCGCCGAGCTGTGGGCCGGCGCTCCCGCGGACTCGCTGGCCGGCTGCCTGTGGCGGCTCTTCCTGCTGCGCCAGTGGGTGCACGCGGAGCCGGCGCGGATCGCCCGGGCGTACGACGAGGGCCGCGCCCGCGCGCAGGTCGCCCGGGTCGTGGCGGGGGTGGCCGACCCGCCCGGGCCCGACCAGCTCAAGGCGATGGTCGACGAGGTGCTGCGCGGCATCGCGTCCGCGGACTTCGCCGACGTGCTGTTCCGCGCCTCGGCGTTCGCGCGGGTGGTCGCCGCCGGCAACGCCTCGGCCGACGAGACGACCACCGACGAGGTCGCGCGGGTGCTCGCCACGGCCGAGCAGCTCGAGGCCGCGGGCCACCTGGAGCTGGCCGGCCGCCTGGCCTGACCCCTCCCCCGGGGCGCGGATCAGCCTGCGAGCACCTTGCGGATCCGCTGGTCGGAGACGGACTGGGCGGTGCCGAGCTGCTGGGCCCACAGGGAGATGCGGTACTCCTCCAGCAGCCAGCGGGCCTCACGGAGGCGCTCCGGCAGCGGGCGGCCCTCGGGGAGGGCGGCGACGGCGTGCAGCCAGGAGTCCTGGAGGTCGCCGATCCTGTCCATGAGCTGACGGTCGCGGCCGATGGAGCCGCCGCCCTCGAGCAACTTCTCGCGGCGCTGGGCCAGGGCGGCGAGGTAGACGGTGAACCGGCGCAGCCGGGTCGGGCCGGCCTCCCCGATGAACCCCCGGGTCACCAGCCGACCCAGCTGGGCCCGCATGTCGGTGAGTGCGGGGAGCATCGCCATGTCCGCGCGGCCCGAGAGGTCCTTCTCGACGGCTCGCCAGGCCGACAGCACCCGCACGACGTCGGCCAGGACCGCGCGCACCCGCGGCTCGAGGTCGGCGCGGACCGTCGCCAGGAGGGCGTCGTACGCCGCCTGCGACCGCACCGCGGGCCGGGC
Organism: Nocardioides sp.; assembly: GCF_030149505.1. Taxonomy (GTDB): domain Bacteria; phylum Actinomycetota; class Actinomycetes; order Propionibacteriales; family Nocardioidaceae; genus Nocardioides. The sequence continues at coordinate 148,480 of NZ_JASBRN010000072.1, forward strand.
GTCGACCGCCTCGACGACCACGGCGGCACGGCAGTCCTCCAGCAGCTCGGCGACCGAGGGGTACGGCGAGCCCGCCAGCCCGAGCTTCTCGGTGTTGGACAGGCCGTCGACGACCCGCTTGACGGTCTGGTCGCCGCCGGCGTCGAGCCCGAGCAGCACCAGCCGCACCACGCCGAGCCGGTGCCGGGCGTCGCGTTCCTCCGCGGACCCGACCACCTCGAGGCCCACCGACTCCCCCTCGTCGACGAGGCCGGGGTAGGCGGTGACCTCGTGGCCGGCGCGGGTCTGGGTGATCGAGCCGGGCAGGTCGCCGAAGACCCACGTGGTCTCGCCGGTGCGGGCGAGCCCGGAGTCGGTGGCGACCTCGTCCATCGCCTGCTGGAACTGGCCCCGCAGCGGGGCCTTGAGCGCCTCGAGGTCCTTGCCGCGGGCCTGCTCGCGACCCTGCTCGTCGACGACGCGGTACGTCGGGCGCAGGTGCTCGGGGACCTTGGACCAGTCCCAGGCCTCGCGCGGCACGACGACGCCGGTCGTGGAGCGGCACCAGCGCTCGAGCGCGTCGAGCAGCGGCTCCTCCCCGACCGGGACGGAGCGGAGGAACTCCCGCGCCCGGTCGGGCGCCGGCACGAGCGAGACCCGCAGGTTCTTGGGCAGCGAGCGGATGAGGGAGGTCACCAGCTCCTCGCGCAGGCCCGGGACGTTCCAGGAGAAGTCGTCGGCGGCGACCCGGTTGAGGGTGGCGACCGGCACCTCGATGGTGAGGCCGTCGTCCTCGGCACCGGGCTCGAAGTGGTAGGCCAGGTTGAAGGTCAGCCCCTCGTCCTGCCAGACCTGCGGGAAGTCGGCCTCGGTGACCTCCTCGGCCGTGTCGTGGGTCAGCATCGCGAGGTCGAAGTCGAGGAGCCCGGGCCGCTTCTGCCGCTCGCGCTTCCACCACTGCTCGAAGTGGGCGCCGGAGACGACGTCGGCGCCGACGCGGGCGTCGTAGAAGTCGAAGAGGATGTCCTCGGAGACGACGATGTCGCGGCGCCGGGAGCGGTGCTCGAGCTCGGCGGCCTCGTCGAGGAGCCGCTTGTTGTGCTCGTAGAACTTCTGCCGTCCCGACTCCAGGGCGGCCCACTCCCCCTGCACCAGGGCGTGCCGGATGAAGAGCTCCCGGGCCAGGGCGCGGTCGACCTTTCCGTAGTTGACCAGCCGGTCGGCGACCAGCGGCACGCCGTACAAGGTGACTCGCTCGCGGGCCATGACGGCGGCGCGCCTGGTCGACCAGTGCGGCTCGGAGTACTGCCGCTTCACGAGGTCGCCGGCGAGCCGCTCGGCCCACTCGGGCTGGATGGCCGCGACCTGGCGGGCCCACAGGCGCGAGGTCTCCACCAGCTCGCCGGCCATCACGAAGGCCGGCTGCTTCCCCTTCAGGCCCGAGCCCGGGAAGATCGCGAACCGCGCGTTCCGGGCGCCGAGGTACTCCCGAGGACCGGGCCGCTTGCCCTTGGCCCCCGGCGCCGGCTTCTCCTTCTCCTCCAGCGCGCCGATGTGGGAGAGCAGCCCCGACAGCAGCGCCTGGTGGATGCCGTCGGCGTCGTACGCCGCCCCTTCGGTGGTCGAGCCTGTCGAGACCCCGAGGTCGATCCCCATCTCCTTGCACACCTGCCGGAGCTGGGACTCGAAGTCCTGCCACTCGCGGATGCGCAGGTAGTTGAGGAACTCCCGCTTGCACATGCGGCGGAAGGCGCTGGAGGACAGCTCCTTCTGCTGCGCCTTGACGTAGCGCCACAGGTTGAGCCACGTGAGGAAGTCCGACCCCTCGGCCCTGAACCGGGCGTGCTGCTGGTCGGCCTGCGGGCGCTGCTCGGCCGGACGCTCGCGGGGGTCCTGCAGCGAGAGCGCGGCCACGATCACGACCACCTCGCGGACGCACCCGAGCCGCTCGGCCTCGAGGATCATCCGGCCCAGACGCGGGTCGATGGGGAGGCGGGCCAGCCGTCGGCCGGTCTCGGTGAGGGAGTCCTTGCCGTCGCCCTCGGGGCGCAGCGCCCCGAGCTCCTCGAGCAGCTGGAGGCCGGAGCTGACGTTGCGGCGGTCGGGCGGCTCGACGAAGGGGAACCGCGCGAGGTCCCCGAGCCCCAGCGAGCGCATCTGCAGGATGACACTCGCGAGGTTGGTGCGCAGGATCTCGGGGTCGGTGAACTCCGGCCGGCCGAGGAAGTCCTCCTCGGAGTAGAGCCGGATCGCGATGCCCGGACCGAGACGACCGCAACGGCCGGCTCGCTGGTTGGCCGACGCCTGGCTGACCGGCTCCACCGGGAGGCGCTGGACCTTGGTGCGCAGGGAGTAGCGGCTGATCCGCGCGACGCCGCTGTCGACGACGTACCTGATGCCCGGGACGGTCAGCGACGTCTCCGCGACGTTGGTGGCCAGCACCACGCGCCGGCCGGTGTGCGGGGAGAAGACCCGGTGCTGCTCGGCGGCGGAGAGCCGCGAGTAGAGCGGCACCACCTCCAGGCCGCCGCCGGCACCGCGGAAGGACGGCGCGGCCTCCTCGAGCGCGTCCGCGGTGTCCCGGATCTCGCGCTCGCCGGGGAGGAAGACCAGCACGTCGCCGGGGCCCTCGGCCGCCAGCTCGCGCACCGCGTCGACGACGGCCTCGGTCTGGTCGCGCACCACGACCTCCCCGTCGTCGTCGTCCTCCGCCAGCTCCATCAGCGGGCGGTAGCGGACCTCGACCGGGTAGGTCCGACCGCTGACCTCGATGACCGGCGCCGGGTTGCCGTCGCGGTCGGCGAAGTGCTCGGCGAAGCGCTGCACGTCGATGGTCGCGGAGGTGATGACCAGCTTGAGGTCGGGCCGACGCGGCAGCAGCCGCTTGAGGTAGCCCAGGAGGAAGTCGATGTTCAGCGAGCGCTCGTGCGCCTCGTCGATGATGATCGTGTCGTAGCGCCACAGCATCCGGTCGCGCTGCAGCTCGGCCAGCAGGATGCCGTCGGTCATCAGCTTGACCCGGGTGTCGGCGCTGGTGCGGTCGGTGAAGCGCACCTGGTAGCCGACGACGCCCTTCTCGCCGAGCGGTTGCTTCAGCTCCTCGGCGATCCGCTCGGCGACCGAGCGCGCGGCGATCCGGCGTGGCTGCGTGTGCCCGATCAGTCCGCCGCGGGGGCGGCGCTTGCCGTCGCGGCCCTTGCGGTACGTCGTCGTGCCGCGCCCCAGCTCCAGGCAGATCTTCGGCAGCTGGGTCGTCTTCCCCGAGCCGGTCTCCCCCGCGACCACGACGACCTGGTGGTCGCGGATCGCCTCGGCGATGTCGTCGCGTCGCTGGCTGACCGGGAGGTCGGCGGGGTAGGTGATCTCGAGGGCTGCCTGCTCCGCCGTGCCTGCTGGGTCCATGACCGACCCATCCTCTCAAGGCCACCACCACCCGGACGAACCGATTCCCCCCGCCCCCTTGATAGAACACGTTCCACCCGCGAGAGTCCGGGGCGTGAGCGAGCAGATCGAGCCGTACGACGTCGTGGTGGTCGGGTCCGGAGGGGGCGCCATGACCGGCGCCCTGCTGGCCCAGCGGGCCGGGCTGCGGACGGTCGTGCTGGAGAAGACCCACCTCGTCGGGGGCACCTCGGCCTACTCCGGCGGCGCCTGCTGGCTGCCCGGGTCCACCGTGCAGCAGAAGGCCGGGATCGCCGACTCGACCGAGGGTGCGCGCGAGTATCTCGCGGGGGTGCTCGCCCCGGTCGACGGCTGGGCCCCCGACCAGGACAAGATCGAGACCTTCCTGGCCCAGGCCCCCGTGGTGGTGGCCGAGCTGGAGGCGGCCGGCATCGACTTCGAGTGGCTGCCCTTCCCGGAGTACTACGACGCCCCTGGCCGCTTCCCGATGGGCCGCTCGATCCAGCCCACGGCGGTCAAGCGGGCCGACCTGGCGCCCGAGGTCGCGGCGCTGGTGCGGCCGCCGGTCGAGCGCGACCGCGTCGGCGGCCCGGGACGCAGCACGCTCAGCGGGGGCCAGGCGCTCATCGCGCGGCTGCTGGCGGCGTACGTCGAGGCGGGCGGGACGGTGCTGACCGGCTACTGCGTGCGCGACCTGATGACCGAGACCGACGCGACCCTCGGCGACCACGTCGTGGGAGTGTGGGCGACGACCGACGCGGGCCCGGTGGAGGTGCGGGCCCGGCGCGGGGTGCTGCTGGCCAGCGGCGGCTTCGAGGGCAGTGCCTCGCGGCGGCAGTCGCACGGCACGCCCGGTCGCGCGGAGTGGACGATGGCGCCCCGCGGCACCAACACCGGCGAGCCGATCGGTGCGGCGATCAACGCCGGAGCGGCGGTCGACTGGACCGGGCTCGGGTGGTTCTGCCCGGGCCTGGAGCACCCGGACGGCGCCGGCTCGTTCACCCTCGGCGTGCGCAGCGGCGTGATGGTCGACGCGCACGGGCAGCGCTACGCCAACGAGTCGCTGCCCTACGACCGGTTCGGCCGGGAGATGGCCAAGGACCCTGCGCGGGTGCCGTCGTGGTTCGTCTTCGACTCCCGCGAGGGCGGACGGCTGCCCGCGATCGCGATGCCCGAGGGCGACCCGGCAGACCACCTCGCCGCCGGGACCTGGGTGCAGGCCGACTCGGTCGCGGAGCTGGCCCAGCGCATCGGCGTACCTGCCGAGGCACTGACCGCGACCGTCGAGCGCTACAACGGCTTCTGCGCCACCGGCGTGGACGAGGACTTCGGCCGCGGCGCCGACGAGTACGACACCTTCTTCACCTACGGCGAGGGCCCCAACAAGGCCCTCACCCCGGTCGACACCGGGCCCTTCTACGCGGCCCGCTTCGTGCTGTCCGACCTCGGCACCAAGGGCGGCGTCGTCACCGACGCCCACGGCCGCGCCCTGCGGCCCGACGGCAGCGCGCTGCCCGGCCTGTACGCCGTCGGCAACACCGCCGCGCCCATGACCGGCCCCTACTACCCCGGCCCGGGCGCTCCCCTCGGCACGGCGATGGTCTTCGCGTCGCTGGCCGTGCGGGACCTGGTCGACTGAGGCCGGGCCCGGGCACCCGGTCCGGAGGTCTTCCGGCGAACCGCCCGATCTCCCGGACAGGTGTCCGGCCCGTCGATTCGGACGCCGCAGGATCCGGGTGCGAACCTTGGTTTTCCGCTCCGACTCTGTTCTCGTGGGGTCAGAGCACGTCCGAGGAGGCCGACCCGTCCGGGCGGCGCCGACGAGCCGAGGAGGCGAGCATGACCACCACCGCAGAGACCCCCGCCGCGACCCCGCAGGAGACGGCGCGGTCCACCGAGCTGTTCCAGCGCGCCGAGGCCCGCACTGCCCGCAACTACAAGCCGCTCCCGGTCGTCATCGAGCACGCCGAGGGCGCGTGGATGACCGACGTCGACGGCACCCGTTTCCTCGACCTCCTGGCCGGCTACTCCGCCCTCAACTTCGGCCACGGCCACCCGGGCCTGCTGCGCGTCGCGCACGAGCAGCTGGACAAGCTGACCCTGACCAGTCGCGCCTTCGTGCACGACCAGTTCGCCGACTTCTGCGCCGAGCTGGGCGACCTGTGCGGCAAGGAGCTGGTGCTGCCGATGAACACCGGCGCCGAGGCGGTCGAGACCGCGATCAAGGTCATGCGCAAGTGGGGCTACGAGGTCAAGGGCGTGGCCCCCGGCGAGGCCGAGATCATCGTCGCCTCCGGCAACTTCCACGGTCGCACCACCACGATCGTGGGCTTCTCCGACGACCCCGACGCCCGCAACAGCTTCGGCCCGTTCGCGCCCGGGTTCGTCATGGTCCCCTACGGCGACCTGGCGGCCGTCGAGGCCGCGATCGGCCCGAACACCGTCGGCGTGCTCATGGAGCCGATCCAGGGCGAGGGCGGCGTGGTCATCCCGCCGGACGGCTTCTGGAAGGGCCTGCGCGAGCTGACCCGCCGCGAGAACGTGCTCATGGCGGCCGACGAGATCCAGGCCGGCCTGGGTCGCACGGGCAAGACCTTCGCCAGCGACCACGAGGGCGTCGTCCCGGACCTCTACGTCCTGGGCAAGGCGCTGGGCGCGGGCATCGTCCCCGTCTCGGCCGTCGTCGCCGACCGCGACGTCCTCGGCGTCCTGCGCCCGGGTCAGCACGGCTCGACCTTCGGCGGCAACCCGCTGGCCTGTGCGGTCGGCCTCGAGGTGGTGCGGATGCTCGCCACCGGTGAGCACCAGGTCCGCGCCGCCGAGCTCGGCGAGCTGATGCGCGAGCGGCTCGAGGCGCTGGTGGGCCACGGGGTGCTCGCGGTGCGCGTGCGCGGCCTGTGGGCCGGCGTCGACATCGACCCCGCCGTCGGCACGGGTCGCGAGGTCTGCGAGCGGCTCATGGCCCGCGGCGTCCTGGCCAAGGACACCCACGGCTCCACGATCCGGCTCGCCCCGCCGCTGGTCATCAGCGCCGAGGACCTCGCCTGGGGCCTGGACCAGCTGGCCGAGGTCGTGCGCGGCGACTGACCCACGGCCGCACCACCCGGCACCCACGAGGGGGCATCGTCCGACCACCGGACGGCGCCCCTTCGTCGTACGCCGTCAGCGACCGTTCCCGGCCAGCGGCCGCCACCGCCTTGGCCGGCTCCCGGGACCGACCTAATCTCGGGTCTTGGGGAGCTTGGCAACTACTCGGTCCCCCGGGACGGGTCCGCTGCGCCGGGGTCCTGAGACTCCCCCGGCCGCCGGCGGCCCGTCCCACCCGCTCATTCCCGCGGCGGCAGCACCCCGACCAGCGCCGGCAACGACATCACCAGCACGTCGAGGACCTCCTCGCGGGTGACGCCCGCCGGATCGGCCTTCCAGCCGAGCACGACCTCCTCGGCGAAGGCCGCCCACGCCTTGACCAGCAGCCGGGTCTGCGGGGTCTCGCGGATGATCTGGCCCTGCGCGTCCTCCCGGAAGATGCGGTCGGTCAGCGCGGCGCGCGCCTGGTCGTAGATCTCCCGGAGCGTGTCGTTGCCGCCCTGGGCGGCCTTGACCAGCGACAGGTAGCCCGCGTGGTTGGTGTCGACGTAGTCGAGGTAGGCGGTCATCGAGACCAGCAGCCGGTGCAGCGGCTCCCCCTCGACCGGCGGCGCGGTCTGGGCGACCAGGTCGTCGGCGGCGCGGCGCACGACCGCCTCGTGGAAGGCCTGCTTCGAGCCGAAGTAGTGGTAGAGCAGCCCGCGCGAGATGCCGGCCTCCTCGGCCAGCAGGTCGATGCTCAGCTCGTCCAGCGACCGGCTGGAGAGCAGCCGGACCCCGAGGTCGAGCAGCTGGGAGCGGCGCTCCTCGGGGCTGAGCCGGGTGCGGGTGCTCGGTGTGCGGGTGGTCACGTCGGGCAGTCTATTGACACTTTTTCAATAACGCCACTACCGTCGAAGCATGAGCACTCCTGCCACCCACCGTGTGGTCGACCACCTCGTGATCGGCTCCGGCTTCGCCGGCCTGGCCGCCGCCATCAAGCTCGACGAGGACGGCGAGCGCGACCTGGTCGTCATCGAGAAGGGCTCCGACGTCGGCGGCACCTGGCGCGACAACACCTACCCCGGTGCCGCGTGCGACGTGCCGAGCCAGCTCTACTCCTTCTCCTTCGCCCCCAACCCCGACTGGTCGATGTCGTTCTCGCGACAGCCGGAGATCCACGCCTACCTCCAGCGCGTGGCCCGCGAGTCCGGGGTCCTGGACCGCTTCGTCTTCGACACCCGCGTCGTCGCCGCCGCCTGGGACGAGGAGTCCCAGCGCTGGCTGGTCGAGACCGAGGGCCCCACCGGCTCGACGACGTACGCCGCCCGCACGCTGCTCTCGGGCGCCGGCGGCCTCTCCGAGCCCAAGCTCCCCGAGATCGAGGGCATCGAGACGTTCCAGGGCGAGGTCTTCCACTCCGCGCAGTGGGACCACTCCGTCGACCTGACCGGCAAGCGGGTGGCCGTCATCGGCACCGGCGCCTCGGCCATCCAGATCGTCCCCGAGCTGCAGAAGATCGTGGGCCGCCTGGATCTCTACCAGCGCACCGCGCCCTACGTGCTCCCCCGCCACGACCGCACCTACTCCGCGCTCGAGAAGGCCGCGCTGCGGCACGTGCCCGGGCTGCAGAAGCTCTACCGCACGGCGATCTACTGGGGCCGCGAGACCTACGTCCCCGCCTTCACCCTGCAGCCCAGGATCGCCGCCCCGGCGAAGGCGGCCGCCCTGGGCAACCTGCGCAAGGCCGTCAAGGACCCGGTGCTGCGCGAGAAGCTCACGCCGACCTTCGAGATCGGCTGCAAGCGCATCCTCATCTCCAACGGCTACTACCCCGCCGTCGCCTCCGACAACGTCGAGCTGGTCACCGACCGGATCGAGAAGATCACCGGCAGCGGGATCGTGACGGCCGACGGCACCGAGCGCGAGATCGACGCCCTGGTCGTGGCGACGGGCTTCCACACCACTGACATCCCGATCGCCCACCAGATCACCGGACGCACGGGCCGCACCCTGGCCGAGCGCTTCGCCGAGCACGGGATGGCGGGCTACAAGGGCACGACCATCCCGGAGTTCCCGAACCTGTTCATGATGGTCGGCCCCAACACCGGGCTGGGCCACTCCAGCATGGTCTTCATCATCGAGTCGCAGGTCGCCTACATCCGCGACGCGATCCGCACCATGCGGACCCACCGGCTCGCCACCGTCGAGCCCCGCGAGGACGTCACGTCGCAGTTCAACGCCGGCCTGCAGGAGCGGATGAAGCGCACCGTGTGGACCACCGGCGGCTGCGCGTCGTGGTACCTCGACTCCGAGGGCCGCAACACCACGCTGTGGCCGCGCGCCACCTTCACCTTCCGTCGGCTGCTGTCGCGCTTCGACCTCGCCGCCTACACCGTCACCGGGGAGACCTCCCCCGTGACCACCCCGTCCCGAGAGGCTGTCTCCGCATGAAGAACCTGTCCGACAAGGTCGTCGTCATCACCGGGGCCGGCTCCGGCATCGGTCGCGCCCTCGCGCTGAACCTCGCCCGCAAGGGCTCGCTGCTGGCCCTCTCCGACGTCGACGAGGCCGGCCTGGCCGAGACCGTCGACCTCGTCAAGGGCGCCGGCGCCCGCGAGGTCCGCTCCGACCGCCTCGACGTGGCCGACCGCGCCGCCTTCGAGGCCTACGCCGACGCCGTGGCCGAGCAGTTCGGCCGGGTCAACGTCGTGGTCAACAACGCCGGCGTCGCCCTGTCCGGCGACCTCGCGGACCTCGCCTGGACGGACATCGACTGGATCCTCGGGATCAACCTGAACGGCGTCCTGCACGGCACCAAGGCGTTCCTGCCCCACCTCATCGCCTCCGGGGACGGCCACGTCGTGAACCTGTCCTCGCTCTTCGGCCTGGTCTCGATGCCCGGCCAGTCGATCTACAACGCCACCAAGTACGCCGTGCGCGGCATGTCCGAGGCGCTGCGCGAGGAGATGCTCATCGCCGGGCACCCCGTCGGCGTGACCGTCGTGCACCCGGGCGGAATCAAGACCGCGATCGCCCGCAACGCCCGGGTCTCGGAGAAGGACGACAAGGCGGCCACCGCGAAGCTCTTCGACGAGAAGCTGGCCAAGATGACCCCCGAGCGGGCTGCCGAGATCATCGTCCGCGGCATCGAGAAGGACCAGGCCCGCGTCCTGGTCGGCATCGACGCGCACGCGCTGCACTGGTTCGCCAAGCTCTCGGGCTCGCGCTACCAGGACGTCGTCGCGAAGGTCTCCAAGAAGGTCCTGCCGGCGAAGACCCAGCTGGTCTGAGCAGCGCCCCCCACCGCGTAGGGTCCCCGGGCATGGAGCTCGGGGACCCTCTGCACGTCCGGATGTCGAAGTGGGGCGAGCGGCCCCACTGGCAGTACGCCGGCCTCTGGCTCGGCTCCGACGAGCTCGGCGACTGGGTGGGCGCGACCGCCGGCACCCACCACCACCGCCCCGGCATGGAGTTCCACTCCGACGTCGACACCGTCACGCTCTTCCCCCGCGAGCGCTGGTGGGCCGCGACCTTCCACGCCCCCGGCATCTGGTGCTCGACGTACGTCGACATGACCACGCCCCCGGTCCTCGAGCCGGGCCCCGACGGGGTGGAGGTGCGCTGCGTCGACCTCGACCTCGACGTCATCCAGCGAGCCGACGGCACCTGGTACGTCGACGACGAGGACGAGTTCGCCGAGCACCAGGCCGCCTACGGCTACCCGCCCGAGGTCGTCGCCGCCGCAGAGGCCTCCCGCGACGAGGTGTGGACCGCGGCGCACGCCGGCACGGGGGCCTTCGACGGCCGCGGGCAGGCGTGGCTGGACCGGCTGGACCAGTGGTCCACCCGGACCCGACTTTTAACTTGAGTGAACCGGTCCACTTAGGCATCATGGGGGACGTCCGGGCCAGCCCGGGCCGAGGGGGAGTACCCACCACCGACGTCCCGTCACTACGAGCCGACCGGCTCCGGGGCCCGGGGACCGCGAGGTCCGGGGAGACCTTCGTTTCACCGAGATGAAACGAGGTCCCCGATGGATGTCCCCTTCTGGGCGTGGTTCGCCGTGCTGGGCGTGATCGTCGCCATGCTCGCGCTCGACCTGTTCATGCACCGCGACGCGCACGCGATCAGCGTGCGCGAGGCCGCGACCTGGTCAGCGGTCTGGGTCGCCTTCGGCGTCGCGTTCGGCGGCGTCATCTGGTGGCAGTACGGCGCGGAGTACGGACAGCAGTACTACGCCGGCTACCTGATCGAGAAGTCCCTGGCCGTCGACAACGTCTTCGTCTGGGCGATCATCTTCAGCTTCTTCGCCGTCCCCCGGGAGTACCAGCACCGGGTGCTCTTCTACGGCGTCGTCGGCGCCCTGGTCTTCCGAGGCATCTTCATCGCCGGCGGTGCCGCGCTGATCGAGAACTTCGCCTGGATCCTCTACCTCTTCGCGGCGTTCCTGCTGGTGACCGGCTACAAGATGCTGCGCCAACGCGACAGCCACATCGACCCGTCGAGGTCGAAGGTGCTCTCGCTGTTCCGCAGGAGCATCCCGATGGTCGAGGAGTACCGCGGCCAGCGCTTCTTCGTGCGCCACAACGGGCTGCTCGTGGCCACCCCGCTGCTCGCGGTGCTGGTGCTGGTCGAGGTCACCGACGTGATCTTCGCGGTCGACTCGATCCCCGCGATCTTCGCGGTCACCGACGAGGTCTTCCTGGTCTTCACCGCCAACGCCTTCGCGATCCTGGGCCTGCGGGCGATGTACTTCCTGCTCGCCGACCTGGTCCACCGCTTCGTCTACCTCAAGGTCGGCCTGGCCCTGGTCCTGATGTGGGTCGGCGTGAAGATGCTGCTCAAGATCGACGTCTACTACGTCCCGACGACGATCTCGTTGGCGGTCATCTCCACGATCATCGGCGTCTCGATCGCCGCCAGCCTGCGGGCCACGCGCGGGCAGGAGCGTCACGCCGTCGAGGTCGGCGGGGCCATCCCGTTCCGGGTGCGCGACGAGGACGGTGGCGTGCTGGCCGGCCACGAGCACGAGTACGGCGAGGACACCCCCGCCCGGATCGTCGGCGGCACCGCCCGCCAGCGGGCCCGTCGTGGGTTGGCGACCGAGGAGCCGGAGGAGCAGCTCTCCGGCCGCGGCTGAGCAGGTTCCTCCCCGCTCACGCGAGCAGTCGCAGCGACGCCCTAGCCGCCCTGCCGGGCGCGGCTGCGACGGCGCCGCCTCCCCGTCGGGTCCTCGGACCCGGCGGGGAGCGGTGCGTTCCGACGGCGTCGCCACAGGTCGCGACGCTCGGAGTGGTCGACCGGACCGACGAGGCGGGGGCCGGTGAGGCGGGACTCGAGCCGAGCCGCCTCACGCTTGAGCGGCTGGGCGACGTACTCCCCCAGGATCACCCCGGAGGACAGCGCGATCGCCACCGAGATGGCCGCGGACATCGCCAGCAGGCCCTCGGGAACGCTGGAGCCGCCCTCGCCCAGCAGCGTGAGGCCGCGGTAGATCGACAGGCCGGGGAGCATCGGCACGATCGCCGAGACGACCACGACCAAGGGCGGCACCCGCATCCGGCCGGCGATCGCGAAGCTGACCAGGCCGACGAAGAACGCCGCGATCGCGATGCCCCAGGCACGAGCCAGCCCGGCCTCCTGGAGGATCCCGCTGATGGTGATCGCCGTCCCCGCGACCAGCGCGATCGGGCCGAGGATCCGCTTGGGGGCGTAGCAGGAGAAGGCGAAGGCCGCCGCCGCGATGGCCGAGCCGAGCGCCAGCACACCGACGCTCTGGAGGGTGTACTGACCCGGCTGGAGGCGCGGGATCTCCAGCCCGAGCACGCGACCGATCGAGAGCCCGCCCGAGACGCCCGCGATGATGCCGGCCGTCGCCAGGAACGCCTCGGTGAGGCGGGCTGTGGCGGTGACGTAGAAGCCGGTGAGGGCGTCCTGCAGGGCGCCCATGAAGCCGATGCCGGCGAGCAGCATGATGATGTTGGCGGTCACGACCTGGGACACGTCGACGCTGACCGGGGTCGCGCCGACGCCGAGCGCGATCAGCGTCGCGACCCCGCCGCCCACCACCTGCTGGTAGAAGGCGGGCATCCGGCGTCGGGCCATCCGCAGCTGCAGCCGGTCGATCGTGATCGCCGCGAGCGCCGCCAGGCCGACCACGACCGCGTCTCCCCCGAGCTGCAGGCCCACGCCCGAGCACATGACGCCCCAGCCCAGGGTCACCGCCCACCGGTGCCGCGGGTGGCCGGTGGAGGTGATCCGGCCCAGCTCCGTGCGCGCCCCGCGCAGGTCCAGCTCGCCGCGGAGCACGTCGCGCACGAGGTGGTCGACACGGGTGAGGTCCTCGTAGTCGATGGCGCGCTGCTTGACCTGGCGCGTGCTCACGATCGGCAGGTCGTCGGGGGTGTCCTGGTAGGTCATCGACAGCGACGTGAACGTGATGTCGGTCTGCGCGCCCCGCAGGCCGAGCGCGAAGGACAACGACTGCATCGTCGCCGTCACGTCGGCGGCGCCGGCTCCGCTGGAGAGCAGCAGCTCACCGACGCGCAGGCACAGGTCCAGGCCCAGGTTCACCTCGCGCGCGTCCACCGGCTGATCGTGTCAGGGTCCGCCGCGACGCCCCAAGCCGTCACCCGGAGCCACGGCACGTGAGCCTGGACACGCGGTGGTGGGTCGCGGTGTGGAACGCTGGGCGGGTGCGGATCGACTTCCGGGGCTCCCCCGAGCCCACCCTGGGCGTCGAGTGGGAGCTCGGCCTCGTCGACCGCCGCTCGCGCGACCTGCGCAACGACGCCGACGAGCTCTTCGCGGCCGCCGCGGGCCGGCTGCCCGACCCGGCCAAGCTGCACAAGGAGCTGCTGCGCAACACCGTCGAGGCCGTCACCGGGGTCTGCGGCACGGTCGCGGAGGCGATGGGTGACCTGCGCGCCACGGTCGAGGCCGTCGTCCCGGTCGCCGACGGGCTCGACCTGGACCTCTACGGCGCCGGCACCCACCCCTTCGCCTCCTGGACCACCCAGCAGCTGACCGAGGGCCACCGGTACGCCGAGCTGATCAACCGCACCCAGTGGTGGGGGCGGCAGATGCTCATCTGGGGCGTCCACGTGCACGTCGGCCTCCCCGAGCGCGACCGGGTCATGCCGGTGCTCTCGGCGCTGCTCACCTACTACCCCCACCTCCAGGCGCTGTCGGCCTCCTCGCCGATCTGGGCGGGCACCGACACCGGCTACGCGTCCAACCGGGCGCTCATGTTCCAGCAGCTGCCCACGGCCGGGCTGCCCTTCCAGTTCCAGACCTGGGCGGAGTTCGAGTCCTTCGCCCAGGACCAGCTGACGACCGGCGTCATCGACGAGCTGAGCGAGATCCGCTGGGACGTCCGCCCCGCACCCCACCTCGGCACCCTGGAGAACCGGGTCTGCGACGGGGTCTCCACCCTCACCGAGCTCGCGGCCCTCACCGCGCTGTGCCACTGCCTGGTCGTCGACCTCGACGAGCGGGTCGCGCGCGGGGATCGGCTCGCCGTCCTGCCCCCCTGGCACGTGCAGGAGAACAAGTGGCGCGCGGCGCGCTACGGCCTCGACGCCATCGTCATCCTCGACGCCGACTCCAGCGAGCGCCTGGTCACCGACGACCTGGTGGACCTGGTCGCGCGACTGGCCCCGGTCGCCGAGCGCCTGGGCTGCGCCGAGGAGCTCCAGGGGGTCCTGGGACTCGTCGAGCGCGGGGCCTCCTACCAGCGCCAGCGGGCGGTGGCCGAGCGCACGGGGGGCGACCTGGTCGCCGTGGTCGACTCCGTCGTGCAGGAGCTGCGCGACTCGTTGTGAGCCGGGGCGGCGGCCGGCGGCTCAGCTGCGGCGGGCGTGCTTGATCGCGCGCTTGGTGTCGACCAGGTCGCGGTACCACGTCTTGACCTCGACGCGGCAGCGGATGCGGCCGACCTTGGCGGTGTACTCCTGGCACTCCGCCATCGCCTCGGAGTCGGTCGGCGGGAAGGCGGAGGAGCCGTCGTAGTACTCGATGCCGAAGCCCTCGGCTGCGTTGCCGGTGACCTTCACGATGGTGTCGGGTGCCGGGGCCTTCGCGTCGGGCGCGGCGCCCCCGGAGGCAGCCGTCACCAGCAGCGCCGCGAGGGCGGCCGAGACGGCGAGGCTGGCGCGGGCCAGCAGCGACCGCCGGCGGGCGGACTGGCGGGGCTGGGCGGGCTGGGTCGTGGTGGTCATGCGGGTCTCCCGAGGGTCCGGCGCCGGCGGGTCCGGCGCGCTGCAGGGGACACGCTGGCAGCGCGCGGGGCGTCCGCGGCCCGGCGTACGACGGGCTGGGGAGGAGGCCGGGCAGGTCCGTCCTGTGGACGACTGACGGGCCCACCGTCACCTGCGGGAGGCTCGGGCGTTCTCACCCGTAGGTGGGTGCTTGTGACAGGCGTCACGCCGGAGGAGGATCGCCACCCGGCCCCCGCGGGCAGCACCCCCTCACCGCGCTCCACCGGCTCCACCCATCGAAAGGCACCTCGTGGTCTCCGTCATCGACCCCACCTCCGCCGCGTTCCTCCTCTCCGAGAACCGATCGATGCCGATGCACGTGGGTGGGCTGCAGCTGTTCGAGAAGCCCGAGGGCGCGGGCCCGGACTACATCCGGGAGATGTTCGAGTCGATGCGCGGCACCGAGGAGATCTCCCCGCTCTTCCTCAAGCACCCGCACCGCTCCGCCAAGACGGCCGCCCAGCTCGTGTGGCGCCCCGACCAGCAGTTCGACATCGAGCACCACGTGCGGCACAGCGCGCTGCCGCAGCCCGGGCGCTACCGCGAGCTGTTCGAGCTCTGCTCCCGCCTGCACTCGACCCGCCTGGCGTGGGAGCGGCCGCTGTGGGAGGCGCACGTGATCGAGGGCCTGGCCGACGGCAAGGTCGCGATGTACACCAAGATCCACCACGCCCTCGTCGACGGCGTCTCGGCGATGCGGCTCATGCAGAGCGTGCTGTCGACCGACCCCGACGAGCGCGACATGGGCGCTCCCTGGGCGAAGCAGTCGCGGCCGCGCCGCAAGCCCGCCGAGGACGGCGGCGGCAGCCTCCCCGAGGTCCCGGCGGCGGCCCTGCGCACCGCGCTCGGCATCGCCTCCGAGGCCGCCGGCATGCCCGGCGCCCTGGTGCGCACCCTGTCCAAGGGCGTGCGCAACCAGACCTCCGCGGTCTCCTTCCACACCCCGCGCACGATCTTCAACCAGTCCATCACCGGCGCCCGGCGCTTCGCCGCCGACGACTGGCCGATCGAGCGGCTCAAGGCGATCGCCAAGGCCTCGGGCACCACGCTCAACGACGTCGTGCTCGCCATGTGCGCCGGCGCGATGCGCACCTACCTCCTCGAGCTCGACGCGCTGCCCGAGGACCCGATGGTCGCGATGGTGCCGGTGGGCCTCAACGCCAAGCAGTCGCAGGTGGCCTCCGGCGACGGCGGCAACGCGGTCGGCTCGATCATGGTCCAGCTCGCCACGCACGTCGCGGACCCGGCGCAGCGCCTGGACCGGATCCACCTGTCGATGCGCGACGGCAAGGAGGCGCTGTCGTCGATGACCCAGACGCAGATCCTCGCGATGAGCGCGCTCGGCCAGGCGCCGATGATCCTCGCGCCGCTGCTGCGGATGGAAGGCATCGTGCGCCCGCCGTACAACCTGATCATCAGCAACGTGCCCGGCCCGCGCACGACCCATTACTGGAACGGCGCCCGGCTCACCGGCACCTACCCGCTGTCGATCCCGATCAACGGCATGGCGCTCAACATCACCTGCACCTCCTACGACGGCCAGCTGGGCTTCGGGCTCACCGGCTGCCGGCGCACGGTGCCGCACCTGCAGCGCCTCCTCGGCTTCCTCGACGACGAGGTCGCGAACCTCGAGGAGGCGGTCGGGGTCGCCTGACCGCCCCGTCCGACCGGGTCAGCCGACCCGCTCGTCCAGCCCACCGCCGTACGCCGTCGCGACGGCCCGGAGCCGGGCGCGGGTGACGTCGGCGACCGTGACCAGGCCCGCGGCCGCCGCGGGCGAGCCGGGCGGCACCGGCTCGGGGAGGTTGATCGAGGTGCACGTGCGACGGCCGCCGTCCTCGCTGTTGAGCAGGGCGAGGGCGTGCCCGGTGGTGCCGCTGCCGGCGTACGGGTCGAGCACGCGCGCGTCGTCGGGGAAGGTGCCGAGCACCCGGCGCAGCAGCCCCGTGGGCTTGGGCGAGGCGAAGACCGGGCCGACGAGCGCCTTGAGCTCGGCCACCGCGGTGTCGGTGGAGCCGACCTCCTCGGCCAGCCAGACGGTCCGCAGCTTCTTGCGTCGGCCCTCGTGCAGCCAGTCGCGCTGGTAGACGTCGACCCGCTCACCGCGCCGGCCCTGGACGACGCGGCAGACCAGGTCGTCGGGGCGCTCCTCGACCCGCGGGGGGCTCCAGCGCCACACGGCGGGCGAGCCGTCGCCGAAGACCGGCACGATCTCGAGCGCCGGGCCCTGCTCGCCGTCGAAGGCGGTGGTGCGGACGCGGCCGGTCGCGGGGTCGCCCCACAGCGGGTAGTGCAGGGTCCGCGCGGTCGTGGGGTTGAACTTCTTGTTGGTGTTGCGCAGCGGCAGCAACCGGTAGCGCCGGCCGCTCGCCTCGTCGAGGTGCGGGAAGTCCGCCGGGTCGACCGTCTCGCTCGTGGAGGCGTCCAGCGCGCACGAGGCGCGCGCGACGGCGTACACCAGCAGGTACTCGTGGCTGGTCGCGAACCCCGGCCCCAGCTGGCGGCCCTTGGGGTTGAGCTCGACCACCACCTGCGCGAGGAACTGCTCCTCGCCCATCACCTCGTCCAGCAGCAGCCGGGTGCGGGCCACCTCGTGGTCGTCGATGCTGACGAAGACCGCTCCCGTCGGCTCCAGCACCGCTCGCACGGCCTCCAGCCGCGGCCGCAGGTGCTCCACCCACGTCGCGTGCGAGGTCGCGCGGTCGGAGAAGGTCAGCGCACTGCCGGTGTTGTACGGCGGGTCGAGGTAGGCCAAGTCGAAGCGAGCGCCCTCCGCGGCCAGCCGCCCGAGCACCGCGAGGTTGTCCCCCTCGAGGAGGGTGTTCCACGCGCCCACCCCGCGACCGTACGCCGTCGCCGTCCCCCCTCGTGCGAGGCCGACCACGTCGCGGGCTCGTGACCTGTGACGGGCGTCTCTCGTTGTCCCGGGCAACCACGTCGTCCCGACGTCCCCAGCACTAGGAGCACCACCGTGCGTCGCAGCACCCGAGCCGTCCTCGCCGCAGGCCTGGGCACCGTCCTGGCCGCCACCTCCCTGGGGCTGGTGCCCGCCGCGCCAGCCGCCTCCGGCACCGCGGCACCGGCCGCCGCGGCCGCGACAGCCGGCCGCGCGGTCGAGCAGACCGACGGCTGCCTGCAGAGCGTGCCGGAGCCGGGCACGAGCGAACCGGTCGACATCTGCTACTCGGTCTTCAAGCCGGCCGGCGCCAGCAAGCGACGTCCGGTGCCGCTGGTCTTCCAGTCGCACGGGTGGGGTGGCTCGCGGTGGACGACACCGGAGCAGGCGCAGCGCTTCACCGACGCCGGCTACGGCGTGCTCTCCTTCGACCAGCGTGGCTTCGGGGAGTCCGGTGGCAAGGCGCACGTGGAGAACCCCGACTTCGAGGGCAAGGACGTCCGCGCGCTGGTCGAGCTGGTCAGCGAGCTCCCCTGGGTGCTCCAGGACGGTCCCGGCGATCCCCGCATCGGCGCGATCGGCGGCTCGTACGGCGGCGGCTACCAGTTCCTCATGGCCTTCGAGGAGATCCGGGCGACCGGGCGTCAGGTCGTCGACGCGCTGGTCCCCGAGATCACCTGGCACGACCTCAACGAGAGCCTGGCCCCGAGCGACACGGTCCGCACCGAGTGGGCGCTGCTGCTCTCGGCCGCCTCGCTGCCCAGCCAGGCGCTGCCGGAGAACGTCTACAAGGCACTCGTCGAGGGCGCCGCCCTCGGCACCTGGCCCGACGGCTCGGTCCCGGGCACCGAGGACATGGTGGCGTTCATGGAGAAGAACGGGCCGAAGTGGCAGGTCGCGCAGGGCGCGAGGATCGACGTGCCCGTGCTCTTCGGGCAGGGCACCACCGATACCCTCTTCCCGCTCGAGCAGGCGATCCGCAACTGGGACGTCGCGCTGACGAAGCGGGCGCGCAAGCGCAGCATCTTCACCGCCTACAACGGTGGCCACGTGCTCCCGGCGGTCCTGCCCTCGGGCATCGCCGTCGACGGCGACCCGTGCGCCCGGAAGCTCGCCGACGGCGACTTCACCGACCTGACCCTGCGCTTCCTCGACCGGGCGCTGCGCGGCGGCCCGAAGACGCTGACGGGCTACGGCCGCTTCCACCTCGCCACCCCCAGCGACACCTGCGTGACGACCCGCTCGGTGCGCCCGCGCACCGAGGTCCCGATCGGCCCCGTGGCCACCACCGCGACCGCCGGTGTGCCGGTCGCCACCGAGATCGCGGCCGGTCCGCTGACCATCGCGGGCAGCAGCCACCTCACCGCCCTGGCCACCACGCTGGGCGTCGACAGCCGGGCTTTCTACGGGCTCGCGGTCGGCACCTCGCCCGCCGACGCGGCCCTGGTGCAGAACAACGTGCTGCCCTTCCGCGCCGAGCTGCCGCTGGTCGGGGAGGAGGTCCGCATCGACCTGCCCGCCGTGGGCGTCGAGGTCCCCGAGGGGCAGTCGCTCTTCCTGCTGGCCAGCCCGCTCAGCGACACCTTCGTCGGCATGGGCAGCCGTACGTCGGCGGCGGTCCTGCTCGAGGACGTGGTCGTCCACCTGCCGATGCGCTGAGGTCGGCCCGACCGGCCCGGGGAGCGCGACACGCGGCTCGGCGTGTCACACCCGTCACTCACGTAACATGCCCGGGTGTCCTCGGTCACCCTGCGCGCTGCCGTCGCCGCCCTCGCGGTGAGCGGCCTGGTGGCGACCGGCCTGCCGGCCGCCACCAGCGCGGGCTCCCAGGGTGAGGACCGCTCCCGGGAGCGGTCGGCGGGGGCGCAGTGGCAGACGCGGGTCGCCGCCTTCGGGGACAGCGGGCACACCCGGCACAGCTCGGACCGCCGACGCGGCCCGATCGCGCCGTACGTCTCCCCGAAGGACCAGACGCCGCTGCTGCGCACCACGCCGGTGCAGCAGCCGATGGGTCCGGGCGTCACCTACACCCGCTGGGGCCAGACCGACGCGCGCGGGCCGATCCAGGCGCACCTGCTGGCGGTCGACCTCGACACCCCGGGCGTGCGGCTGGACGTGGTCAACCCCGGCCGGGTCGCCGCGGTCGAGGACGTGCTGACGATGGCGCGTCGCAACGGCGTGCTGGCCGCCGTCAACGGCGACTTCTACGACATCGGCCGCACCGGCGCACCGCTCGGCGTGAGCGCCTCCCCGCGCAGCGGGCTGATGAACGCCCGCGAGACGGGGTGGAACCAGGGCTTCTACCTGACCCGGAAGGGCCGCCCGCAGTTCGGCGAGGTCACCTTTACCGGACGCATCCGCGAGCGCCCGGGCGCGCGGGTCACCAACGTCAACAGCCACTTCGTGCTGCCCGGCGGCATCGGCGTCTACACGCCGCGGTGGGGCCGCTCCCCCGGCTACGCCGTGACCCAGGGTCAGCAGCGCGACATCCGGATGGTCGAGATCCGCGACGGCCGGGTCGTGGCCAACCGCGGCAAGCTCCGCCCGGGTCGCGAGATCCGCGGGATCGTGCTGGTCGGGCGCGGACCGGGTGCGGTGGAGCTGCGCAAGCTGGGGCGCGGGCCGGCGCACGTCTCCTGGTGGCTGCGCGGCCGCCCGCAGCTGGTGATCACTGGCTCCAAGCTGCTCATCGACGACGGCCAGGTGATGGTCGTCGACGACGCCGAGATGCACCCCCGCACCGCGGTCGGCATCGACCGCGACACCAACGAGGTGCTGATGCTGGCCGTCGACGGCCGCTCCGAGGAGAGCCGCGGCTACACGATGGTCGAGCTCGCCCGGATGATGCAGGACCTCGGCGCCGACGAGGCGCTCAACCTCGACGGCGGCGGCTCCACCACGATGGTCGGTCGCCGCTCCGGCACGCTGCGGGTCCTCAACGACCCCTCGGACTCCGTGCTGCGCAACGTCGCCAACGCCCTCGTCGTCCGCCGCGACTGAGCCGCTGCCCCGCGGGGCTCGGCCGGCCCGGGCCTCAGGGCTGCAGCGGCAACAGCCCGGCCGCCCGCCCCACCTCGGCGTACGCCTCGGCCAGCGTGGCGACGGTCTCGTGCGCGTTGAGCCCGCTGGGGTTCGGCACGACCCACAGCTCGGCGGGCCCGATCGGCTCCGGCTGCCGCCCGGGCACGGCCTTGGGCAGCGCGAAGGCCTGGCGGTACGCCGTGACGCCGGCGACCGCGACGACGCGAGGTCGCACGCGCTCGACCAGCCGCACCAGCTCGGCTCCTCCCTCGCGCAGCTCGGGGGCGGTCAGCTCCGAGGCACGCACCGTGGCGCGACGCACCAGGTTGGTGATGCCGATGCCGCGGGCCCGGAACCGGTCCCGGTCCTCCTCGCTCATCCCGGCGGCGGCGTCGACCGGCTCGGTGATGACCCCCGCACGCAGCAGCGCGGGGTAGAAGCGGTTGCCGGGGTGGGCGAAGTGGGTCTGCGTGGCGGCGGTCCACAGACCGGGGTTGATGCCGACGAAGAGCAGCCGGGTCGGCGGGTCGGCCGGCCCGGGGAGCAGGTCGGGGACCTCCGCGTCGCGGAAGGACTCCAGCTCGGCGCGCGAGAAGCGTGGTCGCTCGGTCATCAGCAGCTCGGGCGGGGCGAGGCCACGAGGGTCACGCGGGTCACGCGGGTCACGCGGGGAAGGGCTGGTCCTTGCCGAGGACGGTGAGGCCCTCGGTGACCAGGAACCCGCGCTCGCGGTCGGCCTCGGGGTCGACGCCGATGCTCGCGCCCGGGGGAACGACGACGTTCTTGTCGAGGATGGTGTTGCGCACGACCGCGCCCTCACCGACCACGACGCCGTGCAGCAGCACCGAGCCGGTGACCTCGGCGCCGTCCTCGACCCGCACGTCGGGCGAGAGCACCGAGCGGCTGACCTTGCCGCCGCTGACCACGACGCCCGGGGAGAGCACGGCCTCGTCGGTGGTGGCCGGGGAGCCGCCGGCGCCCTGCACCAGCTTCACCGGGGGCTGCGGGCCGTAGGAGGTGTAGACGGGCCACTCGGTGTTGTAGAGGTTGAAGACCGGCATCGGGGAGACGACGTCCATGTGGGCCTCGTAGTACGAGCGCAGGGTCCCGACGTCGCGCCAGTACCCCTGGTCGCGCGCCGTCGCGCCGGGCACCACGTTGTCCTTGTAGTCGTAGACGCCCGCCTGCGAGCGACGTACGAAGGCCGGGACGATGTCGCCGCCCATGTCGTGCTTGGAGCCGGTGGTGCTGGAGTCGCGCGTGACGGCCTCGACCAGGGCGTCGGCGTCGAAGACGTAGTTGCCCATCGAGGCCAGCACCTCGCCGGGGCTGTCGGGCAGGCCCACGGGGTCGGTGGGCTTCTCGAGGAACTCGCGGATGCGCGAGGGCTCCTCGGCGTGCACGTCGATGACGCCGAACTGGTCGGCCAGCGCGATCGGCTGGCGGATCGCGGCGACGGTGCAGGCCGCGCCGGACTCCACGTGCTGGGCGACCATCTGGGAGAAGTCCATCCGGTACACGTGGTCGGCGCCGACCACGACCACGATGTCCGGCTGCTCGTCGCGGATGTGGTTGAGCGACGGGTAGATCGCGGCGCCGGAGCCGAGGTACCAGTGCTTGCCGACGCGCTGCTGGGCCGGCACCGGGGCGACGTAGTTGCCGAGCATCGTCGACATCCGCCAGGTCTGCGTGACGTGACGGTCCAGGCTGTGCGACTTGTACTGCGTGAGCACGACGACCTTGAGGTAGCCGGAGTTCACGACGTTGGACAGCGCGAAGTCGATCAGCCGGTAGATCCCGGCGAACGGCACCGCCGGCTTGGCGCGGTCGGCGGTCAGCGGCATCAGCCGCTTGCCCTCCCCGCCCGCCAGGACGATGGCGAGGACTTTCTTGCGGCCGGCGCTGGCGCTCATGCCGCCACCGTATCCGGGTCCGTCGGGGGCGAGTAGGTTCGCTGCCGTGCGAGTCGACGTGCTGACCAAGGAGTACCCGCCGGAGATCTACGGCGGCGCGGGGGTGCACGTGGCCGAGCTCGTGCGGGCGCTGCGCGAGCGCGACGACGTCGAGGCGCGCGTGCACGCGTTCGGCGCGCAGCGCTCGGAGGAGCTGACGTCGTCGTACGCCGAGCCGGAGTCGCTCGCCGGGGCCAACGCCGCGCTGCGGACGATGGGGGTCGACCTCGCGATGGCCGACGCGTGCGCGGGGACCGACGTGGTGCACAGCCACACCTGGTACGCCAACCACGCCGGCCACCTCGCCGCGCTGCTGCACGACGTCCCCCACGTGGTGACCGCGCACTCGCTGGAGCCGCTGCGGCCCTGGAAGGCCGAGCAGCTCGGCGGGGGCTACCGGCTCTCCTCGTGGGTCGAGCGGACGGCGTACGAGTCCGCGGCCGCCGTCGTCGCGGTGTCGGCCGCGATGCGCGAGGACGTGCTGCGCTCCTACCCCGCGATCGACCCGGCCCGCGTCCACACCGTGCACAACGGCATCGACACCACGCTGTGGTCGCCGCGGCCCGACCCCGACGCGTGCCGCCGGCTCGGTGTGGACCCGGACCGGCCGTCGGTCGTCTTCGTCGGCCGGATCACCCGGCAGAAGGGGCTGCCGCTCTTCCTGCGCTCCTGCGCCGAGCTGCCGCCGGAGGTGCAGGTCGTGCTGTGCGCCGGGGCGCCGGACACCCCCGAGATCCTGGCCGAGGTCGAGGCGCTCGTCGCCTCCCTGCGGGCCGGTCGCGGGTCGGGCTCCGGCCCTGACGGGGGCGTCGTGTGGATCCCCGAGATGCTGCCGCGCGCCGACGTGGTTGCGCTGCTCTCCGGCGCCACCGCCTTCGCCTGCCCCTCGATCTACGAGCCGCTCGGCATCGTCAACCTCGAGGCGATGGCCTGCGAGACCGCGGTCGTCGCCACCGCCACCGGCGGCATCCCGGAGGTGGTCGTCGACGGCACCACCGGCGTGCTCGTGCCCATCGAGCAGGCCACCGACGGCACCGGCACCCCGCTGGACCCCGAGCGGTACGTCGCCGACTTCGCCGCCGCCCTCCTCGAGGTCGTCTCCTCGCCGGAGCGAGCTGCGGACATGGGCCGCGCCGGCCGTGCCCGGGCGGTCGAGTCCTTCGGCTGGCCGGCGATCGCCGAGCGGACGGTCGAGGTGTACCGCTCGGTGCTGTGAGGAGCTCGGCGTCGGAAGGTTCATCGGCCGCGCCTGTGGATGACGCCCGACGCCGTACGCCGGATCCGTGCAGGCTGCGGGGCATGGACTTCTCGGACCTCATCGACCCCGACCCGAACGACCCCGACCCACTCGACCCCTCGGACCTCGTGGTGGTCGACGACCAGGTGCAGCTGCTGCGCACCTGGCGGCACCTGCTCGAGCGCGAGCGCCTCACCGGGCACAGCCTGTGGCTGCTGCTCATCGACGAGCACGACCACCCGATGCCCGGGCTGGTGGAGCTCGAGGGCTGCCCGGAGGAGCCGGATCCACGCGAGCTGGACTCCCTGGTCCACATGCTGCGCCACCTGCTGGACGACCTTGCCCCCGACGGCCGGGTCGCGGTGGCCCGGTCGCGTCCCGGGTCGCACCCGGTCGACGCGACCGACCGCCGCTGGGCGGCCGAGATCCACGCCGCGTGCCGCCGCGGAGGCATCAACAGCGACCTGGTGCACCTCGCCCTGCCGGAGCGGATAGTCCCGCTCCCCCTCGACGATCTGCCCGCCACGGGCTGAGCGCCGAGGGGCCGCCAGCAGCAAACCACCCGGCCCGGGCACCCGGCCAGGCACTCCCGGGCCGGGTCACCTCCACGACAGGCAGCAAACAAGAACACGTTCTACTACGCTGGGGCCGTGACGACCTGGTTGCCCACGAGCACCCCGAAGGCGATGTTCCTGGTGTGGGGCGAGGACCTCCCCGCGAGGCTGACCGACGCCGCGCTCCGCGAGGAGCTGCGGTCGGCGGGCGCGCTGCGGCTGCAGGTCAACCTCGACGACGAGCACGTCGCGCCGGCGCTGCGGTTCGGCACCGGCGACCCGATCGGGGCGGTGGTGAGCGTCTGGGGCCCGGACCCCGAGGCCGCCGCCCGGGTGCTGGCCGCGCGCGCCACGACGGCCGGCTGGCTGGTCGAGGAGCGCCGGCGAGTCGACCCGGCGGAGACCTACGACGGGTCGCGGGCCGACGCCCTGGCCAACACCGCGGTGCTGCGGCGGCCGGCCGAGCTCGACGAGGAGACCTGGCTGCACCGGTGGCTGGTCGAGCACACGCCGATCGCGATCCGGACGCAGGCGACCACGGCGTACCTCCAGCACCGCTGCCTGGCCCCGCTACCGGGCTCCCACCCGGACCCGCCGCACGTGGACGCCCTGGTCGAGGAGCTCTTCCCGACCGCGGGGATGCACGACGTGCACGCGTTCTACGGCAGCGGCGGCGACGACGCCGAGCTGTCGCGGCGGATGACCGAGTTGATGGCCAGCGTCAGCCGGATCGGCGCCGACCGCGACCTGGACCTGGTGCCGGGCAGCCGGCACCTGTGGGACCTCTGAGCCGACCTGCGGCGAGCAGCACAGCGGCCCGCCACCTCCGCGAGGTGACGGGCCGCCGCGACGGGCCGGCTCAGCCCTGGGCGCCGAGCGACTTCCAGTAGTCGTTGAGCGCGCCGTTGGTCTTCACGAACCAGATGATCGGGCCGACCAGGATGAAGATGCCGGGGAAGTACCACAGGCCCGTGGCGCCGCTGACCGGCTCCTTCTGGCCGCGACGCTTGTAGAGCCCGCCGACCTCGGCCGAGGTGAGGTAGGGCATGACGATGCCGATGAAGAGCGCCAGCACCAGAGCGACGACGCCGCCGATGCCCTGGCCCGAGTGGCGCTTCATCTCCTCGTGCACCTTGTACCAGTAGTAGATGCCGTAGATGCCGAAGGTGACGATGTAGAGCAGGATCGCGGTGCCGGTGCTGCGCACCTCACCGATCGGGCCAGCGCCCATCTGACCGGGCATGACCGGCGGGGCGGCGGCGTACGCCGGGGCGGGCGGCTGCGCGGCCGTCTCGTCCCAGCCCGGAGCCGACGGAGGGGGCGGCGTCGAGCCGGTCGGCTCCGAGGGCGGCGGGGGCGGCGGCGAATACTGGTCGGACACGGGTCCTCCGGGTGGTGGTGCGTCGGGTGGTCGGGTGGCGACCCCGACCCCGCGTCCCTCGCGGGACCCGGACGGGTGAGGCGCACCGCGACGCTAGTGGTCAGGGCGCCGTGGACACCAGGCACCACGCGGGCCAGGGAGCGAGCAGTCCAGATAGTCCTTTCGGGTCAATCTCGGTGACCCAAGGGGTAGGAGGGGCCGGATCACGCGACAGCACCGGCCGCAACCGCGACAGTGGAGTCGCTCCCCGGCGCATCCCTGGCCGGGACGCTCTCGGACCCCCGCCGTGAGGAACGCCCCCGTGCCCGCTCCACGCAAGAAGTACCGCCCTGCTCGGTACGCCGCCACCCCGGTGCTCAGCGCCGCCGACCGCCACGTGGTCAGCCGCTTCAGCTACGGCACGACCCCCGGGCTGGTGGCGGAGGTGCGCGCCGCTGGCGGGGGCCTCGCCTGGTTCGACCGGCAGCTGGCGACGGCGTACGACGACCCGGCGGCGGACGCCGCCCTGGGCGACTGGTGGCCCGACCTGCACCTGGACGCAGCCACCGTGTGGCGGCGCCAGGTCGAGGACGTGCGCGGGTCGTGGGAGGTGATGTGGGACTACGGCCGCCGGCTGCTGGTGCGGCGCATGACCTCGCCGCGCCAGGTGCTCGAGGTGATGACGGAGTTCTTCGAGTCCCACCTGCACGTGGCCGCGATCGGCGACGCCCACGCGACCTGGCGCTCCTCCTACGGCGACGTCATCCGCCGCCACGCCCTGGGCCGCTTCGACGAGATGCTGCTCGAGGCGGTCACGCACCCGGCGATGCTGATGTACCTCGACCAGGCGACGTCGACCAAGCGCGCCCCCAACGAGAACCTCGGCCGCGAGCTGCTCGAACTGCACACGGTCGGTGTCGGCGCCTACACCGAGGACGACGTCAAGGCCTCCGCGCGCATCCTGACCGGCTACCGCGTCGACGTGTACCGCTCCTGGCAGGCCTCCTACCGGCCCGAGGACCACTGGACCGGGCCCGTGCGCGTGGGGGACTTCGCCGACCCCAACGCCGACCCCGACGGTCGCGACCTCGTACGCCGCTACCTGACCCACCTCGCGCGACGGCCCGAGACCGCGCGGCGCCTGGCGCGCCGGCTCGCGGTCAAGTTCGTGCGCGACGACCCGCCCGCGGCGCTGGTCGAGCGGCTCGCGCAGGTCTACCTGGCCAGCGGCACCTCGATCGCCCCGGTGCTGCGCGAGCTCGTGCGCTCGCCCGAGTTCAAGGGCTCGCGCGGTGCGAAGCTGCGCGACCCGTCCGAGGACCTCGTCGCCACCTACCGCGCCCTCGGCGCCGAGGTGGCGCGCCCCCGGGGTGACGAGGACGCGGCCAATGCCGTGCTGTGGCAGTCCTCCACGATCGGCCTGGCCCCGATGGAGTGGCCGCGCCCCGACGGCCAGCCGATGGACAGCCGGGCGTGGGCCACCCCGGCCCGGGCGCTGGCCTCGATGGAGGTCCACTGGTCGCTGGCCGGGGGCTGGTGGCCCTCGAAGGGCGTGACCTACCGCCAGCCCCTCGACTGGGTCCCCGAGCTGCCGATCACCTTCGCCGAGCTGGTCGACCACCTCTCGCGCCGCCTCCACGGCCGCCCCTCGAGCTCAGGCGTGCTCAAGGCCATGTGCACCGCCCTGACCCTGCCGCCCACCGAGGTGATCACCGCCGACCACGCCCTGGTGAAGTGGCGCTTCAACCGGCTGCTCGGTGCCTTCCTCGACCACCCCCTCCACTACGAACGGTGAGCGCGGTGACCTCGACCTCCCACTCCCCCGCCCCTGCCGGCGCCTGCGGCTGCCCCGAGTTCCTGGGCGCCGACGTCAGCCGACGCGGCTTCCTGCGTGGTCTCGGCGTCGCCGGGGCCTCCTTCACCGTCGGCTCCGCCGTGGTCTCGATGGGCCGCAGCGCCGCAGCCGCCGGCACCACCGGCAACGTCGTCGTGGTGCTGTCCCTGCGCGGCGCCGCCGACGGGCTCTCGCTCGTGGTCCCGCACGGCGACCCGGTGTACTACCAGGCACGGCCGCGGATCGCCGTCGCTGCCGACCAGCTGCTCGTCCGCGACGACTTCTTCGGGCTCAACCCCGCGCTGGAGGCCCTGGTGCCGCTGTGGACCGCGGGCAAGGTCGCCGCCGTGCACGCCACCGGCATGGCGGTGCCCAACCGCTCGCACTTCGCGGCCATGGAACTCGTCGAGGACGCCGCCCCCGGTTCGACCCAGCGGATCGGCTGGCTCAACCGGCTCCTCGGGGAGCTCCCCGGCTCCACCCCGCTGCAGGGCCTGGCCGTCGGCGACACCCCCGGAGCGTTCTACGGCCCCGAGCCGATCATGAGCTTCCGCCGGCTGGACAAGGTCGGCATCGCGGGCGACGACAAATGGGACCCCACCGGCGAGCGGGTGCGCTCGCTCGGCACCATGTGGGGATCCTCCCGCAGCCCCCTCGCACCGGCCCTGCGCGCCGCGATGGCCGCGGTCGAGGACATCGCGCCGGCACAGGCCCAGGCCGACCGCACCTCGTCGTACCCCGGCACGGACCTGGGCAAGGCGCTGTCCTCGGTCTCGCGCACCATCCGCGGCGACGTCGGCGTCTCCCTCGTGACCGTCGACCAGGGCGACTGGGACATGCACACCGACATCGGCACGCTCTCGTGGGGCCGGATGCGCACCAACGCCTCGCAGCTGGCCGAGGCGATCGCCGCGTTCTTCACCGACCTCGGCCCCCACGCCGACCGGGTCACGCTGGTGACGGTCTCGGAGTTCGGTCGCCGGGTCGTCGAGAACGACAACTACGGCACCGACCACGGCTGGGGGAACGTGATGTTCCTCGTCGGCGGCGGGGTCAGGGCCGGCTACCACGGCAGCTGGCCGGGTCTGGTCAAGGCGCACGACGCCGACCTGGCCGTCACCACCGACTACCGCTCGGTCCTCGCCGAGGTGGTCAGGGCCCGCACGAGCGCCTCTACGGCCGCGGTGTTCCCGGGGTTCAGCCCGACCCGGGTCGGGGCGATGGTGGGGCAGTAGGGCGCGACGCGGGGTAGTCCGAACTTCTTCTCACCCTCAGCTCGAGCTGAGGGTGACATCTCGTTCGGAGTATCCCGCCGCAGGGGCCGCTCAGCTCTCGGAATCCTCGGCCGCGGCCAGCCGCTCGCGGAGCCGGTCGCGGACCTCGTCGGGCGACATCTGGGTACGCCGGCGGTGGTCGCGCGCGACGACGACCCCGGTCGCGGCGACCCCGGCGAGACCGGCGACGCCGAGGACCTTCCAGAGGCGCCCGCGACCCGCGCCGCCGAGCCGCCCCCCGCCGTCCCGTCCTCCACCCAGCAGACCCATGGCCCAGACTCCTCCCATGCGACCCGACAGCCGGATCGACCTCGACCGGGCCGTGGACCTGACCCGCACCGGCGACCTGTGGCTCTTCCGCGGCCGCTCGACCGCCGACCACGCTATCCGGGTCCTCACCAACGCCCCGGTCAACCACGTCGGCATGGCGGTGGTCCTCGACGACCTGCCGCCGCTGATGTGGCACGCCGAGCTCGGCAAGGGCCTGGTCGACGTGTGGACCGGGCAGCACCAGCGCGGCGTGCAGCTCCACGACCTGCGCGCGGCGGTGGTGCAGTGGCACGACCGCTACGACCAGCAGGCCTGGCTCCGGCAGCTCGACCCCGGTCCGGACGGCATCACCTCGGTGATGGAGGACGCGGTGCTCCGCACGATCGCCCGCCTCGACGGCACGCCGTTCCCCAGCACCGCCAAGCTGGTCGGGCGCTGGGCCCGCGGCCGCGTGCGCCGCCAGGCCCCCGCGGAGCTGACCTACTGCGCGGAGGTCGTCGCGGCGACGTACGTCGCGATGGGCCTGCTGCCGGACCACCTGCCCACGAACTACTACGACCCCGGGATGTTCTGGTCCGGGGACGACCTGCCGCTCGCGCCCGGGGTGGGCCTGGGCGCGGAGGTGGCGGTGGAGGTGGGCGCTCGGCGGGGTAGTCCGAATCACTTCTGATGCTCGGCTTGAGCTGAG